>NZ_CP048021.1:666487-1332975 GCF_010092505.1 Virgibacillus sp. MSP4-1
TGGCACGAACAACGTCGCACACGCAGTTATCATCAGTAAATTCGCCAGCTACTCGATTATCGTCCTTAAATTTTTTACCGCAACCCATCGATTGGAACACTCCTTTTTTTTCTGATTTTTAAATTCTACACTAACAACGTATGAGATTTTCGTGGATAGGTATGGTCGAATATCCCAGGTCAGAGAGGAAAAGTATAAAATTAGGTGAATGTGCCACTACAGGAATCCTTGTGATAGATATCCTTATAGATAGGCGAGAAGCAGGTCATCATCTGCTATAATGGACCAAAAAGGAGGATGATTCATGCGAAAGCGAGTTCGGGAGCTGGGTGTAAAGATCGGGACTCTGGCTACTGGAGCGAGGAATATGATTTCTGACGTTCCGGGAGTTACGGTGGGCCATGTGACCAAGTATGAGGATCCGGACAATGAGATCTGCATCAGGACTGGCGTAACAGCCGTGTTGCCTCATCAGGGGAATTTGTTTCAGCAAAAAGTACCGGCTGCATCGTTTGTCTTAAATGGCTTCGGGAAAACCGCCGGCCTGGTGCAGGTGGAGGAGCTTGGAATGATCGAATCTCCTATCATGCTTACGAATACGTTTCAGGTGGGAACCGTGTGGCAGGGGACCCTGTCGTATATGCTGGAGCAGAATCCGGAAGCAGGGGATACAACAGGGTCACTGAACGTGGTTGTCGGAGAATGCAATGATATGTATTTAAATGATGCAAGAGTTCAACGTCTGAAAAATAACGATGCCGTCCAGGCCATTGAGGCTGCAGAAGCCGACATTGAAGAGGGCGCGGTCGGAGCCGGAACCGGGATGATGTGCTATCAGTATAAAGGGGGAATCGGGACTTCATCCAGAAAAGTTAAGGATGGATATACGATTGGTGCGCTTGTTGTTAGTAATTTCGGAAAAAGAGAGGAATTAGAAGCGGCGCGGTACCAAAAAGATGAGATGGATCCGTCCGACATTCCTGATGGTTCCATTATGATGATTGTGGCAACAGATGCACCCGTTTCTGATCGTCAGCTAAAACGTATCGCCAGACGGGCCCCGATCGGACTGGCCCGTACCGGGAGCCGGGTACATCATGGAAGTGGAGATGTTGTCATCGCTTTTTCCAATGCCTATACCCTTCCGCACAATGAGCAGGGAGACTATTTGGAAAAACAGGCGCTGATCAGGGATGATTCGCAGGTGATGAATGAACTTTTTCTGGGGGTGGAAGAAGCAATAGAAGAGTCGATTTTAAACTCTTTAACCAAAGCCCAGACCATGAAGGGGAGAAAGGGAAGAGTAGTAGAGGGGATTCCTTATTCGCTGTTTGAAAGTCCATAAATTTTGCAATCGTATTGGCGTCAGAAAACTGCAAACCGAAAAGCATCAATCTGGATCCTTTTCTACTTTTCAGAAAACTAGTAAAATAGTAGAGGATAACTCAAAAGATTACATACAACAGAAGGGGAATGCGAGATGAACAAAGCCAAACGGATTGTATCACTGGTCGCGGTTGTGATTTTTTTTGCTGCATTTCAGGTGAATACAAAAGGGTATTTACTATTTGCTCCTCCATTAATCGAACAGGAGGTCATTGATCAGCGCTTTGAACTTCAAAAATACCAAATGGGAAATATAGAGGATATGGATGTAAGTGAAAAGGAAATAAAAGCCAGTATTATTGACAGCCTTCTTGCTCAAAAAGCATTGGCGGAAAAAGCAAGAGAGGAAAATTTGGAGATAAATGAAAAAGAACTGGAGAAGCGGATGGAGCGGGCCATGGAGCAAGCCAGGGAACATAAGGATGAAAAATATGGAATTGGCGATTACCTTGAGGCGAAAGATCTGACTATTGATGAATTTTTTAATCAGCATGTAAAGGAGCAAATAAGGGCTCAGCTGTTAGTGGATCAACTGCATGAAAAATGGATGGAGGAGACAGAAAAATCTGGTGCATTCAATGAACTGGAAAAGAAGAGACGCGAAATCATCGAAAGCTTTAAGCAGAAACATCAGGAGGAAATTCAGGAAATTAGGAAAAGGAATTTATAGAAGAAAAGAAATATTAATATATTTATAAGAGGGAAAGAGAATGTTCACAGGAAGAAAATTCATATCTATATCACTTATGGTCATTTTAATCATATCATTGTGGTTTTATGTATCCGATTATCAACAACAAAAACAGGTTCATGAATGGGAAGAATTAACCTACAATCAATTTGTTTCAAAAATTTACTCGGGTGGTCAATTATTGGGGTTTCAAACAACTTGGTACAACAAAGAAAGAGCATCCTTGGAAATAGGAGAAGCTGCAATGGCTCTCCATCAGTGGTATTTATACAGTAATCAAACGGATACCGAAACAGCTCCACATGTAGAGGAAATTGCGAAATATTTAAGTTATGTTGCTCATATTCTGGTGAATCCAAACGGTCAGTTTGAAGGTGATGATTCCGAGGGGGAGGAATATGTTAAAAACATTGCCAATGTGCTCTGTAAAGAATCAGGTGAAAAAGGTGTCCTTGGTCATATAACTGATGAAAAAGAAGAAAAAATCTTTCATAAATTATATGAGCTTATTCCAAAGTCAAAAGTAGAAGGAACAGAAAGTCGAATTGATTTTTTCTATTAAAGGTATAATGTTATCTCATTTATTGTATAGAAAATTACATAAACAGCAATTTTTGGAACAGTGGTTAACCCTTGGTATAACAATAAAAAGAGAGCATCAAATTATATTGCCATTTGATGCCCATGCGGTGCAGGATAGAAAGTTTTTCAAATAATATCAACAGACTTAAGGAGGAAGCCCCCTGTTGAACTCACACTTCAGCTGTTCAGCTTCGGTTCATCCCTTTCCTTCTTACAAAATCAGTAACATCCTCGCGCTTAGGTTTGGATAATTTGCGGTGGATTTGTCCGGTAAAGGTATCTGTTCGGCTATTTTCGCTCCGACTTTGATAGTAATCGTTTAAATGCTCATCAAATTGGTCTATTTGTTCCTCAATCGCAGCGTCATCGGCATACTGGTTTTCAAAGTAAACGGCATCCAGTGGCAGTCTTGGTTTTTTTTCCGGCTCATGATCGGGGTGACCAAAGGCCATGCCAAAAAGCGGAATCACATAGTCAGGAAGGCCAAGCAGCTCGCTTACTTTTGCAATGTCATTTCGTAAGCTCCCCAAATAGCAGATTCCCAGACCCATGCTTTCAGCAGCAATGGCCGCATTTTGTGCTGCTAGCGCCGCATCAACCGTGGCGACAATAAAGTGCTCAGTATTTTGCAGGTTTTCACTCATTTTTTCTTTAAGCTCATCGTCAGACTGCAACTGGGCTCTGTGGAAATCTGCGCAAAAGACCATGAGATGGGCATTTTCGCGTACATAAAACTGTCCGGACACATTGGATAGTTCCTGCTTGATATGATCATCGGTAACCCCAATGATGCTATAGGCCTGATAGTAGCTGGAGGTAGAGGCCTGCTGTGCAGATTTTACAATGGTACGGATTTGTTCATCAGATAATGGCTGATCCTTGAATTGACGAATCGATCTGTGGTTTAAAAGGGTTTCAATGGTTTCATTCATAGTATTCTCTCCTCTCAATGTTCCTTAAGTGACTTCAAAAAGAATAAATTCTTCGCCTAAATTATGAGAACTGTTTTCAAGGTTCACGTGTGACGGTACTCGGACCTTTATGGTGTCGGTATCTGCCCACTCCATGGCTTCAATTGGATAATTGTAGTTTAACACTTCTTCCGTTAAATCCTCATTTTGTAAGGAAAGCAGTTTATGCTCCGTTAAATCGACCACCTGAATGTCATGTGTTTTCGTATCGTTTTGGCCCCGTTCAAAGAAGAGCATGATTTTTTCCATATCCGGTGATAACTGATAGGATACAAAAACAGCTAAATCGGTTAAAGGGACCGTGTTTTCCTCTTCTCCTTTTTGAATAAGGAGGTAGGAGCAACGCCTGTTATCCCCCTGACAGGCATAGGACATCATGTATAAACCACCACCAGCTTCATCAGTCAGATGCCGGGCTTTAAAGGATGATGCCATTTCCTTAGCTTGTTTTCCGGATGCGGCCATGTAGCGTCCGAGTAAAGGGGCATTCTCCAGATGAATGGTGATGGAATCTTCCGTGCCGGTAACGGGGATAGTCAGTGTTTCGGGTAAAGCTTTTTCCTTATCCTCCGTTTCTTCTGTCATTTCTTCCTGATCGGATGTTTCCTTGACCTGACTTTCTTCGTTATCGTCTGAGCATCCAATGAAAATCAGTGCCATTAACAGGAATAGCAGCCACTTTTTCATGTTTCCACCTCAATTATGTACGTCTCTTGATTATCCAACTTCTTTTATTATATAGAAACAGCCGATTTTTTTAAAATCCTGTGACTTTTGCCCGGAATGGTATAGAAGGGGCAAAAGCATCACATTAATGTTTGTTCGGAAAAACTGGGCGTAATGATTCACCTGCCAACCGTTTCGGCCATATTTTAATAGCAGGCAGGTGATACACGTGAAGTATATTCATATCCTCCATATCTTTCTTCATCTGATACTGGTCGGGGTCATGGCTCTGCACTTCTTTAACAGGATTAATGATGTCATTGCCGCTTTTATTGTTATCCCCATTTTCGCATATTTTGTCATTCTGTTTGCATGGATCAATAAACACAACTCCAAAGATCCCTGACCATGCTTTAGCGCTTTAAAGGATGTGGGGACAGTCCCCACATCCTTTAAAGCGCTTTTTTCTTCTTGGCTGTGGTTTTTTTCCCTGGCTTGGATTTGTTTCCTTTCTGGGAGCGTTCGAGGGAGGCTTCGAGGGCTTCCATGAGGTCGGTTACGTTATCCGGCTTTTCGGTTTTCTTTTCTTTCGCTGTTGTGACCTCATCATTCTCCTTTTTCGCCTCAATTAAATCCATTAATGCAGTCCGGTATTCATCCGTGTATTTCTCCGGCTCAAATTCAGTAGTCAGTTCATCAATGAGCATTTTGGCTGTGTTCAATTCCTTTTCACCCAGATCGGTCTCTGCAGGAACATTTGGAACCTCATCCACCGCGCGTACTTCATCCGGATAATGGATGGTTTCCATAACTATCGTATTTTCATATACCCGAACAATCGCGAGCTGTTCCTTGGAGCGAATCATGATCTTGGCAATGCCGATTTTACCAGTATCTTTAAGGGATTGCCTTAGAAGAGCATAGGCCTTACCGCCACCTTCATTGGGCGAAAGATAGTAACTCTTTTCAAAATAGATCGGATCGATTTCTTCCAGCTGAACAAAATCGACAATCTCAACAGCTTTATCATCCTGCTCTTTTTTGAGGTTCTCAAGGTCTTCATCATCGAGAACGACAAACTTATTTTTGGCATATTCATACCCTTTCACTATATCATCATTGGAAACTTCTTTATCACAAACCGGACAGACTTTTTCATATTTAATGGGGCTTTCACATTCTTTATGCAAATTGCGAAGACGGATATCTTTGTTTTCCGTTGCAGCGTGCAATTTTACCGGAATGTTCACCAGACCAAAGCTGATGGTCCCTTTCCACATCGTATGCACGTTCATCATCTCCTTTTCTTTTTAGCATTCATCGAAAGAAACGCTTTTATCCTGCCTGCAAGAATGATAAACATGTATAAAATGGTCGTATTTCCCAATTCTAAGGATGGATCAAGTACAGATAAAGGAGCCATCAGCATGTGGAAACCAATGCTCCCGACATTAGCCGATGATATTCCCGAGGGAGAGGAGTGGGTATACGAGGTCAAATACGACGGCTTTCGTGCTGCCTTAGAATGGACAGAGGAAGGAGCACGACTTGTTTCCCGCAATGGAAAGGATTTAACGAAGCATTTTCCTGAGATCATCACGTTTCTACAGAGTCAGTGGAAAGATATAGAACCTTTTTTGCCTCTCTATTTAGATGGAGAAGTGGTTATCCTGAAAACCCCGTTGCAAACCGATTTCGGCTTACTCCAGCAACGGGGGAGGACGAAAAAGGAAGAAAAGATTCAGGAGCATGCCCGAAACCATCCGGCCCGGTTTTTATGCTTTGATGGTTTGCAAATCGGCACTCAAAAGCTCCCGCAACTTTCTTATCTCCAACGGAAGGAAAAGCTTCGTCAGCTTTTTTCCTCGTTGGGGTGGTCCTTAAATGTCTCTTTTATCCAACCTGTCTCGCTCATCCCTTTCTACAAGGACAAACACACCTTATGGCGACAGCTAACCCTTGAATACGGAGAAGGGATCGTGGCCAAGCAAAAGCATCAGACCTATCAGCCGGGAAAAAGGGTCACACACTGGTTAAAAATTAAAAACTGGCGAAAAGTTGCCGGCTTTATTACGGAATATGACCCTGAAAATGACTATTTTACCGCCTCCATCTATCATGAAAATGAAATAGAAGTCCTGGGGGTTGTGAAGCACGGTTTTTCAGAGGAAGCCTTTAGCACATTAACCAAACTGATAACGGAAAAAGGGGAAAAGAAAGGCGGGATTTACCACCTTCCACCGGCTATATGTGTCCAGATCAATTGCTTAGAGGCGGAGGATGGACAGCTGCGGGAGCCTAATTTTGATCAGTTCCGTTTCGATTTGTCGCCTGAGGAGTGCACGGCTGCAAAAAAAGAGCAGGATTTAGCGATGCTGCCGGAAAAGGTGGAGATTACCAACCCGGACAAGCCCTTATGGCCAAAACCGGGGTTTTCGAAGCTGGATCATCTTATGTATTTACGGAACATCGCGCCGTACATGCTCCCTTTTTTGGAACAGAAAAGATTGACACTCATCCGTTATCCTCATGGGGTTGGGGATGAATCCTTTTTTCAGAAGCATCGGCCCGATTATGCCCCTGACTTTGTGGGTGCTTATCAGGAGGGGGGAGAGGAGTTTATCGTTTGTCACACGGTCGAGACTCTCCTATGGATCGGGAATCAGGGGACGCTGGAATTTCATATACCTTTTCAAAAGACAGAGGAGTCCTATCCGGATGAAATCGTGTTTGACCTTGACCCGCCCTCAAGAAAAGAATTTTACTTAGCGATAAAGGCGGCAAAGCTGTTAAAAACGATTTGTGACCAGCTTGACCTTTATGCCTTTGTTAAGACGTCGGGAAAAAAAGGGCTTCAGGTACATCTGCCCTTACCTGAAAAAGCACTGACCTATGAGGAGACGAGAGCGTTCACCGAAGCGGCCGCCCAGCTCCTTGTCCAGAAACATCCCGACGACTTTACCATGGAACGTCTGAAAAAGAATCGCGGCCATCGGCTCTATGTGGATTATGTGCAGCATGCGGAGGGCAAAACGATTATTGCCCCCTATTCCCCTCGGGCAACAGAGGAAGGAACGGTAGCAACCCCCTTATACTGGGAAGAGGTCCATGAAGAATTGGACCCGGCACAGTTCACCATAAAAACCGTAAAGCAGAGAATTTCAAATGCAGGATGCCCCATGATAAAATATAAAGAAATTCGAGATCAGCAGAATTTTACGAAGCTTAAAGCATTAATTAAGGGAAATCACTAGGTTTTCAAGCTATGGAGGTGCACTTAAAACATGTCTGAAAAACGTTTTGATCCGAAAAAGGCAGATAAATTAGTAGATCCCGGCCGGCAGGAAAAAGTCCCTCAGGAAAAAGTTGTAGAGCTTCTTGCGCTGTCAGGGGAGGAAAAAATTGTGGATCTTGGTGCAGGCAATGGGTATTTAACGCTCCCCTTAGCCCGGCAGACGACAGAACGAGTGATGGCCGTTGATGTGGAAGACGGAATGTTAACCATGCTTGATCAGCGGGCAAAGGAAGCAGGCATTCGGAATATTGACCGGATGATCAGTCAGATCGAACAATTGAAATTTCCTGATGCCATGTTTGATCGTGCAGTAGCAGCTTTTGTTCTCCATGAAGTAGATGGAATAGAGAGGACGCTGAAGGAAATCAGCAGGGTTCTCAAATCAGGGGGACAGCTCCTCGTCCTGGACTGGGAGGCCCACGAATCTGATGATGGTCCGCCTTTAGATCATCGTATCCATTCCAGCCGAATGAAAGGCTTTTTGGAAAACGCAGGATTTAAAACAGAGGAAGGTTATTTGAATTCGGATATTTACTACATATCCGCTCATAAATCCAGCTGAAGGCTAAATCGAACCAGTACCCGATAGAACAGGTACTGGTTTTTCATTTGTGATGAGGTTTTTCAAAGGCTAACAATATGCTCCGAATAAAAAGCCCCACTAACAGTCCCGGTAAGAGGGAAAGCATGGGGAGCCAGACAGGTCCGAGCAGTACTCCAAAAATTCTTATCTTTTCAGAAAGCATTAGCCCAACAGTGATAAAATATGCCCCAAACACAAAGGGCAGAAAGGCATAACGAGTCTCCCCCCGATCCACTTCATAGAAGGCTTCCCATAACGCAAACATATACAGGCATGGATAAAACATCAGAAATTGATAGTTGGTGACAGCGAATGCCTGATCGATTTCTCCCAGGAAACTGTAACGGATGGCCTCGTTAAAGCCGCTGAAAATATTCAGGAAGATTTCCATAAATATGAAGATGAATCCAACTAAATAACGTCTCTGCAAAACCTGAGCAAATCCCGGTAAGGCTATGTTCCATAAAATTGAAGATAATTTTCTCTCTTTGTTCAATCTAAATCACTCTTTAACGAAGTATTGTTAATCATAAATTTGTAAAACTTTAGGAAAGTCTCTTATTACATAAAGTAACCTCATGGCTATTTTTTATACGACCGGCCTGCAGGATCATTATTTTTGTAAAAAAATTTCCCTGTTCTGACACTCTCCGCCTTAGGATGCAGAGAAAAATCCTACTTTTTTCGGTGTTATCATTTTAGGTAAAAAGTTATGATTAAATTATATTCATTGAGGGTATATAGAATAATGTAATCCTGCAATGAATGGAATAACAAAATGGTTGAATGGCTGAAAGGATAGTAGTGACACAAGTGCCATGAAATTCCCCTTTAATGTGAAGTGACCATTTTGACGTTGCCATAGCCTGACTGGACCATCAGGCTATGGCGTTTTTTATGCTCTTTGGCTCGGGGTCAGAGGATTTCGAGGTGATATGGGATGAAAAAGCTCTATGAAGGACAGTTTTTCAGTTGTGAACTTGGTTTTTGTCCTTCATTTTAGGTGTGAAGGACAGATGAATGCATGATTTTTCATTAAATGGTCTTCATACTGCTGATGAAGGACATTTCTCCCTTGAGTTTTATTCACTTTGTCCATCAACTCGGGCATGAAGGACATTTGTGCAATCATACTCCCGCTTTTTGTCCATCATCTCAGGCATGAAGGACAATTCACATAATTTTATATGATTTACTGTCCTTCATTCCACTTATGACGGCCATTTATAATCCCCCACCGCTTTGTTCTGGCCTTCATCGATGAACATCGGTAATTTATTAGAATTTATGAACTACAGAGGCAGTTCTGAACAGCTATGACGGCCATTTTTCCCAATTTTTATCCGTGGAGTGTCCTTCATATTTAGTATGAAGGACACTTCTCCCTTGAGTTTTATTCACTTTGTCCATCATCTCGGGCATGAAGGACATTTGTGCAAACATACTCCCGCTTTTTGTCCATCATCTCAGGCATGAAGGACAATTCACATGATTTTATATGATTTACTGTCCTTCATTCCACTTATGACGGCCATTTATAATCCCCCACCGCTTTGTTCTGGCCTTCATCGATGAACATCGGTAATTTATTAGAATTTATGAACTACAGAGGCAGTTCTGAACAGCTATGACGGCCATTTTTCCCAATTTTTATCCGTGGAGTGTCCTTCATTTTTAGTATGAAGGACACTTCTCCCTTGAGTTTTATTCACTTTGTCCATCAACTCGGGCATGAAGGACATTTGTGCAAACATACTCCCGCTTTTTGTCCATCATCTCAGGCATGAAGGACAATTCACATGTTTTATATGATTTACTGTCCTTCATTCCTCCACATTCATTTTACAGACTTCTAACCACTCGCCTCCGCTTTTCTCTGTCCAGATCCAGGGGCCTAACCGCTTGCCTCCGCTTTTCTAACCACCCTGCATAATTTTTCGGGTTTCGCTGAAGACTTTTAAAGGAATGGAATATGAATGTTTGCAGGCATCATCCTTAGAAATTGAACAGTCAGCTGATAAACCGAGGAATAACATTTGCATTTTTTTACGCATGAACTGGCCGTCACACCTCACTGATGGAAGTTTCACTTTATAATTTTTGAAGGAGATTGGATATGGAAAAGCAGAAATGGGCTTTGTTTGCCTTAGCTTCTATCCCATTGATGATGACACTGGGGAATTCGATGTTTATTCCCGTTTTACCGACGATTGAAAAAGAGCTGGATATCAGTCCATTTCAGTCAAGTTTAGTGATCACCGTTTATTCAGTAGTTGCGATTCCATTAATCCCGATAGCCGGGTATTTATCGGATAAATTTGGCCGCAAGAAAGTCATGATTCCAAGTCTCATTATTACTGGCCTGGGAGGGGCACTGGCGGCGTTTGCAGCGTGGAAAATGGCCAGTCCATACATGATGATATTGATTGGCCGTTTTCTTCAGGGAATTGGAGCAGCTGGTGCCTTTCCTGTAGTTATTCCTACCGTTGGCGATTTGTTTAAAGATAAGGAAGACGTCACAAAAGGACTGGGCATCATTGAAACCTCCAATACCTTTGGAAAGGTGCTAAGCCCTATACTTGGTGCAGTGCTGGCCTTTGTGATCTGGTATGCTCCGTTTATCTCTGTACCCGTTTTGTCGGCGATATCGATCGTGCTGCTTGCTCTTTTCATTCATGCCCCTGAACAGGAACAGAAAGAAAAAAAGGGGACATTCCGGAAATATCTTCAGTCCATTAAAAAAGTTTTTCACTATAATGGACATTGGCTCACAGCCACTTTCATCATTGGATGTCTGAATATGCTGGTCTTATTCGGTTTTCTCTTTCATTTATCTGAACAATTGGAGCTGAGGTTTAATATTGAAGGTGTGATGAAGGGGGTACTATTAGCTGTTCCGCTACTTGTCTTGTGTACAGCTTCTTTTTTTACGGGAAAAAAGGTAGGGGAGAACAAAAAGGCCATGAAGTGGGTCATCCTGATTGGCAATGCAGGAGCGGCGGCAGGGTTATTTTTCATTCGCACAGATATGAAAATCACCTGGATGCTTATTCTGCTCGCTGTCACGGGGCTTGGGATTGGTCTCTCTTTACCCTGCCTGGATGCATTAATTACAGAAGGGATTAAAAAAGATATCCGGGGAACCATTACGTCATTATACAGCAGCATGCGATTTATCGGGGTTGCTTTAGGTCCTCCGATCATTGCGATGATGATGGATTCCTTATCCTCCTATATTTATGGGTTGTTGGGAGGTCTTAGTGTCCTGGCTGCTGTGGCCTCGTTTTTCTGGATTCGACCTGATGAAGAGGAACAGAAGTCATAACCTTTGCCGTTCAGCTGGGATGAATGCACAATGTCCCGTGATTGGATGGCAAACGAACCACCAGCATAAAAAAAGGATTAGAGTCCGTCGCGCTCTAATCCTTACTATTTGATTTACCCGGTCATTTCCCGGTTTTTCTGAAAGGCATCCTTCAGCTTTTTCTCTTCGCCATTAATGATCCGTGAAAAATTTTCCCTGTGCATAAGAACAGCCAGGAGCGTTAAGAAGGCAGCCGATAATAGGGCAAGGGCACCGAAATCAAGGAGATAAGTCGAAATAATAAAAAATGTATAAAGAGCCATTGCCCCCATCACAATGTAGCTGGTGAATAAGGTGAACACAATAAATAAAAATAAACCTAAAAGTCCAAACTGCCAGTCAAGAATTAAGAATAAACCGATGATCGACGCCGTTCCCTTTCCACCCTTGAAATTCATGAAAAAGGGAAAGTTATGCCCTAAAATCACAAAGACTCCATTTAAATAATAAATAAAATGCTCAAAATCACCTTGAAGCGTCCCGTTAAACAGGAAGGTGATCGTCATAACGGAAAGCACAGGCTTTAGAATATCAATAAGCGCAACCATGGCCCCGTATTTCCATCCGAATGTCATAGTTACATTGGAAGCTCCTGCATTTTTACTGCCGACATCTTTAATGTTCTTTTTTTTCCATTTCCCGATAAAGTACGATGGCTGAATACACCCAAATACATACCCCACCAAAATACTTGTGAGTACATAAACCATCCCCGTTCCCCCTTTGGTCACAACATCTTTGGACGATCCTTCGACTGCTGGTTTCCCTATCTAATTAGAACATACCCGAAATTCTGGAATTTTCAAGTCTTTTTTTTAACGGCTGTTTGTGATTTGGTATAATAAATAATGGTAATAGAAAAGAGAGGATGTGTAGCATGGGATCACGTATTTACCCTTATATGATTCTTAACGGGGAAGGACAGGAGGCTGTTTCTTTCTATCAGGAAGCCTTGGGTGCGGAAGTTTCAGGACTGCAAACGTTTGGAGATATGCCGGACAATCCGGAGTATCCCATTCCAGAGGATGCCAAGGACAGAGTATTAAACGCACATTTGAAAGTTGGCACTGCTGAAATGATGATTTCTGACACGTTCCCCGGACAGAAACATTCACACGGATCTCAGATCTCAATCGCATTTGTTACCAACGATTCCACGAAAACAAAGGAAACATTTGAAAAGTTGAAAGAGGGCGGGGAGGTAATCATGCCATTGCAGGAAACCTTCTGGAGCCCGTTGTACGGACAGGTAAAGGATAAATTTGGGATCACATGGCAGATTTCAAGTAAATAGGAACTTATGGGGGATTGCGTAATGATCAATGTGTGTGCATGTTGTCCATGTTTTAACAAGATGAATCGTGCCATAAAAGTCCTGGCCACTGCTTTAACGGTTATTATTTTTGGAGTACTTGGTTATTTTTTACTGCCTCACATTATGCCGGGCAATTCTGGTTTTGTCCTTTTAATATTCACGCCTTTTCTAATTGGTGGTCTTTTATTTGGGTTGGGGTTATTCGGACTGGCTTTTGGGTTAAGTAAATTATGCGAAAAGATGAAAAGAAAATAACCGTTTAGTCTAGAAGAGGGGACAATCGTATTTTTTAAATAAATATGGGGGAGAAGAGTGAATTTGTATTTCCAAAACTATTCAAATGTATTTAGAAAGAATTTTATGTTAGTAATAATGGCATTAGTTTTATTGATCCTAACCTTCTTTATTTGGGCCGGTGTTCCGTTTTTTGTCATCGGCAATGCAGTTTCAGATTTAACCTCTAATTTGGTAATTATCCTTCTATGTACTTCACTTTCAGGAGGATTTCTTTTTTCTTTATTTTTTGCTCCAATCAATCTAAAAGTTGCTGAACATATAGCATGCCTTAAACAGCGTGGTATATTACGATCTTTTGTGCGAATACAAACGATATGGATATTAGCAAGTTCCTTAATCTTTGCAGTCGTTATGGGTGTTGTTTGATCACGTATGATTCGGCCATAATCCCCCCCTCTGATGGGAGGTTAACTGAGTTTCACTTTAATAAATAAAAGTTAATATGAGTTTGGGATATTGAGCCTGGGAGCAGGAATACCCGGATAAGGCTTGAATTGAAAGTGAGGGATAAGGTGAAGGTAATTAAAATCATCCTATTTTCATTAATGATTTTTCTTGTTGCCTGTAATGACGAGGAACACCTTATTTTTCATAACATAGAAACTGCAGAACAGGAAATTGGCAAACTCAAAACCCCTGTAATGCCAGTGGGCTATGAGATGAAAAAAATAACATATGATAATGACGGTTTCACCCATCCAGTAACCAAAGTGTTCTATGAAAAGGAAGGACATCGTATTACGTTTATGATTGCCTCATCCTGGTTTGATGATTATCCAACAAAGAAGATGGAAAACAATCATATAGCCAATATGGTATGGATTTCAAAAAAACAACAATTTGTCTTAAAGTGGAGAAATACCCCTAAACAAAGTTACAAATACCTAATCACTAAGAATAAACAGGACAAGGAATGGCTCGTTTCCCTTGCAGAAAATTATTAAATTAGGAAAAGCGGAGGCGACCGTTTAGGCCCGACGGCATAAGCAGAATATCCGGAGTGGCCGCTTTTGGGCCATGTAGGGTATTTTGCTTATGACCGCTTGGGCCTGGGAGCCGCAGCTGGACAAAGAAAAGCGGAGGCGACTGACCAGGTCATGCGGGATAAGCCGAAGACATGGAGTGGCATGTTTTTGGCCACGTAAAGGCTTTGGCTTATATCCGCCCTGACCTAGGAGCCGCAGCTGGACAAAGAAAAGCGGAGGCGACCGTTTAGGTGCAAACGGGCGCCTCCGCTTTTGTTCTCAAACCGATCCTTTTACGTACGCTTCTGCTTTTTCCGGGACGAATCAGCCTTTTTTCTTCCTGTTTCCCTATTTGTGGTGCCTTGTCCTTCTGTTTCTGGAGATCCAAGACCAACTTTTGATGGGTTTGCTTTTCTTTCTTTCATTTTTCTCACCTCCAGTTATACGTTTTCCTTCCTATGATTTGGTTATGATTATTTTCAACATGAACTATAATAAGAAACCATTAAAGTTCTAATATACTTTTTAACTCAAGAGTTTGTTCCTTAGTCAAGCTAGCGTAATTTGAACCCCCATCAAATAAAACTGTACTGCCATCATCTTGAAACCATATATACCGACGAATTTCCGAAACACTTTCATCAGGTCTATCAAGTTGAAAGAATGCTTCTGCCTCATTTTCGATATTAGGTTTATCAATACCCTTTGAATGATCAATGATTGTTCTTAATTTAGTTATGGCCTTTTCATCTGTAATTTCGTTATTAAATTTAACTCCTTCAGTACCCTCATCGTTGAAAGGACTACCTACCTTAATGACCTCATCTGCTGAACACCCTAAAAGAATGATTGACATTCCTATGAATGCAAAAATCCAAATGAAATTTTTAATTTTAGTTCACTCTCCTGTATTTCTCCTTAACGACATCATGAGAAACAAATTTTTCAGTATTCAGCTCTTTAATCCCTTTTTCTAATTTTTTCCTAACATAAAGCTCCTGCATAATATCATCGAGGGTTACATTTTCCGGTAAATCCTTAATGAGTTTAATTACTTCTTCTTTTGTGCTCATTTTACATACCTCCTTGTTAAGGTGTTATATAAAAGAGGACCTATCTTACGGATATGTGTAATTGTTGCAAGTCAATAATAAGACCAACTTTTTTCATAAAGTCATAGCCAATGATACCACCATAGAGATTTGATCTATATTTTTAGTATAAACAAACTCAAGTCCTTCGACTCCTTGGATTGTTTGAGTAACACCATTTGCTTCTGGTTTAACTCCTACTGTTTCGAGTTTATTAACATTAAAAATTGTTCCAGCAGAACCAGTATCGATTAAAACATTTTCTAATTTTATACTTTGCCCACGAAAAGTTACTGTAGCCTATATAAATGGTAATTCTGACAATTCTTTTATCTTAATCATATTTTTCTAATTCCTGTCCATTTCTTTTCCTTTATATCGAGATCTTCTCTAGATGTATGAAAGAAGTAAAGTTCACGATTAGGCTTTTGCTTATGTAATTCATTATGGCGGCGGAATGCGTCCATTGAGTCGTTAAACGAATCTATTACAGCTATGTCATCTACTATACGATAATTACTATCTGAGTGAGCTTCAATTGCTTCAAATACAACCCATTTATCTGGATATGCTTTTCGAACTTCTTCCCATAACATTTATACTCCCCCCATTGTGAAGTAGTAATTTCTTACCTTCATTTATCAAAACTTTCATTAATCTACCTTAAATTTATTAATAAAGATAAGCTCCCGTTTGTTTAAGTGTATTGATTCACAATGTAACGGTGTATTAGAAAAAAGGACTGCAATAACAGTCCTCCTTCCTCATTCTCTACTTTATTAACTCATGAACCTTTTTTCGAACTTCTTCTAGAACTTCGGTATTAACTTGTCCAAATTTCTTTCTTACAATAGCTTTAGATAATGCGTAAACCTTGTCAGCTCTAATTGCTGATGCGACTTTTAGCTTACCTTCGATTAAATTTTCGGATTCAATTACAACTGAATAATCAAGATTTCGTAATTGTGAAGTAATAGCAACAACAACAATATCGTCAGTCACATCATTATAGCTGTTACTTGAAATGACGAGAACAGGACGTTGCTTTCTATTTGTTAGATCACTGAATGGAACGGGCAATAGAACGATATCACCCTGTTTATACATCATTCCAGACCTCATCATCTATGTCATTATCCCAAAAGTCCAAACTACTTTCACTAGCTTTTGTTAAGTCCTCAGATAATCTTTTTTCCCTCTTTATTTTAAGATACTCTGCAAAATCTAAGATTTTATCCACTTCTTGTTCTGGTATCTCATCAATAATTTTAAGTAAACGCTCTTTGGCTGTGTTCATATTGCGCTCACCTCTTCTGTAAATTATTTCATTCTATTATACCACGAAATTTACCCTGAAACGATATTCGAGGATTAAAGTGTTCTTCAAGAAACGCACCCGTTACTTTAATAAAGTTAATTCATTGGGTCTTTCTTAATTTCTGGTTCCCATCTAACAAATACCCATTCTTCAATTGTAGTATTTTTCAAGGGCGAGGGATGGTAAAGATATTCTTCCTCAACTTTAATTATATTGGGGAAATCGGCTATAACTTCTGTACAAGCAACGCTTAACACTTCTTTTTCTTCTTCTGTTGGTTCTGTATCAAAAAAAGCCTGCCATATTAGCAAATTATTTGTTATTTTTACTCTTAATCCTTTTAAGTTTTTAGGAATTGCACCAAATAAAGCTCGATGTAAACTAAATAATAACGAACTCGTCACTGTCAAACTTCCTTTCTCTTATTCAACTATTCTGCCCGTTAGTTAAACAAGACCATCCTGTTCCTATGTCTATATTTTAACATAAAATACCAAAAGACCTTTCCGAATAAATCATATTAGCATTACATATAAAATAGATTTCACGATGTATATAAGTCTTAAAAAGTTTCCGATTTATCATGTTACGTGTTGTGAAATCAATAAAAACAGGAGTACGAAACGCTATGCGATTTGTACTCCTGACTGGTGTGTGATTTATTGTTTTCTCTACTGGAACTGTATCCGTTCATTACTTAGGTGCTTCCTCATAAATCCGGGTCACATCGGTTCCGGGAAAATAAAATTGAACAATCTCCTGATAGGTTTTCCCGCCCTCGGCCATTTTCTGTGCTCCCCACTGGCTCATGCCGACCCCGTGCCCATAGCCCTTTCCTTTCACCACATAGGCATCATCTGTAGATTCAGACGAGGTGATGAGGTAACTTTTAAAAATGGAGCCACCAATCATGGGGCGAATTTTCGATAATGGGACATTCTCTAATGAAATTTCATCCATCATCATCATTCCGAGAATCCGGTGCATAAAGGTTACCGTCACCGATCCTCTCACCGAACGATGGGACACTGTTTTCTGATCGGCTATGGAAAAGTGGGGAATTGCTAAAATCTTCACGTCCTGGTACCCCTGGTTTTCCACCCAGCTTTCCATCGATTTCATTATTTTTTTGTCCTTGCCCTGTAAATGGGGCCAGACGTCCGGTGCATTCCAGGCCCATACAAAGGTATCCATGGGCAGCTGCTGTTTATGCAGGGTAAATGTCCACGGACGTCCCGGATCATAAGGGTCCTTTTTGATGGGATAATAGCTGATGGGCTTGCTTCCCCAGACATTTGCATTGGATTCTGTAAACCCGCCATTGCTTGCCGAGTAGAAGGCTGTGATCGGTCTACCGTTATGAGTAATAATTTCGCCCTTCGTTTCCTCGACAGCCTTATTTGTTTTGGAAAAGGTGGAATAGCCGCCATACACCTGAAATTGGATGGTGTCATTCATCTGTTTTTCCCCATTCAGGTGCATGAGCGCATAGGTTCTGGCGGCCAGACTTTGAGCCTTGAGAGCTTCCAGATTCCAGGTTGAAAAGACTTCAAAGGGAACGACACCTTTTAAATAGTCTTCCAGCAGCAATTGATTCACGGGGCGGACGTATTTTCCTTTTTCAACGGTAAACTCCATGGCCCCCTGGTAAGGACGGTCGTTAATGTATAAAAGGTGCTCCTCATACGATTCGGGAATGAGGGTGATCGTGTCCGGAAGCTTATGTTTTCCGTCCTTATCTTTAAGATAAAGCTTTCCTTTCTTTACGAAAAGTGTATAATTCCCTCCTTTCTCAAGACGAAAAAAGGGGCTGAGCGTTCGATATTCCCCTTGAACCTGAATGTGAAGCTTCTTCGGATTGTCGATAAAGTTGACTAATTTAACTGAAACCATATCCTCGCCAGCGGCAGTGGTCAGCGGTACACAAATAACCATTAAACATACAAAGATAGACCATAATGTTTTCATATCCTTATTTTTCTAATTGCACACGTCTTTATGTATGGTAAGTCGTGGCAGATAGGCAGGAGGTGTAAATGAGGGATCGATGTTCTAAACTTGTACAGCTGTTAATAAGTTGGTTAAAGAATAGCTTTTCCAAGTTTCAGTGTATAAGGGGGGAGGAAGGTGTTGGATTTTTTGCCGGCTAGTAATGATTTTGCACGGATGATTATTGTTGTTACGTTTGTATTTTTAGCCGTTGTGACGGTGCGTGTCATCTGGCAGAATCGCAGCATTTTTACCTTTTTAAGAGCGCAGTTGGATTCAGCTGAGCAAAAAGGAGAAGATAGCGAGTTCTGGCAGGGGCTAAAGCAGCAATATGACCGGGCCAACAAAAAAGACGATGATCATGTGGATGTGCAGGCTTTTGTGGAATCCTATATGTCAAAATTTTCGACGCCCTATCAATCGACCAGTATTTTAAGTGGAATTAAACGAATTCAATCCTCGGGGTCCACCGTGATTTTAATCGGGGTGTTCGGTACATTCGTCGGACTGATCAGTGCCTTGTCAGGTCTTGATATAAATGGAGCTAATATGCAGTCCTCCATTCAGAATGTGTTAGATGGAATTTACACAGCCTTTTATACGAGTGTATGCGGAATTGCTGCTTCCCTTCTCATTACCTTTGTGTACCGGAATTGGGATGCAGAGAACTTAATGCTGCAGCTGACGTTAAAAGCGGAAAATATGCTTCAGTCCTATGGAAAGCATACGTGGGAAAGCCGGATGGTGGATTCGCTCAATCAGGTAAAGGAAGCGATTACCGATATGCATCAGAGCCTGGAGGAGCTGGATGAGTTTTCCGATACTATGGAACAGGCTTCAAGCAATATGCGGGACTACAATGAGAAGTTTTCGGAGAGCACCGATACATTGTACAGAATTTTTGACAATCTGGAGGACGCATCCGATTCCTTCAATAAGCGGATGGACCATATGAATGATCAGTTTACGCAGTTTTTACAGCAATTGCAATCCCAGGAAAACTCCATTAAAAGTGTGGATGAGAGTGTGAAGGGGCTGTCAACAGATATCTCCACGTTTGTTAAAGATACCAGTGCCCACGTACAGCAATGGACGAGCGACAGCAAGGGCTATATGGAGCGGCTCGATGAAAAAATGGAGCAGACGTATCAGAAAATGGCGGACTTTTACAACCATAATGTCAATCAGCTGGAAAAAGTCGCTTACAGTATGGAACAGCTGGAGACGAAAAATCAGAACTATATTACGAATGTCGGGAAAGCCACAGATACAATCAAAAATGTCTTACAGGATCGTTCCTTTGATCAGTTGCTGCATGTGACGAAAAGCTTTGCCGAAAATGTCATGGTGCTGGAGAGTCATCTGGAGCGGCTCCAGAATCAATATACAAGTTTAGGACAGGAAAAACAGGAATTTATGAAATTTTACCAGAGCCAAAAGGACGAATTACAGCGCCTTAGGGATGAGATTCAGAGCTTTTCCTCACACAATGAAGGCATGCGCAGGCAATTTGAGTCCATCAAATACGGCTTTGAGCAGGCGGATCAGTCCAACCGGGAGTTTATTCAGCAATCCTATCAGCTCATCCGTGATGTGAATGACGGTCTGAAGCAGAGCAATCAGGATCAGGCGAATCAGTTAAAACAGGTGATGAATGACATGACGAATCAAATGAATGATGCTTTCCGTAATTTAGACGCGATTATGTCGAAAAATCTGGATAACAGCATCCAGAAGTTTGAGCAATTTGTCTCGAACACCAATCAGGCCATGGAGCGTCAATTCTCAGCTGTAAATAATTATGTTAACAACCATATGGAATCCAGTCATAACGCCAATCGGGAGGTCATTCATGCTGTTGGTGACATACGGAACCGAATTGATGACTGGGATCAGCGCATGAGGCAGTCCGTTCGTACCATAGGGGCCAGGGAGAATGGTAGGCCATGAATTCCAAGTATAATCGTTTATTTAAAGCAAGTACCCGGGAAGGAAACTTCTGGCCTGCTTTCACGGACATTTTAGCGACAATTCTGCTGGTCATTCTGCTGATATTAATTACGCTGATGTTTACGAAGCAGCAGCAAATTGAAGGGAAAGAGAAGGAAGTACAGGAGAAAGAAGAGATTATCGATTCGCTCGTTGGCTATGAGCGGGGCATGATTGAACAGCTATCCAAGGCCTTTCAGCAGGAAGGGGTGGATGTTCAAGTCGACAAGGAATCCGGTGCCATTAAGTTTGATAGTGATCTTCTGTTTGACTACAATAAAACCGATTTAAAGCCGGAGTTTAAGCAGCAGCTCAAACAAATTATTCCGGTCTATGCTTCGGTTCTGCTGAATGAGAAAAATCGGGATAAAATTGATGCGATTTTAATTGAAGGCCATACCGATTCCGACGGATCCTATATGTATAATCTGGAGCTCTCACAGGACCGTGCGTTCAGCATTGTCCGCTACATTTTAAGTGATGAATTCGGCGATTTTCCCCATAAGGATGTCCTGCGCGAAAAAATTTCAGCGATAGGTAAGTCTGAAAGTCATCCCATTCTCGTCGATGGACAGGAGGATATGGACCAGTCCAGACGGGTGGAACTAAAATTCCGCCTGGCCATGAATGAACAGATGGAGGGAGTATTGAACGATATAAACGGGGAGAATCCATAAACTCACAAAATGACGCCTGGATCCATTCTTTCATCCAGGCGCTTTCTTATGTTTCGAATTTTTAACTGGATCCCATGTGAAACGGCAACCTGATTCTGCCTTTGCTTAATTCGCTTTATTCTCCCCATTTGAACCCGGACTTGCCCATATAGTATAATACCCCGGCCGTAGCTAAAATAGATAGAATGGAAAGTACAGCTGCCATGATGGTTAACCTCCTGAGGAATAATTTTTTATCACTTTTTTCTAAAAAGCTCTGATTGCACGATAATGGTTACGCTTAGGATTTCATCAGGATAAAAATGGAAATCGCTATAAGTATGGGTGCTAAAAAAACTTTTATTTTATTTCTTCTCCATATATCAACGGTAATCGTAATCCCCGCTATAAACATGAAAGCCATTCCCGGATATTTAATGATGTTTAAAGTCAGCAAGTTTCCAAGAGAAGCGAAAAAGGAACCTATGGTAAGGAAACCGATTGTGAAAATAGAATGCAGGGATTCTAGATCTTTCTTTGCAGATTCCCTCTCATCTGGATCCATTTTCAAATAGGTTCTGATAACCATAAAAGTTGGACATCCCCACATAATTAGAAAAGTTAGCAATGAATCCGTATTTATGTCCAATTACAGTCACCTCTGTGTACTCCATTAGCTTAAAAAGTAGTCTTGAAAAGCAACAAAAATATTAAAGAAAGCTATGATAATCAATAGATATCCGAGGAACTTTTTTTCCTTTTTTATTTCCTCTGCTCCCATAGTTAATAGCAATGCTCCCAATAAAAACAACATAATGGATGACAAATCTATGCTTTTGTTTAGGAAACCAAAAGTAGATATAGAAAGAACAGATAAGGCTAAAATCATTTTAACTATGCTCATTCGTTTTTAATTCTCCTTATGTGGCTGAGGTATTATAATGCTTTTATTTTTATATACGAAACGATACCCGCAGATGTTTCGATATCTCTTGTTTTAAAAAGAAAAATCATATAATCCCAAGTGCTTATTCCAATATGCTATCATTATTTTAACATAAAATACCAATCAGCAGATGTAATATGGCAGGAAAGCTAAAATTATAAATGAAAAATAAGCATCTATGTATCTTATCTTATTTAAATAAAGATTTTTTTGGAATAGATAATGAAAAATTTAGCAATAATGGTAAGATAGTAGAAAAGGAAATTTGAAATAGGAATGGTAGGATATGATGGAATTAACAAAAACTAAATGGTTTCGTGTAGGTACAGGGATTGTTCTGTTTTTAACGATTATCTGGCTGATTCATGAAGTGCAGTTCGTTTTTACGCCTGTAGTCGTTTTCTTTCAGACGTTATTTATCCCATTTTTACTGGGAGGCATTCTCTTCTATTTATTCCGGCCCTTTATTCATTTGCTCGAGAAAATAAAGGTACCCCGGAAACTGGGAATTTTGATTCTTTATCTTATTTTTATCGGTCTATTAACCTTTATTATTTCCGTCATTGCTCCTGTGGTCCATCAGCAATTTTCGAATTTGATTGATAATATTCCGGAAATGGTGGATGTGGTGGAACAGGGCATCACTTACTGGCAGGCCAATCAGGAAATGCTTCCTCAATATGTGAAGGATGCCATGGATTATGTAAGTACCCGGCTTGAGGATATCCTGATGTCAACAGGAAATTATATAGGTTCTGTTTTAGGCAATGTTGTCAGCTTTATCGTTTCCCTGGTCATTGTACCGTTTATTTTATTCTATTTATTAAGTGATCAGGAAAAATTTGTTCACAATGTTACCCGTCACTTTTCAAAGTCCCAGTCCCATCAGATACGGGAAGTTCTGGGAGATATGGATAAAGCCATTGCCAGCTACATCCAGGGGCAATTAATCGTAAGCTCCTTTGTAGGGATTGTACTCTTTATCGGTTATCTCATCATTGGTCTCGACTATTCACTCTTACTGGCTTTATTTGGAATGGTCACGAATGTGATTCCGTTTTTAGGTCCGTTCCTTGCAGCTATTCCAGCTGTCATTGCCGGCTGGTTCCAGGACCCGATCATGTCTCTGTATGTCATTATCGTCATGGTTGTTGCCCAGCAGGCCGAGAGTAATCTGATTTCCCCGGTCGTGATGGGGAAATCCCTGAATGTTCACCCGCTGACGATTATTCTTCTGGTGTTAGTCGGAGGGAACTTGGCAGGGGTTCTGGGGATGATTTTAATCATTCCTGCCTATGCTGTAGGAAAAGTTATTGTCCAGCATATTTATCGACTTTGGAATATCCACAAACAGACAAAAGCAGAGAAGGCTTAAATAAGCTGTTTATGAAGGATGAAATGATGATCATTTCATCCTTTTTTTATGGCTGGAAAAGGTCAGATCCAGTTCTTACTTCTATCAATCTTCCTTTCTGCATATACCAGAAATAAGAAAAATATAGGGAGATTGTCCTGTGATGATATGCAGGAGGATTTCAGGAAAGGAAGGAATATGAAGAAAGCTGGGTTCATTGGTGCCGGGATATTGCTTGTTCTGCTATTTATGGGAATGTTTTTGTTTGGACAGGAAGACAGCAGGAAAACCTACGCCTACCACCACTCGCTGGAGCATGATGTTTTACAGAAATTAATGCCTGAATCCCCATTGCCTCTCATACCTCAAGAACCTGTCTCCATTTCGTTTGCAGGGGATACCATGTTTGATGGCTCCGTAAGATCAGCTGTCCATCAGCAGGGGCCGGATTATCCCTTTCAGTATGTAAAGAAGGAAGTAAGAAAATCCGACTATGCCATTCTTAATCTGGAGACGGCCGTCACGACAGAGCAGGAAAAAGATACAGTCCAGCTCTATAATTTCAAAGCAGACCCTAAAGCCTTGTCCGGGATCAAGCAGGCGGGTTTTGATATGGTTACCCTCGCGAACAATCATGCACTGGATTATCAGGAGGATGGATTTAAGGATACGATTAAACATTTGACCAAACACGATTTGAAATATTTTGGGGCTGGAGTGAATCAGGACAGGGCCTATGGAGCACAGACAATAGAGATAAAAGGGAGGACGATTAAGTTTTTAGGGTTTTCCCGCTTTTTACCGGCTGTCCGCTGGTATGAAGGAGAGGGGCCCGTCATTGCCAGTGCCTATCAGCAGGATCGGGTTTTGAAGACGATAAAGCGGGAAAGTGGAAATGCCGACTATTTGTTTGTATACATCCATTGGGGAGTGGAAGGCAATGTCCGGCCAGAGACGTGGCAGCGGGATTATGCGAGGAAAATGATTGATGCAGGTGCAGATGGAATTATAGGTGCACATCCTCATGTTTTACAGGGCTTTGAGTATTATCAGAATAAACCGATTGCTTATTCTTTAGGGAATTTTTTGTTCCCGGATTATGTTCAGGGAAATACGGCGGAAACAGGTGTACTGACACTGAAAATAGACGGAGACAACCTGACGATGGCCTTTACCCCTTATCGAATACGCTCCAATCAGATTCATCCTCTGAAAAGGCAGGAAAAAGAGCAGATATTACAGAAATTGGAGGAATTGTCCTTTGAAATCAGACGCGAGGGCACCCATATTTATTCCTCTTGATATCCAATTACTCCACCTGTAAAGTAGACGAATGCCTCAGAATATGTCATACTTTTTGAGTAACCATAAGGAGTTCGACAGCTTTTCGAATGATCCTTTTCTTATATGGGGAAAGGGTACGTGGAGGCATTCGTATGTTTGTGGATTATTTTTCCTATGAAAATCCAGGAGATCCGTTTTCGTTATTTTCAGCCTCACACTTGATTATGCTGGGCATTGGGGTGCTTTTCGTTATTACATTTGTGGTTTTCGGAAAGTACATCCGAAATCATTCTCTTTTGCATACATGGGTACGATACATACTGATTGCCGTATTACTTTTAAGTGAGGCAACTCTGAATCTCTGGTACCTTACAGCGGGAGAATGGGATGTTCGGGAAACCTTGCCGCTTCAGCTATGCTCCTTATCCTTACTTATGAGTATGGTAATGCTTGTGACACGTTCAGAAAAATGGTTTGAAATCGTCTATTTTCTGGGGATTGGAGGTGCCCTGCAAGCCCTGATGACCCCGGAATTATTTTATGATTTTCCCCATTACCGATATTTTCACTTTTTTATTGCCCATATTTTCATCATTTTGGCGTCCATCTACATGATCGTCGTTGAGAAAAAACGGGTAACGATTCATTCGGTGTGGAGAACGATGCTGGTGTTAAATGGAATAGCGGTTGTTATTTTCTTTTTTAACCGGTGGATAGGCGCCAATTACATGTTTTTGGCTCACAAGCCTGCAAATCCAAGCCTGCTGGACTATTTACCTGAATTCCCTTGGTATATTTTATGGCTGGAGATCATCGCCGCATTTATTTTTTTGCTATTATATCTACCTTTTCTTTTAATAAAAAAACGGGACAGTAAGGACATATGAAAGGGGAAGACAGATGTCTATTATGAAGATGCTGCTCATTTCTATTGTAATTGGAATAGCAGTTGGTTATGGATCCGGATATCTACTGGATGGACGCTTTCAGCCGGATTTCTTTGTTATTTTCACCATTATTTCCTTTATTGCATTTCTGTTAAGGGAAATAAAAAAGGATAAACAAAAGGAGACGGATCACGAGTAGAAAAGAATCGTCTTCTATTAGCCATATATCTACTCCTCCAGACTTATTATTAGGAAAATTGCAAAAATATAGTGGATAGATTGAAAAAAATCCTGTATAGTTTAGAAGAGGCAGAGAGGAGTTTTTTGGAAAATGGCTAAAGTTTACATCGTATTAACGAAAACAGGCACAATTTTTTCCCAGACTATCCGCCTTTATACGAAAGAGCCTTATAATCATGTGTCCCTATCGCTGGATAAGGAACTGACGGAGCTTTACAGTTTTGGACGGAAAAAGGCTTATAATCCACTTCGAGCGGGTTTTGTAAAGGAAAATGTGAAGCATGGAATTTATGCCAGATTTCCCGACACAACCTGTGAAATTTTCGAACTGGAAATAAATGATCGCCAGAAGGATAAAATGAGAAGGGTCATTCGTCATTTTCAGCTGAATGAACACAACTACCGCTACAATCTTTTGGGGATTGCTACTATACCATTTGGCAAATCTCTGGAGCGCAAATATGCGTACTTTTGCTCTCAGTTTGTAGCTACCGTTTTAAATATGGCAGGAATTTGTTTATGGGAAAAACCGTTGGGGCTGATCACGCCGGGAGATTATCGAACCGCTCGTTTTCTGAAAAAGGTTTATGAAGGACCTTTAAGCATTTATGAGGACCATTTGGAAGAGCAGGAGTCCGTCTCCCTGCAGGATGAAATGCTCCAGATTTAGCAGACTGTTTTCTGATCTGTTTTCGATTCAGCTATTCATAAATAATTATATAAAAATCAGAAATACTGGAACAAAAAGCCTTATTTGTATGAAAGAGTACAAATAAGGCTTTTTTTGTTGGCGCTTATGACGAGAAGGGGGACAAAACGGCTCCAACTTTAGACGGATATAAGTGTAAATGATTGTATGAAGGACATTTATCGGCATTCTATGTTAGTCCCTCCATGGCCAAAAGCGTCCATTCCGGATATTCTGCTTATGCCGTCGGGCCTGACCGCTCGCCTCCGCTTTTCTTTGTCCAGCTGCGGCTCCTAGGTCAAGGCGGATATAAGCCAAAGCCATTCCGTGGCCAGACCCATGCCACTCCATGTCTTCGTCTTATCCCGCATGACCTGACCAGTCGCCTCCGCTTTTCTTTGTCCAGCTGCGGCTCCTAGGTCAAGGCGGATATAAGGCAAAGCCATTCCGTGGCCAGACCCATGCCACTCCATGTCTTCGTCTTATCCCGCATGACCTGACCAGTCGCCTCCGCTTTTCTATTAATCTTTACTTTGTATGATGTCGTGGTCTACGTAGCGTTGGCCGTTTAGTTCGCTGATGATGTTGATGGCTACTTTTGCGCCGTGGCCGGAAGTGATGATGGTGTGGACACTTTCACCGGCTACGGTTCCGGCTGCCCATACATTCTTTTTGTTCGTTTTACCTTCGTGGTCGACTTTTATATTTCTCGCAATACGCGGCTCCTGGCCATCCACAATTTTTAATCCCATATCCTCGGCTAAATCAACAGATAAACCAGTCGCAAGCAGAATATGCTCCGCTTCATATTGGTGTTGCCCCATATGAACCAGGTAATGCTTCCCTTTACTCTCGATTTTTGTTACTTCCTCGGTTTTTAACTCAGCTCCTAATGCTTTTGCCTGCTGCATACCTGTTTCAAGCAAATCAGGGCCTTCCATTTCCTTTATCCCGTAATGGTTTTTCACCCATGCTTTTTTTGTAATACTTTTTCCTGTATCGGTCAGCAGGGTTTTCTTTCCCGCTTTGGCTGCAAAAATGGCTGCACTTGATCCTGCAGGTCCAGCTCCAATAATGGCAATATCGTACATCATCTCGTCCACTCCTTTTCATATGTGTTGAATCACTCATCTGAGCAGGTATGTAAATAAGAAAGTTGCTATCCTTAATATAGCCATGATCAGACCAGATAAAACATCCTGATTCAATAGGTTGGACTTCCGGATTTTAGTGTATAATTCTATTTGAAATAATAGGGATAAGATATATAATAGGGGCACAAGGTGGTGCATATGAAAACATTTAAATTGATCTCCTTAGATGTTTTAGAAAAACAGGGCGATGAACTTCAAAACAGACCTGTAGATTTAACAGACGGATTAATTATTAATCGTGAAGATGAACAGAACCATTGGCTGGTAGAGGCGTACATGGATGACTCTTATAAAAATTATTTTCAGCAAATGCAGGACGAAAACAGAGAATATGTCCTGCAGGTAAAGATCTCCAAAGAATCGAATGAGCCTGCTACGATGATGGTGAAATTGGTCGGGTTGAATCAAATCGGGTCCTCTATGAATGTCCTGTTTTTAGGAACATTATTAAATCGAAAACAGGAAAAGGTGGAGGAAATGCTTCAGGCTTTAATCCTGGAAGGTTATCAGGGTACAGAGCTGCTGGAGAAGTTTAAGGAAAAAAGTAAACTATTCGACATTTCCTCTTCCTCTAAATAAGAATCCCCCGCTTGTATGGAGTGGGGTCATTTTTTTTAACATTCGTGAAAAAACTTGTCAAAATCGGTTGATAAACCGAAAAAATCTTGTCATGATAAGAAGGATTTTGGTGTATAAAGGGAGAAAGTGTTATGAGAAGTAAAAACAAATTTTCAGAATGGTTAAACCAGCGCTCACCGGTTCAACTAATCATTATTTTTTATATCATTGCGGTAACCGTATCCTGTTTATTATTGGGCATGCCCGTTGCTCATAAAGATGGGGCCGATTTAACCTTTATGGAGGTTCTTTTCACTTCCGTCAGTGCTGTAAGTGTAACAGGATTATCCGTGGTTTCCATCGTGGATAGTTTTAACCAGCTGGGCATCGTCCTGTTAGCGGTTGTTCTTCAATTTGGCGGAGTTGGGGTTATGACCCTGGGTACCTTTATTTGGCTTGTTGTTGGTAAGAAAATCGGTTTGAAAGAGCGCCGGCTGATTATGGCCGACCAGAACCAATATTCCTTTAATGGAATCGTCAAGCTGATGAAAGGTGTCTTCAAGCTTATATTATGGATAGAGCTTGTTGGTTTTCTTATCCTTGGTACATATTACTTAACGTATTTTTCAAGCTGGCAGGAAGCCTATTTTCACGGTTTCTTTGCCTCCATAAGTGCTACAACCAATGGGGGATTTGATATTACGGGTCAATCTCTCATGCCTTTCAAAGATGATTATTTTGTACAGATTATCCATATTGCACTGATTATATTTGGATCTATTGGCTTTCCGGTATTAGTTGAGGTGAAGGATTATTTATTCGCTTCTCAAGAGGAAAGAAAGTTTATGCGATTTTCCTTATTTACAAAGGTTACATCCATAACATATCTTGGTTTATTGATCTTTGGATTTGTCATCATGATTGCACTTGAATGGAATCACTTCTATGCGGATAAATCCTGGCATGAAATGATTTTTTACAGTTTATTTCAATCGACAACAAGCAGAAGTGGCGGTCTTTCTACTTTTGATATGAATCTGCTGACGGAACAAACCCAGTTAGTCACCTCTTTGCTGATGTTTATCGGGGCTTCCCCAAGCAGTGTGGGGGGAGGTATACGAACAACCACATTTGCTTTAGTTATTATTTTTATTCTTACCTTTGCCAGAGGAAAGAGCAAGGTTTCGGTATTTAAACGGGAGATTTTTGAAGAAGACCTGTACAAAGCAGTGGTGGTTGTGCTAATGGCGGTTGGTCTCTGTATTACGGCTGTTGTATTGCTAACGATTATTGAGGACTCTTCACTGGTAGCGATTATTTTTGAAGTTTGTTCAGCATTCGGTACAACCGGACTTTCGATGGGCATCACAGCTGAACTCACCAACATTAGCAAAGTTATTTTAATGGTGCTGATGTTTATTGGAAGAATTGGAATACTGACCCTGCTGTTTTCATTTAATGATGTAACAAAGAAAGGCGAATTCCATTATCCAAAAGAGAAAATTATCATCGGCTAGGAAGTCAGACTTTTAGGAGGAATTACCTTGGGGAAAGCATCTCAGCATACAGAACTCATGACACCAGCCCGGATGCTGGAACAATTGAATGATGCGATTGTCATTTTACATGCAGATGGGCAAGTTCTGTTTGCCAATCAAGCAGCACATACCTTGCTGGATGAAGAAGACCTGACGGGACAACCCATAGAGCTGTTCCTTGAGCCTGGAACTGTGATGCAAAAGGAAAGAGAACCGATTTTACTTGAGTTAAACTCCGCAGATCAGATGCTCGTTCAGATTCGGAACTGGAAGCTGAATGATGGTTATATTTGTTTGTTTATCCATCCCGTGCGTTTCAAAGATCAAAAAGAAAACCAGATGTATGCATTGAAATATCGGATGAATCAGTCACATGAAGGGATGGTGCTGCATCAAGCCGGTCAGATTATAGATTGTGATGATTCGCTGGCCAAAATTTTCGGCTATAACAAATCGGAATTAATCCGTGCTTCGATTGATGAATTTATCGATTCCTCATATTTTCATACGCTTAAAGAAAATATGAAAAAGGATCATGATAAACCCTATTTACTAAAAGGATACAAAAAGTCCGGGGAACCTCTGTACATTGATGTATTGCCGCAGCCATATCCCGACAAGGATGGAGACTTGCGCATTGCTGTCATTCGGGATGTCACCGAGCGTGTGCAGAGTGAAAAGCAGATTCAGTTTATGGCTTATTATGATGAGCTGACAGACTTGCCGAACCGCAATTATTTTGTAAAGACATTGGAAGAAGCCATTGCTGAATGTCGAAAGGATAACGGTCAGATCGCAGTTCATTTTGTGGATATTGATTATTTTAAACAGATTAATGATACGTTAGGCTATCAGTTTGGCGATGCTTTGCTGCGGGCCTGCTCCCATCGTTTAAAGCAGCTGCTGGATGGGAACAATTTCATTGCCCGTATGAGCGGAGATGAATTTTTGATTCTGCAGCGTGATATTCAGAACAAAGAGGAGGCGGAAGCATTTGCGGAAAAGGTGATTCAGGCCTTTCAAACCCCCATCGATGTTCAGGACTTTGAAATTTTTACGACGGTAAGTATTGGAATCAGCATCTTTCCCGAAAATGGAAACCATCCAAATGAGTTAATTAAACAGGCAGACTCTGCGATGTATGTGATTAAGGAAAATCAGCGGAATCATTATAAAATATTTGAATCATCAATCACAGAAGATTTTAAAGAGATGCTTACCATTGAAAATGAGTTAAGAAGAGCCATAAAACAAAAGCAATTTGAGGTTCATTATCAGCCACAGGTCGATATTTCAAATAATCAGGTGATTGGCTTTGAAGCCCTTCTTCGCTGGAAGCATCCATCCAGAGGATACATATCCCCGGGAATGTTTATCCCACTGGCTGAGAAAACCGGACTGATTATTGAAATTGGAGATTGGGTGCTGCGGGAAGCCTGCCGTCAAAACCGGAAATGGCATCAGAAAGGCTATGGCCCGACAAAAGTCAGTGTGAACTTATCCGTAAAGCAGTTTCTGCAAAAGGATTTGGTGAAGAAGGTCCGGGACATCTTACAGGAATCGAAGCTTGATGCGAAATACTTAGAGCTGGAAATCACCGAAAGCATGGCGATGTCCAACGAAGCCTATATTATGGATACGCTAAAAGGTTTGAAAGAGCTCGGTGTAAATGTCTCCATTGATGATTTTGGAACCGGGTATTCCTCGATGAAATATTTAAGTCAGTTCCCTTTGAGCAAGCTGAAGATTGATCAGCTATTTATCAGGGGAGAACAAAAGCAGAATCAGGCGATCGTGAAGTCGATTATTCATCTGTCGCATTCCCTGGATATGAAGGTAATTGCAGAAGGTGTGGAAACCAGGGAACAGCTTGAATTCCTTAAAGGTGAAAAATGTGATGAAATTCAGGGCTTTTATTTTAGTAAGCCTGTAGCTCCAGGAAAAGCGGAGCGATTTTTTTCGTATCATTAGATGAATCATTTCTCCAGGGTTCATGGTTCGTAAAAACGGAGGAAGCCTCTTTTTGAGAGAGGCTTCCTCCGTTTTTACTTCTCATGTCTTTTCATACCGATTAACATCTCCAGATCAACTGTAATGGAAGATAAGGAATGTTTGTCCAGTACTTTTTGAATGTCCGTTTCAGCTATGGACCAGGTAAGGGGAGTCATTTGGATTAATGATTGCATGGATGATGGACTTAAATCCACGTTGTAGGTCACACGAATTCGATCCTTCAGTTGGAAATGGCGTGTGAAGAGCTCAACGGTATCCTCATTGGAATACGAGGCCCTATCGGTATCTTTGAAAAAGGCTTCTCTCAATTCTGTTAAATAATTCTGCTGAGGCACGACTTTCAGGACATACCCCTCATTTTTTAACAGCCTGGAAAATTCACCATAATTAGAAGGGGAAAGAATGTTTAAGAGAAGCTGGAAGGACTGATCCCGAAAAGGAGGGTGGGCAAGGTCAGCAACGGCCCAAATCGTCTCCGGATAGTTTTTGGCAGCCGTTATGATTCCCTCTTTTGACAGATCAATACCAACTCCCGTTATCCCGTTTGTAAATGAGTTGTGCAGCTTTTCGGTAATCCTGGCAAGATGTGAGCCTTCACCACAGCCGGTATCCAGTACGGTAAGGGCATCCTGGCTGGAAAAGGTACTCCGAATCCATGTATCTATTTTTTCGAGCAGGGGCTTAAACAGCTGCTGCTCGACCATTAATTCTCTCCGGGCCTCAAATAACTCTTTGGTATATTTTGTTTTGGAGGGCCGGGTAGTAAGGTTTATATAGCCTTTTTTGGTAAAGTCAAATGTATGACCGTTCTGGCATATAAAACTTTTCGATTCATGAACCTCCATGGATGACTGGCAAATAGGGCACTGAAATAAGGATTGATGCTGTTGAACCTGCTGTGCACTTTTGGTTCTCTTATTCATAGGAATACACTTCCTCCTTTGCTCTAAAAAATCCTCTATACATGGAAGGGTATAGAGGATGACGGGTCAGGATTTTGATGAGTCTTCCTGCTTTCCATCATTGGCAGGGGTTGGTTCTTTCTTTGTTGTCGAGAGCAATGTCTGATTTTTTTCCAGGATCTTTAACTGGTCATTTTCGTAACCAACGATAAATGTCGTTTCATAATGTTCCGTAATTTGAACCTGATTTTTATTTCTTGAAACATGATCCGCGTTTAACGTTAGTTTAACTTTCTGATTGGATTGCAATTCAGTTTTAAGGTCATTGATCGTTAAATCATGGATATGGACATATTCGTTTCGAAAGTCCTGATAGCTTTTTTGTCTTTGCCGCTCGATTCCAAGCAGTTTATAAGCATTTAAGTAATCCCGCATTTCAACGTTCTCGTAAAAATAATTGACAATATAGGTTGCATCCTGAATCAGTTGTTCCTCATTGACTGTATCCTGTGTTTTCAGAGCTCCATCAAAGCTTAGATCCTCATCGTCCGCCTGATCTGACCACATATTCACCCGGTCTACTACCTGACCGATAGGAAGACTGAAACCAATTTGTCCTTCATTGGAGCCTGCTGAATTAATCGCAATAATCTTCCCGGACGGACGGTGAATGAGAGGCCCGCCGCTGTTTCCATTCGTAATAGGAGCAGAAATTTGATATAAACCTTCATAATTATATTGATCATCGACATTAAAAGTCCGATTTTTGCCGGATATAATTCCTGTTGTAACCGTGTTTTGAAAGCCTAATGGGCTCCCTACGGCAATAATTTCATCGCCAATCTCAGCTTCATAGTCCGGGTTTAACGATAACGTTTTTCGGTCCACTAGCTGGGGAACACGCAGAACAGCAATATCCTTTTTCGTGCCCAGTCCGATGACCGCCGCCGGATACGTACGGGCATCAGAGGTTTTCACATAGACAGAGTCTGCATTTGCTACCACATGAGCATTTGTCATGATGTCTCCTTTATTGTTGTAGATAAAGCCGGAACCAATATTTTTTCCTGATTCACTTTCAGCTTCAATTTGGACGACGGATTTTTGTGCTTCGTGAATAATCGTTTTCAGTGTCGTTTCATTTTCCTGATCATCCGCACGGACCAGACTGGCAATGCTGTTATCGGCATCAATGGCTTTCCTGCTCCAATTCTGGTAGTAAAGGACCATCGTTAAAATGAGGCATATCGTCATGATAACGGTTATAACAACAGGCCAGAATAAGCGATTCTTTATCATTAAGGTCACTCCTCATTACGGTGAGTCAAGAAACCATTTGACTTGGTCTACTTCCGCTTTTAGTTCTTTATCCATTTCATAATGGGTGAATTCAAAATTTCCCTCTTCTTCAGGATAGAGGGTATCAGGGTAAATATATACTTCATTGGTTTCAACGATTTCACCATTTTTGTCCAGCAGATTATAGGAAACAGAAACAGAGTATATCGGGACCGTGGCAACACTTTTTAAAGTACCTGAAACGATTAAATCGCCAAAGTCATCTTTCTTAGCTTCAATGGATACCATCTCAATGGCATCATTTTTATTGAGCTTATACTCCTGCTCCGCTGCATTTATGGCCTGTTCTATCCGTTTCTGCTGCTCGGTTTCAAAGGCCACCTTTTCTTTTTCAATAGTCGTCTTCAGGCTTTGCAGTTTTTCACTTTCGGGAGCGTATCTCAGTCCATCCTCTATAATCGCCATTGCATCTGTAAAATGATTGGATTTTAAGCTTTCGTTGGCTTTGGTATACGTATAATTCACCAGCCTTGTCCGGATTTTCTTCGTTATGTTTCTTGCTTTATCGGTTTGTATACCTTCTGCCTCCCAAAGAAGCAATTTTAACTCTTCTACGGAAGGCTCCTGACTTAATCTTTCCTTTACCTCAGCAGTCTTGATTTCATTTCGTGTCTTAACAAGCTGATCCAGCAATTTGTCCACTACTTCGCCATTATAGTTTTGCAGGTCTTCTTCTGCCTGTTTTGTAATTTTAATGGCCTGCTGAAAGGCATTTTCTTCTTGTAGATTTTTTGCTGAGTTCAATTGCTGCTGAATAGACATTGCGATATCCATAAACTGGGCATTTTGTACAGCTGCAGGAAACTCAGACTTATATTGCTGTGCTTCTTTATATAGTTTTTTTGCCTGCTGAAAATTTCCATCCACTGCAACCTTGTCCGCCTTTTTATAGGTTTCCAGGGCTTGATTTTCCTGAGATGATAGAAAAAAATAATAGCCTATAAATACGAGGATCGCAAGGAATAACGCGCCAATGGGTAAAAACCACCACTTATTAAAACCTTGATTTTTCGGTATTCTCTCAGCTAAATCGGTAGGCATTTCTTTTCCGCAGTTAATACAATACTCTTCTCCCTGTTTTACCTCTGTTCCGCAAAACGGGCAATGGGCCATCGAAATCACCTGCTTAAGCTTCTATTAATAATGTAAGTCACATAAATTTTAACATAGAATTTAAAAATTGAGGCTTAAAAGTACGTTTTTTTTGTTAAAATAAAAATGGTAGAATTGACACATATACCTTGTATTTTCCAGTACATTTGCGGGAAAAGAATTTATCTTTTGAAAAATTGTACTTACAGGAGGTGTACTTGATAATGCTTGAAACCATTTTAGGGATTGTCGGTGTGGGGATTATTCTGCTTTATATTGGCTTTTGTATTTTTGATAATGCATAAGCTTCATAAAAAGAATGATTGTTCCTGAAACCCTGTCACATTTTGATGTGACAGGGTTTTTTTATGTCCGGGGAAATTAAGAACACTTTTCCCAGTCTTCTTTCGATTATAAACGTGAAAGGAGGTGGGGGAGATGGCTGTTTCACAAATGATTCGTTCACAGTTACAGCTTGTATTTGAAGCAGGTCCTGACAGCGATGGGGAGATTACCTATAAGAACAAAAACTTTAACAATGTAAAAACCGAAGCAACCGCTGATCAGTTAATGGCTGTGACAAACGCACTGGTGCCTCTGCAGGAGCGTTCGTTGTATTCTGTTGAGCGAAATGATTCATCCGTATTGGTTATTTAAAAAATGAAAACAGTGAATAGAAGGAGGTGGATATCATGGCAAAGAAGCTGGAGCTGAAGTTTACAAATGCTGATGGCAAAACGGTGACCTATTCTTTAGATGAGCCGGTGGAACCTGTTGATACAGCCCTTATTAATCAGGCAATGGATGAAATAATTACTCAGAATACTTTTACTTCTTCAGGTGGGGATCTGATCGAGAAGAAAAGTGCTCGAATTGTCGAACGTAATGTACAGGAAATTGAATTGTAAGTATGAAAAGGAGCGAGTACTCGCTCCTTTTTCTGATAGATGTAAGATGTAAGGATAGAAGCTTAGAAATTTGAATGGGGGTGAAAGGATCATGCTGGAAAGCTGGGCCAATTGGATACCGGAAATCGGTTTTCCTGTTGTGGTTACGTTTTATTTACTGCACCGCATTGAAGGAAAGCTTGATATTCTGATTGAATCCATTACGGCTTTACCCGAAAAAATGAGATAAAGCAACCCCCATTGTGAAGAGCCGCCTCGGTCTACACAATGGGGGTTGCTTATGCCGTCGGACCTAACCGCTCGCCTTCGCTTTTCTATTGTCCAGCTGCGGCTCGCAGGCCCAAGCGGTCATAAGAAGAATCCCCTCCATGGCCAAAGTACGGCCACTCCGGAGATTCTTCTTATGCCGTCGGACCTAACCGCTCGCCTTCGCTTTTCTTCCTACCTCGTTAGGGAGAATTCGTCGAAGGGGTAGATGATGAGTTCGCTTCGGCCGATGATTTCATCTTCTTTTATGAGTCCTAATCCGTTTCGGCTGTCCTTGCTGATGGACCGGTTGTCGCCCATCACGAAATATTCGCCTTCAGGTACGGTGATAGGTCCGAAATCGGATGTGGACTTGATGGCCTCTTCGTCCAGATAGCTCTGAGTCTGCTTTTGGCTATTAATGTATAAGGAATGGTTCTTCACCTCAACCACATCATTAGGTAGTCCAATGACACGTTTTACATAATTCTTTGACGGTCTCTGAATAATAACAATATCGCCGCGGTCCGGTTCGCTTAAGTAATAAATAGCCTTATTAAATACAACTCTTTCTCCGTTTTCTAAGGTAGGATGCATGCTTGCTCCTTCTACAACAGATGTAGCAAATATAAAGGATCGAATAATGAACGCAAGAATAATTGCGATAATAATAGCTTTGGTCCATTCCCAAATCTCTTTTGCCAAAATAAATTCTTCCCTTCTTCATTAGTCATATATATAACTATTACCATGTTATCACAAGTATTAACAAAAGATGATGGTTTTATATCATATTATAATATGGTTTAAAAAACATTTAAAATGTTAAATCCTTTCCATCCATATTCCTGGTTCATTCTAAGGATGACCTTTGTGAACCCCCGATAATTGTCGGATATTCTACGTATAAGATGTCGAAAAGACGGTGAAGTGACGGTACGATCCTGTTTTTTCTGAAAACTTTGTCTAATATTGCGATACGGTTTACTTTCTCTATTAGTTTTGCCATAATCATAAGCGTTGTTTAATATAAAAATAGAAAGGGAATTGGATATGGGAAAGTCTACACAAAAGAACGAATTATTATATGAAGAAATTTTAGAAAAGAGAGAAAAAATGCATGAGGTTGCTGATGATCATGGCATCTCAAGTATTAAAACACTGACGGTCAGCCAGGAGCTGGACCATTTACTCAATCAGTATATAAAAAGTAAATTACGAGAAAAGCAGGAATTGAAATTGTCAAAAAGTTAAAACATTCCCTGAAATTTTCGGGTTCTATTGTGGTATAATAGAACAGAAGCAGATAATTTTGGGGGGCTCCAGAAGTGGTGTCTACAGAAGATGCAGTCAAACTGAGAAAAGAGATAGAGACAGTTCGTTTTAAAATGGTCGAAGTTGCTACGTGGTATGGTTTTACAAGTAAGGAATCCGTTGAGATTAGTCAGGAGCTTGATACCTTGTTAAATTTATATCAAGCGATTGAACAAACTCGAACCTAATTCCTTGCAAGACTCCTCATGCTTCTTTCAAACTTCATTTTAAAAAAATCAGCGGTTTGGGGCCGCTGATTTTTTTATTGTCTAGGAAATTATAAAATAAACGGATTGTGGATGATATAGATATGAGAGGCCACGTCCGGCTCCAGCGCCCAGCGACTAGCGAGACTTCCTTCACCTCCGTCCGATAAGTCAACAGCCAGTAAACACCCGATTTGTTCAACTAACAATCAGTGGGGATACTCCCCACTGATTGAAGTTTCACTTTATCTCCTACGGCTCAGTCCAGTCCGTACGTCGCTAATAGAAAAGCGGAGGCGACTGTTCAGGTCATGCGGGATAAGACGAAGACATGTAGTGGCATGGTTTTGGCCACGGAATGGCTTTGGCTTATATCCGCCTTGACCTGGGAGCCGCAGCTGGACAAAGAAAAGCGGAGGCGACCGTTTAGGCCCGACGGCATAAGCAGAATATCCGGAGTGGCCGCATTTTGGCCATGGAGGTTATTCTGCTTATGACCGCTTGGGCCTGGGAGCCGTAGCTGGACAAAGAAAAGCGGAGGCGACCGTTTAGGCCCGACGGCATAAGCAGAATATCCGGAGTGGCCGCATTTTGGCCATGGAGGTTATTCTGCTTATGACCGCTTGGGCCTGGGAGCCGTAGCTGGACAAACCTTATGCCGTCGGACCTAACCGCTCGCCTTCGCTTTTCTTCCTACCTCGTTAGGGAGAATTCGTCGAAGGGGTAGATGATGAGTTCGCTTCGGCCGATGATTTCATCTTCTTTTATGAGTCCTAATCCGTTTCGGCTGTCCTTGCTGATGGACCGGTTGTCGCCCATCACGAAATATTCGCCTTCAGGTACGGTGATAGGTCCGAAATCGGATGTGGACTTGATGGCCTCTTCGTCCAGATAGCTCTGAGTCTGCTTTTGGCTATTAATGTATAAGGAATGGTTCTTCACCTCAACCACATCATTAGGTAGTCCAATGACACGTTTTACATAATTCTTTGACGGTCTCTGAATAATAACAATATCGCCGCGGTCCGGTTCGCTTAAGTAATAAATAGCCTTATTAAATACAACTCTTTCTCCGTTTTCTAAGGTAGGATGCATGCTTGCTCCTTCTACAACAGATGTAGCAAATATAAAGGATCGAATAATGAACGCAAGAATAATTGCGATAATAATAGCTTTGGTCCATTCCCAAATCTCTTTTGCCAAAATAAATTCTTCCCTTCTTCATTAGTCATATATATAACTATTACCATGTTATCACAAGTATTAACAAAAGATGATGGTTTTATATCATATTATAATATGGTTTAAAAAACATTTAAAATGTTAAATCCTTTCCATCCATATTCCTGGTTCATTCTAAGGATGACCTTTGTGAACCCCCGATAATTGTCGGATATTCTACGTATAAGATGTCGAAAAGACGGTGAAGTGACGGTACGATCCTGTTTTTTCTGAAAACTTTGTCTAATATTGCGATACGGTTTACTTTCTCTATTAGTTTTGCCATAATCATAAGCGTTGTTTAATATAAAAATAGAAAGGGAATTGGATATGGGAAAGTCTACACAAAAGAACGAATTATTATATGAAGAAATTTTAGAAAAGAGAGAAAAAATGCATGAGGTTGCTGATGATCATGGCATCTCAAGTATTAAAACACTGACGGTCAGCCAGGAGCTGGACCATTTACTCAATCAGTATATAAAAAGTAAATTACGAGAAAAGCAGGAATTGAAATTGTCAAAAAGTTAAAACATTCCCTGAAATTTTCGGGTTCTATTGTGGTATAATAGAACAGAAGCAGATAATTTTGGGGGGCTCCAGAAGTGGTGTCTACAGAAGATGCAGTCAAACTGAGAAAAGAGATAGAGACAGTTCGTTTTAAAATGGTCGAAGTTGCTACGTGGTATGGTTTTACAAGTAAGGAATCCGTTGAGATTAGTCAGGAGCTTGATACCTTGTTAAATTTATATCAAGCGATTGAACAAACTCGAACCTAATTCCTTGCAAGACTCCTCATGCTTCTTTCAAACTTCATTTTAAAAAAATCAGCGGTTTGGGGCCGCTGATTTTTTTATTGTCTAGGAAATTATAAAATAAACGGATTGTGGATGATATAGATATGAGAGGCCACGTCCGGCTCCAGCGCCCAGCGACTAGCGAGACTTCCTTCACCTCCGTCCGATAAGTCAACAGCCAGTAAACACCCGATTTGTTCAACTAACAATCAGTGGGGATACTCCCCACTGATTGAAGTTTCACTTTATCTCCTACGGCTCAGTCCAGTCCGTACGTCGCTAATAGAAAAGCGGAGGCGACTGTTCAGGTCATGCGGGATAAGACGAAGACATGTAGTGGCATGGTTTTGGCCACGGAATGGCTTTGGCTTATATCCGCCTTGACCTGGGAGCCGCAGCTGGACAAAGAAAAGCGGAGGCGACCGTTTAGGCCCGACGGCATAAGCAGAATATCCGGAGTGGCCGCATTTTGGCCATGGAGGTTATTCTGCTTATGACCGCTTGGGCCTGGGAGCCGTAGCTGGACAAAGAAAAGCGGAGGCGACCGTTTAGGCCCGACGGCATAAGCAGAATATCCGGAGTGGCCGCATTTTGGCCATGGAGGTTATTCTGCTTATGACCGCTTGGGCCTGGGAGCCGTAGCTGGACAAACGGGCGCTTCCGCCTTTGTTCTTTTATCACGTATGGACTAGCCGGAATACCCCGCTGATGGACGTTTCCCTTTATAGACACGTCCGAATTCATCGCCGAATTCATCGTTACAAACGGGCATCCGCCTTTGTTCAGAGATATTTTCTCAATCTCTTCATTCCTTCTTTGAGGGTTTCCATATCATAGGCATAGGAAATTCTCATATAGCCTTGGCCCAATGGAGAAAAGGCATCACCCGGAACAAGCGCCAGTCCAGCCTTTTTAACTAAATCCAATCCCAAATCAAATGAGGTGCTGTCCCCCACAGGGAATTTAGGGAATAAGTAAAAGGCGCCATCCGGCATAACGGTCTCCAGTCCCATATCCACCAGCTCCTGATAGACAAAATCCCGTCTTCTTTTATATTCCTCCCGCATGAACGCCGCATCTGATTTTCCTTCCGTCAAGGCTTCCAGTGCTGCATATTGACTAATACTGGAAGGACAGGAAACATTATACTGGTGAACTTTAAGAAGATGTTTGGCAATGTTCTCTGATGCCAGTACGTAACCAATTCTCCAGCCGGTCATCGAGTGGGATTTTGACAGTCCTTGAATAATAATCGTCTGTTCACGAACAGCAGGGAAGCTCCCAATGGATACGTGAGGCGTTTCATAGGTCAATTCAGCATAGATTTCATCTGCCAGAAGAAAAATAGATTTGCCCTGAATCAGTTCAGCAATCTCCCGTAATTCATCCTTTGTTAAGCTTACCCCTGTAGGATTGGAGGGATAAGGGAGGACCATGCATTTGGTCCGATCCGTTATGTATGGCTCCAGTATATCAGCCGTAGCTTTAAAATCATGACCTCTTGTATCTGCAAACACAGGTGTTGCCCCAGCTAAACGAATGAGAGGTTCGTACCCGGGATAAACCGGTCCGGGGAGAATGACTTCATCACCAGGAGACAAAATGGTCCGGAATGTAATGTCAATGGCCTGAGATGCGCCCACAGTTGCAATGATTTCATGTTCTGGATCGTACTGGAGCCCATATTTTTCACTGACAAAGGAGGAAATCGCTTCTCTAAGTGGAAGCATCCCTGCATTATGTGTATAGGTTGTACGATTCTGGTCAATCGCTGTTTTTCCTGCCTCTTTCACATGGTCCGGTGTGTAAAAGTCGGGCTGTCCTATGGTTAAAGAAACAATATCCGACTCTCCGGAAACGAGGTTAAAAAACTTTCGTATCCCGGATATTTCAATGTTTTTTACGTTAGCATTCATGAATGATTCCATGTTATCCCTCCAAAGTTGTTACAAAATGTTCAAAATCTTTCAATGTATTCAGAAAATTCTTTGTTAAAATGAAAATGCAAGAAAATATAAGGCATTGAAAGGGGTTATCGTATGAGACCGAGATTACCAGGATTTCAGGATTTAGTAAATGAATATAAAGAAGAATTAATGCGTGACGAGAAAATCATGAAAGAAATTGATATAAAAATAGAGAAAAAGCATAGTGATTCCGAAAAAGAAACGACAAAGCCATCATTGAACTAAACCCATTCACACCAACCTATCATACTATTCCTGATTTTAATTGAAAAAAGTTTACCAGGGAAGAAGGGGGTTATTACCGCGTAACCCCTTTTTTTCCTGCTGTGCCCGCAATGCTGTTCTGATTTCTGTCCGGCCATTTTTCCAGTAGTATTACAGCCCCTATAATACACGCCATACCAGCTGCTTGGAAGACCGAAAAAGCTTCACTGAACAATGTGATTCCAATGACGGTCGCAACAACAGGCTCGATGGTGGAAAATATCGCGGCTTTGGATGCTTCCACTTCTTTCAGCCCGATCGTATAAATGATATAAGCAACGGCCGTTGGGAGCAATCCCAGTCCAATCGCATAGAACAAGGCAGCTGGCTGTGTGAAGATGAATATTTTATCATAGGGAAAAAACGGTAAACAGCCGGCGGTGGCAACGATAAATGTATATAAGGTAATCGTTTTGCTGTGATAGGTTTCCAGGGCATATTTGCTGAAAATGCTGTAAAGAGCATAGCCTAATCCGGAGCCAAGACCAAACACAAGGGCCAGCCATTGAAAACTCTGTCCCTGTGAAGGAAGAATTTCAACAATCAGAAGAATCCCCATCATGGACAATACCAGGGCTGTGAATTTTTTCTTCGTAAAGGCTTCCTTAAATAGAATTCTCGACAATATAGCAACGATTATAGGTGCTGTATATAATAGAGCTGTTGCAATAGGTAAAGTAGATAAATTCATCGTGGTAAAAAGACAGAAATTAAAAAACACGATACTGAAAATCCCGGTTCCAATAAAATATTTTACATCCTTAATGGTTTTAAGCTTAAATATCTTCTTTTCCGTCAGTCCGAAATACACGATTAACAGAATAGCCGTGCTCGTCACCCGCAACGTCACGACTTCAAACGGTGTAAAGCCAAATTCATATAAATGGTTGACGTACCAGCCAATGGTTCCCCACAGGGCCGCCCCTGTAATAATAAGAATAAGTGCACGCTTCATGGAATGCTGCCTCCTTCATTACGGCTATTATACGCAAATCACAGAAAAACATAAAGATTGTGAAAGCTTTCGGTTTCGATGTATATCCTTCGTAAAATTATGCAAGAATGCTAATGCCAGGAGGGATATATATGAATCCACTATTCGAATGGGCGGTGAATCCTGCAAAGCTTGCTCCGTTAGGGTTCACAGATGCTCATATTCATTTTGGGGCAGGTTTTCTCGCCATCATCGCTTTCTATTTTTTCTTTCGCCCGATCATACGCTGGTTTATCGCTCTCAATTGGAAAAAAGCACTGACTTTCCTGACAGTTAGTGGAATCTACCTGTTTATCACAACCTGGATAGAGCTCTATCAGGGATTAACAGGGACAGGAAATATGGAATGGAGAGATTTAGCCAATTCTACGTTAGCTATGATCTCATTTGGAATCTACCTGTTTATCAGTCATCTGATTTCTTCTATAATAAACTATATGAAAACACGGAAAAAGAAAACCGTTCCACAGCAAAATGCCAGAGTTTGAGAGGCTAAGACAAAAGTGATTTCGCTAAAGATAAATTTGAACTATGTTAGGTGTAGGCCCCACCGCTCCGGAAATATACTTCGCTAGGCTATTATATAATTCGGTTTATTGAAAAGCGAATAAGTTTATGTCCCGGCCTCTTTTTTGCGGTATTTCATATCTCCATATCACCCATAGTTTTAGTGCGTCTTCAAGTGTTCCAGATCATCGACAAAAATTCCTTTAACAAGCCAGAACTAATGTCAAATCCTTACACATAAAACATGTGTAGGGATTTTCATTTTCCTGAAACCTTTGGAAAGCCTATGTCGTATAGAGAAATGGAGGTGAAACACTTGGAAGTCCTATCTCTGATCATGGTCTTTGTATTTTTCGGTTTTATTCTTTTAGTATTAAATGTCATCACAAGTATTTGGGCTTATCGTGATTCGGTACGTAAAGGAAACAGTAAGGAATATGCCATTGTTGTTCTCATTGGTACCTTGTTTTTCCCGATTATAGGACTCATTGTTTATTTAATCATACGGAATGATTAGCTGCATAATACTAAGGAAGCAGTTTTTATATCGTTTTTGGATCGTACATTTATGCAGTAGATGTATCAATAAAATTTGTAAAAGAAAGGATTGGTTTTTGATGATTGTGACAACAACAAGTACGTTGCAAAATAAGGAAATCGTGGAGTATATCGATGTTGTTTACGGCGAGGCTATCATGGGTGCCAATGTTGTACGGGATTTTCTTGCGGGGATTTCCGATATTGTGGGCGGACGAAGCGGTACTTATGAAGGCAAATTGTCAGAAGGCCGGGAAATCGCTGTGCGTGAGATGAAGGAGAAAGCCTCCAAATTAGGAGCAAACGCAGTGATTGGTGTCGATTTGGACTTTGAAACACTGCGGGACGGAATGATGATGGTAGTAGCCTCGGGTACAGCTGTGAAAATAAACTAAATAGAAAGCCAGCCTTTCACACAAGTGATGGCTGGCTTTTTTCTAACGATCAAAATAGCTTCTGGAGGCCGGATTCCGCCTTCCTCTGCCAAGCAGGGAAGTGGTAGCTGCCTGCTGATAGGCTGAATAACGATTTTCGCGGTTTTGAGGTTTCCACCCTAAATAGGAATGCAACGTTTGCTTGGCTTTTCTCAGATTCAACTGAGGTTTAGGGTTCCGATACGATTCATCAAGAGCCCCAAGATGTTTGTACTGCTTAAAATCATCCCGCTTCGGTGGTACATGAAAATAATAGTCGTCAACCTGAATTAATAGTGTGGAATGCTGTTGACTGTACTTGGGGTGATTGGAATAGTGGAGGCCTATTTTTTTGGCCTTTTTTTGTTCAAATAGCTTTTGAATGGTTTTTTGCTTTAATGTATAAAGCTGCCGTGGGTCTGGTGCTGCTTTTGCATGTCGATTGACGACAGCAAGAGCTTCGGCAATTTGTCTTGTTGAAATAGGCTGTTCGTCCTGTTTCATTTAGATATCTCCTTTTAATCTATCTCTTATTAACTAGAGTTTAACACAATTTTCAGGAAAAAGGGGGAAAAATCAGTAAGACTTCTCTTACTGATTCCTATATTTTTTCAAATCACTCATAAGATTTTTAATTCCTTTTGGTTGCAGGCCATTGTACTTGTTAATGACGTGTCCATTCGGGGCAATTAAATAGAAGGACGTGCCGTGTGCTACCTGCCCGTCCATTTTTGTCACCAGAGTTTTAAACGAATCGGCAGCAAAGGTTTCAATTTCCTTCTGAGAATATCCGGTCAGAAAGTCCCAGGTGGAGAAATCCGCATTGAAATTCTTTCCGTATTTTTTCAGAATTTCGGGTGTGTCCACGTTTGGATCGACACTAAAAGAAATCAGACGTGTATTTAAACCTTCATCCTTCAGCATACTTTGTAAACGCACCATGTTTGGTGTCATGGTAAGGCATACATCCGGGCATTGTGTATAAATAAAATCGGCCACCCAAAAATTACCCTTCAGATCCTTTAATGTTACTTCCTGCCCGTCCTGATTTACGGCTGTAAAGTTTTGTACTTCAATATCCAGCGAACCTTCATAGCTTTGTTCTGACTGCTTGCCTTCCCCGGATTCATCCTTTTGACCATCCTGATTTCCTCCGCCACAGGCCGACAAAATCAGAGCTACGGAACTTAGCAGTATGAATAAAGAAACATTCCATTTCATATTTTTTCCTCCATTGGTTATATTCAGCCTCATTGTAACAAGAAGAATCGTCTTGTTAATATCCTATTGTGACAAAATCCTAACAATATATTACGAACTGTAACCCCCACTGTATTTAAACATTTTTAAGGTTTTCTAAATAAAAGATGTTGATTTCCGGGCGGCACAGAAAACGGAATGGGAGGCGTGTTGTACCGATTCCGCGACTGACAAACAATTGAAGCTGCTGATCACCCAGTGTGAATTTTCCTTCTACATATTTATTGGCATAGGGCGGGGTAATTAAATGTCCAAAAAAGGGGATCTGAATTTGACCTCCGTGACTGTGAGCGGAGAGTTGAACGTCGACAGGATAGCCCAGCGTTCGGTCAGCAAAGTCAGGCTCATGACACATTAATAACGTAAACTTATCAGGATCTGTACTTTCCAGGGCTTGTTGAAGATCCGGCTGCCCCAGCATCACATCATCGAGTCCGGCTAACTGAATCCTGGAATCCTTTAGTGAAATATCTGTCGACTGATTTTGTAATAATTCGAAGCCGCCAGAATCCATCACCATCTGAATTTTTTCTGTCCCGTAGCCACCGTGATCATGATTTCCATACACCCAGTACTTTCCATAAGGGGCCTTGATATCCGCAAGAATCGGAATACAGGCTTCAAGCTGAGCGCTTGAATAACTGTTCGGGTTATCCGCTAAATCGCCGGTAAACAAGACTAAATCAGGGGATTGATTATTTATCTTATTGACCAGATCCCGTAACTGGGTTAAATCATAGTGGAAGCCCAGGTGAGTATCACTGAATTGCAGAATTTTAAACTGATTAAAGGAGCTGGGAACCCTGGGAGATTGAATGGTTTCCTCCTTGATGGTCAGCATGGAGGGCTCTATATACTTGGAGTAATAATAGGTTCCGCCGCTAAGACCTAATGTACCTAATAGTCCATATGTAAACCGTTTTAAAAAAGAACGTCTTGATATTTTCTGGTTTCTCATCGTATTCTCCCTTAAATAAAATGAATCATATGTATTATAGCATGTTCGTTTATGGTTTTGACAGTTAAAATAAGAGCTTTAAAAGAAGGAGTTTTCATTTTTTCAACGAATGCTTTTAGTAGATAGATAAGAGGCAGGATACAAAAAAAGCCGGCGATGCGGCCGGCTGTCAGAGGGAATCTTTTTAGTCATGATTTATGCGACAATATAATAAAATATGGAGTAGAAGTGAAAACCACTGCCAAGTAACACAAAAATGTGCCAGATGGCATGATGGTAGGGAAACCCTCTCCACAGGTAGAAAATCGTCCCAATGGAATAACACAATCCACCAGCAATTAAAAGCACAATTCCATTATAGGCCATTTTCGATGTTAGCGGTTCCCATGCAACGACGACAAACCATCCGAGCAGGATATAAAGAACAGTCGTCAGGATGGTATATTTACGGATGAAAATCATTTTAAAGATCATCCCGAACAGTGCAATTCCCCAGACGGAACCAAATAAAATCCAGCCAATCGTTCCTTTTAATAATAGCAGAGTAATAGGTGTATAACTCCCGGCAATAAACAAAAAGATGGAGCTGTGATCCAGCATGAGGAATAGCTCCTTTAATCTGCCCCTGGGAACTAAATGGACAAACGTTGATGAGGTATACATGAAAAACATAGACAAGCCGTATACAGACACGGAAAAAATGCGCCAGAAGCTGCCTGAGTCCGCAGCATAAAGAATCAGATAGAAAAGGGCAAATAAACTGAGAATTGCACCAATGGCATGGGTGATTCCATTTACCAGCTCTTCTTTTTTAGTGTAAGTATACATGTGATCACCGTTTCCTATATGAATTATAGAGTGTTGCCACGTATTAACTGGAAGGAAGATGTATGCTTTAGACTTTACGATTTCTTAAGATTTACCCCTGTTATCATTTGCCATTTCTGTTCAAGCATACGTCATCATAGAAACTGCTTATTTTCAGTTTATGTATAAGCCCAAAATGTGTGTCTCGTTTTAAAAGGGGAACCATGAGCCGAACCTCATTTTTACCTTTCACATAGTATATTAAAAAGATTGAAGTGGGTGATTTTATGTACTTTTACTGTTTAGAATGCTGTTCTATGACGGAAGATGAGCATTTTTGTCCTGAATGCGGCAGTATGACCATTCAGCCCATCGAGATCAACGTACATGACCAATATCGTAAACATGGCGACCATAATGAAGACTAATGACGCATCGAGACAGCCATCTTTCTAATATGACCGGGCATCCGGTAAAACGGATACGTGTACCTTGAGATTAAGGGGTAAATGTCCCGATAAAAAGGTACACGTTATAAATAGGATTTTGAGAGCAAATATGTTAAACTGTAATTGGTTTGTTTTGGTATTCCTGCAAACCGGGATCAGAACAATCCCGCCTCAATTTATCCCTGCAAACCCCCTACTGACGGAAGTTTCACTTTATCTCCTGTGCATAAAGGAGTGACGGACAATGTTAAGCATACAAAGCACAGAAATACAGCAAACAAAAGTAAAAGATTTAATGGTACCTGCAGAAAAAGTAGCTAATGTACAGAGTCAGAACCCTTTGGAACACGCGTTATTAGTTCTTGTGAAAACGGGATATTCAGCCGTACCCGTACTGGATTCCGATTTTCACTTTGAAGGCGTTATCAGTAAAACGATGATTATTGAAAGTATTCTTGGAATGGAACGAATTGAAGTTGAAAAGCTTTCGAATTTACGGGTCAAATCCGTGATGGAAAAAGAATTTCCTACCTTAAATAAAGAAGACGGATTTATGCAGGGGTTAAAAGTTGTGGTCGATCATCCATTCGTGTGTATCGTGGATAAGGATGGTTATTTTGATGGTATACTCACCAGAAGAGCCATATTGAAGAGACTCAATCAGTACTTACATGAGAACTTTTATCAGAATGAACAGTCCCAGGGATAACCCCGTTACTAAATCATAATCATACGAACAGAAGTGAGCATTGGCTTTATGCCGGTGCTTTTCTTTTCCCTTGCCAGTGTTCGGGTGTTTTGGTAAAGTTAGAGGAAAATGGAATAGAAGAGGTGAATAGGGATGAAGATGATGGATGCAAATGAAATCATTCAATTTATATCTGATAGTGAAAAATCCACTCCTGTTAAGGTTTATGTAAAGGGTGGAGGACTGAATAATCTTGAATTTGGTGAGAACATTCAGGCTTTTGTTGAGGATACAACCGGTGTTTTATTCGGTGAGTGGAAGGATGTCAAAGCCTTTTTAGATGTACATAAGGATGAAATTGCGGATTATAAGATTGAAAACGACCGTCGTAACTCAGCGATTCCGTTGCTTGACCTTAAAAATGTCAATGCTCGGATTGAGCCGGGTGCGATTATCCGCGACCAGGTTGAGATTGGTGATGGTGCCGTCATTATGATGGGGGCAAGCATTAACATCGGTTCGGTAGTCGGTGAAGGGACTATGATTGATATGAATGTTGTTCTTGGTGGACGAGCTACCGTAGGAAAGAACTGTCATATCGGCGCAGGCTCCGTGCTGGCAGGTGTGATTGAGCCACCTTCTGCCCAGCCTGTTGTGATTGAAGATGAGGTGGTTCTAGGCGCAAACGTGGTTGTCCTTGAAGGCGTTACAGTAGGTAAGGGTGCTGTTGTTGCGGCAGGTGCCATTGTAACAGAGGATGTACCGCCAAACACCGTTGTCGCTGGTACGCCGGCAAAAGTGATTAAAGAAATCGATGAGCAGACGAAAGGTAAAACGGAAATAAAGCAGGAGCTTCGAAAATTAGATCAGTAAAAGGAGAGTAGCAGGAGGGTCAATCTTCCTGCTATTCCTTTTGAAAAGAGGGGTTTTTTATGGACTATAATGAGATGATTCGGATACGAAGAGAGCTGCACCAAATTCCTGAGCTCGGGTTTAAGGAAGTGAAAACCCAAAAGTATTTGCTGGACTATATTCATTCCCTGCCTGACGACCATATTGAAGTGGAAACGTGGCGAACAGGAATCTTTGTCAGAGTCGAGGGGACGATTGGAGAAAAAACCATTGGGTACCGGACGGATATCGATGGTCTTCCGATTACGGAAGAAACTGGATTTGAGTTCCAATCCAGGCATGAAGGTCAAATGCATGCTTGCGGTCATGATTTTCATATGACGATTGCTCTCGGAATTTTAACCGAATTAGTCGAGCATCGGCCGGAACATCACGTGTTAATGATTTTTCAGCCGGCAGAAGAGGGGCCTGGTGGAGCAGCGCCAATGCTGGAGTCAGAACCAATGAAGAGGTGGTGGCCCGATACCATCTTTGCCTTACATATTGCCCCGGAATTACCGGCAGGAACGGTTTCCACCAAAGAAGGACTGCTTTTTGCCAATACAAGTGAATTGTTTATTGATTTAAAAGGAAAAGGGGGGCATGCTGCGTATCCTCACCAGACAAAGGATATGGTCGTTGCCGCAAGTGCACTCGTCACCGACCTGCAGCAAATTGTCGCTCGTATGATCGATCCACTGGATGCTGCGGTAATTTCCATAGGGAAAATTACCGGGGGTACCGTCCAGAACATTATTGCAGAGCAAGCCCGACTGGAAGGAACGATGCGTACCCTTAATGCCGGCACAATGGATTTTATCAAGTCCAGAATTGAGAAAATGACAGAGGCCATCGAACTGCGTTTTGATTGTAAAGCAACCATTGACTACGGTTCAAATTATTATCAGGTGTGGAATCAGAAAACCTATACGGATCAATTCGAAACGGAAATGAATCGTATTCATGTTCCTTTTAAAAAGGCGAATGAGGCTATGACAGGAGAAGACTTTGGCTATATGTTAAAGGAAATTCCCGGTTTTATGTACTGGCTGGGGGTAGATTCTCCCCATGGTTTACATCACGCCAAACTGAATCCGAAAGAGGAAGCCATTCAAACAGGGGTAAAGGCTGGCGTACAAATGCTTCATCATCTGAAGTAATGATTTGTATACTTTTCCATCACCTGGATAAACTATGAGGGATGATTAACATACGTGGATTTCGCCAAGTGTTGAACCCCGGACGAAAACCCGGGTAAATCCACGATGCAACATTATTCATAAGGATGATTAATCAACGAGGAGGAATAACATGAGTCGTGTTGGTGTAGAAGAGTCCCTTACAGATGTGAAAAGTGCATTGCAGGAAAAAGGATATGATGTGGTTGATCTCCACAGCATGAACGATGCTCAGAATTGTGATTGCTGTGTGGTAACCGGCCAGGATCAGAATGTGATGGGAATGACCTCAGACGTTCCGGACGCATCCGTTATCCAGGCGAAAGGAATGACTGCCCAGGATGTGTTACAGGAAGTCGAAGAAAGAATGGATCGTACATCCTGATTACTTAGTGACACCGTCGGAAATTTTATTATTCAAAATTAAAGAGGCTGGGACATAACTAAGTCGCTTGCTCATAAATCGAATGATTAGGATACTTTAGCGGAGGAAATATGCGCAGACTCCTGGTCGGCTAAAAGTGGCACGTCCTGTGCCAACGCCGACACTAGAACGTCCTGTTCGTCGTGGGAGGAAGGCCTAGGTGAGACCCCGCAGCGCGATAGCGCGAGGAGGCTCACCAGCCGCCCACGGAAAGCGAAGTATATTTCCGTAGCGGTGGTTCCTGCACCCATTCGATTTCCCTTTAGCGATAACACTTTTGTCCCAGCCTCTTTTGTTATTTCTGTTCCGTCAGAATTTTTGGCCCGTTTTTCGTGATGGCGATGGTATGTTCATATTGCGCCGATAACTTTCCATCGATGGTTCTTGCTGTCCAGCCATTATCATCCATCTTAGATTGCCAGGCACCAACGTTTACCATAGGTTCAATCGTAATGACCATGCCTTCCTTCAACCGCGGGCCTTTACCTGGAAGTCCGTAGTGCAGGATGGACGGCTCCTCATGCATGGATTCACCGATTCCATGTCCAGTGAATTCACGGACAACAGAGAAATTTTCGCCTTCTACATAGGATTGAATGGCATGCCCAATATCTCCAACCCGATTACCTGGAACAGCCTGCTCAATTCCTTTATAGAGACTGGTTTTGGTTACATCCAGCAGGCGCTGCTTCTCCTCATCAACCTCTCCAACCGCATAGGACCAGGCTGAATCGGCCAGTGCACCATTTAATTTGACGACCATATCAATGGTTACGATATCCCCATCTGTTAATGGCTCATTCCGGGGAAATCCATGACAAATCTCATCGTTTACAGATGCACAGGTTGCATAGGGATATCCCTGATAACCCTTTTGCTCTGCTGTAGCCCCATGCTTAGCTAAATACTTTTCAACAAACTGGTCTATTTCCTGGGTCGTAACTCCAGGTTTTATCATTTTGGCAATTTCTGTGTGGGTAGATGCCAGCAGTTCGCCTGCTTCTTGCATTAATGTGATTTCACGTTCACTTTTTCGACTGATCATAAGGTGATTCTCTCCTGACTTTTTTTGTTTCTTCTATCCCATTATACACAAATTAAGGAAAAGATTGAACTTATCCCTGTTCTGTTTTTGAAATGTACACCTGGTGCGGATAAGGAATTTCCATACCGGCGTTTTGGAGCCCCTGTTTAATTTCTTTTCTTAATTCCCGTTCGACTGCCCATTGTTCCATGTTTTCTGTCTGGGCAATAATCCTGATCACCACATCAGACGAGCCGAAGCTTTGGACGCCGACAACATCCGGGCCTTCCTTAACCCGGTCATCCCTGTCCGCGAACTGATTACATACATTTTGCAGCACATGTAAGGCTTCGTCAATATTTTCATTATAGGAAATCCCAATATCCACTAATGCCTGCATATTGCCGCGGGAATGATTACTTACATTAGAAATGTTTCGGTTCGGAATATAGTGAAGGGTTCCATCAAACCCCCGTATTTGTGTCGTTCTTAAGCCAACCTCTTCCACAATGCCTGATAAGCCGCTCATCGTCACATAATCGTCTACATCTATTTGTTTTTCCAGCAGAATAAAAAAGCCGGTCACCACATCACTGACAAGTCCCTGTGCTCCAAAGCCGACAGCCAGTCCGATCACACCGGCTCCAGCTAAGAGAGGAGTTACCGGGATATTAAAAATAGCAAGAATGGTGATTACCAGTATAAAGATGAGGACGTAGCCGTAAATATTTTTCAGCAGCTTCTCCAGTGTTTTTGCCCTGGCCTCGCTTAACCGCTGCTTTTTACTCGTTTTGGTCATGACCGACGAGATAAGACGCTTTCCAAGGGGGGAAAGGATAGCGTATGCAATAAATACCAGTAAAATTTTAAAAGCAATCGTCATGATATTCTGTAACACAGGATGAATTTGAAAATCGAAAAATTCCACGTTTATCTCTCCTATTCATGATTCGTTGATAGGAAGGAATCATCATAAAATGACCCCCTCTTATTTAAGATTCCTTATTATGTATACCACAAACCTGTTCGGTTAAACAATGAAAGGGAAAGAACCGTCGAATAAGCGGAATATTTTGGGTATTATGGTTTAATATGCAGAAAAGTGGCGATAATAAATGACTGGATGTTAGAAAGATAATTTTCACTTACTTGATTTGGAGGGATTACATATGGCAGAACGTATGATAGGAAAACAGGCCCCGCGATTTGAAATGGATGCGGTACTCCCAAACAAAGAATTCGGCAAGGTTTCTCTGGAAGAAAATATGAAGCATGAAAAGTGGACGGTCTTATTTTTCTACCCGATGGATTTTACCTTTGTATGTCCGACTGAAATCACTGCTTTATCGGACCGTTATGAGGAGTTTGAGGATCTGGATGCTGAGGTGATCGGGGCTTCAACAGACACGATTCATACCCATTTAGCCTGGATCAAAACGTCCCGAGAAGATAATGGACTTGGAGATGTAAAATATCCGCTTGCGGCCGATACCAATCATGTCGTCTCCCGTGAATACGGGGTATTAATTGAAGAAGAAGGGGTAGCTCTTAGGGGGTTATTTATTATTAACCCTGAAGGAGAGCTTATGTATCAGACCGTCAATCATAATAATATCGGGCGCAGTGTAGATGAAACGTTAAGAGTGCTTCAGGCGCTTCAGACAGGAGGACTTTGCCCCGTTAACTGGAAGCCCGGACAGGAAACATTGGAAGTGTAACATATCGCAATACCATCACATTTAATAAAGAAAAAAGGTCTAACCTTACGTTAGGCCTTTTTAAATGAAAAGAAGGGGAGGAGTAGTGATGAGACTCAGACAGGAAATGCCTGATTTGTCAGGGGCAACCGCTACAATTAATGGACGCAGGACAAAAGAGGAACTGATAGGGGAAGAGCCTGTACTTATCCATTTTTGGTCCACAAGCTGCGGAACCTGCAAAAAAGTCATGCCCAAAATCCATCAAATCCGTGATCATTACGCGGACTTTTTGAATGTCGTATCCGTTCACATGCCAAGGAGTGAGTCGGATATGGATATTGAGCAAGTCAAGTCTACAGCAAATGAATACCACATCACTGAGCCCATATTAGTCGATAATGATTTAACGATCACAAATGCCTTTAAGATTAAGCAGGTGCCAGCGTATTTTGTTTTCGATAGGAAAGGAAAGCTCCGCCACACACAGACTGGAGGAAATGGTCTGAGGATGCTGACAAAACGAATCCAGCGGGTTTTAAGCGAAAGGTAGGATTTCGTGATGGAACAGACTTCACCAGTAACGGAACTTTTTTCATCGGTTGTGCCAGGCCGTCTGCATCCATACTATAGGTGTATCCATCCTTTAAAGGAGTGATTCAGATTGGCTAACCAGCAGATGAACAACCCATCCATGAATCCATTTCCGACACCAGGTGGTAATGTTCCATTTAGCCATGGAGGTCATGAAGTTCTTGATCTTCATGAGGTTCTATCCGGGCTTATCGGGCAAATGGAGCAGTATATGCTTTATAAAGAGCATATTCAGGATCAGGAGCTCATGACGATTTGCCAGAATCAATCTGCGTTTATGAACTCCCAGTACAACATTATGGTAGAGGCCTTTTCGACAGGGAAGGATCCATCCATGCCAACATCAAGCTATAAGATGAACCAAAGCAATGAGGTCACGTATGGCTTGACCCCATCTCAGCCTTCCAAACCAAAACAATCGGTCAGCGAATTGGATGACAAATGTATATCCAGCTTCATGATGGGGCTTGCTAAGGCAAATGCCACGGCTATGACTACGGCGTCATTAGAAGCAACAAACCCTGTCGTGCGCCGGGTCTTAGCGGACAGCATACCAAATTTTATTGAAATGGCCTATGAGTTGTTCCTTTACCAGAACAAAAATGGGTATTATCAGGTTCCACAATTAGCCCAGCAGGATATGCAGCAGATTTTGAATTCTTTCGCAAAATCTCCAATGCAAGGCCAGCCGGGACAAAATAATCTTCAATAATGTACAGAGGCTTAGAGGAGGTTTCCTCTAAGCCTTTTCTTCTATTTCATAAATAAGAAAAGGGTTTCATAAAGCAAATGGTTAATGTATATAATAGTCAGAAAATTTAGAAATAGGAGAGTGTTTATGAAAGAGTTAAGAAGAGTTTTGTTAGCTTTAAGTCTTGTTTTAGCCATGTTATCTGTACCTTTTACAAGCCTGGCTAAGGAACATCAAAAGAAAAACTCGGGGAATGAATATCCCATTGTTATGGTCCATGGCCTGATGGGATGGGGAGAAGATGAAATGGGGGGCTTTCATTACTGGGGTGGACTGCAGGATATTCAAGCCAGCCTGAATGAACAAGGTTTTCAGACTTATGTAGCTACTGTAGGGCCAGTATCCAGCAACTGGGATCGTGCTGTTGAGCTTTATCATTACATAAATGGGGGGACGGTTGATTATGGAGCCCGGCATGCCAGAGAACATGGTCATGATCGCTACGGAAAAACCTTCCCGGGGATTTATACAGAATGGAATCATAAAAATAAAATTCATCTTATTGGTCACAGTATGGGCGGACAGACGATCCGAACCCTTGTGGACTTGCTGAAGGATGGCTCCGAGGCAGAACGTAGCTACGCGAAAGAGCAGGGGATGGAGTTATCGCCATTGTTTAAGGGTGGAAAGAGACAGGTCCAGAGTGTGACGTCACTGGCCACCCCTCATAATGGTTCAACCTTTTCTGACGAAGAGCTTGTGGTTCCTTTAATAAAGAAAATGGTTATGCACGCGGCGGCCATGGGTGGATTGTCGCAGGACAGCCTGGTTTATGATTTTAAGCTCGGGCAATGGGGATTGGAAAGGGAAGAGGGAGAGTCCTTCCTGTCCTATGCGGATCGCATTTACAACAGAGGAGTTGAATGATTGGGTCGGGACCCATCCGGATGTCTATTACTTTTCCTTTACAGGCCAGGCCACTTATGAGGATTGGTTAACCGGACGCTCCCTGCCTTCTTTATCCATGAGTGCCATGCTGATTCCTTCCAGTTTATTTATGGGGTCATATACAAGAAATAACCCGACCCCTGTTATTGATGAAAGCTGGTGGCCGAACGATGGGCTGGTAAACGTGGTTTCAGGGAAGTATCCATTCAGCCAAAATCATGAAGCGTACGATTATGGAGAAAAAGCACAAAAAGGTGTATGGAATCATTTTCCGGTGCAAAATAGCTGGGATCACCTCGATCACATTGGCATTAATGCAAAAGATGCTCTAGGAATCCACGACCTTGATGGCTTTTATCAAAAACTGGCTGCACATCTCCAAAGCCTGCCTTAGCTTATACAATGCCTGTCTGAAATGATGACAGGCATATTTTTATGTTCAATTATAAAAATTAAAAAAATTTAAGCAAAAGGGTAGATATTTATTTCGGAACTCGATATATTTATATATACGCGATTTTAAAAATAGAGGAAAGGGAGGGACAAAATTGGATACTTTTAAGAAGCTAAAATCATTTTTCTGGCCTTACAAACGACTGTTGTTCATCTCTTTATTTGCGTTGCTGTTCGTAACAGGAATTACGGTCGTTTATCCAATCGTCCTTCAGATCACCATTGATGAAGTGGTACTGGGAGAAAGATATCAACTGATTCCTTACTTAGCTTTCGGCTTTATTGGAATAATGGCTGTCAAAGGGCTGGCTACGTATATTCATCAGTACCTGGGTGAATTATTCGGGATAAAGTCCGTGTTTGATTTGCGCAATGCATTGTATAAAAAGCTGCAGAAATTATCCTTTAAATACTATGATAATGCAAAGACCGGGGACCTGATGTCACGCCTGACATCGGATGTGGAGAGCTTCAGGGCTTTCTTATCCTTTGGTTTTACATCTGTCGTCCGTATTACTTTGTTGATTGTCATTAGTCTGGGGGTTATGTTTTATTATTCCGTTCCCCTTGCACTGGTGACGATGGCTTCCATGCCATTTCTTGCGGTCGTTACCTGGAGATTTGATAAAAAAGTGCATCCGGCCTTTCGCGGTGTGCGGAAGTCACTGGGACGCTTAAATACCAGAGTACAGGAAAATGTCAGTGGAATTCATACGGTGAAGTCGCTATCAAGAGAGGATTTTGAGATTGGTCGCTTTGCCGACTCCAACGAAAATTACCGGGATCATTATTTACATACAGCGAGCATCTGGGCAAAATTTTTTCCATTAATGGAGCTGCTGGGAAACATTAGTGTAGTGGTACTGCTTGGATTCGGCGGTCACTTAGTCATCCAGGGAGACCTGCAGCCAGGTCAATTAGTGGCCTTTTTCAGTTTAGTATGGTATATCGTTTGGCCTTTAACAGACTTTGGTTTTGTGATTAACCAGTTCTCCCAGGCGAAGGCTTCCGGTGAACGTCTCCTGGAGATTCTGGAGCAACAGGAAGATATACAGGAACGGCCGAATGCTGTAAAACAACATGCCATCCAGGGTCATGTAACGTTTGATGATGTCACGCTAACCTATGTAGAGGATGATGATGCCGCACTCAAAGATGTATCCTTCGATGCACCTCCAGGGAAGGTCATGGGGCTGATTGGGGCAACAGGATCCGGAAAAACGAGCATCACCCAGCTGATTACCCGTTTTTATGAACCGGAGCAGGGACAGGTGCGGATTGACGGAAAACCTGTTCAGGAATATGGATTAAAAACCTTGCGGAAGAGTATTGGGTTTGTGCTTCAGGAGGCTTTTCTATTTTCTACCACTATCCTGGAAAACATTCGCTATGGAAATCCGGATGCAACGATGGATGAGGTCATCGATGCAGCTAAGCGGGCTCAGGCTCATGATTTTATTATGGATATGCCTAAAGGCTATGAAACGTTACTAGGCGAACGGGGAATGGGCCTATCCGGAGGGCAGAAGCAGCGTATTGCCATTGCCCGTGCGATTTTGATTAACCCGCGGATTCTTGTGTTGGATGATGCCACATCGGCGGTGGATATGGAAACAGAATTTAAAATCCAAAAAGCCCTTCGCGAGGTCATGAAGGGAAGAACGACATTTATTATTGCGCACCGGATTTCGGCGCTTAAACATGCCGACGAAATTCTCGTTCTTGAGGATGGAAAGGTTGCAGAACGAGGGCAGCATGAGGATCTCCTGAATAATGGGGGCCCTTATCAAAGAATTTATAACATTCAATATCAGGATCAGGATACCGTTTTGGAAAAGCATCCAGGATAGGGGGAGAATATGAGTCAAACAAGTTCAGCAACAGAAAGCAAGCATTTAAAACGTTTTTATTACACGATTGATACAGCCGTTGATAAGCCGTTTAACTGGAAACAGACGATACGCTTATTAAAATATATGAAGCCATATGCCAAGACACTTCTGCCTGCAGCGGTGATTGCGATGTTAGTCTCAACAGCTGTGCGGTTAATTGTCCCGATAATAATTGGGCGCTATACGATTGATAAGGCGTTAGCCAACCAGGATGTCAACTTGCTTATTCAGTTTGTCATTCTCATCGGTTTCTTGTATGTCTTTAATTTTATTGCCAATACCCTGCGAATTCGCTGGGTCAATAAACTTGGGCAGGGTGTCATCTATGACTTGAGAGATGGGCTGTTTTCCCATGTACAGCGCCTGTCCCATCGGTTTTTTGATTCCAGATCAGCCGGTTCGATTCTCGTCAGAATTTTAAATGATGTCAACTCTCTGCAGGAGCTGTTTACAAATGGAATCATTAACCTTCTGACAGATGTCATCACATTACTTGGAATTGTGGTGATCATGTTTGTGTTAAGTCCGAAACTGGCCTTAGCCGTAATGATTGTCATTCCGATTATGTTCTTTATTTCAACAAAGCTGCGAAAAAACATCCGCCGTTCCTGGCAGCAGGTGCGAATCCAGCAGTCCCGGTTAAATTCCCATTTAAATGAGAGCATTCAGGGCATTCGCATTACTCAGTCCTTTTCACAGGAAGGGGAAAACACAGAATTTTTTAATGGTGTAAATACAGATAACTATGAAAGATGGAGAGTGGCAACGAAGAAGAGTGCTATGTTCCGGCCACTTGTGGAAATGTGTAATGCAGTGGGAACCGCCATTCTCATTTCTTATGGGGCTCATTTAATTTTAAATGACCCTTATGTTACAACCGGCATTTTTGTATCCTTTGCCTTTTATTTAGGCATGTTCTGGGATCCGATTTCCCGCCTTGGACAAAGCTATAATCAATTGCTTATGGCCATGTCCTCATCTGAGCGTATTTTTGAGTTTCTGGATGAGAGACCAAATGTGAAGGAAAAACCAGACGCAATCGAGTTTAATGACATGAAAGGAAATGTTGAATTTGATCAGGTGCAATTTTCCTACGATAATGATCGTATCGCTCTTCACGAGATATCTCTCGAGATGAAGCAGGGTCAGACAGTGGCCCTCGTCGGCCATACAGGCTCAGGAAAATCAACCATCGCCAATCTGATTAGCCGCTTTTACGATCCAACACAGGGAGCTGTCCGAATAGATGGAACAGACCTGCGTGATGTCACCCTTGACAGCTTGCGGCAAAATATCAGTGTCGTACTTCAGGATACCTTTATTTTCTCGGGAAAGATTAAGGAGAACATCCGTTTCGGACGTCCGGATGCAACGGATGAAGAGGTTATTGAAGCTGCGAAGGTTGTAGGGGCACATGACTTCATTCAACGCCTGGCAGATGGCTATGAGACGGAAGTAGAGGAGAGAGGAAATATCCTGTCCGTAGGCGAAAGACAGCTGCTTTCCTTTGCCCGTGCTTTACTGGCAGACCCGAAAATAATCATTCTGGACGAGGCAACGGCAAGTATTGACACAGAAACCGAACAGAAAATACAAAAAGCTCTTAAAAGGCTGCTTGATGGACGCACATCGATTTTAATTGCCCATCGTTTATCGACCATTCGTGAGGCCGATCATATTATTGTTTTAGAAAATGGCCACATCATTGAACAGGGCAACCACGATGAGCTTATGAATCACGAGGGAGAATACTATCACCTCGTCAAAGCCCAGTTCCAAATGCTAGGCGCTTAGGGAACAAAGGCGGAAGCGCCCGTTTGTCCAGCTACGGCTCCCAGGCCCAAGCGGTCATAAGCAGAATAACCTCCATGGCCAAAAAGCGGCCACTCCGGATATTCTGCTTATGCCGTCGGGCCTAAACGGTCGCCTCCGCTTTTCTATTGCATTAAGCCTTAGGAAACGGATAAAAGCTATATAATATCAGTCCGACAATCAGTCCGAACAGAGCGCCAAAAAAGACTTCTAAAGGTTTATGACCTAAGAGTTCTTTAAGCTGCTCTCTCTTTTCATAATTGTTCAGGTTATGATGCTTCAGAGTACCCACGAGCTGCTGGAAATCCTTTGCCATTTGATTTAATGCCACAGCGTGCTGCCCGGCCTGTCTTCTCACTCCTGTTGCATCGTGCATAACGATAATGGTTAGAATGAGACTAATCGCAAAGGCATTGGACTGAATTCCTTCTGTCATCGCCATCGCTGTAGTAAGTGACACCACAGTTGCCGTATGGGAGCTTGGCATTCCTCCTGTGCTGAACAGCAGCTCAAACTTCCATTCCCGCTTTCTTATGTAATGAAGAGGAATTTTTATGACTTGAGCAAGTAAAGAAGCAAGTAAAGCGGCTAAAATTGGATAAGAAATGACCATGGTGTACCTCCTGACTTTCTGTTTAGCAGAGTGAGCTGCAGGGTTTGTATTTTAAAGGAAGTTTTTACAACAATCAAGTGAGCCATTTTGTAGTCTTCCTAATTTCCGTAAACTTATGATAGACTATAGCCATGTACAAACACAGTAGGGAGAGTTAGCCATGAAGAAAAAGGATTATGCAGTCATAGGACTCGGGCGGTTTGGCGGCAGTATTTGCCTTGAGCTGAGTAAAGAAGGGATGGATGTCATGGCCATAGACCTGGATCCTGACCGGGTCAATGATTTTAAAGATATTGCTTCCCATTCAGTCATTGCAGATACAACAGATGAAAAGGTTTTAAGAGAGATCGGCATACAAAATATAGATCATGTCATCGTAGCTATCGGTGATAACATTCAGTCCAGTATTCTGACAACGCTTATGTTAAAGGAACTGGGGATAAAGAGGATTACCGTCAAAGCACAGAATGATTACCATGAGAAGGTTTTAAATAAAATCGGTGCCGATTATGTTGTCCATCCTGAACGTGATATGGGGCGTCGAATTGCTCATAATATCATTTCCAGTAACGTTTTAGATTATCTCGAGCTTTCCGATGAGCATAGTGTGGTCGAAGTAAAAGCGGGGGAAAGAATGGATGGAGAAACCCTTGTTGATCTCGATATTCGTGCGGAATATGGATGTAATATTGTAGCGATTAAAAGGGATAAAGAAGTCCTAGTATCTCCGCTTGCGACAGAGGTCATTCGCGGAGATGATATTTTAATTGTCATTGGTGCTGATAAAGATATTTCCAGATTTGAGAAAAATTTAGTTGTGGAAGATGACTAAGCACCTGTGATGAAGATCCGGGAAAGAACAAATACCTTTGCCCTAAACCGAATGATAGGATGTATTCCTGCAACATAAAAAGCTGCCTCTTAATGAGACAGCTTTTTGTTATTCTATACCTCCATAATAATAGGGAGAATCATTGGCTTTCTCTTAGTTTTTTCATAAAGGAACGGTGCAATGGTGTCGGTAATTTCATTTTTAATTTCGGACCATTGGCTTGTTCTGCGTTCCATCACTTTTAACAGGTGATTGGAAACCAGTTTCTGAGCTTCTTTGATTAAATCCTCAGACTCTCTCATATAGACAAACCCTCGAGAGATAATGTCCGGGCCAGAAGCAATCTTAAATTCCTTCATATTGATACTGACGACAACAATTACAAGGCCTTCTTCGGAAAGAATTCTGCGGTCCCGCAAAACAATGTTTCCAATATCGCCAATACCACTGCCATCGACGTAAATCGAACCAGAAGGAATTTTACCGGCAAATGAGGCAGTGTCTTTTCCTAATGCAAGTACATCCCCATTATCTAGAATAAATGAATCTTTTGGGTCAACTCCACAATCACTGGCCAGTTTCATATGCTCTACTAACATACGGTATTCACCGTGAATAGGCATGAAGTATTTTGGTTTGAGTAAACGAAGCATAAGCTTTTGTTCTTCCTGGGATCCATGCCCGGAAGTATGAATATCATTTAATGAACCATGAATAACTTCTGCCCCGGCACGGTAAAGCATGTTAATCATACGACTGACACTGATTGTGTTACCTGGGATTGGTGATGAAGAAAATACCACCGTATCATCAGGCTGAATCTGGATCTGTCTGTGTGTTCCATTGGCAATACGGGAAAGGGCTGCCATAGGTTCACCTTGAGATCCCGTGCATAGTATTGCCACTTCATTACTTGGGAGACGGTTAATCTGAGATGCCTCAATAAAAGCATCATCAGGTGCCTGAATATAACCTAATTCTTTTCCTACCTGAATATTTTTTTCCATACTGCGTCCAAATACAGCAATTTTTCGATTATTGTTTACAGCTGCTTCTACAGCCTGTTGTAAGCGGTGGATATTGGAAGCGAATGTTGCAAAAATAATTCTTCCTTCCACATTACTGAAAATCTCTCGTATACTTTGCCCTACTACGCGTTCAGACAGAGTGAATCCGGGGACTTCACTGTTTGTACTATCTGATAATAAACACAGAACCCCATCTCGTCCGATTTCTGCCATTTTCGTCAGGTTGGCAGGTTCACCTACAGGAGTGAAATCAAATTTGAAATCTCCTGTATGAACAATATTTCCTGGTGGTGTTTTTACAACAATACCGTAAGAGTCAGGAATACTATGTGTTGTGCGGAAAAAGGATACGGATGTTTTACGGAATTTAATCACATCGTCCTCTTGAATGGTATGAAGCTTTGCATTCCGTAATAATCCATGTTCTTCTAATTTACTTTTTACTAAACCGATCGCAAGTTTACCCCCATAGATAGGGATATTAATTTCACGTAATAAATAAGGGATGCCTCCGATGTGGTCCTCATGCCCGTGGGTGAGGAATAATCCCTTAATTTTGTCCTGGTTTTGAACAAGGTAGGTATAGTCCGGAATGACATAATCAATTCCCAGCAGTTCGTCTTCAGGAAACTTAATTCCTGCATCAATTAAAATGATTTCATCCTGGAATTGAATGCCATACGTATTTTTTCCGATCTCACCCAGACCACCTAGTGCAAAAACCGCTGCCTGATCGTTTTTAACAAATTTCATTTACAGTTTCTCCACTTCGAAGTTTTCTGAGCCCTGCTCATATTCCAAGTGTTTTTCACTTAGTTGAATAATATGCTCAATATGAACATTGCGATCGGATAGTTTTTTGCGAATGTCACGTTCACTTTCTGCTTCCACATACATGGCTTGGGTCCGTTCTCGAATGGGAACTTCCTCCGGGCTTTCTTGATAAAGTACTTTAAAAATCATGTCGATCTCTCCTTACTAGATAAAAATTCATATCCTGATTCCACATTAAATTGTTGTATTGGACAAACGTATATTATATTGATTTAAACAGGTACGGAGGAAATACTATGCATATTTTTTTCGACCCAAAAGATCCTTCCAACGTCTTTTTAGCTTTTCTCTTAAACGTTTCAATCGCATATCAATGCTCCTTTCATGTGTATTGAAAAGCTAAGAAAAAACGCTATCTATTTATTTGCCGACCCTTTCCCAAGTACTTTTAGTATAATATGGTTTGCGCAAGAATGAAATAGATAAACCTTAAAGTTTATAAAAATTATTTATTTCACGCGGTGCTTACATGCATTATTCTAACCAGAAAAACCAATTTTCATGAATAGAATTGCTGAAGAACTGAAAACAATTTGCAGGAATATAAAAAAGTCGCCAAAACAGGAATGACACCTGTTCAAGCGACTTTTCGGACAGAATATTCAGCTTTACTCCTGGTCAACAGGCTTTGCGTTTTCCGGAGGCTGGAAGGGATTGTCTTCATTGATATGGTCATAAAACATGACGCCGTTGAGATGATCTATTTCATGTTGAATGACAATGGCAGGATAGCCTTTTAATCTCAGTTTCACCTGATTCCCATCCATGTCGTATGCTTTCACGGTTACTCGTGCATGGCGGGGCACAATACCCGGCACTTCACGATCAACACTTAAACAGCCTTCTCCGCTTGAAAGATAACCACCTTCAACCGAATGACTGACAACTTTAGGGTTAAACAAGGCATAGCTGTGCAATTTTCCTTTTATATCATCAACATGTATAGCAAGCATACGTTTATCCAAACCTAACTGCGGTGCTGCCAGTCCAACACCGGGACGCAGGTTATATTTTTCAGCGATTTCTTCATCCTGACTGTTTTTTAAGAATTGCAGCATCTCTTTAAGGGTTTCCTGATCTTCCTTTGCAGGAGGGATCGGAACTTCTTTGGTTACGGTTCGAAGCATTGGATGGCCTTCACGGACGATATCATCCATTGTAATCATGTGTGACACTCCTCTATATTTCATTGTTCCTATATATTGTATATTATCACAAGGAGTATGAAAATGTTTAAAGATTGAATGCCTATTTCGCTTTTAAAAAACATATTATAGAAAAAACATGTGTGGTATACTTAGAAAGAAGTAGCCATAAGGAGGAAGGAAATGTTGCGAAAAGGAAAAGGAATCTTAGTAATGATTTTCGTAATGTTCTTAATGGCCTCGTGTCAACAGGGTCCTTCTGCTTCGGAACAAATGTACAATCATTTAGAGAAAGCAGTTGAGTTGGAAAAGAACTTCGGGGAACAGCAAGAACAGCTGGTTTCATTACAAAATGAAGAGCAAGCATTGTATGAACAGATTTTAGAATTGCCGGAAAGTGAAATGGCCAAGATAAAGAAGCTCTCCGATGAAGCCGTTTCAATTTTAGAGCAACGCAAGGAAATTATTCAGTCTGAAAAAGAAAGCATAGACGCGGCAAAAGAAGAATTTGATAACGTTGATTCCGTGATAGAGGATCTGGAAACAGAGGAGCTTCAGTCAAAGGCTAAAGACTTAAAAAAAGCAATGGACACACGATACAGTGCCTATGAAGATTTACATAAGGCCTATAAAGAAGCTCTGAAACGTGATGAGAAACTGTACAGCATGCTGAAAAATGAAGAACTGAAAATGGAAGATCTGGAAGCCCAAATTGAAAAAATCAACAAGAGCTATGACCAGTATAAAGAAGCCAGAGATGCATTTAATACTGCTACAGAAGATTACAATGATTTAAAAATGGAGTTTTACGAGGCAACAGACCTGAATATCGAGTTTGAAGGCAATGACCAGGACGCTCAGTCTGAGGAAGAGTCTGCAGACAGTGAGGGAAAAGATAAACAGGATACAGAAGAAAACAATGAAACAAACAAAGAAAACAATAAAGAAAACCAAAAAAATGAAACGGAAAAAAGCAAAGATGACGCTAAGTCTACCGAAGACCCCGAGTAGGGAAATGGATCGTGCGTGATCCTTACTATGATCTGGATAACAAAACTTAATCTAACCATATAGAAAGGCATACCCGATAAATGCTGGAAGGGTATGCCTTTCTGTAGTTTTAAAGATAAGGTCAAGCCGTCATACTCCTGCTTCAAGTTTTGAGGGTACCCATACAAGACTACGTGGCGAAAAAAACTTAACGATGGACGTTTCACTTTTTCTGTATTATTCGTAAATTATAACAGTTGAACACTTAAAGTAATACAGTTTGGCTAAAAATTGATACAGAACACCATGTATGCATATGTGTTATAAAACACTAAAAACACGCTATTTGAAAAGATTTTATGGAAACAAATTAAATGTTTGACGTATAAATAACTTTGAGCTAAACTCAAATTGTACTAATGAAAAGCACCTTTCATTGTGTAACAGTTTTATACTGATCAGTTCTCAAATAATTGAGTACGAAAAATACAAAAATATTGAGTACTTCTCCTCAATTTTTGGGAAACCTAATGATGGAGATGATTTTTCAAACGAAAGGATAGGTGATTGAGTTGTTCAAAAATTCACTTGAAAACATCGAGAATCAATTTGAAATGATTCAAATTTTGAATGAAGAAGGCGAAGTTGTAAATAAAGAGGAAATGCCTGATTTATCAGATGATGATTTGAAAGAACTTATGCGCCGCATGGTCTATACACGAGTGCTGGATCAGCGTTCTATTGCCTTGAACCGTCAAGGTCGTTTAGGATTCTATGCACCAACAGCTGGTCAGGAAGCTTCCCAATTAGGAAGTCAATTTGCTCTTGATCAGGAGGATTATCTTCTTCCGGCTTATCGTGATGTGCCTCAATTAATCTGGCAGGGTCTGCCTCTTTATAAGGCCTTCTTATTCTCCCGTGGTCATTATGAAGGGAATCAGATGCCAGAGGGTGTGAATGCGTTAAGCCCGCAAATCATCATTGGTGCCCAGTATACTCAGGCTGCAGGTGTTGGCTTAGGCTTGAAAAAACGTGGGGAAAAAGCTGTTGCTATTACATATACAGGCGATGGTGGAGCTTCCCAGGGTGACTTTTACGAAGGGATTAACTTTGCAGGTGCTTATAAAGCCAATAACGTATTTGTTGTTCAAAACAACCACTTTGCCATTTCTGTTCCTGTTGAAAAGCAATCAGCAGCAAGCACTGTCGCCCAGAAATCTGTTGCAGCAGGTATTCCTGGTGTGCGTGTGGACGGAATGGATGTATTGGCTGTATATAAGGCTGTTCGTGAAGCAAGAGAACGTGCGATTAACGGTGAAGGTCCTGCCCTTATTGAGACTGTTACGTACCGTTATGGTCCTCATACTATGGCTGGGGATGACCCTACACGTTATCGTACGGAAGAATTGGATGATGAATGGGAAAAGAAAGACCCATTAATCCGTTTCCGTAAATACCTGGAAGCTAAAGGACTATGGTCTGAAGAAGAAGAAAACAAAACCATCGAAACGGCTAAAGAAGAGATTAAAGCCGCAATCAAAGAAGCAGATGGAGTGGAAAAACAAAAGGTAACAGACCTGATCTCCATTATGCATGAAGAACTTCCATCTAACCTTAAAGAACAAATGGAAGAATATAAAGAGAAGGAGTCGAAGTAGATCATGGCACAAATGACGATGATTCAAGCGATAACTGATGCTATGCGTACGGAATTAAAAAATGACGAAAACGTATTAGTTTTCGGTGAAGACGTCGGTCAAAACGGCGGTGTGTTCCGTGCAACTGAAGGTTTGCAGAAAGAATTTGGCGAAGATCGTGTATTTGATACGCCGCTTGCAGAGTCCGGAATAATTGGTATGTCTGTAGGTCTATCGACACAAGGTTTCCGTCCTGTGCCTGAAATCCAATTCTTTGGCTTCGTCTATGAGGCAATGGATGCGATTAATGGTCAGGCAGCCCGTATGCGTTACCGTACAGGTGATACCAAAAACGCACCGATCACGATTCGTTCTCCATTTGGCGGCGGCGTTCACACACCTGAGCTGCACGCAGACAGCTTAGAGGGTCTTATTGCCCAGCAACCAGGTGTGCGGGTAGTTATACCATCTACACCTTATGATGCGAAAGGTTTGTTAATTTCATCCATTCGCAATAACGACCCTGTTGTTTACTTAGAGCACATGAAGCTTTATCGTTCTTTCCGCGGAGAAGTTCCTGAAGAGGAATACACGGTTGATTTAGATAAAGCGGATGTAAAGCGCGAAGGCTCAGATCTTACACTTATTGCTTATGGTGCAATGGTACACTCTGCCTTAAAAGCTGCAGAAGAGCTTGAAAATGAAGGCATTAGCGCTGAGGTTATTGACCTTCGTACGGTAAGTCCGGTCGATTACGAGACGATTCTTGAATCTGTGAAGAAAACCAATCGTGTTGTAATGGTTCAGGAAGCACAGCGTCAGGCAGGAATTGGCGGACAGGTCATGTCTGAGATTCAGGAACGTGCTATCCTGCACTTAGAGGCTCCTGTATTAAGAGTTGCGGCTCCAGATACCGTATATCCATTTACAGCAGCAGAAGAGGTATGGTTACCAAATCATCAGGACATTATTGAAAAGGCAAAAGAAGCGATTAACTTTTAATAGATTGAATAGGAGGGAACTCTAGTGGCCTTTAATTTCAAACTTCCAGACATTGGTGAAGGTATACACGAAGGTGAAATTGTTAAATGGTTTGTGAAACCAGGAGACGAAGTAAAAGAAGATGATGTACTTTGTGAGGTACAAAACGATAAATCTGTTGTAGAAATCCCATCCCCTGTTGACGGAACAGTTACAGACGTAAAAGTAGACGAAGGTCAAGTAGCCACCGTAGGCGATACACTAATCGTGTTTGACGCTGAAGGTTATGATGAAGAGCCGGATACAGGTGGAGGCGAAGAAGCCCCTAAAGAAGACGTGCAGGAAGAAACGAAGGAACAGCCTGCACAAGCAGATGAACAGGAAGCTGCAGAAGGCGGACGTGTAATCGCTATGCCATCTGTACGTAAATATGCCCGTGACAAGGGCGTAAACATTCAGCAAGTTAGCGGTTCCGGTAAAAATAATCGTGTGCTGAAAGAAGATATTGACCGTTTCCTTAGCGGTGACCAGGCAGACACTGCTCAAGCGGCTGAAACCGAAGAGCCAGCAGCTGCAGCAGGTGCACAGCCAGTGGCAACAGAAGGACAATATCCGGAAACTCGCGAAAAAATGAGCGGAATCCGTCGTTCTATTGCCAAAGCTATGGTAAAATCGAAACAGACTGCACCGCATGTTACACTTATGGATGATGTGGATGTAACAGAACTTGTTGCACACCGTAAGAAATTCAAGCAAGCGGCATTAGACCAGGATATTAAACTTACCTATCTTCCATATGTCGTAAGAGCTCTTGTTTCAACGTTGAAGAAATATCCAGCATTGAATACATCCATTGATGATGAAACCGATGAAATCGTTCATAAGCATTACTACAACATTGGTATTGCAGCAGATACAGACAAAGGACTTCTTGTTCCTGTTGTCAAAGATGCTGACCGTAAGTCCATCTTTGAAACTTCTGCAGAAATCAATGAATTGGCAGGCAAAGCTCGTGATGGCAAACTGGCACCAGACGAAATGAAAGGTGCATCATGTACAATTACTAACATTGGTTCTGCTGGCGGACAGTGGTTCACTCCAGTTATCAATCATCCAGAGGTAGCAATCCTTGGAATTGGCCGAATCGCTGAAAAACCAGTGGTACGCGATGGGGAAGTGGTTGTAGCTCCAGTATTAGCATTGTCATTAAGCTTTGACCACCGTATCATTGACGGTGCAACTGCTCAAGAAGCGTTGAACCATGTTAAACGCTTGTTGAATGATCCACAATTAATCATGATGGAGGCGTAATATTATGGTAGTAGGAGATTTTCCAGTTGAAGTAGACACACTTGTCGTAGGAGCAGGCCCGGGCGGATACGTTGCAGCTATCCGTGCTGCTCAAATGGGCCAAAAAGTTACGATTGCCGACAAAGGCGATCTTGGCGGGGTATGTTTAAACGTTGGCTGTATCCCATCCAAAGCCTTAATTTCTGCAGCTCATCGTTATGAAAATGCCAATCATTCCGATGATATGGGAATTACGGCAGAAAATGTGTCTGTAGACTTTTCAAAAGTTCAAAAGTGGAAGTCCGGTGTTGTTCATAAGCTTACCAGTGGTGTTGAAGGCCTACTTAAAGCAAACAAAGTGGATATTGTAAAAGGTGAAGTTTACTTTGTTGATCAAAACACAGCAAAAATTATGGATGAGAAAAATTCACAGACCTATAAGTTCAACAATTGCATTATTGCAACTGGATCCCGTCCAATTGAGCTTAAACCATTCCCATACTCTGACCGTGTATTAGATTCTACCGGAGCCCTAAATCTTTCCGAGATTCCGGAAAAATTAGTCGTTATCGGTGGAGGTTACATCGGTTCTGAGCTTGGTACCGCTTATGCAAACTTTGGTACAGAAGTTACTGTTCTTGAAGGTACCGATGACATCCTTGGCGGTTTTGATAAGTCCATGACTTCTATTGTAAAACGTCGCCTGAAGAAGAAAGGTGTAAACGTCATTACAAATGCTATGGCACAAGGCGTTGAAGAAAAGAAAGATGGTGTAACGGTTAAATATGAAGTAAAAGGAAAAGAAGAAACCGTTGATGCTGACTATGTACTTGTTACCGTCGGCCGTCGTCCAAATACAGACGAACTTGGTTTAGAGCAAGCAGGTGTGGAATTGACGGATAAAGGCCTTATTAAAATTGATAAGCAGTGCCGGACCAATGTATCCAACATCTATGCTATTGGGGACATTGTTGAAGGACCACCACTTGCTCATAAAGCATCCTATGAAGGTAAAATTGCCGCAGAAGCCATCAGTGGTGAAGCATCCGAGATTGATTACATGGGTATCCCAGCTGTAGCCTTTACTGATCCTGAGCTTGCAAGCGTTGGTTATACAGAGGACGCTGCAAAAGAGGATGGCTATGATGTAAAAGTAGCGAAGTTCCCATATGCAGCAAATGGTCGTGCTTTATCTCTGAATGATACAGACGGATTTGTTCAGCTTGTCACTCGTAAAGAGGACGGTCTTGTCATCGGCGGACAAGTAGCAGGTGCAAATGCAAGTGATGTTATTGCTGAAATTGGCCTTGCTATTGAAGCAGGCATGACTGCAGAAGATATTTCTCTGACCATTCATGCACACCCAACATTGGGCGAGATGACTATGGAAGCTTCTGAAGTTGCGCTTGGCATGCCAATCCACGTACCAAAATAAAGAGGATAATTTTTAAAAGCTGTTCCTTTTGGAGCAGCTTTTTTAATGCATGACTCTGTCCACGGAATGGCTTTGGCTTATATCCGCCTTGACTTAGGAGCCGTAACTGGACAAGTGCGATAGCGCGAGGAGGCTCACCAGCCGCCCACGGCAAAGAAGACACTATGAAAAACGACCTTAAGGAGTTTGAATAGATGTCGCATTTGTGCCCTTGGGTGAAAGCGCAGCATATTCCCGTAGCGGCGACATAGCACACATTCTAAAGCTTTGATTTTATTCACATGATAAAACTCATCTTGATTCAGAACAATCTAGCTGTATTTTAAGGATTTTATCTATAACTCATGAACTATCTAAATGTCAGTCTAAAATCCATTCAGCTTTTTCCCATATTTTGTTCCTCTGGTTCATAAACATATAGTACAGGAAATTGATTCGATGAGGATGATAGGGATGTATAAATGGACGTTTTTACAGCTCCTGATCATTTTATGGAGTGTATACATATTGACAACCTACCTGTCTGCTAAGGATCATCCGGTTGTGAATGTACTATTTTTTATCTGGTTTTTTGTTATAGCCTTTTATGGAGGAAAGTATTTTATTTCAAACTCTAAAATCCGACTGCTGTACATTGCGCTTGCATTTGGTGCTGTTTATGGTGGATACTGTCTCTGGCATCTCTTTACATAAAAAGACTCCCTTGTCCAGTAAAGGTCAAGGGAGTCTTTTTTATTATTCCTGCTTTGGAGGCTGGGCGTGCCTTTTTCGTCGCTGTAAAGGATAATACTTTGCTTCTTCATCAAATTCTTTCAGAAGAGCAAAGATCATCAGCAGCAACACAAAAGCAAATGGAAACGCGGCAATAATCGAAGCTGTCTGCAATGCTCCTAAGCCACCCTGCCATAGAAGGACTGCAGCGGTTGCAGATATAATAATTCCCCAAATGAATTTCACCTTTTTCCCCGGGTTTAAATCACCATGGGTAGTCTGTGTTCCCAAGACAAAAGTTGCGGAATCCGCAGACGTAATGAAAAAAGTACTAATAAGCAAAATGGCCAGGGTTGACGTAATTACACTAATCGGGTAGTTCTGTAATACCTTAAATAAGGCGATTTCATTTCCTTGTTCATTGATCACATTAATAATATCCATTCCCTGGTGATATTCAAGAGATATGGCGGAGCCGCCGAATACGGAAAACCATAGAGCACCAAAAAGGGTCGGTACTAACAGAACCCCGAGCACAAATTCCCGAACAGTTCTCCCTCTGGAGACACGGGCAATAAAAGTGCCGACAAATGGTGCCCAGGCAATCCACCAGGCCCAATAGAAAATCGTCCAGTCCTGAACCCATGTACTATTCTCATCAAAAGGCGTCATTCGAAAACTCATGGAAGGAAGGTTTTGAACATAGCTTCCTAAAGTGGTCGTAAATAAATCCATGATAAAGTTTGTCGGTGCTGCAAACAGCAGGAAAAACATGAGCAAAATGGCAAGGACAATATTTGTATTACTGAGATATCTTATCCCTTTATCCAAACCTGTCATAGCTGAGAATAAAAATAATACAGTTACAATGGCTATGATAATCAGTTGTAAACCCATGCTAGTTTCGATGCCAGGAAACAAAAAGCCTATACCGCCATTAATCTGCTGGGCACCTAATCCAAGGGAGGTGGCTACACCGAAAATGGTGGCAAACACGGCAATAAAATTAACAGTTGTCCCCCATCCGCCTTTCATCTTATCTCCAAATAATGGCTCTAAAATACTGCTTACCAGACCAGGGGACTCTTTTCTAAATTGAAAGTAAGCAAGGGCTAAAGCAAGAATCGAGTAAATAGCCCAAGGATGCAGTCCCCAGTGAAAGAAGCTGTATCGCAAGGCCATTTTTGCTGTATCCTCTGTTTCTAATCCTACTTCAGGCGGATTATGAAAGTGGGAAATCGGCTCAGCCGCTCCCCAGAACACAAGCCCGATCCCCATACCTGCACTAAATAACATCGCAAACCAGGTAATATAAGGGTACTCAGGTTTGTCTGAATCTTTTCCGAGAACAATATTCCCGTACTTAGAGGCAATCAGGAAAATAGCAAAAATTAAAAAGGCTGTAGCTGATAGCAGGTAAAACCAGCCAAACTTATCAACCAGGAAGCCTTGAACATTAGATGTAACAATTTGTAAACTCCAGTCTCCTACCCAATCATTTGGCAAAACTCCCCAAACAATAAAGAGCAAAGAGACGACTAAACTGATATAAAATACTTTTGATACTTTACCCATAGCTGATTATCTCCTCTGCTGTTATTTATTACTTATCTTCTTCAATTTTGTGTTCATTATGTGTCATTCGTTGAAGTTCTTCTAATATGCGATGTAAAAATAACAGCTCATACAGAACAATCGTCTGCGGTGGCAGGTGTTCAGCAGATTCAGCCTTTTTAATGTGTTCCTCCTTCCAATGCCAGAATTCATCATCTAATGTTTCAATCCTATTATAATGTGCTTCAGAAATCACGTGCTCAGGATCTTTCAAAATATCTGCAATCGATACAAAAATCTTATGTAAAAGCGTCTTTTCTTCTTCATTAAAAGCATTTTTCTTTAATTGTACAAATTGTAAATTTCCCACATGATCGATCATTTGCTGTAAATAAGTTAATTTTTTTTGACAAAAGTGAAGCTGACGAAAAGCCTCCTTGGAGTATCGATGGTATCTCCATTCTTCCCGCTGAAAGGCGATTAGCTGATACGTCTGATTAATCTCCCGGATGATCTGCTGGTAAAGGATACGGTTTCTCTGTTTACGGTTTTGCTTTTGATCAAGCACGAATTCACTAATGGTAAGATTTAATCGGGCTGCTTTTTCAAATAGCCGGTTCATGTTGTTATGTATTTTGTCCGTATAATCCGGTGGAAGTAAGAAAAAATTGACGCCTGTGGAGACGATAATCCCTATGGATGTGGTCGCTAATCGTACCAGAAAGGACTCAAATGAATTCCCCTGAAAGTCCGGGATCATCGCAATAGCTGTTAAGGTAGCCACAACGATTCCTTCATCCAGCTTTAGCTTATGACAAATGGCAATAGTCAACATAGCCGCAAGGGCGTAGGTAGCCGCACTCTTTCCAAATGCCGTATAAAAGGATACAGATAAAAACGCTCCAATAGCCGATGCCGGAAATCGAACCATCGCTTTTTTGATCGAATCAGCGGCTGTATGTTCAATCGTAACGATAGCCGTCATAACAGCGAATATGGCAGGAAACTGAAAAATTTGACAGATAAGTGCTGTTAGAAAAACGGATATACCGGTTTTAATGGTTCTTCCGCCTATTGGAAAATGTTTCTTTATAGATGTGAGCATTTTTTAATTCCTCCAAGCTTGCCCTGTAAACTCTTGATGTCTTGTATATCCAATCACCCTTAAATATAACATAATCTGAGTGAAATGAAATTCCATGCCCATGATCTATAGTATTTCCTGTATAATAAATTTAAGATTATTTTTTCACATCATATGGGAGGATGAACATGAAGAAATTTGCCATTTTTATGTGGCTTCTTATCTTATTGGGATTGGCGGCATGTAATACCAATGAAAGTGCAGACGAGGAGAAAGAGAATAAAGAACAGGAGACCAATGAACAGCAGCAAAAGGAACAGGCTGAACAAAGAGAAGAACAACAAGATAAAGAAGCCCCTGCTAAAGAGGACGAGGGTACTGGCAATCCCCCGGACAATCCAGCAGAGAAAGAAGAACAGGATGAACCTGAAAATAAACAACCTCAGTATGAGATTTCCGACGTCTGGAGTGTAAAGCCAATCGTTGAAGGTGCGAATGAAAAGGTTGTCTTATTAACCTTTGATGATGCACCGGATGAGCATGCTGTGGAGATGGCAAAGACCCTGAAAAAAATGAATGCACCTGCTATTTTCTTTATCAACGGACATTTTATTGATACGGAAGAAGAACAGGGCAAACTGAAGGAAATTGCGAACATGGGATTTGCTATTGGAAACCATACGTATAATCATACGAAATTAGACGATGTCTCTAAGGAAAAGCAAAAGGAAGAAATAGTGAAATTAAATGATGTCATTGAGGAAGTTACAGGAGAGAGACCAGCATTTTTCCGGGCCCCTCATGGAGTAAATACAGAATATGCAAAACAAGTAGTAAAAGAAGAGGGAATGACCTTAATGAACTGGTCTTATGGGTATGATTTTAAGCAGGAGTATATGTCAGAAGAAGCCATCGCGGATATTATGGTTCATACAGAGCTATTATCCAATGGTGCCAATCTGTTAATGCACGATAGAGAATGGACCGCTAAAGCCCTGGAGGAAATTGTAACAGGGCTACGGGAAAAAGGGTACGAAATGGTTGATCCTCAACTCATTAAGACCCCGTAGGAACAAAACCCCTATGTCAGAGCAATTCTGACGCTGGGGTTTTTTTATGCAGGAATTCCTTTAAATTTATTTACTCATTACTCTGCCGTTAAATAATTGCAGTTTTCCCCCGGATTTTTTGCGGAAGAACTTTGCAAATTCATTAGCCTTGCTTTTATCTCCATGCGTGGCGGTGGATGGGAGGGTGATTTGTATTTTGCCGCCATCTTCATTCACCCCCATCAGTATAGCGTCATAACGATCAAGGGTTCCTTTTAATCTCAAATAGTGTCCCTGATCGTTTTCGTTTTCTTCAATGATATATGGAAAGGCGTGATTTTCGTAATTCCAGTCCAGCTGTTGCCCCGTTTTTGTAGTCATCTCCTGATAATCATTCAGCCATTCCTTCACATTTTCCAGGGTTATGGAGTTGCTTTTATCTACATACACAAAGGAACTTCTACTCAAATTACTCACCCCTAAACATGGTATTTCTTTTATCTTATCATGAAAAGCGAACAAAAGACAGAATATTAAGATAATGGTTTAAACTACATAAAATGACATATAAAATGAAAATGTCATACTAATTGGGCTTGAAAAATATAATGTGACATATTAAAATAAACCCATAGTAATCATTACGTTAAGGAGCTGGTTTCGGTGATAGGTACCATTGTTTGTCAGGACTGCCAACGTGTGATTGATCATTTTGAAGACGAGAAAGTGACGACCCTGTACGGAAAAGGATGCGAATGTCATAACAAACGGAACTAAGAAAAGATTTGAACTGTCCCTCACTTCTGATGGGCAGTTTTTTTTGCTTTTACCGAGAATAATGATCGGATTATCCGGGTTCACAAATGATGTTCTTATGATACGATGAAGAAAAGAAAAAGGGGAGGCGATTTATATGGGCATTGAAACAAGAATAACAAAATTGTTACATATTGATTATCCCGTTATCCAGGGTGGGCTTGCTCATCTGGCTTATGCCGAATTAGCTGCTGCGGTTTCCAATGCTGGAGGCCTCGGCCAAATCACCGCGATGAGTCTGGAAAATGAGGATCAGCTGCGGGATGAAATCCACAAAGTTCGTTCATTAACCGATCAGCCATTCGGTGTTAATTTTGCTATTGGCCAGCACGGGCGTCCATTCGAACACATGGTAGCTGTAGCCCGTGAAGAACAGGTGCCTGTCATTACGGTTACAGGAGGAAATCCCAAGCCTGTTTTAGATATGGTTAAAGATACGGACATTAAGAAAATGGTTCTAGTTGCTGCAAAAAGACAGGCAGTAAAAGCGGAAGAGCTTGGGGCGGATGCTGTTATGGTTGTCGGCCATGAAGGTGGAGGACATCTGGGGCGTGATGATATCGGAACGTTTGTGTTAACCCCACAGGTTGCCGATGCCGTCGATATTCCTGTTGTAGCCTCAGGCGGAATCTCTGATGGGAAAGGACTAATGGCCGCCTTGGCTTTGGGAGCTGAAGGGATTGAAATGGGTACACGCTTTATCGCAACAAAAGAATGTGTTCATGCTCATGAGTCCCATAAAAAGCAACTCGTGGAAGCAGATGAAAAATCCACGGTTGTCATTAAACGTTCTCTGGGTGCACCTGCAAGAGCATTAAAGAATCAGTGGACAGAAAAAATTCTTGAACTGGAAAAGGAAGAGCCAGGATTTGAGATATTAAAACCGTATATAAGTGGTGAAACGAATAAACGATATATATACGGAGATTCTGAAGATGGATTTGGATGGGCCGGACAGGTAACCGGCCGGATTTATGATATCCCATCCGTAAAAGAACTGTTCGACCGGATTCAAAACGATATGGAACAAGTCAAAGAAAAATGGAGTCAGGGTTAATAGAAAGGGGACAACCGATGGAGTACAACTACCCAATAGATGAATCATGGGATACCAACGAAGTTATGGACGTCATTCACTTTCTGCAGCTGGTGGAAACCGCCTATGAAGGTAAAGTCGGGCGTGATGACGTATTAAAGGCTTACAATCGTTTCAAGGAAATTGTACCTTCCAAGACAGAGGAAAAGCAGCTGGACAAAGATTTTCAAAAGCAGTCAGGCTACTCCACCTATCGAACGGTTCAAAAGGCTAAACAGGCCGGTAACGGGGAAACCATTACTATGAAATAATAGAAAAAGCGGAAGCAGCCAATTGTCCATGATGGCTGTCTCCGCTTTTCTTTTGTCCAGCTGGGCTCCCGGGCCCAAGCGGACATAAGCAGAATCCTCCATGGCCAAAGAATGGCCAATCCGGAGATTCTGGTTATGGATCCGGGCCGAAACGGTCGCCTTCGCTTTTCCGCTTATAGTTCTTTTGTGTATTGGTAGAGTGGTTCCAGGGTTTGGAATGTGTTTTCGCACATTTTCAGAAAGTCATCCGGCTTTGTTAGAATCGGATCATTTCGATCAATGTTTACCCCACATAGAATTTCTGCTTTTTTTACGTTGGATAATCGGTCAACAAGCTTGTCCAGGTCTATTTCATTGTGTCGTTCAGCGTCTGGCTTTGTATGGTCACCGGACCACACAAAGTGGTCAGGTATTTGGCTTTTGACTTTATCCATGTTCTTCTTTAATACTTCGGCATATTCGTGTTTTACAGGGTTTTCATAAATCATGGCAAACCAGATAAATAAGTGTGACTCCCAAAGTCCAATTTGAAAGTGGGGGAGCTTTTTGTAGCCTCGGTTGCTGCGGGCTAATGCTGCCCAGGTATCGCTGGGTGGATTTTTTGTACGTCGGGCATGCTTAGCAACGTGAACAAACATTTCATCGCCTGTCATCGTTGTTAATGCCGGTGCCAATTCCTCCGCTACAGCCTCTAATTTGGGCGAAACATTGCCCCGTAGCTTTTCCATGCGAGCGTCGAGACCCGGAATGGTAAATACATCGAAATCCTCCTGCGTAAATCCCTTAAATTCTGTCATATATGTACTCCTCTCTAAGCAACAGTTTGATACAGTTAAAAAGAACGTCAAGATTTGTCTTTTTATCTTAACATAGTGGTGCCGTTGACAAAATGAATTTGCTTACATAGCGTTTTTGGTGAAATTTTGTTAGGATATACGTAATACATAAAAAGGAGTTTGCGGAATGGAAGCTGAGCAAAAACATGCGTTATTTATCCAGGCAAAAGAGTGGACGATGGAGGCTGGTGAACGAATTAAAGAAAGGGTTCAGCAGCCATTTAAAGTAAATACCAAACGGGACCGCAAAGATTTAGTCACCGAGGTGGACGAGGATACGGAAAAGTTTTTTGCGGAAAAGATCAGGAAGACTTACCCTGATCATCAGGTATTGGGTGAGGAAGGCTTCGGTGATGATGTGAAGAGCCTTGACGGTGTTGTCTGGATTATTGATCCGATTGACGGGACCATGAATTTCGTCCATCAGAAACGAAATTTTGCCATTTCAGTGGCTATATATCAGGATGGTGTGGGGATTATAGGCCTTATTTATAACGTTATGACCGGTGATTTATATTCGGCGAAAAAGGGAGAGGGAGCTTATAAAAATAAGGATCTGCTTCCGAAATTGGATCATACAAGGAAGCTCGAGGATTGTTTAATCGGAATTAATCAGTTCTGGGCTGTACCGAACCGCCGACTTGATGAGACAGGTGTACATCAGCTAATAAGAACAGTTCGCGGGACCCGTTCCTATGGTTCTGCTGCTCTGGAGTTCGCCTATGTGGCGGAAGGAATTATGGACGGCTATATAACGATGAGATTAGCACCATGGGATATTGCGGCAGGTGTTGTCATCGTTCAGGAAGTCGGAGGTATGGCTACGAGAGCGGACGGAAAACCACTCGATATGCTCCGTGAAAATACGGTGATTACATGTAATCCCGCTGTTCACAAAGAAATTATTGATCACTATCTTTACCTGAAGGACTGAGAAAAGGACTGGCAAAGTCATATAAGGCTTTGTCAGTCCTTTTTTTCTTTGTTCATAATCCTTGTTTTCTTTTCAATCTTAGTCCGAATCCCATAATCACAAACCCGAGCAGAAATAAGCCGCCTGCAAGGAGATATTGCTGGAATCCGATAGCAATTCCCACAGCAACATAGCATAAAATAACGAAAAGAGCCAATATAAAGGCCTTGTGTTCATACTTCATAATTCCACCTCTTTATCTTTAAGTGTACACGAGGAATGGAAGAGTCAACAAGAGGTATATTTCCGTGGCGCTGGTTCTATAGCTTATCAACATTCGGATGAATCCGAGTGAAAACTCTTTTGCTCCCAGCCTTTTTGATTGAAGTTTCACGGTAGTATTATTTTTAAAAATTTAGTATGATAATACTGATGACGTCATTAGGAGGCAGCACTATGTCAGACCAGGAAATTATTGCCAGCCAGGGATTTCGGCCATTGACGGAGTTCATGTTAAATGATGTCGGTGGGCAAACGGGAATCATTTTGTTATATGCAACGATTTTTATTTTTGCAGCTATTACTTATAAACTTGGATTTGCACGGAAAATCCCTGTATTAAAATCAATCATTATATACATACTACTTGCTTTAGGATGCTACGTTCTTTTATTTTTTGCCGTTTTATTACCCATTCTAGAGGTCTTAGTGATATCTTCGCTTGTTCTGGCGATTTACAGGTACCGCTTAGCTCAGGAAAGGAAACGAAGAAATGGGGAAGGAGTTGGAAAACAAACGTGAAGTCTTTACAGGACGTTGTGTATAATTGGTTATCCATTCAGTTGGTGGCGGATGCGAGGCCTGACGATCAAGCCGCGGTGGAAACAGCAGCTTTTTTTAAACAAATGCTGGAGGAAGAACACAACGTGACAAGCATTCACGTGGATAAACGGGAGGATATGTATAGCGTCAGAGTCCAGAAAAAGGAGGAAGATCGCTCCTTTCGTTTTCCGGTAGAATTAATTGAATGTATTTATGATCAAATTCATCAAGAACCTCAGAAGTTTACTATGTATCCTTAATGTACAAAATCCGATTCAAACCATTGAATCGGATTTTCCTATGTGCTATAAAAACTTTAAAGATAAGGATCTTTCTTTTTTTCGCGGTATTCCCGGTAGTTGCCGGTATCCAGCCTTTTTTCCGTTTTGTGATCAATGCGTTCCCTGCATGTATCACACATATACGTCATGACACGTTTTTTACGAAGCTGTTTAGCCAGCAGACTATCCTCTGCAATTTTCTCTACTTTATCACATAAGATGCATTTTACTTTCAAGTGATCACCTCATTCCCCATAAGTATAACATGTAAATGAGTTTTATGTCATAATTTGGCTGAATGAGCGTCCCGGCTTGAAATTTATCTGAAAAAATAAACGAGGCTAAGCTGGCAAGCCTCGTTTAAACATGATTAATCCTGATTTTTCATTTGCTGGTTGGATTGATCGTTCTGTGCTTTATCCAGTTGTTCTTTCTTTTTCTGATCTTTCAGCATTTCACTGTTGGAATCAGGTTCTGCGGGTTGTTTTTGTTTTGGCGGTACCTCAGGCATGTATCTTCCTACAATTGCTGCCAGTTCGTCGATGATGGCATCTTCCGGGTGTCCCTGTCTTACCTTATAAGCCAGTCGCTGGAGTCGCTCGTTCACATCTCCGTCTGCCGTTACCATCGTATTGTTTCCATGAATATCTTCTTTAAGGGCTTCCGAAACCGAATATTTGATGGTTCCGACCCTTGAGCGGTCCAATTCTTCATCTACATCTATGCCCACAATTGAATAAGGACCTGCAGCAACAGCTGTGGCGCCATTTACACCTGGTACATCTGTCGCTATTTCGGCCAGATGCTGAGCCATTTCCTGATTGGAGTATTCTTTATCCTCATGGGTAACTTCCGAATCCCTTACCTTTAAGTACTTGTCCATGTTGTTGTCATTTCGTGCTTCTTCGTTATTCTGACAAGCACTAAACGTGATTGCGAGAAACAAAATGGCGAAAGAGTACATTACATTCCTCATTATTCAAACCTCCTTTTATCACGTATGAACTGACCGTAAGTAATACACCTGCTTTCAAGTTTTGAGGTAAACCTGACAAGACGAAGTGGGGGAGAAACGGCCAGTAAAAACCTGATTTGTTCAACGAACCATCGGGGAGAGATGGAGAAAAACCCCACCAATGGAAGTTTCACTTTATAAATATATTGTTTCTCATTCGTCTAACTTTATGATTTTCGTCATATATTTAAAATACGGAAGCCTTGCCAATTCTTAATTATTAGAAACTTAGGAGGCGGCATTTTGGACATAACTTATGTTTTAGATACAAATGTTTTACTTCAGGATCCACGTGCCATTTTTTCATTTGACGAGCATGAGGTGGTGATTCCGGCCGTTGTTCTAGAAGAAGTGGATTCCAAGAAGCGCAATATGGATGAAGTAGGCCATAATGCACGAGAAACCTCAAGAATTATTGATCGCTTTCGTCAGATCGGTGAGCTTTATAATGGTGTGAAACTGCCTAATGGTGGAAGCTTGCGGATTGAATTAAATCATCGCTCTTTTTCCAAACTGGGGGAAATCTTTCTGGAGCGGACCAATGATAATCGAATACTGGCCGTAGCTTTAAATTTACACCTCGAATCTCAAAAGGAGGACATGAATCACAAAGTTATCTTAGTGTCAAAAGATATCTTAATGAGGGTAAAAGCAGATGCACTGGGTCTGACTGCTGAAAATTATTTGAATGAACGCGCCGTCAAAGAGGACAATGTTTATGAGGGCTATCAACAATGGATGATTAAAGAGGAGGAGTTGAATGACTTTTTCCAGAACGGAACTTTAAAAATTCCTGAATCTGAAAAGAACTATTTATATCCAAATGAGTTTGTTGTGATGAAAAATGAACTGAATCCATCTCAATCTGCAATTGGTGTTGTGCGTTCAGACCGGGATTGTATTGAAAAATGCAGGCTGTCGATTGAAAATGCCTGGGGGATAAAACCGCGAAACGCCCAGCAGACGATGGCCCTTGAGCTTTTATTCCGTAATGATATTCAGCTGGTGACCCTGACTGGAAAAGCCGGTACAGGTAAAACCTTACTGGCCCTTGCGTCAGGACTCATGCAAGTAGAAGATATGCGGTTATATAAAAAAATGCTTGTGGCAAGGCCCGTAGTTCCATTAGGTAACGATATCGGCTACTTACCGGGCGAGAAGGAAGAAAAATTAAAGCCCTGGATGCAGCCGATTTATGATAACCTCGAATATTTATTTGATGTACAAAAAACAGAAGAGCTTGACCAGATCCTGACCGGTCTGGGGTCAATTCAGGTGGAAGCCTTAACTTACATAAGAGGCAGAAGTATTCCACAGCAGTTAATATTGATTGATGAAGCGCAAAATTTAACAAAGCATGAGGTGAAAACAATTTTAACACGAATAGGAGAGGGGAGTAAGGTCATTTTGCTCGGAGACCCCGGGCAAATCGATCATCCATATTTAGATGAGTATAATAACGGTCTCATTCATGTGGTTGAGAAGTTTAAGGATTCTTCTTTAAGTGGACACGTTAAATTTCACAAGGGTGAGCGATCTTCTCTGGCACAGCTGTCAGCAGATTTGCTGTAATCTAAACAGCTCATGGAATATTCCATGAGCTGTTTATTTAGGATAAAAAAACTTTATCCCATATACTGGCCGCAGTCTTTATGTTTACTTAATTTTAATACCGGTTATTCCTTTAACAGGTGTATTTTTATTGGATCCATCGCCAAAATAAAAATGTAGGGGGCCGTCCTCTTTTACCGGTTTTCCTTCAACAGCAAACAGAAAATAGCCGTCTTCCAGGGCATTAAGGCTGATTTCTTCTTCGCCGTTTTCGGTTTCAAGCAGGGCAGCTGTTGCAGATTCATTGACTTCTGCGGTTTTCAGAAAAGGCTTTATATTCATTACATATGTACTATCTAAGATTTTTTTACGCTCATATTTGTTAATACTTTTGTTCACAGGTGGATTCAGTTTTTGCTGATAAACTTCACGATTCCAGCGATTTGAGGCTTTTTCCAGTTCATCTTCGGGATTGTCTTCCTGTTCATTATTACGGTTAAAGGCTCTATCAAATTCTTCTTTGCGGTCATCAAAAATCCAGACACTTGCATCAAGCGTGAGTGGGAATTTTACGTTGCCAGCTAGTTGTACGATCAATTTTTTCACCTCTGTATTTTAGCGTTTACAAAACAAGTATAACGGATTTTTCAGCTGTATGCATTAAGGAGGAAACGATTCATGGAAAAAGTTACGGAAAAACAATTGGAAAAATGGGTGGATCATATTCGGATTTATGCAAATAATGGTAAAGTTGCGGACTATATTCCAGCCCTTAAAAGGCAAAACCCGGAGATTAATGCCGCATCCTTTTTTCATTTAGACGGGGAATGCGTACAAGCCGGAGAAGCCGATTATTTTTTTACAATTCAAAGTGTATCCAAAGTGTTGGCTTTAGCGGTAGCACTAATGAATCACGGGGAAGACGCGGTCTTTTCCAGAGTGGGAAAGGAACCGACAAGCGATCCTTTCTATTCCATATCGAAATTGGAGGTTGAAAAGCCTTCAAAACCTATCAACCCAATGATCAATGCCGGCGCTCTGGCAGTTACGAATATGATGTCAGGGAAAACGACAGACGATATGCTTCATGAGATTATAGACTTTGTACATCTGCTTACAGGTGATGAAACGATTGACTATGATAAGGAAGTCGCCCAGTCTGAATATAATTCCGCCTTTTTAAACCGCTCGTTATGTTATTTTATGAAACAGAACGGGATTATCACAGGAAGTGTGGAAGAACTGCTCGATGTGTATACGAAACAATGCGCGATTCAGATGAATGTAAAGCAGCTGGCAAAGGTTGCGGGTATCTTTGCCAATGAAGGAAAAGATATAGAGACAGGGGAGCAGCTCATTCCTCATCATTACGCCCGGATATGTAATACCTTTATGGGGACCTGCGGGATGTATAACCAATCAGGCTCCTTTGCTATAAATGTGGGAATTCCTGCAAAAAGCGGGGTTTCCGGTGTTATTATGGGAGTTGTGAAGGATGTTGGTGGTGTTGCAGTGTTTGGACCTGCTTTAGATAAACAGGGAAATAGTGTGATAGGGGTCAAATTGCTGGAGATCATGTCCCGTTATTATCAATGGTCAATATTTTAAAACGCAATTCTGTTGTGATGGCCGATTTTTTTGATCTGATACTACTTATTTGGTCTTCATTTCCTTGATGAGGGCCCGTTTACGTCCGATTGTCAATGAAGTGGCCTTCCTTTTGCTTCATGAAGACCACTTCCGTTTAATAGCTATAATTTTATGTCGTTCACTATGGGTTACTGACAGATTCTTATTTGTTCAGGACCCCTCGCTTTTCTAAATTCTCCGGTTGCATTTTTTTTGGTTTGACGTTAATATATTGAATTAGAAGGTATTTTTAAATTAGGTATTCGTTTACATAAATCGGATGAAAATAGGAATTTATGAAACTATGAGGTGATAGATTCCTTCATAAGATTGACAGGAAAGAGGGGGATGTCCGTGTCTTCGGATGTGGCAATGGACCGGGAACAAGCATTGGCAATTTTGAAGCAGGATGCTGATAAAATATTACAGCTTATAAAAGTGCAGATGGATAATCTGACGATGCCGCAGTGTCCACTGTATGAGGAAGTTTTAGATACACAAATGTTTGGATTATCAAGAGAAGTTCACTTTGCGGTCAGGCTTCAACTAATTAGTGAAGAGACCGGTAAAGAGATACTGGAAAACCTGGAACGACAGGTAAGTGCATTGCATGAAGCGTTTCAAGCTCAAAAATCCCCTGAATAAACTCAAATTACAACAACAATCTGTTGTAATTTGAGTTTTTTATTCCAATACATTATCTGAGAAAAAAGTCACATTTAACTGATTTTTCGGTTCTTCCTTTGTTGATTTTAGAATAATCTTAAAAATCAAGAAGGAATATCCTCTTTCACGTCGTATTTATTACAAATACGGATTTTTTGATATCCAACGTATCAACGCACCTGCAAAAAGTTTTTCATTCTTAGAATAACAACAAAAAAATATCAATCACCATAAGGATGACAGTTATGAAACAACGATTAAAACATTTGGATTTTACTTTAATATTTACACCACTGGCTCTTAGTATTTTTGGACTTGTTATGATCTATAGTGCCAGCATGGTGTTAGCGGTATATGAAGGACTGAGCAGTAATCACTATTTAATAAAACAAATTCAGTGGCTGATTTTAGGTACAGGTCTGCTCTTTTTTACTGCTTTAATCCCTTATCAAAAATACCAGAGGATTATAAAAATCACTGTTATTGGTATGCTGCTTCTTCTGATATTTGTTTTTCCTTTTGGAGAGGAAGTGAACTATGCCAAATCCTGGTATGATTTTAAAATCTTTAGTTTTCAGCCTGCAGAGGTAGCCAAGTTAGGTCTTATATTGTATTTGGCCTCTGTGTACTCTAAGAAGCTGTCTTATATTCATCAATTCGGCAAAGCTGTTATACCTCCGCTTGTAATCACAGGGTTAACCATTATTCTGATTGTCTTACAGCCGGATATAGGAACAGCGGCGATTATTATGTGTATCGCACTGAGTGTCATTGTAAGTTCAGGCATTCGTTTACGGCACCTTTTTATTTTAGGTGCAGTTGGGCCTCTTTTTCTTGCCATTGCCATCCCGAATCTGGTTACTGATGAACGGGTGGAACGATTCACTGGAGCCTATGAACCATTTTCGGATTCCAGTGGTGGAGGTTATCAGTTAATTCAATCGTATTTAGCCATTGGATCTGGTGGATTAACAGGAGAAGGTTTAGGAGAATCCGTTCAAAAATTGGGATATTTAACCCAGCCGCATACAGACTTTATCTTAGCGGTTGTTGCGGAAGAGTTGGGGCTTATTGGTGTGGCAATCAGTATTGGAGCTATTGCTGTTATTGTTTTAAGAGGATTATATTTTGCAAGAAGGTGTGAAGATGCTTTTGGATCCCTGTTAGCGATAGGAATTTCCTTCATGGTAGGGATTCAGGCATTTATCAATATAGGTTCTATGAGTGGTGTGCTGCCTATAACAGGTGTAACACTGCCATTTATAAGCTATGGAGGCAGTTCCCTCTTAATCTTGATGATCTCCATGGGCATTTTAAATAATATTGCTATGCAAGTAAAATCCAGGGAACAAACCTACACCAAAACACGCTCACAAATTCCAGATGCATCAGAAGAATCAGTGTTTTCAATTAATGAAAGGAGAGGAAGAAAAGCATGGGTGAAATAAAACAAATCAATAAAGTTTTAGTGGCAAATCGAGGAGAAATTGCCATCCGTGTATTTCGAGCCTGTACGGAGCTTAATATCCGTACAGTGGCGATTTATTCCCAGGAAGATACGGGATCCTATCATCGCTATAAGGCTGATGAAGCATACTTAGTGGGGAAAGGGAAAAAACCGATCGATGCATACTTGGATATTGAAGGAATCATCGAAATCGCAAAACGGGTTGGAGTGGATGCCATTCATCCCGGCTACGGTTTTTTATCTGAAAATATTGACTTTGCAAAACGTTGTGAAGAAGAGGGAATTATATTCATAGGACCAAACAGTGAGCATCTGGAGATCTTTGGTGATAAGGTGAAAGCTCGACATCAGGCCATTAAAGCCGGTATACCTGTAATTCCGGGCAGTGATGGACCTGTAAAGCATTTAGAGGAAGTGGAAAAGTTTGGCCAAGAGCATGGATTTCCGATTATTATTAAAGCTGCTTTGGGAGGCGGGGGCCGCGGAATGCGGATTGTCCGGAGTCCTGAATCGTTAAATGATGCCTTTGACCGGGCAAAATCAGAAGCGAATGCAGCTTTTGGCAGTGATGAAGTCTATGTCGAAAAGCTGGTGGAAAATCCGAAACATATAGAAGTGCAAATTTTAGGGGATAAAGCCGGGAATATTGTTCATTTATATGAAAGGGATTGTTCAGTACAGCGACGTCACCAGAAAGTGGTTGAAGTAGCTCCGAGTGTTTCGCTTCCTGACAAGCTGAGACAGGACATCTGTGATGCAGCCGTTCAGTTAATGAATGAAGTAGATTATATCAATGCTGGAACGGTCGAGTTTCTGGTGACCGATAAAGAGTTTTTCTTTATCGAGGTTAATCCAAGAGTACAGGTGGAGCACACCATTACAGAACAAATCACAGGTATTGATATTGTACAGACTCAAATTATGATTGCTGAAGGACATCATTTATTTGATGATAAAATTTCCATCCCACATCAAGAAGACATTCACACCACTGGATATGCCATTCAATCACGTGTAACCACAGAGGATCCCCTGAATAACTTTATGCCTGATACAGGTAAAATTATGGCCTATCGTACAGGTGGAGGATTTGGCGTAAGACTTGATGCCGGAAACGGTTATCAGGGTGCCGTTATTTCTCCGCACTATGATTCTCTTTTAGTAAAAGTATCTACATGGGCCCTGACTTTTGATAAAGCTGCAAGCAAAATGGTCAGAAACTTAAAGGAATTTAGAATTCGCGGGATCAAAACCAATATTCCGTTTTTGGAGAATGTTATCCAGCACTCAAGGTTCTTAACAGGGGAATATGACACAACGTTTATCGACAAGACCCCGGAACTGTTTGTCTTTCCGAAGCGTAAGGATAGAGGAACAAAGATGCTTCGTTACATTGGTTATACAACCATCAATGGCTTTGATGGGGATGGAAAGAAGAAGAAGCCTGGCTTTTTAAATCCAAGAGTACCAAAAGTGAAACAGTCGGAAGAATACCCGTCAGGAACGAAGCAAATCCTGGATGAACAAGGACCTGAAGGCTTAGCAGACTGGCTGAAGAATCAGAAAGAAGTCTTATATACGGATACAACCTTCCGGGATGCCCATCAGTCTCTGCTTGCCACCCGTGTACGGACTAAGGATCTGTTACAAATCGCTGAGCCGACTGCACGACTATTGCCTGAGCTATTCTCTGTGGAAATGTGGGGAGGAGCAACGTTTGATGTATCCTACCGTTTCCTTAAGGAAGACCCATGGGACCGTTTGCTGAAGCTGCGTGATAAAATGCCGAATGTTTTATTTCAAATGCTGCTTCGTGCCAATAACGCTGTCGGTTATAAGAATTATCCGGATAATGTCATTCAGGAGTTTGTCGAGAAAAGTTCAAATGCGGGAATCGATGTGTTCAGAATTTTCGATAGTTTAAATTGGGTAAAAGGAATGACGCTTGCGATTGACTCTGTTCGCTCCAATGAAAAAGTTGCTGAGGCTGCGATGTGCTACACAGGGGATATTCTGGATCCTTCAAGACCCAAGTATGATTTAGCTTACTATCGAAATTTAGCCAAGGAACTGGAGAATGCCGGAGCTCATATCCTCGGTATTAAAGATATGGCTGGTCTGTTAAAACCAGAAGCAGCCTATCAATTGATCTCGACGTTAAAAGAGTCTATTGACATTCCTATTCATTTGCATACCCATGACACAAGCGGCAATGGAATCTTTACTTATGCTAAGGCCATCGATGCAGGAGTTGATGTAGTAGATGTAGCCAGTGGCCCGATGTCCGGCTTAACCTCACAGCCTAGTGCAAACAGTTTATTCTATGCACTGGACCACAATGAACGCAAACCACAGGTGGACATTCAGTCTTACGAAAAGATTGGCCATTATTGGGAGGACATCCGTAAATATTACCAGGGATTTGAAAGTGGGATGAAGGCGCCACATTCAGAAATTTATCTGCACGAAATGCCAGGTGGTCAGTATAGTAATCTGCAGCAACAGGCAAAAGCTGTAGGGCTTGAAGAACGCTGGGACGATGTGAAGCAAATGTACCGACGTGTCAATGACATGTTCGGGGATATTGTTAAAGTGACACCATCCTCTAAAGTGGTTGGGGATATGGCCCTTTACATGGTTCAGAATGATTTGACAGAGGATGACATTTACGAGCGGGGTGAATCTCTGGATTTCCCTGATAGTGTTGTTCAATTGTTCCAGGGCTATCTTGGTCAGCCTTATCAAGGGTTCCCGCAGGAGCTGCAAAGAATTGTCCTGAAAGGGAGAGAGCCGATTAAAGACCGTCCTGGGGAATTGCTGGAGAATGTAGATTTCCATGAGTTACGTGATCATTTATATCATAAGCTTAACCGTCAGATTACGAATTTTGAATTAATCACCTATGCTTTATATCCAAAGGTTTATATGGATTATAACAAGTTCTATGATCAGTATGGAGACCTGTCTGTTTTGGACACACCGACATTCTTCTATGGAATGCGCCTGGGAGAAGAAATTGAAGTGGAAATTGAACAGGGGAAAACCTTAATTGTTAAATTGGTTTCTATCGGTGAACCACAGCAGAATGGTACCCGGGTCATTTATTTTGAGTTAAACGGTCAGCCCCGGGAAGTGATTGTAAGGGACGAGAGCATTCAAAACCTTATCCAGGAACGACCAAAGGCTGATAAAGATAATGATCATCAGATTGGTGCAACCATGCCTGGAACTGTTATTGATGTTTTAGTTGAAAAAGGGGAAAAGGTCCAAAAAGGCGATCACTTAATGATTACAGAAGCAATGAAGATGGAGACAACTGTACAGGCACCGTTTGATGGTAAAATTAAAAAAGTTTATGTGAAAAACTCAGAAGCTATTGAAACAGGTGACTTACTCATAGAGTTTGAATAAAGAGAAAAAAAGCGGACTTCAGAAACTGAAGTCCGCTTTTGGTATGTCCGGCACTTATTTTCTCTCGTTCTGTGCGCTTCTGCTGGAAAGAAGGATGAAGTAGCAGAGAAGTCCAAAGAAAACAGAAATGACCAGAGCATGGAATAAAGCGATGTATAAGTTTGCAATGGTAAGAATGATCAGTGCTCCTAAAGCAACCTGTAAAATAATCAGCAGCAGAGCAACTGTCCATCCATAATACATAACCTTATGCTTTTTATAGTTTCGGTAAATTCTAAAGAATAAATAGATAACCCAGACAAATAAAAGGCCTGCCGCCAGTCGATGTCCCATTTGTACCCATTGTATAAAACTATAGTCAACAGGAGATAATCCCGGCTCACAGAATGGCCAGCTTATACAGGCCAGGCTTGCTTTCGCGTGCCTCACCAGCGCTCCTGTATAGACGACCACCAGAGTGTAAGCAAATAACAAGTAAAATTGTCGTCTTAGCGCGAAATCAATAGAAAGGGCTTGAGCATCAAATTTTTTATCGATTTCAAAGATAATAATCATGAGCAGGAACACAGCCGCAAATGAAATCAGTGAAATCCCAAAATGGAGCGCCAAAACAAAATCAGACTGTCCCCATACTACAGCAGCAGCGCCTATAAGTCCCTGTACTACAAGGAAGGATATTGACATAAAGGCAAGAAATTTTGTTTCTCGTACATTCCCGTAGTATTTCCAGGCAAGAATAGATAATATTAAAACCAGGATTCCCACTGTACCGGAAACCAGTCTGTGACTTAATTCTATAATCAGTTCAAATGTTATATCAGAAGGGATGATTTCTCCCTCACATAAAGGCCAGCTTCTTCCACAGCCCAGTCCGGATTCAGTTTTGGTAACAAGAGCCCCGCCTACCAAAACAAACAGCATACCTATTGTTGATAGTACTGACAACCATTTTAAAAACTTTATCATGATTCCTACCTACCATTCTAATATTAAAGTCCAAATTACATTTTAATATAAAAAATTGCGATGTACAAAAGAAATTGTCACAATTTGATTACAAAAATGTGCTATTATGGATATATAAGGTTTTCACTATTTTCACGTAAATAAGCATAAAAAGGTTGCATCTTTACCATATCTTTGCTAGAAATAAATAGGGTTGGTCATTTCATAATAATCCCATAACTACATATCTTTACTAACTTAATGTCAAACTGAATTTAGGGTAAAAATCAAATTTAAGGGAAATGTCATAAATTTGTCACACAAACGCTTATGATGTGTGATTAAATAGATGTAAGCAATCATTATGATGAACTATAATGGGAATTTTGAAGTGTATTTTAAGGACGATTCAAACGGTCGTACTTCCTGATATAGCAGAATGAATGTGTACTTAATGAACAGAGAGGAAGGTAACGTTTAAAAATGAGTAACCCTAAATCAATTGGGACTAATCCTGCACTGATTGAAACATCAGACAAGGACTACGATAAAACGAATTCGCTTTGGTCCGATTTTCTGGCTTTGATAAAAATTGGGATTATTAATTCAAACCTGATGACAACCTTTGCCGGCTTCTGGCTTGCATTATTTATTACGCAATCACAGTTTTCCCAGTATTGGGTTAACCTGATCATAACGTTGGCTGGTACAGCATTAGTGATTGCCGGAGGATGTATTTTAAACAATTATTATGATCAGGATATTGATCAAAAGATGACCAGGACGATTAAACGTCCAACGGTAACAGGAACAATGTCGAATTCTCTTGTTATCAGATTGGGTATTGGTTTTTCCGTTATTGGACTGCTGGCCCTGTGGCTGACTTCTCCTATGTCAGCACTTTTTGGGTTTATAGGCTGGTTCACTTATGTGGTTCTATATACGATGTGGTCCAAACGACGCTATACAATCAATACCATTATTGGAAGCTTTTCAGGTGCAGCACCTCCATTAATTGGCTGGTTCGCTGTAGATACCGGCTTTCATCCACTTGCTTTTGTACTGTTTCTTATCTTATTTATATGGCAGACACCACACTTTTTGGCATTGGCCATGATGAAAACAAAGGAGTATAAGGAAGCAGGTATTCCAATGCTTCCGGTTGTTCATGGATTTTCCATTACCAAAAGGCAAATGACGATTTATGTAGCATGTTTACTGCCATTACCTTTTTATTTTGGTTCATTAGGGACAATCTTTTTAGTATTGGCTTCTATATTAAATATAGGTTGGTTAATACTATCCATAAGTGGCTTCTTTATGAAAGATGATTTAAAGTGGGCCAAACGTATGTTTATTTATTCACTGAATTATTTAACCATCATTTCTTTAGCAATGGTGATTGCCACCATTCCGTCATTTTTCTAATATCGTTAGGCGAATAAACCATTATTCCCTAACTTTATATTCATATTTAACACAACATAAAAGAGAAAGAGGGGTATGAATTCATGAAAGGATGGATGGGCAGGTTTCGAGCACTGTTTTTACTAGGTGGATTAGCACTGGTTCTTTCAGGTTGTGGAAACCCGTACTTAAGTGCCTTGCAGCCGAAAGGTGAAGGCTCAGACATGATTATGGACCTTATGATCCTGAGTATTGTTATCATGCTGTTTGTATTTTTGGTTGTTATGGCTATTTATGTATTTGTTTTAGTTAAGTTCCGTCAGAAAAAAGGACAGGAAGATTATATTCCTAAACAGGTTGAGGGGAACCGTGTATTGGAAACAATATGGACTGTTATTCCTATTATTTTGCTGTTGATCTTAGCGGTTCCAACTGTACAATATACATTTGCATTATCTGATACCACCCCTGAAACTCCTGAAGGTGAAGAAGCAGAAAACGCGGAAGAAGCTCTCTGGATTGATGTAACAGGTAAGCAGTTCTGGTGGAATTTTGATTACCGGGACAAAAACGTTCAAACCAGTCAGGACTTATATATTCCGACTGACAGAAGAGTTTACATCAAGTTAAGTTCAGGAGATGTAATCCATTCCTTCTGGGTACCGGCAATTTCTGGTAAGATGGACGTAAACCCTGGTAAAAATGAAAATGAAATGTTTATTCAGGCAGATGAAGAAGGAGTCTACTGGGGCCATTGTGCTGAGTTTTGCGGACCTTCTCACTCCTTAATGGACTTTAGAATTGTAGCTGTTAGTCCAGGAGAGTTTGATCAGTGGTTATCCGATATGCAGAATGTGGATCCGGAAGCTGAACCGGAAAGTGAATCAGCCAGAGAAGGTAAGAAGTTATTCTCTGAAAACAGCTGTTTAGGCTGTCACGCTGTAGGTTCTTCACCGGCTATGATGGGACCGAATGTAACAAACTTCGGTGACCGTTCCAAAGTTGCCGGAATTCTTGATTATAATAAGGATAATATTGTGAGCTGGATTCTGGACCCTGAGCAGCATAAGCCTGGAAACCAGATGACAGGTAACTATACAGTTCCAAGTAAAGAGGATGCTGAAAAGATTGCTGATTATCTCATGTCGCTAAGTCCAAGTAAAATTGGACCAGACGATGCAAAAGATGATGACTACATCAAGCCACAGAAGGATGAAGAATCTGATAATAAGAACGAGAACGAAGAAAATAATGAAGCAGAAGATAGTGATGAAAACACAAATGAACAACAATCAGAAGAAGAGTAATTTGTGAAAGTCGTCAAGATCTTTTAAAGGGAGGTTATTGAGGTGAGTACAGCTGCGGTAGAGAAGCAAGGCTTTGGCGCTACCTTATGGGATTACTTAACAACCGTTGACCATAAGAAAATAGGAATTCTCTATTTACTTGGTGGAGGTTTCTTTTTCCTGCTTGGCGGACTCGAAGCAATGCTTATTCGTTTACAGCTAATGTTGCCTGATAATGAATTAATTGGTGCACAGTTTTATAATGAAATTATGACCATGCACGGAACAACGATGATTTTTTTGGCTGCTATGCCACTCATCTTCGCATTTATGAATGCGATTGTACCCTTACAAATTGGTGCCCGTGATGTGGCATTCCCGTTTGTAAATGCTTTAGGATTCTGGTTATTTTTATTTGGAGGTTTACTCTTAAACTTATCATGGTTCATGGGTGGTGCACCGGATGGGGGCTGGACAGCATACGCTCCGTTTTCCATTTGGTCACCGACTCACGGATTTGACTTTTATGCAATAGGATTACAGATAACAGGTTTTGGTACCCTTATGGGGGGTATTAACTTTATTGTTACGATTGTAAATATGCGTGCTCCGGGAATGACTTATATGCGTATGCCACTATTTACCTGGACTGCATTAATTGCCAGTGTATTAATTTTATTTGCATTCCCGGCACTAACTGTAGGTTTATTCCTAATGACGTTCGACCGTCTCTTTGGAGCAAACTTCTTTGTTCCGGAAATGGGTGGTAATGAAATTATCTGGGAACATCTATTCTGGATTTTTGGTCACCCGGAAGTATACATTCTGGTATTGCCGGCTTTTGGTATATTCAGTGAAGTGATTACAACTTTCTCCAAGAAACGTCTGTTTGGATATTCCGCAATGGTATTCGCAACCGTACTTATTGCATTCTTTGGTTTTATGGTTTGGGCACACCACATGTTCACAGTAGGTATGGGACCAATTGCTAACTCCATTTTTGCGATTGCGACCATGGCGATTGCTGTGCCAACGGGTATCAAAATATTTAACTGGCTGTTTACCATGTGGGGTGGAAACATCCGACTCACAACCCCAATGCTCTGGGCAGCAGGATTCATACCAACATTTACAATCGGTGGTATGACAGGTGTAATGGTTGCTGTGGCAGCGGCCGACCTGCAATATCATGATACGTATTTCGTTGTTGCACACTTCCACTATGTAATCGTTGGCGGGGTTGTATTCGGTCTTATCGCCGCAACACACTACTGGTGGCCGACGATGTTTGGTAAGATATTAAATGAGAAACTCGGAAAATGGACATTCTGGCTCTTTTTCATCGGTTTCCATTTAACATTCTTTATCCAGCATTTCCTTGGTCTAATGGGTATGCCACGAAGATACTGGAAGTTCCTGCCTGGTCAGGAATTAGAAGTAGGAAACTTTATCAGTACCATCGGGGCGCTGCTGATGGCTGTGGGTACGATTATTCTGCTTTACAATATCGTAAAAACAACTGTGAGTGGAGAAAAAAGTGATCCCGATCCTTGGGATGGCCGTACACTTGAATGGAGTTTACCAAATCCAACACCACACTATAATTTTAAACAATTACCACTTGTACGCGGACTGGATCCACTGTGGGTTGAAAAAACTCAGGGAAATGGCAAAATGATCCCGGCTGAGCCTGTGAATGATATTCATATGCCGAATAATTCATTCTTACCTTTTATGATGTCGTTAGGATTATTTATAGCAGGCCTTGGATTTATCTTCCGCACAGATTCAACAATGGGATATGTCGGCATTGTTGCTGGTCTCGTTATTTTCTTTGGAAGTATGATTATCCGTTCTGTAAAAGATGATCTAGGTTATCACATTCATAAAGAAGATCTTGAAGAAGAGGGGGCTGGGGCAGAATGAGTACACACGAAGATGTTCTAAGCTCAGAAAATTTACCACATGAACCCGAGCGTGCAACCCTTGAAGGTAAAAATAAATTTATGGGGTTCTGGTTCTTTCTTGGTGGCGAAACAGTCCTTTTCGCAAGTCTGTTTGGTACCTATCTTGCACTGAAAAATTCTTTTGGTGAAGCGGAAGGAACACCTTCGCAGGATTTATTCGGATTACCTTTAGTTTTTATAATGACGATGATTCTGCTTACGAGTTCACTAACAAGTGTATATGCCATCTATCATATGAAAAATCATGCATTTAAAAAGATGATGGTTTGGTTTGGGATTACTGTACTATTAGGGGCTGCGTTTCTTGGCCTTGAAGTATATGAGTTTAATCATTATGTTCACGATTATGGTCATACATTTACTGCACACGCCTTTGGTTCTGCTTTTTATGCGCTAGTAGGCTTCCATGGTGCACACGTTGCGTTTGGTCTTGGATGGTTCATTGTTCTCATGATCCGAAATGCAAAACGAGGCTTGAATTTATATAATGCCCCTAAATTTTATTTAGCCAGTTTATATTGGCACTTTATTGATGTCGTTTGGGTATTTATTTTCACAGTAGTTTATCTCATGGGAAAGGTGGGGTAATGAATGGCAGATAACACCAATTCCAATATTCATGATCAGTTTCATAAAGCAAAGCACAAAGAGGAAATGAAGCATCAGGTCATTACATTTGCTATGATGATTGCTTTTACCATCATTGCTTTTGGCCTGGTAGCCGGAGATTTCAGTAAGCTTTTCGTCGTACCAATCATATTGGTTTTAGCAGCTGTTCAGGTACTTTTTCAGCTATATTATTTCATGCATTTAAACCAAAAGGGACATGAAATGCCAGCTCTTATGATATACTCTGGTGTATTTGCAGCTGTATTAACCATCTTAGCTCTAACAACGATCACATGGATTTAATAAAGATCGAGGCGCCGGCCTCGATCTTTTTCATTTACGAAAGAGAGTCTGCAGGAAGTGTGAATAATTTATGACAGTTGTTTGACTTATGGTTTATTTGTTTAGGTTAACCATATAAAATCAGTTATAATAGTGGTAATAGAACATTAAAATGGAGTGACAAACATGTGGTCAAAACTACAATTATTTGGATTTCAGGCTCTGTGGAGTCCTTATTTTCTCGTTTACATAATTATATTGGGTTTGCTTTACTATGCCGTAACAGGCCCCTTACGTCATAAATTCGGGGGTCAGGGGGAAGATCGTCCAACAGGATGGCAGAAACGCATGTTTTATCTAGGACTGCTCTTATTGTATATCATCAAAGGAGCACCGGTCGATTTACTCTCTCATATTTCTCTTATGGCGCATATGATTCAAATGGCCTTGTACTACTTATTATTTCCAATTCTTATTATCAAGGGAATACCAGTCTGGATCTGGAAAAAGGTTTTTGGTGTGAAGCTGTTAGGCCCTGTCTTAAGGCTTTTAACTAAACCACTGGTAGCGGTGCTGTTCTTTAACTTTACTTTTTCCATTTATCATATACCGGCGATTTTGGACTTTTCCAAATCCCATCAGTTAGCTCATTCCAGTATTTCCATCTTTATTCTCTTTACGGCGTTTTGTATGTGGTGGCCGCTTATGTCACCTTTACAAAATCATCAAATAAAGAAACCTTTCGCTAAAATTTTATATATATTTGGGAACGGAATGCTTATTACACCTGCATGCGCCCTAATCATCTTCTCAAGCGAACCAATCTATGCCACTTACTCTGAGATGCAGGCGTGGACAACGGCTTTAAGTTTATGTGTTCCTTCAGACGTACTAAGTGGTATTTCATTTGGTGGTCCGCAAATTATAACGAATGTAAGTGTTTTATATGACCAGCAGGCTGGTGGAATTATTATGAAAGTTATGCAGGAAATTATCTATGGTTTTGTCTTGGCGAAAGTATTCTTTACTTGGTTTAAAAATGAATCGAGCAGAGGTGTTGATCCGATTCCCAATCAATCCTGAGACTGGATAAGAACTATAGGAGGACAAGTATGGCGACAATTTTGCCCACATTAAGTACATTATTTATTATTATTTCAGCCATTTTAGTAGCCATTGGATGGATTTTAATCGCAAAAAATAAGCGAAAGGCTCATAAAAAGGTTATGATCAGTGGCGCTTTAGCTGCACTGGCATTCTTTACGATTTACATGTCACGAACAATATTCGTCGGGAATACGTCTTTTGGCGGCCCAGATGATATTAAAATCTATTATACGGTATTTCTGATTTTCCATATTATTCTGGCAACAACAGCAGCTGTTTTTGGCGTAGTTACATTATACTTAGCCTTTAAACGAAAGATTTCCAAGCACCGTAAAATCGGACCTATTACAAGTGTTATCTGGTTTTTCTCTGCTGCAACAGGTGTTGTCGTCTATCTCCTTTTATATGTGATTTATGATGGGGGACAGACAACAAGCATGTTAAAGGCTATTTTCGGTTTTTGATTTACCAATTGTCTGCTGATGGAGGGAGTTGCTGTGATCATAACAGGTCAGGAACTAACACTAAGAGCGGTTACGAAAAAAGATGCAGAGCTGCTCTTGGAACAGCCGGAAAAGTATGCTGAACAACACGGGTTAACCTTACCTGAACGTTGGCCACATGTTCATTTAAATATTCATTTGCCTTTTTATCATGAGTTATTGCAGAGAGATATCCGTAATCAGGGCTATGGTCCATGGGTGATTACAATAGATACCTCCATTGCCGGGGATATAACCGTACAGTCGATACCCAACGATAAAGGGGAGATATGGATAGGCTATTATATTGAGCCCGGGGAGCGTAATAAGGGGGTTGCTTCAAAAGCCATTAAGTATCTTAGTAACTGGGCGATATCCCAGTCTGATATAACGAGAATATATGCGGAGTGTGATCACTCCAATGTTTCTTCAGTGAAGGCATTACAAAATGCGGGCTATTTGCTGCATCATCGTTTCAAAGGACTTGATGTTTATTCCTATTCATAAATATAAAGGAGCTGTCTCAATCATAATGAGTCAGCTCCTTTACTGTTCAGGACTAAATCTTTATTTTCCATTTGATAATTCCGGCTTCTCTGGCGGAATTGTAGGCGATGACCAACAAGGGACCAATGATGAAACCAAGTATACCGATCAATTTCAAACCTAAATACATGGCAATGAGTGTCACAAGAGGGGACAGGCCCATGTGTCGTCCCATGACTTTTGGTTCAACCGTTCTCCTGATGGCTAAGAGAATAATGGCCAGCACACCTAATTGAATTCCCATAGCTAATTCACCAGTAATTAACATGTAAAGGGACCATGGTCCAAGAATAATAATGGATCCAATGATCGGAATAAAATCAATTAACCAGATAATAATGGACATAATAATGGCTACATCAGGTGCAATATACCAAAGCCCTAATAAACTTACAGTAAATATAATGATACTGACCAGAAATTGAGCCTTTAAAAATCCTACAATTACATAAGAGAAACGGGCGGTCATAAAGCTTACTTTTTCAGCCGTTTCTTCCTTCATTAAAGAATAAGCATTTTTTCTTAATTTAGGCAGCTCCAGCATAAATAAAAACAGGGCGATTAAATATACGAGGAAACTGACCAGGTATTCCGGTACTTTGGCCACAATACCGGCTACATTTTCAATGGTAATCGTTTCGTTTATATTTTCACGTATGCCTCCAATATTGTCGTGCAGGGTAGTTGTGACTTCATCGACAAAGTCTTCAGGCATTCCCTGAGTAAAGGTATTCATATCTGATTCTAAATTGTTCACCACATGTGTAATATTGTTGATGTAATTTGGAGCATTCTCTGTCAGCTTCACAAGCTGTGCAACGGATTTTGTTGTAACATATGTACCTATCGTGGATATAATCAGTAAAAATACAATAAAAATAATGGTTACACTTATTTTCCGGGTGATGCCAAATTTGAATTTTAATAACCGAACAAGTGGGTTTAAAATAAAAGCGGTAAGCAACGCAAGTATCAGTGGAACAGATACAGGTAATATGAAAATGATGATGAGTATAGCAATGATGGAAAGGATAATTTTTGTCCATTGTGATTTCGTTAATTTATTGAACAATTTAAGTATGCGGCTCCCTTCTAAAAAACTCTACCTTAAATATAGCACAAGGAGAACTTTTTGAACATCAATAAGGAACAAATTTAACAAAAAAAGGCTATTGAATGGTAAGAATTCAATAGCCTTTTTCTTTATACCCGGGAATTATAAGAGGTCACGTCAGCCTGATTATGCATTTTCTTCCACTTCAAATTGATCAATGGACTCTTTGACCCTTTTAAGAATCTGATTTGATTTTTGCACAATATTCTCAGGGAATTCCTCACCATCCCCATATTCAATCCCATGAGGATAATAATGCTTTCCTAAAAGAGGTGTTAACAATTTAATAATGGCACTTCCCTTGTCAACGTCCCCTTCAATGGCATACCCCTGAATTCGAAGGTAATAGGTAACATTCTTCACATTGGTTTCCATTTTGTAATCATATGTAACACGCTCATAATCCCAGCCGGAAGCGCGAACAAGACCGGCTTTCTCCATAAGATGATCCAAAGGTTTAAGGTTTACAACAGAATCTTCAATACCATGTCCTTCTAATTTCATATATTTCACCTCTATTATAACTTTTCAATCTAAATCCATCATAGTAAAAAAATGCTGATTAATCAATTCTTAAACTGGAAATCGCCATTTTTTCAGAAATATATGTATCAAAATGGACACAATAAAGAAAGGAGGACACTTTGTCTGTTGTCCACTAAAGTTTATTTAAGGAGGATGATGTATGAAATCCATACAGGACATTATGACTCGGAACGTATCCAGCTGCAGTCCGGATGATACCCTTTATGATGCAGCGGTTAAAATGAAAGATCTGGATGTAGGAGTTATTCCGGTTACCGACAATCAGAATCACCTTATGGGGCTTGTAACGGACCGGGATCTAGTGCTTCGAGGCTACGCTGCTAAAAAGTCTGAATCAACGAAAATACAGGACGTAATCAGTGATGACCTATATTCCGTTTCACCTGCAACAGATGTACAGGAGGCAAGCCAGCTTATGGCTGAAAAACAAGTAAGACGCCTGCCAGTTGTCGATAATGGGGAGCTGGTTGGGATCGTATCCTTAGGTGACCTTTCTCTGGAAAAGAAATCTGACCACGCTGCCGGAGTAGCCCTTAACGAAATTTCTGAAAAAAGGGATGAGCTTCATTAATTCAGAACGTGGCCTCTCCTGTTTTTTTATTCACAAATCGCTTATTTTATAATTCCTCAGATTAAAGAAAAACCGCCGATTCGGCGGTTTTTTATTTTCATTCCACACTGGAAGAAGGCAATCATGTATAATTTTAAATAAATTCGCGTATAACGGAAGTGGAGGGAAGTGTTGATGAGGAAAATGATGGGAATTTTATTATTGGCCATTGTGCTCTTTTTTATTATTGAACAGCGTCCTGAAATCATAAATAAAACCAGGGATTTACTTTTTTCGTTTAAAGAAGAAATGTCTCAAACAGACCCTGATATAGCCGATTTACAGACCGAGAAGGCACAGCCTGAAGATACATCTCCTAAGCAGCAGTTTGAGGGAAAGCTCTTCAGCCTGATCACTGCTGATCGTGAATCCATTGTTGAAACGCTGGGGCAGCCGACTCGTAAAGATCCTACACCATTCGGGTATCAGTGGTGGGTTTATGAAAATATAGCCGGTCAATATATACAGGTAGGAATGAAGGAAGGGAAAGCTGTAACCATTTACGCTACGGGTGACCGTTTATCCATCGATCCTATTTCCATCGGTGATTCCTATGACAAGGTCAAGGAGCACTTTCCGGCACAAACCAAGGTTGACATCGAATTATCCAGAGGAAGTTATCAATTCCAATTAAAGGAAGAAGAAAAACGACGCAATCCATTGATTAAATTGTCTGATCAGCGTTTTATGCAATTATATTTTGATACGTTTACAAAGCAACTTTCCTCTGTAAGGTTACTGGATGCGGAGACATTATTGCATTTGAAGCCCTATGCAGTGAAATACAGAGGTGATTTGCCGGAGATTAACCTTACAAATAAGGAGTGGAAAAATATTCAGGAAGGAAGGGAAAAACAAATATTTGCCCTCAGCAATGAAATCCGTAAACGGTTTTCATTGACGACATTTAGCTGGTATGAGCCTGTATCAGAAGTGGCGTTTTCCCATAGTGAGGATATGGCTGAAAAGAACTATTTTTCCCATTACGCACCAGATGGGGATGGGCTGAAGGAACGGCTGGCAGAACGGAAAATTAAATACTTATCAGCCGGTGAAAATATTGCGGCTCAGTACCCGGATGCAGCAGCTGCTGTAGAAGGATGGTTAAATAGCAAAGGGCACAGAGAAGCCTTGTTAAACGGGGATTTCACCCATTTAGGAACAGGTGTTTACCGGGATTACTATACCCAGAATTTCCTGCAAAAAATACAATAATCGCCCATGAACACCTGCACAATTCTGGATGTTTTACATAAAATACTAGTAGTTATTTGTGCACAGGTGGTGAAATGAAAATGTCCAGTTTGCATCCCAAGGTGGAACAATTTAAGTCATTCGTTGAAAAACATCCGAAATTAATGGAGCACGTACGTAATCGGAAAGAAACCTGGCAGCCTTACTATGAAAAGTGGCTTTTATATGGGGAAGAGGACGAGTATTGGGACGATTTTAAAGAAGAAAGGGAAAGGTCTGCAACTAAAGAAAAACGCGCCAATAATCAGGAGCTGTTTCAAAAGCTCTCAAACATGATGAATAATATGGATATGAATAAGCTGCAGGATCAGATGAACCAATTGAATGGAGTGATTTCCAATGTTCAAAACCTGATTCAGCAATTTCAGCAGCAAAATTCCGGCTCAGACTGGTCTCAGGGTGCGCAGCAACACCGGCCTGATCCATTTAAGTTTGGCAAAGATTAAGGAGGGGAAAGGATGCAGCCAAGTGTTTATCATTTTTTAAAAAGCCGCCCTGATCTTCTTCATTTTGTCCGGATGAATCCATCCTGGTACCGCATTCTTACACGTAATCCTGAGCGTATAAATGTTCTTGAAGAGACCTCTAAAACTTTTTATGGTCAGACGTTCTCGCAGAAGGCCGGAAAATTTAGCGAACAGCTAAATTTATTGTCGATGCTGCTTTCTATGTCCGAATATATGAACACGGACGGTTAGATAGGGGAATCCAATTACACGAGGTTCGTTAAAATATTGAAAATAATAGGAAAAGATTTTCATCTCCGGTTATCTTTGATATGATGAAAGTGGAGGTGGAATCATGATAGCTACAATGGAAGTTGTTGACATATTAGATAAAGCCGAAAATATTGGTCAAATGGTCCTTCAGTCTGAGACCATGCGCCGCTATGAAGAAGCTAAACATAAATTAGAGCAGGATGATGAGGCCCAGAAGCTTATTGCCGATTTTCAAGATATGAAAGAAAAATATGAAGAGGTACAGCGTTTTGGACGCTATCATCCGGATTATAGTAAAATCACCAAGGAAGTACGCTCAGTAAAGCGTGAAATGGATATGCACGAAACGGTTGCTTTCTATAAAAGAGCAGAAACAGAACTGCAGGCCCTGCTGGACGATATCAGCGGAATTTTGGCTGAAGAAGTGAGTTCAACCATTAAAGTACCCCGTGATGGTGCAGTGTTCAAAGATAAAGGTGGTTGTGGCTGTGGCAGTGGTGGTTCCTGCGGCTGTGCATCCTGATTTTTAACACATATTAACTGGTTGTAATACACCCACTGATGGTAGTTTCCCTTTATCCGGAATGAAACTTTGAAGAACGAACAATGAGGACGATGATATGTTTACAAAAAGGCAAGGAATTTTTGTTTGGGTAAAAAACATAAAAAATGGACGTAAGCTTCGAAGGTTTGGTCATATCATAACGATGTCGAAAAAGCAAAGATATGTCCTGCTTTATGTGAATCAGGAAGATACAGAGGATAAATTACAACAATTGCAAAAGCTACCTTTTGTTATAAAGGCTGAACCATCCTATAAACCATTTATCCGAACAGAATTTGAAAACGAAAAGGCAAAAGAAATCAAAGAAGAAGAATCAAAATACGGTTTTTAGCCTGAAAAGGTTCCCCGGGGGTACGCCCTCAGGGAACTTTTTTCTTTTTAAAGGAAATAAATTTTTAAAAGCTTCTCTGCAATCGAGGTAAATAATGGTTGGTTCGCAATATACCGATTAAATGCTGAAAAAATATTTCCTGGTCACTAAATTTACTGGAAGGAGATACAGTCAATTCAACCGGATCATGCTGGAGTTCATCGGCCAGTTCTTTCCATAAATCAAAACGTTTACTTGGAATCGGAACTCCTTCCAGACAAATGTAGATGGGCTGAAAGTTTCCGGGATTGGTCGGTTTCATCACTAAAGCTAATGAAGCTTCAGGATTATGTTCATCGAACGGATGCAACACCAGCATATGCTGTATTCGCTCCGGCATGGCTCTGCCTATGTACATCAGTTCATATATATCAGAATATCCGTTTCCTAAAGGGATAAATCGCTGCATCATTCTGTTCACCTCATTCCCTATTAATATGTCCAATACCTAATTTAGCATGAATGAGGTCAAAAATGAACATTTATCAAACTTGAAATTTTGTGGATGCCGTCGGGCCGAACCGGTCGCCTCCGCTTTTCTAACAAAAAAATGCCTGCAGATACATATCTGCAGGCTCTCTTTGTTTTGCAACAAAGAGACAAAAAAGGGAGAGGAGAAACCGGAGGAAGAACTTATGGGGAAACGTAAGCCTTCTCCGTTTTAGAACGAATTTTATTTCGTTCTCATCTATCATTGTGACCATTGATGAAGGAACTTATTCATTTTGTGCGCAAAAATTTTTTTCATCTTTTAGCGATTAGAAAAGATGCCATTAAAATCCAAATGTGGTAGCATAAAACTATTATAAAGGTTTTTTATGATTATGAATGGGGTGAGGCAAACATGCGAGTGATTTCCGGTACATATAAAGGCCATCCGTTAAAGACCATATCAGGCAAAAATACCCGGCCTACAACCGATAAAGTGAAAGAAGCGATTTTTCAACGGATTGGGCCTTATTTTGATGGTGGAACAGGACTGGATTTATTTGCCGGCAGTGGAGGATTGGGAATTGAAGCCATCAGCCGTGGCGCAGATAAAGTCCTCTTTGTGGATAAACATCCAAAGGCGATTCAGACCATTTATCAAAACATTAATAGCTTAAAAATTTCAGATCAGGCAGAAGTATACCGAAATGATGCTTTACGTGCGCTAAAAGCAGCTTCAAAGCGAAACCTGGTCTTTGACTGGATATTTCTGGACCCTCCGTACAATCGTGTTTCCTTTGAAAAGCTTTTTAATGCAATTTTTGAATTGGAATTGGTCCGAACAGGAAGCATTCTGGTATGTGAGCATTCTACTGATGATCGATTACCAGAGGGTTTTGAGCGATTAGAAAGACAGAAAACCGATGAATATGGCAGCACAATTTCTGTCACTTTATTTAAGGTCATAGAAGGAGGAATGGACAAATGACTAAAACAGCCGTTTTCCCGGGAAGCTTTGATCCGGTAACTAATGGACATGTAGATATTATTGAACGCTGTGCAAAGATTTTCGATCACGTTGTTGTGGCTGTGCTTCACAATCAGGCCAAATCCCCATTATTTTCTCTGGAAGAAAAAATAGAACTCCTCCGTTCAGTAACTGCAGAGTGGTCCAACGTTTCCGTAGATGCTTCAAAGGGTTTATTGGTCGATTATGCAAAAGAAAGAAATGCTGAGGTTATTATTCGTGGATTACGTTCAGTCAGTGATTTTGAATATGAAGTACCACAGGCACTAATGAATCGAAAACTGAACAATGATATTGAAACGTTTTTTATGATGACAAAGGATGAGTATTCTGCCGTAAGCTCCAGTTTAGTAAAGGAAATTGCTAAATTTAATGGAGATATTTCAGCGTTCGTTCCAGGTATCGTCAGTGAAAAAGTATACCAAAAAGTCAATGGATAATAGGCTCGGGGGGGCAGAGCCAATTATCCATTTCTGCTTCTGTTAAACATGATCAGTACGCCAATAAGCAGGAAGGTAAGGGTGAACACCGGTCCATAATGCTGAAAATAGTGTAAAATCTCACTCCAGAATGATGGGGCATTTACATAATCCGTAACAGGGACATCTCCACTGGTGGTCTGCTTTACATCAGCATACAGAGGGTTAAATAATATAAGTGCTAATAGACTGGCAAAAATTCCGTGTAAGATTCGGCCGAGAAAATATGGGAAGAAGCGAATATCGGTTTCTGCCAGGATACTTGCAACCTGGGCCTGTACAGAAAGCCCGTTAAAGCCTAATACAAAACAGACAATGATAATTTGCTGTAATAAAGTAGCTGTCGTCTCAGAAGTCATTTGAGCTCCGAGGGTAATTTCAAACAGGCCTGCAATAAAGGGTAAAGATAAAACATCAGGTAAGCCGAAAATCGAAAAAATCGATTGAAATAGCTGACCAATTAAAGGTGTAATATCCATTAAGAGTAATAAACGATTAATAACAGAAAAAACAATGATAAATCCACCGATCATCATTAATGTCTGTATGGAATTGGTAACCGAATCACCTAAAATTTTTCCGAAAGGCCTTTGATCTTTCATTCTTGTTTCATGCAATTCCTGAAAGGCACGTTTAATGGAAAAGGTTCGTTTTATTTGATGACTGTATTCCTGTTTTCCATAAAATCGCATACAGATACCGACAAAAAAGTTTCCCAGATAGTGACACACAGCTAATAGAATTCCCAGTTGTTCATCATGGAAAAATCCAATGGAAATAGCAGCGATGATAAACAACGGGTTGGATGCATTTGTAAAAGAAACGAGTCGTTCTGCTTCTATTTTGGATATTTGCTTTTCCTGTCTGAGTCTGGCTGTTAATTTAGCACCGGATGGATAGCCACTGGCCATTCCCATTGCCCAGACAAAACTGCCCGCACCTGGTACGTTGAATAATGGCCGCATAAAAGGCTCACATAAAACGCCAAAAAAGCGAACGACACCAAAGGCGATCAGAACTTCTGCTGTAATAAAAAATGGGAGGAGTGAAGGAAAAACGATTTCCCACCATAGACCTATTCCGCGTTGGGATGCATCAAGTGCTTCCTTGGGATTTTGAATTATGGCAATCCCGATAAATAGTGCTCCCGATGCAAGGAGTATCGATTTTACTTTTCCATTCATGAAGTTCGTCCTCCTGCAGTATTTAATATGATATTCTGTACGAATCCTCTCCAGGGTAGTAAAATGTTATTGAAGTAAGATTAGCCATCATCGTACAAGCACTTCTATACAATATACGCTCATGAATAAGCTTGTTATGCATATTATGTTTAAAAAGAGCAAAGGGTGGTCAGCTTGGAAAGACCCAAAATCGGCCTGGTGCTTGGATCAGGGGGAGCCAGAGGATTATCACATTTAGGCGTTATCAAAATACTGCAGGATTATCACATTCCCATTGATTACATTGCCGGGAGCAGTATGGGAGCATTAGTAGGTGCTTTATTTGGGGCAGGGCAGTCCATTGAGCATCTATATCAAGCGGCCAAGTATTCCAGAAGAAATTACTTTCTGGATGTTACTGTACCAAAAATGGGTTTTTTTCAAGGCCACCGCATTGAAGAATATGTCCGATTATTTACGCATGGCCGGAAGCTTGAGGACTTTTCCATTCCTGTCAGTATCGTAGCCACAGATTTACATTCGGGAAAAAGAGTGGTGTTTACAGAAGGAGATGCAGCTGAAGCGGTCCGGGCCAGTGTTTCTATTCCTGGTATCTTTGTCCCTGTAAGGAAGGATGGCCGTTTGCTTGTCGATGGGGGTGTCGTTGATCGTGTACCCATTACCGCTGTACAGGAAATGGGAGCAGATATCACCATTGCTGTCGACTGTGCCCATTATCAATCGGTGGCAGAAGTGAACTCCATATATGATGTCATTATGCAAAGTATTGATATCATGCAGGATGAAGTAGTAAAAGCCAGATCAGCAAATGCTGATGTGTTGCTGCGACCAGACGTATCACGTTTTAGTTCACGCGCATTCACCAATATTTCTGAAATCATTCAGGAAGGTGAAAAAGAAACGTTGAAGCATATTGACGTGATCCAAAATAAGCTGAACAACTGGAAGGAGACCCCATAAATATGAAAAATCGATCAACCCAATTAGCTGTTATGGCTATTGTACTCATTATCGTAATCTTTCTGACAACCTATCAGTTGCCCTCTTATGTATATCAGCCGGGCAATGCTTCAGAACTGGACCCTATGGTAACTGTGGAAGAGGGTTATAAAAGCGGGGGAGACATGCATCTTGTAACTGTCAGGGGCGGACAAGCAACACCTGTCTATTATTTATGGTCAATGATGCAGCCCTATCATGATATTCACCCACTGGATGAAATCAGACCAGAAGGCATCAGTCAGGAAGAATACAATCATATTCAAATGGAGTATATGGATTCAAGTCAAAATCAGGCCATTGCTCTTGCTTTTCAAAAGGCGGGCTTAGAGGTTTCCTATGAAAATGAAGGGGTGTATGTATCTTATGTGGAGGATGACATGCCTGCAGGTAAGGTATTCAAAGCTGGTGATAAAATTATCTCTATTGATGGTAAAAAGGTTGAACACTCCGAAGAATCTGTAGAGTATGTGACGAATAAGGAAGAGGGAGAAAGGGTAGACATTGTTCTCCAGCGTAATGGAGAAAAGATGAAAGAGCAGGTAGAGCTTGCCCCGTTTCCGGATCAGCCGGACAAGGTCGGGATGGGCGTTGGCCTGGTTACGAAGAGAAGTATTATCACTGACCCTGAAGTGAAAATTAACAGCCGGAAAATTGGAGGTCCAAGTGCGGGCTTAATGTTTACTCTTGAAATTTTTGATCAATTAACGGAAAAAGATTACACAAAGGGAAAACAAGTGTGTGGAACAGGGACCATTAATCGTGATGGAAAAGTGGGCAGTATAGGAGGTATTGATCAGAAGGTCGTCGCTTCTGATAACGATGGGTGTGACATCTTTTTTGCACCGAATGAAGGCGGAAAGAAAAATTCCAACTATGAAGTAGCCGCTCGGACGGCAAAAGAGATTGAGAGCAGTATGAAGGTTGTGCCCGTCGATACGTTTGAGGATGCCGTCAATTATTTGGAAAACGTAGAATAAATCATAATCAAAAAAGGATTGACGTACAAAGTCAATCCTTTTTTAAGTGTGGCTTATAATGATAGGCGGGCCGACTTCCCGTTTTCGCAATTCTATTTGTTTGGAACGCTGGACGGGCAGGTAATAGGAGTCTGCCGCTTTTTCCTCGATTTCCAGAAAAGGGTGAGTCCCCTGTTGAAGCTGGGAGAGAAGAGGGGGCGCCGTATCCTTTTTCTGTGAGTGCAAATAGGTTCTTCCTTTTTCCGTCATACCTAATACTCTTATGTATGGAGCTTCATGCTGTGATTGTATGGTGTTGATCTCTTCACTGGTTGTATTGGTTAACAGATGAACGAACATTCTTTGTAATCTGGTCCACGTATATCTTTTCGTTTTAATGAGTTCCATCCAGTGCTGAAAGGTTCTGGCCTGTTTAACGGTTTTCTTTAAACGATATTCCAGCCCTTCCTCCATACCATGTATTGCTTGAAGGTTTGCAATGCTGGTGGTTAGGACCTTATATTGTAAGTAGGGAAAGTAGGGTTCCCAGTGATGAAACATACCGGATTTCTTTTTGTATTCTGTAAGTAAATGGTACGTTGCAGGCGGGATGGAGTCTTTGACCGGCTCCTGAATTTCCATGGTTTTTAAGATCTCGTTTCGAATGCTTGTGGCACTCGCGATGTCCTGTTTGATTTCCTGATCATGGTAACCGCTTTTTGTTCTTCGGATCGTTTCAGGTTTCATGGTCTTTTTCTCATCAAAGATTGCTTTTACATAGCTGAAACCTAAAATATTATTCGGCTGAGTCAGGTCCAAATGATCGGATTTTAATCCAATGTATTTATAAGCCTTTCTGCCGGCTTCAGGAAAGGAGTATCCTTTTCTTAAAAACTCCTGCAGAATCGTCTTATAATCTTCTTCCTTTTGTTTATACTGTTGGTAGGATTGAATAAATGGGTCAATGTCTCCTAGTTCACTTCCAAAAACAACAGTATCAGCACGTAAACTGTCAAGCGTTAAAACTGCTCCTTTTGCGAATAAATCCGCATGCTGTACGGCGAATACATAGGGTAGTTCGAGCACAAGATCCATCCCTGATTTCAGAGCTGCCTCCGCACGATGCCATTTATCGACAATGGCTGGTTCACCACGCTGAAGAAAGTTGCCGCTCATGACACCAATAACAACATCTGAGTTCGTCTTTTTCCTGGCTTCTTCCAGATGATAGACATGGCCATTATGAAATGGATTATATTCAACAATTAAACCACAAGCCTTCATGATTCATATACTCCCTTTCACATTACTCTACTTCTATTGAGAAGGAACGGACGGGAAAAGTCAAGTATAATCAAGAAGAGAACGAATGGGAGGAAAAAGCGATCGGAATAAGATAGACCTGTTAAGAAAAAATATTGACAAAATGCGCTTTTCCTTTTAAAATAACTCTTGTTGCCATGAGGTGATGATTCATGAAAATTTCGATTCAAAAAATCAAAGCAAAGTCACCTCTTCCATTAGAAGAAGATGTTGATGTATCTGAATTGGAAGAGCTGAACAATGACATTCGTAAAATTCCACCCGTTCATGTGAATGGTGAAGCAACCACACAGGGAAATCAAATCACCTTTGATTTAACTATATCAGGAACAATGATTCTTCCTTGTGCCCGGACGCTTGCGGATGTGGAGTATCCTTTTACGATTAAGGCTGTCGAGATATTTTCCACTTCTCCTTATCATAAAGAGGGAGAAGATGAAATACATGAAGTTCATGGAGAAGTGCTTGACTTAACGCCTTATATTAAGGAAAATATTTTATTAGAAGTCCCTTTGCAAGTTTTTGCGGATGATGTGGAAGAGAAAACTGTAGATGAAGGTCAAGGCTGGAATCTGGTTGATGAGAATTCCAAACAAGAGCCAAAAATAGATCCAAGACTTGCAAAGTTAAATCAGTTTTTTGATGATTCATCAAACCAGAAAGACTGATCGTTGTTTTGTTTATATTAAGGAGGTGTAACACATGGCAGTACCAAAGAGAAGAACTTCTAAAAAGAAAAAGAACATGCGTCGTACACATAAAAAGCTACATGTACCAGGCATGGTAGAATGCCCAAACTGTGGAGAATATAAAAAATCCCACCATGTTTGTGCTTCATGTGGACATTACGATGGTAAAGAGGTAGTTGAGAAGTAAAGAACAGCAAAGAGGATGTCTCATAGCGAGGCATCCTCTTTTTTAAGTGTCTAGGAAATTATAAAATAAACAGATTGTGGATGATATAGACATGAGAGGCGACGTCCGGCTACAGCGACCAGCGACTAGCGAGACTTCCTTCACCTCCGTCCGATAAGTCAACATCGACTCACAAGGTTCGTCGTGTTTCCTTTATCTCCTACGGCTCAGTCCAGTCCGTACGTCGCTAAACGGGCGCTTCCGCCTTTGTTCTAGGGGGGATATTTTGTTTGATACAATCCGCTATGAATATGATTCGCAGGACCACTTCGCTAAGATTACGTTAAATCGTCCTGAAAAACGGAATGCTGTCTCTCTGGAAATGGGAAGGGAATTAAATGAGATTTTGGATAACCTCTCACAAAATAAAGAGTTGAAATTCTTAGTCATCACCGGTTCCGGTAACAAGTCCTTTTGTGCCGGTGGAGATTTGTATGATTTCCACGGGGCCATGGATGAGGGTAAGGCATATGAACAATTACGCAGACTGAAAACCGTTCTTTATAAGCTTGCTTCTTTTCCTTTGCCGACCATCTGTATATTAAATGGAGATGCAAGAGGAGGCGGCTGCGAGCTTGCTACGGCATGTGATTTTCGCTTCGCTGAGAAGAACACCAGACACGGGTTTATTCAGGGAAAACTCGGAATAACACCTGGATGGGGTGGAGGAGTTCTTTTGTATAAAAGAATACTGCCCTTGTTAGCTTATCAATGGCTGCTTGAGTCAGATATGAGGGATGCCGGGCAATTACAGCAGATGGGATGGATACAGAAGCTTTTTTCAGAAGGTCAGGGTATAAATGAGCTTGTTAAACCTTTTATAGAGAAACAAAGGGCACAACTCCATTCCTTTAAAAAGCAATACATAAATCAGTATTCTCTTGACCAGCTGGCGGATGACATGGATATGGAAGTGAAGAACTGCGCACGTTTATGGGTTTCGGATGAACACAAACAAGCCGTAGAAGCGTTTTTTAAGAGGGGCCGAAAAAAATAGTCTACCATACCTGTTTCTTGCATAGATTGATAGTAAAAGAAATAGGAGGGATAGAATGGTCCATAATAGACAGGATGCCTGGACAGAGGATGAAGATAGACAGCTGGCAGAAACCGTTCTCCAATTTATACGGGATGGCAGAACTCAGCTTGAAGCTTTTGAAGAGGTAGCCAGACAATTATCCAGAACGTCAGCAGCCTGCGGGTTTCGCTGGAATGCCACAGTCAGGAAGCAATATGATCAGGAGATTCTTTTAGCCAAAAAAGAGCGAAGAAAAAAGGCCTCCCCCAAAGCTTCAGAAGAGAGCAGTGCCTCACAGGAACAGCCATTTGAATTTGATGAAGCCATTGATTTGCTGAAAAAAATAAAGCAGACTTATGAAACCAGTACGAGTTCATCTGATATCGTTGATGAGCGGATGCAGGAGATTGCCCGGGAAAATGAAATCCTGCGTAAAAAAATTGAGAAATATGAAGAGGCACTTAGACAGATTATGACGATATGGGAAACGGTTTCCACTGAGAGTGATAAAAGGCAAGGCTGAATGAGATAAGCCTTGCCTTTCGTTCGTTATGTCAGTATCCGGACAGGATTACTGAGTCCGATTTTGTTCTTCTACGCCATCCGGCAGCCAAATTAATGGGTTTTCCCCTAAGTCACGCTCCATATCATAGTGAACCTTTTGAAAGTCCATTTTCTCCCAGAAGCTGTGTGAATTAATGCGAGGATTGGTTTTAATTGGGAGTTTGAAGCTTTTGGCAAAATCAACAAGTTCCCGGCCTAATCCCTTTCCACGATAATCATAGAGTACTTCCAATTTCCAGAGTTCGAGATAATCCTGTGGTGGTTCAAAGTATTCATCATATTTTTTATTAATTCGATACAAACTCATTCTTGCTACGAGTGAGTTTCCGTAATAGATCCCGTAAAAAGGGGATTCACTGTTATTTTCCACCATATTGTTTTCCAGATCTTCCAGCATGGATAATTCCTGAATCCCATATTCCTTAAAGCGTTTAAATTCTTCCAGTGTTTTATAATTAATTAATAATCGTTCTACTTTAACCGTTTTCATTTTTCTAATCCCCCTAACCCCTTATGGTTTATACTTTTATTATAATATAAAATGGACCGAAACAAAATGTTTAATAATATAAATGTTCAAAAAACTGAAAAACCTTAAACACCAGGAAAAAAGTCTGGTAAAATGTACAGGAGAAAAGGAGGGGGGGACAAATATGGATATCGGGATTATCGGTGCAGGTTCAATAGGACTTTTGCTGGCAGCTTATCTGGCCAAAGACCATCAGGTGACCTGCTATGTGCGCAGGGAGGAACAGAAACATCAGATCCGGAGAAATGGTGTAGTATTACACAATTCCCGGCATAACCCCCACAAGACTTTCAGGGTGAATGCGGAAAAACTGGAAGCATTGGGCAGGCATGACTTTTATATGGTCTGTGTCAAATATCCGCAACTAGCGGATGTTTTGCAGATGTTGGAAGAAAAAGCAGATACTCAGAAACCTGTCCTTTTTATCCAAAATGGTATGGCACATGTTGATTTGATCTCCCGTATGAAGCGGACGGTTTTTGTCGCTGTTTTAGATCACGGAGCTAAGCGCAGGAATGACTATACTGTTATACATACAGGAAAAGGAAGTGTTCAGACAGGGGTCATAGATAGGCGGGGGGAAACACTCCTTCAGAATAAGTTAAAGGCCTTACATACGGTTGAATTTCCCTGGTTTTATCATGATGACCCTGTAAAACTGCTGAGAAGGAAACTGGTAGTTAATGCCGTCATAAATCCACTGACAGCCCTATTTGATGTTCAAAATGGGGAGATTCTTACCAATCCCTATTTATACCACCTTGCGAAAGGCTTATGTGAAGAGACTTGTCAGGTGCTGGAGCTTGAGTTTGATCAAAACTGGGAGTATGTACAAAATGTAGCAGACCGGACAAAGCTGAATTCTTCCTCTATGAGAGAGGATATTCGGCGTGGAAATCCCTCTGAAATTGAGACCATCAGTGGTTATATTATGAATCAGGACTGGGGCTCTCAATATACGTATACCTCTTTTGTCTATAACGGAATAATGGCAAAGGAACGTTCGGGGAGGGAGACTTTTGATTGATATGATCGCCATAATCGTCGCGACAATCACGACTCTGCCATTTCTGGTTTTTATTTTAAGCTATTATCTAATCAAAAAAATGACAAGCAATGATAGAAAGGCAGTAAGAACCAGTGCAGATATGACAACCTTTATTCTTATTCTATCGGTTACCTTCAGTTTCCAGATGGGAATCAATTTGAATATATTCTGGTGGATCATTGTCTTTATGCTATTTCTTCTTGCATTATTTGTTTTTTTACAGTGGAAATATCAACAGGAGATTATTATAAGAACCGTTGTAAAGCGATTCTGGAGAGTGTCCTTTTTTATTTTCAGCTTTTTATATCTCTTTGGCGTCGTTTATGGAATTATTTATCGGATCATGATCTGACTAAACAGAAGAGATGCAACAGGGAGCCGTTTTCGTTACAATAACAAAAGATGCATTAATCTGGCAGTCAAAAGGAGAAGGATGTATGAGAGTCAAGCCGATTTCACTAGAGAATCAATCGAAACTCGTAACGGATTACAGGAATCGTAAACAGAATATTTTGCAGTATTTCCATTATGATCCATTTGATAAAAAAGTGTTTGCGCAGCGGTTGAAGGATATAGCTGCGATGAAATATAAGCGTGAAGAACTTAGTGACGTGCTGAAGAAGTGCAATCATAAATGGGGAGCAGGAGAAAAGACCCTTTCCAATATTGAACGCCTGAAGGATGAAAAAAGTGTTACGGTAGTGGGCGGACAACAGGCAGGCTTACTGACCGGGCCATTATATTCCATACATAAAATGATCAGCATTATTAAACTTGCACGTGAACAGGAAGAAGCCCTGGGTGTACCAGTTATACCGCTGTTTTGGATTGCGGGTGAGGATCATGATTACGAAGAGATTAATCATGTGTATCTTCCCCGTGGTGATCGAATGAAAAAATTCAGAACCCTGCAACAGCAGGTAGAAAAAAAATCGGTATCTCACATGAAACTTGATCAGGAAGTCACCGGGCAATGGCTGGATAATTTGTTTGGAAACCTTAAGGAAACCCAATATACAAAGGAACTGCACAAAAAATTAAAAGAGCTTATCAAACATAGTGAAACGTTCGTTGATTTTTTTGCACAGGTCACCTTTGCTTTGTTCCGGGATGAAGGACTTGTTCTCCTTGATTCTGGGGATCCGGAAATTCGCGGGCTAGAAAGTGAATATTTTCAGTCGATGATGACGCATCAGCCTGAAATCGCCTCAGGAGTTGCAGAAGCGCTCCACCAGACCAGTCAATCAGGGTATACCATTCCGGTAGATGCTGACAATACGGATGGCCATTTATTCTATCATCACAATGGGGAGAGGGTATTGCTTACTGTAAATGAAGGAGACTGGACCGGGAAAAACGGCGAGTGTTCGCTTACAGATGATGAAATAAGGGAAATCGCTGAACATTCCCCGGAATTGTTGAGCAATAATGTCGTCACCAGACCGATGATGCAGGAGCTTCTGCTGCCTGTCCTGGCCTTTGTTGGTGGAGGAGGAGAGGTTGCCTACTGGTCCCTTTTAAAAGCAGGATTTGAAGCGCTGGGGCTTAAAGTTCCACCAGTCCTCCCACGATTATCCTTTACCTTAATTGATCCAAAGCGTGAGAAAACATTACGGTCTCTTGCTTTATCTGTTGACCATGTTATTCAGAATGGTGTTGATGTGGAGCGGATTGCATGGCTTAAACGGCAAACCCATGCTCCTGTTGAAGAGGTTAGCGATCAGGTTAAATTAACAATTGAAAAAGTTCATGAACCATTACGCGACATCGCCAAGGAAGCCGGAGATGATGTAGCTCAGCTGGCTGACAAAAATCTAACTCATTTACTAAGAGAGGTCGAGTACCTGGAGCAACGGATTGATTATTCGATAAGAATGAAACATCAGGAAACAGTGCAGAAATTTAATGATTTAGAGCTGTTCCTTTATCCTGAAGGTGGCCTGCAGGAACGAACGTGGAATGTTCTGTATTGGCTCAATACATATGGGGAGGACTGGATTCACGAGCTTATGGATAAGGAAATGGAGTGGGAATCGTCCCATTATGTTCTTTATTTATAAATAAAGAGCAAATCCCCCACTTTCTACCACTTGGGCTGAAAAAACGTATATGGACCAATAATAAGAAAGATCTGCCTTTTATAAGGTAGGTCTTTTTTCTTGTTTTTACCACCTTTCAGCCAGTTCTTCTTAGCGTCCGTTCCCCTCTTGAGCAGATTGTTTATGCTTTATCCATTTATTAGTCTGCACAAAGTTTAAAATTCATGTGGAGGAAAGTGGGGGATTGTGGTACACTATAATCAGAAAGTGGGGGCGATGTATATGTTCATGGGGGAATTTCAACATAATATCGACTCAAAAGGCCGTATGATCATGCCTGCCAAATTCCGTGAAGAATTAGGAGAAGGCTTCATCATCACCCGCGGTCTTGATAAATGTCTGTTTGCCTATCCCATGGACGAATGGCGCCAATTGGAAGAGAAGCTGAAAAAACTTCCCCTTACAAAAAAAGATGCCCGTTCTTTCACCCGCTTCTTCTTCTCTGGCGCAGTTGAATGTGAAGTAGATAAACAGGGAAGAATAAACATTCCATCGCCCCTTAGAAAATATGCGGATTTAGAAAAAGAATGTGTCATTATTGGTGTTTCCAATCGAATCGAGATCTGGTCACAGGATAAGTGGGAAGTTTACTTTGAGGAATCTGAGGAATCTTTTGCCGAAATTGCAGAAAACATGATGGATTTTGATATTTAAACTTCATCGGTAGAAGCGGGTGTTAAAATGTTTGAACATTACAGTGTACTAAAAAATGAAGCAATAGAAGGTCTGAATATAAAGCAGGATGGTACTTATGTGGACTGTACCTTAGGAGGCGGAGGTCATTCTGAGCAGATTGTCCAAGCCCTGGGGCCTGAAGGAAGGCTGGTTGCATTTGATCAGGATATAGAGGCCCTTGAGTTTGCTAAAAGCCGTCTTCAAGCGTATGAAGGACAATGTTTGTTTGTTCATGCGAATTTCCAACGGTTGAAGGAAAAATTGCAGGAAAATGGCATTGATGAAGTTGATGGGGTTCTATTTGACCTGGGTGTTTCCTCCCCCCAATTAGATCAGGATGAACGGGGCTTCAGCTATCATCAGGATGCATCTTTGGACATGCGCATGGACCAATCACAAGTGTTGTCAGCATATGAAGTGGTGAATACGTGGACATACGAAAACTTAGTGAAAATCTTTTTCAGATATGGGGAAGAGAAGTTTTCTAAACAAGTGGCAAGAAAGATCGAACAGACAAGGCAGGAGCACCCTATTGAAACAACCTCCCAATTGGTTGAGGTTATTAAAGAAGGGATTCCTGCCGCAGCCCGAAGAAAAGGGGGACACCCTGCCAAACGTATATTTCAGGCGATTCGAATTGCTGTGAACAATGAATTAAACGTTTTTCGTGACGCTCTCCATCAGGCAGCGGAAGTCACAAGCTTAGGTGGAAGAATTTCAGTCATTACTTTTCATTCTCTGGAAGACCGCATCTGTAAAAAGAGTATGAAGAAGTGGAGTACACCTCCGCCCATTCCAAAGAATATTCCCATTATTCCGGAAGAGGCGCAACCACCGTTTGAACTTATTACACGAAAGCCGATTACTCCGGCTGAGGAGGAAATTGCAGAAAATCGGCGCTCCCGATCGGCTAAACTGCGTATTGCTGAAAAAGTAAAAGCCTGGGATGATAAGTTTCGATATGAAGAAAGGGGCAATGCATAGTGGCTTCAGTATTTGCACGTAATTTAGATTCCTATCAGACACAAGAACAACAGCAAAAACAGACGAAGGTTCAAGTGAAGGTACATAAAAAGCGCTGGATTTCTAAGGGAGAAAAATTCCTGTATTCCTTTTTCGCAGGCATTACCGCTCTGGCAAGTGTTTTTGTGATTTCCTACGCTTCTGATCTTCACAGTGTCAACCGGGACGTTCAGGAATTGCAAAGTCAGGTGAACCAGAAACAAGTAACAGTTGAAAACCTTGAGGCCGAAGTAAAGGTGCTTAGTGAACCAAGCCGTATTTTAAAAGTAGCTAAGGAAAATGGCCTTCAAATTCAGAATTCGAAAGTAGAACAGGCAAATAAAGTGCGTTAAAGGAGAACCACACAATGAAGAAATTGCCATCCACAAACGTATTTGCCATCCTTTTTATGGTTATATTCGGGATCATATTTGTTTTTTTGTTCAGCCGTTTAATGTATATTCAGGCATCAGGAGAAGTCGATGGAGTAGACCTGAATAAATGGGCAGAGAAGCAAAGAACAGCTTCCTATACATTAGATGCAGAGCGGGGCCGGATCCTGGACAGGACTGGTATGGTGCTTGCGGACAACCGGCCTTCTTATAGAGTATATGCCGTTCTGGATGAAGATTATTCCAAGAATTCGGAAGACCCCCTGCATGTTAAGGATCCTGTAAAGACAGCAAATAAACTTGCTCCTGTTCTGGGAATGGAAGCGAATAAAATCGCAGAGGTCATCCAAAACGGACAGGAACGGGATGCCTTTCAAGTAGAATTTGGTTCGAGTGGCGAGGATCTAACAGAAGAGAAAAAGGAAGAAATAGAAAAGCTGGATTTGCCGGGAATCTATTTACAGGAGGGTCAGAAGCGCTATTATCCTAATGACCGGTTTGCTTCCCATGTGATTGGTTTTACCCAGCAGGAAGAAGATAAGTTAAAAGGTATTTTAGGTATTGAAAAATCTATGAATTCCCAATTGACCGGGAAGGACGGGTATATTTCCTATCAGCAGGATCAGTATGCCAACAAGCTGTTAAACCCAAATGAAATTCTGAAACAGCCACAGGACGGGTCAAATGTCTATTTAACTCTTGATCAGAAAATCCAAACCTTCCTGGAAGATACAATGTCAGATATCTATGAACAATATAATCCTGAACAGATGATGGCTGTTGTTATGAATCCGGAGACCGGTGAGGTTCTGGCTATGGCAAATCGGCCCAGCTTTAATCCAAATACAAGAGAAAATATCGATAATTGGTATAATGACATTGTTTCTTATCCCTTCGCTCCAGGTTCAACCATGAAAATCTTCACAGTTGCTGCAGCTATGGATGCGGGTGTTTATAACGGAAATGAAACCTTTCAATCTGGTGTTTATAACTTTATGGATGGAGCAAAACCAGTCAGAGATCACAACTGGGGAAAAGGATGGGGAACCATTACATATGATGAGGGGATTCGCCGTTCCTCAAACGTGGCGGTATCCAAGCTTGTCTGGGAAAAACTTGGTACGGAAAAGTTTCTTGAGTATTTAAAAAGATTTGATTTTCATCAGAAAACAGGAATTGATCTATCAGGTGAGGAAACAGGACAAATTACTTACAAATGGCCGTCAGATAAAGTAAGAACGGCATTTGGGCAGAGTACAACTTTAACACCGATTCAGTTAATGAAGGGTGCGACCGCTGTAGCTAATGATGGAAAAATGATGAAGCCCTATGTGATTTCCAAAGTGAAGGATGCAGATGACAATAAAACGATTAAAGAAACGAAGCCACAGGTGGTTGATGAACCTATTAAAGCAGAAACGGCAAAAAAAGTCAGAGACCTGCTTGGCACTGTTATTTCCAGTGAAGACGGAACCGGTCAGGAATATCAATTAGACGATTATTCTGTGGCCGGAAAAACAGGAACAGCCCAGCTACCTGATCCCGAAAATGGCGGATTTTTGACAGGAAGAGAAAACTATATTTTTTCCTTTTTAGGCATGGCGCCTAAAGAAGATCCAGAGCTTATGATGTATGTAGCCGTTAAGCAGCCGGAGTTGGAGAATACAGAAGCAGGTTCGGAGCCTGTGTCGTATATTTTTAAATCTGTTATGGAAAAGAGCCTTCATTATCTGAACATTAGTCCAGATAAGACAACAAAAGGGCTATCCGTTGATTCTATTGAACTAGCTGACTATAAAGGGCAGTCAGTAGAAGCTGTTAAACGAAGCTTAAGTGAGCAAAGTGTTCAGACAGAAGTCATAGGGGATGGAGACAAAGTAAAAGCGACGTTACCACAGGCCGGCAACAAAATTCTGCCGGAGAGTACCGTGATGCTTCTGACAGATGGCGATGCTGTTATCCCGGATTTAACAGGCTGGTCGCTTCGTGAAGTATTGAAATATGCTTCTGTTTATGATCTGAAGGTTGAGCATATTGGAAATGGGTACGTGGTTCATCAGAGCGTGAATCCGGGGGCTCATGTGAAAAAGGGATCTTATCTGAGCATTAAGCTGGAGCCGCCAAATGGAAGCGATAATGAAGAATCCGGGACGGAAGAGCGTGAAGATGCTGAAACAGAAAACCGGGAAGAAGCAGATGAATCCGGCTAATGATCCAGGCAGGGGCCTTAAGGTCCCTGCCTTATTTATCTCGCCTATACTGTTCGTCATAGCCCCACTGATGGAAGTTTCGCCTTATGACCTCCGCTTTTCTGTTCTACTTTGTGATTTAGGTTCATATATTGTGATACAAGCCTGCCTTGCAAGACGAGTGAAATGTGTTAAAGGATGATGCGGTGTGAAACGTGTATCACAGGTTACAGTGCGGAGACGATTAGTCGCTGCTTTTCTTTTTGCTATGGTTTTCTTTTTAGTCATGAGTATTCGATTAGGTTATGTTCAGTTTATTGTCGGGGATGAAATTACAGAAAAAGCAGAAGATTTATGGAGCAGAGATATTCCATTAAAGCCTGAAAGAGGAGAAATCCTGGATCGAAACGGGGAGGTTCTCGTGGGCAATGTTTCAGCTCCAACTGTTGCTGTTGTTCCCCGTCAGATTCAAAACCCGCAGGATACTGCAGAAAAGCTGGCGGATGTTTTGAATATGGATGTTCAGGAAGCACATGAGTATGTGACGAAAAATGTATCGGTGGAAATCATTCACCCCGAGGGAAGAAAAATTTCCGAAGACCAGGCGATTAAACTGCAGGAGCTTAATCTGGAAGGGGTATATATTGCGGAAGACTCTAAAAGACACTACCCGCATGGAAAGTATCTATCACATGTATTAGGTTTTACCGGAATTGATAATCAGGGCTTAGCTGGTATTGAGTTATATTATGATGACAAATTAAACGGAAAAGAAGGCTCTCTTTCCTTCTTTTCTGACAACAAAGGGCATAAACTCAAAGATATAGCCGAAAATTATAACGCTCCGGAAGATGGGTTAGACTTAAAATTAACCATTAATGAAGATATCCAGACCATTATCGACAGAGAATTAGATTTAGCGGAGTCAAAATACAATCCTGATGGAGCCTGGGCCATTGCTATGGATCCTGATACAGGTGAAATCTTAGCAATGGACAGTCGTCCTGACTTCCATCCGGCTAACTATAAAGAAGTAGATGCGGAAATTTACAATCGAAACCTCCCTATATGGAGTACATATGAGCCGGGTTCCACCTTTAAAATTATCACCCTTGCATCTGCGTTGGAAGAAGGGTTAGTGGATTTGCAGGAGGATAAATTTAATGATACAGGCTCAATCGAAGTATCAGGGGCCAAAATCCGCTGCTGGCAGGACGGGGGACATGGCCACCAGACGTATTTGGAAGTCGTGCAAAACTCCTGTAACCCAGGTTTTGTGTCCATGGGAGAAAAAGTCGGCAAAGAAAAGCTGTTCAGCTATATTAAAGATTTTGGGTTTGGAAAAAAGACCGGAATTGACCTGCACGGAGAAGGCTCAGGGATTTTATTTAATGAAGAAGACGTTGGCCCGGTTGAGCTTGCCACAACTTCTTTTGGGCAGGGTGTTTCTGTAACCCCTATACAGCAGGTGGCAGCTGTGTCTGCAGCTGTGAATGGGGGCTATTTATATAAACCATTTGTTGCGAAAGAATGGCTCGATCCGGTAACCGGAGAGGTTGTAGAAAAGACAGAACCAACGCTAAAAGAACAGGTGATCTCCAATGACACCTCTGAGGAAATTCGTAAGACCCTTGAAAGTGTAGTTGCAAAGGGTACAGGTCGCGGAGCTTATGTTGATGGATACCGAGTTGGGGGGAAAACAGGTACAGCGCAAAAAGTTGGCGAAAACGGACAGTACCTAAGCAATAACCATATTGTTTCCTTTATCGGATTTGCTCCCGCAGATGACCCGGAAATTGTTGTATATGTAGCGATCGACAATCCTAAAAATACTGTTCAATTTGGCGGGGTGGTCACCGCACCGATCGTTGGTACCATTATTGAAGACAGTCTGCGGGCGATGGATGTGGAAGAACGTACGGATGGTTTAGAAAAGGAATATAAGTGGCCTGAACAGCCAAAAGTGAAGGTGCCTGATTTAGTAGGCCGAACAACGAAGGATTTGCAGGAATATCTGGTTCACCTTTCTGTAGATAAAGAAGGGGAAGGAAATACCATTATTAAACAATCCCCTCAGCCAGGAAAAATGGTAGAGCAGGGTTCCACAATTCGAATCTTTTTAGGAGATGAAGGCTCGTCGAAGAAAGAAGAGTGATTTTTTCATCGTTAAGAACCCTTAATTTTGCTATAATATAAACGAATGTTTTAAAACGAGGCAGGCGAATGAAATATGAAATTAAAACAATTACTAAAACCATTAAAATTTTACAAATGTGAGCAAGATATTCATGATATTGAAGCAGAGGGAATTGAAATGGATTCCCGGCAAGTGAAAGCAAATGATTTATTTGTTTGTATAGATGGCTTTACTGTGGATGGACACGATTTTGCAGAAATGGCAGAAAAGCAGGGGGCTTGTGCAGTTGTGGCTGAACGTCCCCTGCCCTTGAACATCCCGGTGATTATTGTCAATAATTCGGTGAAAGCCATGGCTCAACTGGCAAATCAGTTTTACCAGCAGCCCAGTGAAAAATTTCAATTAATTGGAGTTACAGGTACGAACGGAAAAACTACGCTTACCTATCTTCTTGACGAAATCTTCCGGAATCACGGTCATGAAACAGGTTTGCTTGGTACCATTCAGATGAAGATTGGGGATGAAACCTACCCTGTAAAAAACACAACTCCTGATTCATTATTTTTGCAGAAAAACCTGCATAAGATGGTTGAAAAAGATGTAAATACCGTAATGATGGAAGTCTCCTCACACGCTCTTGATCTGGGAAGAGTCTACGGATTGGACTTTGATATCACTGTCTTTACAAACCTCTCACAGGATCATTTAGATTACCACAAAAATATGGATGATTACTTAAGAGCCAAAAGTTTGCTTTTTGCACAAATGGGAAATCAATACCATTCTCGCAGAAAGCTGGCTGTTTTAAATTATGATGATGATGCCTACGATCTGCTTTCAAGAAGTACGGCGCATGAGGTGCTATCCTATGGGTTATCTGATGGTGCCGATGTACAGGCGAAAAATATTATGCTGCGTCCGGATGGAACTACATTTGATATGATTACACCTATTGGAGAAATTCAGATTCAAAGTAAATTGGCAGGAGAGTTCAGTGTGTATAATATGCTCGCTGCCAGCAGTGCGGCTATAAGTGCAGAGATTCCACTGGAGACCATCAGGAAATCCCTGGCCACAACAAACGGTGTACCGGGGCGTTTTGAACCTGTACAACGAGGACAGAAATTTGGGGTTATTGTCGATTATGCCCATACACCTGATTCCTTAGAAAACGTTGTGAAAACTGTGCAAACATTTACAGAGGGGAAAACCTATGTCGTTGTCGGTTGCGGTGGAGATCGGGATAGAGGAAAACGTCCGAAAATGGCAAATGTCGCCGTCAACTATAGTGATCTGGCCATTTTTACTTCTGACAACCCGAGAACGGAGGACCCGGATCAGATTCTTCAGGATATGACGGAAGATTTAAACGTACAGAATTATGAGGTAGAACGAGATCGAAAACAGGCGATAGCTAAAGCCATTCAATATTGTAATCCGGGAGATGTCGTGATTATCGCCGGTAAGGGTCATGAAACCTATCAGGAAATTGGCACTGAGCGATATGATTTCGATGATCGGGAAGTTGCAGCAAGGATGATTGATAAGAAATTTAAGGAGCGTTCATAATGGCAAAATTTACGGTAAATTGGCTTGCATCCCTTTTTCCTGACCAACAGGGAATAGGTTCATCCCCTGTTCAAATAGACGATGTTTTTACGGATAGTCGTCAGTATACCCACTTTGGATTATTTATACCCATTGAAGGTGAACGCTTTGATGGTCATAAATTTTTAAAGGATGCCATAACGAATGGTGCAGCAGCTTCCCTCTGGAATAAACAGAAATCAGTGCCTGAATTCGTACCTGCTGATTTCCCCCTCTTTTTTGTTGAGGATACACTGGATGCTATGCAACAGTTAGCGAGTGCCTATCGTTTAAAAATAAATCCAAAGGTAATTGGGATTACCGGATCCAACGGAAAGACAACTACAAAAGACCTGACCGCCAATGTTCTGAGTCAGAAATATAAAACATGGAAAACAAAAGGAAACTTTAATAATCATATCGGACTTCCTTTAACAATTCTGCAAATGCCTCCTGATACGGAAGCGTTAATTTTGGAAATGGGAATGAATCATTTTGGAGAAATCGAAGTCCTAACCAAGATTGCTCAGCCTGATATAGCGATGATTACAAATATAGGGGAATCCCATATTGAATATCTTGGCTCCCGTGAAGGGATTGCGAAGGCCAAAGGTGAAATAGTCGAAGGATTAAAACAGGATGGCTGTTTGCTGATTGATGGGGATGAACCATTATTAGACCCTGTTGCACACAAAACCGGAAGTTACCGGATTGGAGAAGGCAGAGATAATGATTTCGTAATTAAGTCCATCCAGCTTTCGAATGAAGAAACCACATTCGAAGTGGAGAATCATCCCTATTCCATCCCGGCATTAGGAAGGCATCAGGCTAAAAATGCAACTTTTGCCATCGTGACAGCAAAAATACTTGGTTTGGATAAAAATCAAATCATATCAGGATTGCAGCAAGTTGAATTAACGGGAATGCGATTTGAAAAACTAAAAACAAAAGAAGGAACGGATATTATCAACGATGCTTATAACGCATCTGCGACCTCAATGAAGGCATCGATCAATGTTATAAAAGAAATGGATGCAAAAAGTAAAATTCTGGTTTTGGGGGACATTTTAGAACTGGGGTCATTTTCCAAAGAGATCCATCGTTCGGTCGCTGATGTTATTTATCCACCGATTGATATCCTGTATACTTATGGGGAAGAAAGCAAGGAAATCGTTGAGGCTTTAAGAAAGAGAGAGGAAAATCGTGTGGAAGCTTATTCGTTTAATACCAAAGAAGGGCTTATTGAACAACTGCGGAATGACCTGAAACCGGAAACCATCATCCTGTTCAAAGGTTCCAGAGGGATGAAACTAGAAGAAGTTATTGAAGAAATAACGAATTAGGTGTCCGCAGTGAAGAGGGAGGAACTCAGATTATGTCACAAACTACATTATTAATCACCATAGCTGTATCTTTTTTAATAGCAGTACTCATATCACCAATTTTAATTCCTTTCCTACGCCGTTTAAAATTTGGTCAGAGTATCAGGGAAGAAGGGCCGCAATCTCATCAGAAAAAAGCGGGCACACCTACGATGGGCGGTTTAATCATCATTATTTCTGTTGCGTTTACTGCTCTATTTATGGTTTTTAAATTTAAGCCTTCTCCGGTAAACTTTGAAATTTATTTGCTTTTATTTGTTTTAGTCGGTTACGGTTTAATAGGATTTTTAGATGATATTATTAAAATTGTGAAAAAGCGGAATCTGGGATTAACATCCTTACAAAAAATGGTTGGACAGATTATCATCGCACTTGTTGTCTATTTCATTTTAAAAGAGCATGGTTTCCCTACGGATATTGGAATTCCAGGAACGGATTTCTCGGTTGATTTAGGTGTCTGGTATGCACTCTTTATTTTGTTTATGCTTGTCGGTTCATCCAATGCAGTGAACTTAACCGATGGCCTTGATGGACTGCTGGCAGGTACAGCTGCAGTCGCATTTGGTGCTTTCGGAATTTTAGCATGGAATGGCAACCTTCAATTTGAAGTCGCTATTTTTGCTCTATCCATTGTAGGGGCACTATTAGGTTTTCTTGTTTTTAATGCTCATCCGGCTAAGGTGTTTATGGGGGATACAGGTTCCCTGGCTCTGGGTGGTGCCATTGCGATCATAGCGATATTAACGAAATTGGAATTATTACTTATTATCATTGGTGGAGTATTTGTGCTCGAAACCTTATCTGTGATTATTCAGGTCATATCATTTAAAACAACAGGTAAAAGAGTATTTAAAATGAGTCCGCTTCATCATCACTATGAGCTTAAAGGCTGGTCTGAATGGCGGGTAGTGGCCACATTCTGGGTAGTCGGAATATTGTTTGCAGCATTAGGAATTTACATCGAGGTGTGGTTAACTTGAATACAATAAAACAGTTTCCGTATGAACAAGTGCTTGTGCTTGGCTTAGCTAAAAGCGGAGCAGCAGCAGCACGTATCCTGTTGGAGAATGGTAAAAAGGTACGGGTAAATGATTTTAAGAAAGAAGAGGAAAACCAGGCAGCACAGGAACTTCGGCATTTTGGCATTGAAGTGATTACAGGAGGCCATCCGCTTTCGGTGCTGGATGATGTAGAAGTCGTGATTAAGAATCCAGGGATACCCTATGATAATGTGATTGTCAAAGAAGCAATCCATCGGAACATACCTGTCATAACGGAAATCGAACTGGCAGGATTGTTAACGGATGGACCGATTGTTGGAATAACGGGCTCCAATGGGAAAACGACGACAACAACGTTAATTTATGAAATGCTACGCAGCAGTGGAGAAAAGGCAAAATTATCCGGGAATATTGGGACCGTAGCAAGTGAGGTTGCCAGAGACAGTGAGCCGGATGATATTCTTGTCATGGAGTTATCCTCCTTTCAGTTGCTGGGCATTCAGACTTTTAAAGCAAATGTCTCGGTGTTACTGAATATCTTTGAGGCTCATTTGGATTATCATAAGACGATGAGTCACTATGCAAATGCGAAGGCGAAGATTTTTGAAAATCAGACAGAAGATGATTATGCTGTATATAATTTAGACGATGATATGGTTGTTGAGTTGGCCGGTCGAACCAATGCCCGGAAAGTTCCTTTTTCGGCAACCAGGCCATGTAAGGATGGGGTATGGTTTGATGGGGATACCGTCTATTTTAAAGATGAGTCCATCATCAAACGAAATGAGATTGTACTCGTAGGGGATCATAACTTTGAAAATATTCTTGCGGCCATAGCTGCTTCCAGACTAATGGGGGCTACTCCTGAAGCTATACGCAATGTATTAACCATTTTCCAGGGTGTACGACACAGGATGCAGTTCGTCAGGGAATTTGAATACCGGACTTTTTATAACGATTCAAAAGCTACGAATATCCTCGCAACCTCGAGTGCTTTAAATGCTTTTAAACAGCCAATTATACTGCTGGCTGGTGGTCTAGACCGTGGAAATGACTTTGATGAATTAATTCCGTATTTGGACAACGTGAAGTCAATGGTCCTTTTTGGACAAACGGCGGAAAAAATTAAAAATACGGCTAAACAGGCAGGAATAGATGATGTGGAAATCGTCGATAATGTAGAACAAGCGGTACAACATGCTTATGCCCAATCAGAGAGTGGAGATGTCGTTCTTTTGTCTCCAGCGTGCGCAAGCTGGGATCAATATCGCTCTTTTGAAGAGAGAGGAGACATGTTTGTACGAGCCGTGCATAAGTTATAGTAGGGGCTTGTTTTACATATAGCCCCAAATTCCATGGTGTGGAAATTGGGGGTGTTTTTTGTTTTGAATCGTAGCCATAGAAGAAAGAAAATGCCGGATTTAACCCTGCTGATTGTGGTGTTTGCTCTCCTGTTCATTGGGGTCGTTATGGTTTATAGTTCATCAGCTATCTGGTCCTCTTATAAATTTGAAGATCCTTTTTTCTATGCAAAGCGACAGCTGCTCTTTGCTGTCATCGGATTAATCGCCATGTATTTCATGATGAATATTCCTTACCAGAAATGGCGTGAATATTCGAATCTGATTTTGATTATCTGTTTTGTTCTTCTAATTGCCGTACTGATTCCAGGCATTGGTTTAGAACGCAACGGGGCAAAAAGCTGGATAGGAATAGGAGCATTCAGTATACAGCCTTCAGAATTCATGAAAATAGGTCTTATTATCTTTATGGCTAAAATTCTGAGTGATAACCAAAAATATATTACGACCTTTAAGCAGGGATTTCTGCCTGCCATGTTACTGGTTTTTGTCCCTTTTGGTCTCATTATGCTGCAGCCGGATCTTGGTACAGGCATGGTACTCGTCGGGACCTGTTTTGTCATGATCTTTATTGCCGGGGGGAAAATATCACATTTTATGGGCTTAGGAATGATCGGGGTTATAGGTTTTATCGGTCTGGTTTTATCCGCTCCGTATCGGATTAGCCGTATACAGGCTTTTTTAAATCCCTGGGAAGATCCGCTGGGAGATGGCTTCCAAATTATTCAGTCTTTATATGCTATCGGACCTGGGGGATTAATGGGAATGGGATTAGGTCAAAGCCTGCAGAAGTTCTTTTACCTGCCCGAACCTCAGAATGATTTTATCTTTGCCATCCTGGCAGAAGAATTAGGATTTATCGGAGGAAGTTTTGTTATCCTGCTTTTCTTCTTACTTATGTGGCGCGGGATAAGAATTGCTCTGGGTGCCCAGGATTTATTTGGCAGTCTCCTTGCTCTTGGGATTATAGGAATGATCATCATTCAGGTATTTATCAATATCAGCGTGGTAATAGGGCTGATTCCTGTAACAGGGATTACCCTTCCGTTTATCAGCTACGGTGGTTCCTCATTAACCTTAACCTTATTATCAATGGGGATTCTGTTAAACATTAGCAGATATGCTAAAATATGAAGAGATAACCAGCTCAAACAAGAGAGCTGGTTATTTTAATGCGGAAAACTATCATCCAGTTGATTGGTGGATTGGAATTCAACGAATGTGGGTTTTCATGCCAAATAAAAATTTATTCGTAAACATTTATAAAAGGACGGAAATTTGATGAGGTTTATGTCACAAAATTACATAAAGAATGATAAAATGTAAGATAGGTCACACTTTGTTGTTAAAAAACCAAGAACGAAGGAGGATACCCGACGGAGGGGATTCTGTCTGAAGTTAAATGACCTTCATGCTGGGAAAATAATAATACATGAACCATTATCCAAACATACGACCATAAACATCTGATCCTGGTGATGGATCACGTATCAACTGGCCGTACCCCCTTCTGATGCGTTTCACGTTATGGTGGGGACGGACAGGAAACAATGCTACAAAAGAGGTTCCAATCGAGACTCAGATATTTTGAAAATACTCATTAAAGCCCATATTCTGTTTTCGGGTGGTACGTTAAAATGGGTACAAATGAGGAAATTTTCTTACCTTACATCTGTATCACCGAAGGCAGGATAATGGACAGATATTATGTTTTAAGGAGATTACGGTAAAATGGCAGAAAAAAAAGTCATATCCATTGAGAATCGCATACCCAAACTGAAGGAAGCCAGGAAGAAAAAGGCAAACAAACGTCTGATTTTTTACTTGTTGCTTTTCTTTTTGCTCATATCCATCATTGTTTACCTTCAATCTCCGTTAAGTCATGTGAAGCACATTACAGTAAAGGGCAATGATTTTGTAGAAGAATCCAAAATTGTGAAGCTAAGTGGGATGACGAATCAAAACAATATTTGGAATTTGGAATTTGAACAAATGGAAAAACAAATTTCCAATGAGCCGGCGATCAAAGAAGTATCGATTGAACGTCGCCTCCCAAGAACTGTTCATATTTCCGTGGAGGAATATGTGCGTGTGGGCTATGTAAAAGGAGAGGGCCAGTTTATACCGATTTTGGAAAATGGAAAGTTCTTAAGTGACAGTGCAGTCGCCATTCCGAATGGCGATGCACCTATCCTGATTGGCTGGGAGAAAAACAGTACGTACTTAAAAGAAATGTCGGAGGAGCTTCGAAATGTAAAACCCTCATTATCCGCACAGATCTCTGAAATTCATTGGGATCCGAAAGAGTCGAATCCTTATACCATTCAGTTATATATGAATAATGGACAAGAAGTTGTAGCTTCTATTCGAAATTTCTCTGAAAAGATTCAGGTCTATCCATCTATTGCCTCTCAAATTGGTCCGGAACAGAAAGGTATTGTATATATTGATGTAGGAGCATTTTTTGTTCCTTATGACCAGGTACAGGAAGAGAAACCTGCTGAATCTGGTGAGGCAGAACAAGAAGGGGAGAATGCAAATGAAACTCAAGGGTAAGCATGTCATCTTCTCCTTTATTTTCCTTGTAGCCGGTTTTTTGTTAGCCCTGGGTTATAAAATAGCCAGCGAAGAACCCAAGATTATACGTATGAATGATGAAGAGCTTCAGGAAGAACTGGAGTATCAGGAACAATTAAATAATATCAACCAGGAGAATAAGGAATTAAGAACTGAACTGGAGTCTTTAAGAAGTGATATCCGTGATTTTGAGGAAAATTTAGGCGGTCAGGAAAAACAGCTGGAATCGTACATAGAAGAGAGAAATAAGCTGGAGCTCATTACCGGGGATGTACCAGTGGAAGGGCCGGGGATTTCGGTTACACTGAGTGATGCTGAGTATATTCCAAACGAAGAAAACGTGAATAATTACATTGTCCATGATCTGCATGTCCATCTGGTCATAAATGAATTGCTCGCTTCAGGGGCGAATGCTATTGCGATAAATGGACAGCGGATATTAGGTGACAGCTATATAGCTTGTACAGGTCCGGTTATAACCGTTGATGGAAAGCAGCACCCAGCCCCTTTTGTTATCCAGGCCATTGGAGATCCTGAGGTTTTAAAGGCAAGTATGAATCTGCAGAATGGTGTGCTTGATAAACTGGTGAGTGACCATGTAGAAGTGAACATTAAAACAAGCGACAATATAAAAATGGATGCAGTTTTTTCGAGTGAAGGGTGGTAAGTCTGGATTGAAACGAACAGTTTTAATAGCATTAACGGCCTTAGTGGTTGGACTTTTGGGAGCCATCCTGTTTCAGTCAAATCAGGCACATCAGGAAAGGGATTCAAGGGATACCTGGGAGATTCGAACCGAAATACGGGAAAAGCAGGAAATTCAGGAAAGTCTGTTACAGCAAATCCGGGAGGCTGAGCAGAGACTTGATGAATATCAGCATCAGAATAATCAGGAACAAGTTGAACTATTAAAAGAATCTGTAGAAACGCTTAGAAAACGAGCAGGATTAACCGAAGTACAAGGAGAGGGGATCAAAATTACAATTGAGCCGATCATGGCAAATTCGGATCGTGTACAGAAATACCCGGAAATCCCGCCCGAGTTACTTCAAAGACTGTTTAATGAACTGAATACCTACGGAGCAAAAGATATCGCTATTGAAAATGAAAGAATCATTCAAACATCACCAATAAGGGATGTTAATGGGCAAACCTACGTCAATAATCGACCCATTCCTGCAGTGCCAGTTGAGATATTCGTCTTAGCTGAGGATGCAAGGGAGCTCATTGAATATATGGAAGTAAGCAAGGTGAACGATTATTTTGCTGTTGAGAATCTAGGGATACACTATCAACTTGATTTTCACATAACGTTACCTGCCTACCAGCAGCGTATTGATTTCGAATATATTCGTTCAGCAGAAACTGAAGAGGGTGGCAATTAGAGCATGTGGTTAACTTTACTTTTTTTAATCATAGGAGTTGTTTTAGGTTTACTGACGGATATACGAATCCCGGAATTATATGCCAACTATTTAGCCGTTGCCGTTTTAGCGGCGTTTGATACACTAATTGGTGGCATCCGATCTCATCTGGAGGAAAAATTTGATGAGCAAATATTTATAACAGGTTTTTTTACGAATATCTCATTAGCCGCTCTATTAGTGTTCGTGGGTGTTCAGCTTGGGATCGATTTATATCTGGCAGCCGTATTTGCTTTTGGTATCCGCCTATTTCAAAATATTGCAATGATAAGGCGGATTTTGCTTGAAAGATTCAGATATAAAAGAATGAAAAAAAACTAAAAAAATAAAAGGGAATGCTTGATTTTATGTTGAATTAATAAATATCAAAAATACTTTTTTATTTTCTACTTGTTCTATAGTAGAATAGTCTATATGAACCTTATTTAATAAATTATGAAATTCAAAATTCAAATGAACATTAAAATTGGCCCGTTTCCCTTTCCAGGAGGTGCAAAGATTGAACAACAATGAAATACTTGTAAGTTTAGACATCGGAACATCCCGAGTAAAAGTAATTATCGGTGAAGTGACAAAAGATTCATTAAATATTATTGGAGTAGGAACGGCTAAATCAAACGGCATGAAAAAAGGAGCCATTGTTGACATAGATCAGTCGGTACATGCTATAAGGTCCGCAGTAGAACAGGCTGAACGTATGGTTGATATGCAAATTGACCGGGTTGTTGTAAATATTAACGGCAATCACGTACAACTGCTTCCGTGCCATGGGGTAGTAGCCGTATCAAGTGAAAACCGTGAGATAGGACAAGATGATATTGCCAGAGTCATAGATGCTGCACAGGTTCTGTCTATACCACCCGAACGAGCCATCGTGGACGTTTTTCCAAAGCAGTTTATTGTTGATGGTCAGGATGAAATAACGGATCCACGTGGAATGATAGGGGTTCGTCTTGAGATGGAAGGAACACTCATTACCTGCTCAAAAACGGTTTTACATAATATTCTCAAGTGTGTTGAAGGAGCAGGCCTTGAAGTTCAGGATATTTGCCTGCAGCCTCTTGCATCGGGTTCCGTTGCCTTATCAGAGGATGAAAAAGCTCTTGGAGTGGCCCTTATAGATATTGGTGCCGGGAGTACAACCGTTTCTGTCTATGAATCAGGTTACTTAAAGGATACAACTGTCTTTCCATTGGGCGGAGACAACATTACCAAGGATTTATCCATTGGAATGAAGACCTCTACAGAGGAAGCCGAAGAAGTAAAACACCAGCATGGACATGCCTTCTATGATACAGCTTCTGAAGACGAGGAGTTTGAGGTAACAACGATAGGAAGCAACCAAAAGCAAACATTTAATCAAGTACAGATTTCTGATATGATAGAAGCAAGATTAGAAGAAATCTACGTATTTGCCAGTCAGGAAATACGTAAAATGGGCTATCAGGATCTTCCGGGCGGCTTTGTCCTGACGGGAGGAGTTATGAGTATGCCTGGTGTATTAGAACTGGCCCAGGATCTATTAAGGGTAAATGTACGAATTGCAATCCCTGATTACATAGGTGTAAGAGATCCTCAATATACAGCCGGGGTCGGCACTTTACAATTCGCTTATCGAAATTCCCAGGTTCAGGGAAAAGAAATATACCCGTCTGTTCAAATGAGCAATGTTGAACAAAAAACGGTAAAACAGAAAAAGCCAAAATCGAGTCAAACAGCGAATCAGGCGCCCGAAAAGAAGAAAGATAAAGAATCAGGTTTCGCAAAATTATTTAGTTACTTCTTTGACTAATTTGGCGTTTCCTTCAAACCATAAAAAACAAATCTGGTAAACTTGCAAAGTGGGAGGAACGATGTATGTTAGATTTTGATACAGGTAGGGAACAATTGGCAACAATAAAAGTAATCGGTGTTGGCGGTGGAGGCAGCAATGCTGTAAACCGTATGATTGAGCATGGAGTTCAGGGTGTGGAATTTATAGCCGTTAATACAGATGCTCAGGCACTGAATCTATCAAAAGCAGAAGTGAAATTACAAATCGGTGAAAAACTGACAAGAGGTTTAGGCGCTGGAGCTAACCCTGAAGTTGGCCGAAAAGCAGCAGAAGAGAGCCGTGAGCAAATAGAAGAAGCTCTTCAAGGTGCTGATATGATTTTTGTAACAGCAGGTATGGGAGGCGGAACCGGTACCGGAGCAGCTCCTGTCATTGCGCAAATCGCCAAGGAGCTGGATACATTAACAGTAGGAGTGGTTACGAAGCCATTTCTATTTGAAGGCCGCAAACGTTCAACCCAGGCCGTCTCAGGAACGGATGCATTAAAATCAAGCGTAGATACGTTAATCGTTATTCCAAATGACCGACTGCTTGAAATGGTGGACAAAAATACACCAATGCTTGAGGCATTCCGTGAAGCCGATAATGTTTTACGGCAAGGTGTACAGGGGATTTCGGATTTAATTGCTGTTCCTGGACTCATCAATGTCGACTTTGCAGACGTCAAAACCATTATGGAAGACAAAGGCTCTGCACTTATGGGTATTGGTGTTGCAACTGGCGAAAACCGTGCACCGGAAGCAGCTAAAAAAGCAATCTCCTCTCCATTACTGGAAACCAGTATTGATGGGGCACGTGGTATCTTAATGAATATTTCCGGTGGAGAAAACTTAAGTCTCTTTGAAGTACAGGAGGCAGCTGATATTGTTACATCAGCGGCTGACCAGGAAGTAAATGTGATTTTTGGATCAGTAATTAATGAAGACTTGAAGGATGAAATAGTAGTAACCGTTATTGCTACAGGTTTTGATGAGGCAGCTAAAAACGCTCAGCCTAAGTCTCGTCCATCAGTAGGGGCTGAAAAGAAAGAACGACCAGCGGAACAACGCAGAACAAACCGTAGCGAAAATCAGCAGCCGGCATTTGAAGAGGACACCCTTGATATCCCGGCCTTTCTGAGAAACCGTAATCGTCGTTAACTAAATGGGTTGTGCAAAGAAATTGCATTATGGGTACTCTTAACGGAGTATAAAGTTCACCTTTTTAAAAATTTCATAACCAATAATTTAGCAGGGGTATTTAACTCCTGCTTTTTTTTGATTTCAGAATGATTTAGGATGTATGAATATGGGCTCTAAAATATATGTTGGGGTGCTAATAATTTTCTAAAAACTTTTCAAGGCAAAAGAAAACACGCAATCTCCTAATTTTGTTAGACTTTGTTTAGACCAATAAACAACCACAAAAAGGAGATGCGTGCAATTGAATTCTAACATTTCTTTACCAGGATTAGAAGGGTTTATCATTACCAAATCATTCGAGAAAGATGGATATTACCAACTTCATGTAGAACTGGAGCGTGTACCCCACTTATGTCCTTCCTGTAAAGAGGTAACGGATCGAGTTCATGATTATCGTATACAAAAGATTAAACATCATCATATCTTTGGTAGACGAACAGCCTTATTTTACCGGAAACGTCGGTATGCTTGTGAAAATGAAAACTGCGGTAAACGGTTTTATGAAGATAATTCGATTGTGGAGCGTTATCAAAGGCAGTCTCTAGAGTTTAGCCAGGCGATAGGTATTGAGTTAATCAATGGTAAGAACTTTAAGGATGTCGCAGAACGTTTTGACACCTCTCCTACAACGGTTATGCGCCGTTTTGATCAGGTTAGTGCTTCGATGTTAAGGGAAACAAAGAAATTACCTGAGGTTATTGCGATAGATGAATATAAGGGGGATGCAGGTGGAGAAAAGTATCAAACCATTATAGCCGATCCGGTTGAAAGAAAACCATTAGAGATTCTGAAAGACCGCAAAAAAGAAACACTAATGGCCTATTTACGAGAACATGGAGATAACGTAGAGGTTGTAGTCATGGATATGAGTCATTCCTTCAAAGCAGCTGTTGATCAAGCTCTGGGACGACCGGTTGTAGTAGCTGATCGATTTCACTTTTGCCGGTATATCTATTGGGCTTTAGAAAGAGTTCGACGGAAGGTACAAAATGAGTTTGATGATTACGATCGTAAGAAGTGCAAACGAATGCGCCACGTATTTTATAAGCATTATGAAAACTTAACGGACAAGCAGTTATGGTACTTAAATTACTACAGGGAAAAATCAAGTGAGTTAAACCGAGCTTATCAACTAAAAGAAGCTTATCGCTTGTGGTTTGAAACAGCGAAGCAATTGGCCCCTAATGGATTAAAAGAAATAAAAGAGCACTTATACCAATTTTATGATTTGGTCAGGACTTCAGGGATGAAGGAATTTGAAAAGGCGCTTGAAACCTTTCACAACTGGCAGAAAGAGATTATGAACAGTTTTGCGTATGATCTACATAATGGCTTCGTAGAAGGCATTAATAATCAAACCAAAGTCATTAAACGTAACGCATTTGGTTTTAGACAGTTTAGCCGCTTTAGGTTAAAGGTGTTATTACATCATCAGTACAAAAATATAAAAGTTCGCGTCGCATAAATTAGGAGTGAGCGAAGTGCTCACCCCAACATTTGACTTAGAACCTGAATATGAAGAGTGGAATCAGTTTTTGGATAGATGGAATGTACATAATACCAGATTGATTATGCTATTTTTTATCCGACAAAATGGGAAAATATAAGTTTTTTTTTGCATACAGGATGTGACAGACTTTTTGGCCAGCTTTTTTTATACTTACCGTTGAGAGTAAAGTTGTCCAATGGAAAGGCGGAAATATTGTGGCTTTATATTTGGATGCTGTCTGGCTTTTGAATTTTTTAATCGATTGGATGATTTTACAGATTGTACATTGGATTACAAGGTCGGGAACACATAGAGGTTGGTTGATAGCAGGAGCCTTCATTGCATCGCTCCTTGTTCCTGTAAATGTATTTTTTCCAGAAAATATATTGGCAACTTTACCAGGGAAAATCATTTTTTCCTTTTTCATTTTAATGAGCTCATTTGGCTTTAAAAACACTAAATTGTTCTTAAAGCAATTTTTCACTTTTTATTTTGTAACGTTTGCTATTGGTGGTGGTTTATTCGGGATTTACTTTTTAATGGGGCAGCAATTTCAGTCACAGGATGGTTTGTTCATCACCTATAACAGTGGCTATGGAGATATGATCAGCTGGATTTTCGTGTTGATTGCTTTTCCGATCGTCTGGTGGTTTACACGACGAAGATTGGACCAGATCACCTTTGATAACATACGCTTTCAGGAATTATGCCCGGTCAAAATTCGTGTAAATAACCAAATTCATGAGACGACCGGATTTTTTGATAGTGGAAATCATCTTATGGATCCTTTTACGAAGAAGCCGGTCATTATATGTGACGAAAAAGTTCTTAAGCCTTTTTTTTCGGATAAGGAGTGGCATGCGATTAAAAGTTGTCATGAGAACTGGTCGTTTGAAGAGCTGCCGGATCGATGGATTTCCAGAATTCGTATGATTCCTTTTCAGGGGGTTGGAGGTAAACGCACATTTATACTTATATTCAAACCGGATTCACTTTATGTCCGCTATCAGGATCGGGACTATGCCTTTGACCAGGTATTTATAGGGATCCAATTCGGTGAACTCTCATCAGATGGAACCTATCATTGCTTATTACACCCAAAAATGATGCAATCCTCAAAACTGCAGGCATCTTCTTAATTCAAAGGAAATAAGCAGGTCGATGTTTTCCTATCATTTCTTGCTTAACATTTAAAAGGAGGAAGTTCGGGCAAATGAAAAGATTTAAAATGAAACTCCAGATACTGTGGTATAAAATCCTGATAAAACTCGGAATAAAATCTGATGAAATTTATTACATAGGAGGAAATGAAGCCCTTCCTCCGCCACTTTCCAAGGAAGAAGAGCAGGAACTCTTGAAGAAGTTACCAGAGGGTGATATGGGTGCACGCTCTATTTTAATTGAGCGAAATTTGCGTCTCGTCGTTTATATTGCCAGAAAGTTTGAAAACACAGGCATTAATATTGAGGATCTTATTAGTATTGGTACCATTGGCCTGATCAAAGCCGTTAATACGTTTAATCCGGAAAAGAAAATCAAATTGGCAACGTATGCTTCCCGTTGTATCGAAAATGAAATCTTAATGTATCTGAGACGGAATAATAAAATACGTTCAGAGGTCTCTTTTGATGAGCCTTTAAACGTAGATTGGGACGGAAATGAACTGTTGCTATCGGATGTCCTTGGTACAGATGAAGATATTATAACCAGGGGACTTGAGTTTAATGTAGATAAGAAGCTGCTTCATAAAGCACTTTCCACATTGAATGACCGAGAAAAACAAATCATGGAGCTTCGTTTTGGTTTGATTGGGAAGGAAGAAAAAACGCAAAAGGATGTCGCGGATATGCTGGGAATCTCCCAATCGTATATATCCAGGCTTGAGAAAAAGATTATCAAGCGGTTAAGAAAAGAGTTTAATAAAATGGTCTAAGATTTTGTAATTTTAGAATACAATGGATGATTCCAGGTACTGCATAAAAATCCCTCCAATGGAGAAACTGTTTGGTGACACTATCTCCACTTAGGAGGGGTTTTAGATTGACGCGACATAAGGTAGAAATATGCGGTGTCGACACATCAAAGCTGCCCGTACTAAAGAACGACGAAATGCGGAAATTATTTATGAGAATGCATGAAGGTGATGAATTCGCAAGAGAAGAACTAGTAAACGGAAATCTGCGACTCGTTTTAAGTGTCATTCAGAGGTTTCATCATCGTGGTGAATATGTTGACGACTTATTTCAAGTTGGTTGTATTGGACTAATGAAATCCATAGATAATTTTGATTTAAGTCAGAATGTAAAATTTTCAACATATGCAGTACCAATGATTATTGGTGAAATTCGCAGATACTTACGTGATAACAATCCAATAAGGGTATCCCGTTCTCTGAGGGACATTGCCTATAAAGCCCTTCAGGTGAGAGAACGTTTAATGAGCAAAACTTCAAAGGATCCCACACCAATGGAAATCGCTGAAGAAATGGGAATTCCCCACTCTGATGTTGTTTTTGCTCTTGATGCCATTCAGGATCCTGTTTCACTGTTTGAGCCTATTTATAATGATGGTGGAGATCCGATTTTTGTTATGGATCAATTAAAGGATGATAAAAATAAGGATTCTATCTGGATTGATGAAATCGCATTAAAAGAAGGGATGAGAAGACTAAACGAACGGGAAAAAATGATCTTAAACAAACGTTTTTTTCAAGGGAAAACCCAAATGGAAGTGGCAGACGAAATCGGAATTTCGCAGGCTCAGGTGTCCAGGCTTGAAAAAGCAGCGATTGACCAGATGAATAAAAACATTAATCAATAATGAGCATTTATATCCTTTTGAACCTTGTCCATAGATTCGTGGACAGGGTTTTTTATATTTTTAAACGAATGAAAGCTCATTCGTGCATATATTAGAAGTAAGGTGGTGAGAAAAATGACCATATCAGAATTACAGGTAAAAGATATCGTGGCGATTGAAGATGGAAGGAAATTAGGTTATATAACTGACCTGGAAATTGATGTAGACAGAGGCTATATCGTAGCCCTTGTCATTGCTCTTAAAGGCAAAATGTTTGGTTTATTCGGTAATGAGGAAGAAATGGTTATTCCGTGGAATCATATTGTGACCATTGGCGCTGATGTCATCTTAGTAAGAACTGAAACTCCTAAACTAACCCATAGTATGAATGCAAATGAATATGATGCTCAGTAAGGATAGATCACACAAGAAATAAGACGAAAAATGTGGTAAAATAAATGCGTCTAATACTTTTGGGAGGATAAACATGAGTGAGTTATTTCGTAAGACCAGAACATCCTCTTATCTGGAAATTTCCGATTGGAAGAGAAAAGGAATTACGGCAGGTATAACGACGAGAAAAGGTGGTTTCAGTCAAAAACCTTATGATACATTGAATATGGGATTCCATGTACAGGATGATTATGATCTCGTTTTAAAAAATTATAAACGAATGGAAAACATCATCGGAATTCCCGCCAGGTACTGGATCAGTTCAAAACAGGTTCACGGAACAGATGTACTTGAGTGGGATGATTCCTTGAACAGGGACAATATTACTCATCCGCCTGACTTTGAACTTGAATATGATGGCTGGATGACAAACCAGCGAAATGTATTGTTAACGGGGGTATTTGCTGATTGTGTACCACTGTTTTTCCGGTCAGAGGAATGGATAGCTTTAGCTCATGCCGGATGGAAGGGTACGGTAAAAGGGATGGGACCTGAAGTCATCGATCACTTTTTAGCCCATCACGTACCACTGGAAGAAATCGAGGTTGTCGTAGGACCCAGTATAAGTTCCCGCTATTATGAAGTAGATGATCGTGTTGTTCAGCATATTCCCTTTGATATGCAAACAGAGGATGTATTGACGAGGAGCGATGAAACCCATTATTATCTGGACCTTAAACAGCTTCATAAAAACCTTCTTTTAAAGAAAGGACTAAAGGAACAGCAAATTACCCTAACCAATTATTGTACATACGAAGATGGGGATTTATTTTTTTCACATAGAAGAGATCAGGGAAAAACCGGCAGAATGATGGCATTTATCGGATTTAAATAGGAAAAAGGGGGAATTTTGCAGTGAATGTAGCTGAAAACCTGGCTTCTATCAGGGAAAATATTGAACAGGCCTGCCGGAAGAGCGGACGTGACCCCCAGGAGGTTTCCGTTATAGCCGTTACAAAGTATGTGTCGGTAGAAACGGCGAATCAAGCCATACAGGCAGGCATTAAAAATATTGGAGAGAATCGCAAGGAAGGTTTTCTGGAGAAATATAATGAAATCGGATCTGAAGCGACCTGGCATTTTATTGGTACTTTGCAGTCAAGAAAAGTGAAGGATGTCATTAATCAAATGGATTATCTTCATTCGCTGGACAGGCTTTCATTAGCTAAAGAAGTCAATAAACGGGCGCCTCATAAGATCAATTGCTTTGTACAGGTGAATGTAAGTGGGGAAGACTCAAAACACGGAATCAACCCTGAGGAAGTCATCCCTTTTGTTGAGAAGCTCGGTAACTATGAACAAATCGAAGTCTCAGGCCTTATGACAATGGCCCCGCATACAGAAAACGAAGATCTTTTAAGAGGCTGTTTTCAAAATCTGCGGAAACTCAAGGAACAAATTCAGGATTTGCGGCTTTCGCATGCACCCTGCAATTATTTATCCATGGGAATGAGCAATGATTATTCGATAGCTGTTGAAGAAGGAGCGACTCACATACGTATTGGTACGAAACTTGTAGGGAAAGAATTTTAGAATTGGAGGGTAAATGGTGAGCATCAAAAATAAGTTTAAATCCCTTTTTACTTTTGAAGATGAGTACGAATATATAGAAGAGGAGACAGAGGTGCCAGAACAGCCAGACTCTCCGCCAGCGAGCCGCCGTGCTCAAAATGTGGTACACTTGGAAAGTATACAATCCTCAACATCCAAGGTAGTATTATGTGAACCTGAAAGTTATGATGATTGTCAGGAAATCGCCGATCATTTGAAGAATCGCAGGGCGGTTGTGATTAATTTACAAAGGACGAATCACCAGCAGGCAAAGCGAATTGTAGATTTTTTAAGCGGAACCGTTTATGCTATTGGTGGGATTATTCAAAAATTAGGACAGCAAACCTTTATCTGTGCACCTGATAACATTGATGTATCAGGCAGTATCACAGACCTGGTGGATGAAGACTTATTGTAAAGGTGGGAAGCAGATGATCGAAATCTATAATTTGTTGCAAACGGCTTTATTAATTTATATGTATGCAATTGTTGTATATATTTTAATGTCCTGGTTTCCTGGTGCCCGTGAATCCTCTTTCGGGCAGATGCTCGGGAAAATTGTTGAACCTTATTTGGAGCCATTCCGGAAATTTATTCCACCACTTGGAATGATAGACATTTCCCCAATCGTGGCGATTTTTGCTATTCAATTTGCCAAATTAGGATTGGAACAACTCTTTATTATGATTTTCTTTTAATAGGTGTTTAGGAGATTTTTATGGATATCTATCAGCATTTTCGAAAAGAAGAACAGGCTTTTATAGATCAGGCTCTGGCGTGGAGAGAAGAGGTGGAGCAGACGTATCAGCGAAAACTCACAGACTTTTTAGATCCCAGAGAACAGATTATTCTTTCTTCGGTTATTGGGAATCACCCTGATATGAATCTTCATTTTTTTGGAGGCGATGATCAAACAGAGAGAAAAAGAGCAATTCTGGCGCCCTTCTATGAAGAGATACATAATGAAGATTTCGATATTGTCGTGCTTCAAAGTAAGTTTGCCAGAAAGTTTGTTGAGATTACTCACCGGGATGTCTTAGGTGCTCTTATGTCGCTTGGCATAAAGCGCAAAAAGGCAGGCGATTTAATGGTGGTGGACGATACGGTACAAATTGTTGCAGATAAGGAACTTGCCACCTTTCTTGAACTTCACTTAACCGGTATTAAGAAGACCCGGCTGCAATTTACATCGGTTCCACTTGATGAAATGAAACCCTCTCCTGAGCAGTGGCAGAAGAAGGAAGGTACCGTTTCATCTCTCAGATTAGACACCGTTATGAAAGAAATCTACAATCTATCACGGAATAAAACCAGCGAGTGGATTCAAAAAGGCTATGTTAAAGTGAATCACCGAGTGGTTGAAAATCCGGCTTTCCAGATGGAGGAAGGAGATATGATATCCGTTCGAAAAAAGGGCCGAAGCAAGCTTATTCAAATATCGGGCCAGACAAAAAAAGAAAAATGGCGGATATTGACCGGTGTTTTAAAATAAAAGGAAAAATAAGCAGGAAAAAGACAAATCACGTCGAATTAATTGAAAGTAACAGACGAAGAATTATTTTAAATAAAAGAGATTAAATTCAAGGGGGTTACCTTTGTGGCGTTAACACCACTCGATATTCATAATAAAGAATTTACCCGCACATTCAGAGGATACGATGAAGATGAGGTCAACGAATTTCTTGACCAGGTTATAAAAGACTATGAAAAAGTTATTCGTGAAAAAAAGGAATATGAAGAAGAAGTAGCCGATTTAAAGGAAAGAATTGGTCACTTTAATGATATTGAGACAACCTTAAATAAATCCATTTTAGTTGCTCAGGAAACAGCAGAAGACGTGAAAAATAATGCGAATAAAGAAGCTAAACTCATTATAAAAGAAGCAGAAAAGAATGCAGACAGAATTATTAATGAAGCTTTGTCCAAGTCGAGAAAAATTACATTGGAAGTAGAAGAGCTGAAAAAACAGGCTAAGGTATTCCGAACTCGCATGAAGATGATTGTACAGGCTCAGCTCGATATGATTGAAAATGATGACTGGGATGAACTCTTTGAAATGGAATTGGACCAGACGGATGAAGAGCAGAATACAGAGGAATATCAGCTTTCAGACAACCAATCTTGACGCCGGAATCATTTTTGAATATAATGCAAAAGTATAAAGTAAAGCACACTGACAGGACTTTTTACCTGCCGATGGCTAAAAATCATAACAGGGAACGGCAGACATTGATGTTACTCTGAACGTTTGATTTGTGCATCTGAGTAACGGCTAGGGTCCGTTCTCCCTGGTATAACAAAAGAAAGACGATGACAGGGACAGTACATAGAATGATGAATGCAAAGCGAGCCGGGGATGGTGGGAGCCCGGACAGCACATTCCATGGAAGATCACCCTCGAGTCTCCTGGTGAATAGAGTCATGAATAGTAGCCAAGGACGATTCATTCACGTTACGAATGATAAAGAGGATGGATAAAATACCCTTTTATTCATCAATCAGGGTGGTAACGCGAGGCGCCTCGTCCCTTTTATCCGGGATGAGGTGCCTTTTTTGTACTAAACATGAAAAATCCTGGAAATAACTGTTTTACTATAAAAGAAAAAGGAGAATAGGAATGAGCTATAAAGAAACTTTATTAATGCCCAAAACTAAATTTCCTATGCGCGGAAATCTTCCAAACAAAGAACCTGAAATGCAGCAAAAATGGGAAGAAGAAAAAATCTATGAACAGGTTCAAAAGAGAACAGAAGGAAGACCGATGTTTATTCTTCATGATGGCCCTCCATATGCTAACGGTGACTTACATATGGGGCATGCCCTTAACAAAATTCTGAAGGATATCATTGTTCGTTATAAGTCAATGGCTGGTTTTCATGCACCCTATGTTCCTGGTTGGGATACTCATGGGTTACCAATCGAACAGGCGCTTGCGAAGAAAAAAGTCGATCGTAAATCTATGAGCGAATCCGAATTCAGAAAAATTTGTGAGGAATATGCACGGGAGCAAATTGAGCGCCAGCGCCAGCAATTTAAACAGCTCGGTGTGCGCGGAGATTGGGAGAATCCTTACATTACACTGACCAAGGATTATGAAGCAGCCCAAATTCAGGTGTTTGGTGAAATGGCGAAAAAGGGCTATATTTATAAGGGTTATAAGCCTGTGTACTGGTCACCATCATCAGAATCTGCACTGGCAGAAGCTGAAATTGAATATAAGGATAAGCGTTCCCCATCGATTTATGTTGCCTTTGATGTAAAAGACGGCAAAAACGTCTTAAATGGTGATGAGAAATTTATCATCTGGACGACAACACCATGGACGATCCCTGCAAATCTGGCCATTTCCGTACATCCGGAGCTGGAATATTCGGTTGTTTCTGTTCAATCCGAAAAATATATTGTAGCTTCTGACCTGGTGGAGGAAGTTGCGGATGAATTGGAATGGCAGGATTACGAGGTTCAGCAAACCTTCAAAGGTGAGGAACTTGATCGTACAGTCGCTAAACATCCATTCTATGACCGTGATTCACTCGTTATTTTAGGAGAGCATGTTACAACCGATGCGGGTACAGGATGTGTTCATACCGCTCCAGGTCACGGGGAGGACGACTTCTGGGTTGGTCAGCAATACAACCTTGATGTATTATGTCCGGTTGATGAAAAAGGGGTGTTTACTGCTGATGCACCTGGCTTTGAAGGAGTTTTCTACGACAAAGCGAATAAATTGATCACGGAAAAACTGGAAGAATCCGGAGCACTGTTAAAACTGAACTTTATGACACACTCTTATCCACATGACTGGAGAACGAAAAAGCCGACGATTTTCCGTGCAACTTCCCAATGGTTCGCATCCATCAAGGACTTCCGTGAAGATATTCTTAAAGAGATTGAGCGTATCCAATGGGTACCGGAATGGGGAGAGACCAGACTGTATAACATGGTTCGGGATCGTCAGGACTGGTGTATTTCCCGTCAGCGTGTCTGGGGAGTTCCCATCCCTGTATTCTATGGGGAAAATGGCGAGCCTATTATCAATGATGAAACCGTCAATCACGTTTCTGAATTATTCAGAGAGCATGGCTCCAATGTATGGTTTGAGCGTGAAGCTAAGGATCTTCTTCCTGAAGGATTTACCCATCCATCAAGTCCAAATGGGGAATTTACGAAAGAAACGGACATAATGGATGTCTGGTTTGATTCAGGTTCATCCCACCAGGGTGTATTAGTGGAACGGCCTGAATTGCAGCGTCCGGCGGATATGTATTTAGAAGGATCCGACCAATATCGCGGGTGGTTTAACTCGTCCATTTCGACTGCCGTTGCTGTAACAGGAGAAGCCCCATATAAATCGATTTTAAGTCATGGTTTCGCTCTTGATGGCGATGGACGTAAGATGAGTAAATCTCTGGGCAATGTAATGATCCCGAGCAAGATTATGAAGCAATTCGGTGCCGATATTTTACGTTTATGGGTTTCCAGTGTAGATTATCAGGCTGATGTTCGTATCTCCAATGAAATCTTAAAACAGGTGTCTGAGGTTTACCGTAAAATTCGTAACACCGTACGTTTTATGCTTGGAAACTTAAATGATTTTGATCCTCAAACCGATAAGCTGAAAGATGAGGATTTAGAGGAAATCGATCGTTACATGCTTATTCGATTACAAAACCTGATTAAAAAAGTGGATCATGCTTATGACACGTATGATTTCTCTGCCATTTATCAGTCGATTCATAACTTCTGTACGATTGACCTAAGCTCTTTCTATCTCGATTTTGCCAAGGATATTCTCTATATTGAGCCGGAGAATGATCAGCGTCGTCGCAGTATTCAGACGGTATATTATGAAATCATTACATCGTTGACGAAGCTGCTGTCTCCTATTCTTTCTCACACAATGGATGAGGTCTGGAGCTATATTCCCGGAACAGAAGAGGCAAGCGTGCAGTTAACCGATATGCCTAAAGTTCGGGAACTTCCTAATCAGGATGAACTAAAAGCCAAATGGGATCATTTCATGGAAGTACGCGATGATGTCTTAAAGGCCCTTGAAGAGGCAAGAAATGAAAAGGTTATTGGTAAGTCATTGGAAGCCAAAGTGACCTTAACAGCTAACGATGAACGTACAAAGAACCTTATGGAGGAAATTGAGCACCTGCATCAGTATTTAATTGTCTCTGAAGTCGAGCTGGCAGAAAGTGTGTCAGAAGCAAAGGAATATGATTATGTGAAGGTTGCCGTTGAAAAACATCCGGGAGAAACCTGTCAGCGTTGCTGGGTATCCTCTGAGTCAGTTGGTTCTCATGAGAAGCATGAAGACCTATGTGACCGCTGCGCTGATATTGTTGAAAAACATTATTCTTAATAAGAACAAAGGCGGATGTGTCCTCACATGATTTCTGAATGTCTATAATAACCAAGGTAAATTTAAAAGGCTGTCTCAGCTTCTTCTGAGGCAGCCTTTCTTCTAGAATCCTTTGTTTATCACGTATGAATTGGCTGTAATACCCCCACTTCAAGTTTTGAGGTTAACCCATCAATACTAAGGGGGGCATAAACGGCCGTGAAAATCTGATAGTTTTAACTAACCATCCATGTGGGATGGAGACCCCCACGGATGGAAGTTTTACTTTATAGGATTTTTTTACTTGAATGTGGTAAAATGCTTGAAGAATGAATCTAATCAGATGGGGGAAAATGATGTGTGGTATTATCTTGCAGCATTCATAATCATTGCAATTGATCAGGTCACAAAATGGATGGTTGATAAACAAATGGACCTATATGAAAGTATCCCTGTTATCGAAAATTTCTTTTACATAACCTCCCATCGTAATAAGGGCGCAGCGTGGGGCATTTTACAGGGACAAATGTGGTTTTTCTACATTGTAACAACAATCGTCGTCATTTTTGTGATTTACTATATGCAAAAACATGCAAAGGAGCACCCTCTTTTAGGATGGTCCTTAAGCCTGATTCTGGCTGGAGCGATAGGTAATTTTATCGATCGTATTTTTCGCCAGGAGGTCGTGGACTTTTTTGATTTCATTATTTTTAGCTACGACTACCCCATTTTTAATGTCGCAGATTCTTCACTTGTGGTTGGTGTCATCCTCATGTTAATCTACACCCTTTTTGAAGAACGATTTAAAGGAGAGGCAAAGGAATGAGTGAACATTCTTATACAGTAACAGAGGCAGAACAAGATGAACGTATTGACAAGGTTTTAACGAAGATCAATGATAAAGCTTCCAGATCGCAGGTGCAATCATGGGTTAAGGATCAGCTTGTGACAGTCAATCATCAAAAGGTGAAAAGCAATTATAAATGTCAGGCAGGGGATGAGATTACCTGGACCATTCCTGAACCTGAACCGCTTGATATAAGAGCAGAGAATCTTCCTATTGATATTGTCTATGAGGATGCGGATGTGCTGGTCGTTAATAAACCAAAAGGCATGGTGGTCCATCCTTCTGCGGGTCACACAACCGGAACATTGGTCAATGCCGTACTCTACCATTGTGATGATCTATCAGGTATAAATGGAGTGATGAGACCCGGGATTGTCCATCGCATTGATAAGGACACAAGCGGACTGCTCATGGTGGCGAAAAATGACCAGGCTCATATGGGTCTGGCAGATCAACTGGCAAAAAAAACCATTAAACGGAAATATGAAGCCATCATTCATGGAGTGCTGGAGCATGATATGGGTACAATTGATGCTCCAATTGGTCGAGATCCCAATGACCGTCAAAGGATGGCTGTTGTGGATAAAGGGAAGGACGCCGTTACTCATTTCCACGTGCTGGACCGTTTTTCGGAATTCAGTCATGTTGAATGTGAGCTCGAAACCGGGAGAACCCATCAGATACGGGTACATTTCAGGTATATTGGTTATCCTTTGGCCGGTGATCCTAAATATGGTCCACGCAAAACATTGGATATAAATGGACAGGCCCTTCATGCAGGAAAACTTGGGTTTGAGCATCCCAAAACGAAAGAATGGCTTGAGTTTCAAGCAGATCCACCTGATGACTTTCAGCAACTGCTGAAGGAGTTAAGAATCCGTAGTTGACAGGTGCTGCGGATTCTGTAATAATTAATTTTGAAAATATGAATGAACCTTTAAAATCAGTCCAGTGAGACTGAGAAGGTGGCGGATAAAAGGAACAGCAGGTAACGTATGTTGACGTGAACCCTTTTGCCATCTTTGGCAAAAGGGTTTTTTTACGAAAAAAATCCTTTATTCAGCTATTATGGTTCGGAAAAAGGAGGGGCAAATTGAATTTTAAAGCACAGTTACTCGATCAGGCTGCAATGGGCCGGGGACTAACCAGAATCGCTCATGAAATTCTCGAAAAAAACAAAGGTACAGATGGCTTAATTTTAGTCGGTATTAAAACGAGAGGCGCCCCGATTGCTTATCGTCTTGCAAAAAGGATTCAGGACATTGAAGGGGCTAGTGTGCCGGTTGGTGAACTGGATATCACCTTTTACAGAGATGATCTAAGCATGAAGGATAACCTGGAAGAACCAGAACTAAAGGCTGCTCAAATTGAAACAGATGTCAATAATAAGACCGTTGTCCTTGTTGACGATGTTCTTTACACGGGCAGGACTGTAAGAGCAGCCATGGATGCTGTTATGGATATCGGAAGGCCTCATCAAGTACAACTGGCCGTGTTAGTGGATCGGGGTCATCGTGAACTGCCTATTCGTGCGGACTATGTCGGAAAAAATATACCTACTTCAAAAGAAGAGGTCATTGTGGTCCATGTGGATGAGATTGATCAGGAAGATGAAGTAACGATTTACGAATAAGAAAGTACGAATTGAATATCGAATGGAGGACCTTTAAATGAGTCCAGAGAGGCTGCAGAAGGTCGCAAAATGATTGGCGTAACTAAGTATGGTTACGTATACCTCTTTGCGACTTGTGCAAAGAGGTTTTTTTAATGATAAAAAGGGAGAGTGTTTATATGAGAAACGAAAACATGGTTATGGATGTAAGAGATATACCAAAGAAAAGCAGATGGTTCATATTAAGCCTTCAGCACTTATTTGCCATGTTTGGCGCTACCATTTTAGTGCCCCTTCTAACCGAAATGTCTCAGTCGGCAGCTTTAGTTTCCAGCGGATTAGGTACATTAGCTTATCTATTCATCACGAAAGGAAGGATACCTGCTTATCTCGGTTCAAGTTTTGCCTTTATTACTCCTATAACACTGGCGGATGCTGCTTATGGAATGCCGGGAGTAATGGTGGGGAGTTTTCTGGCCGGAGTTGTTTATGGACTGATTTCCGTATTTATTCGTATACTCGGAACCAAATGGTTAATGAATATATTACCTCCTGTTGTAGTCGGCCCCATAATCATTGTCATTGGACTTGGTCTTGCTCCTACAGCCGTAGATATGGCCATGAATGTCAATGGTGAATACAGCTCTGCACATTTTACAGTAGCACTTGCAGCATTAGGAATTACGATTTTAGCGACGATGTTTTTTAAAGGCTTCTTCGGCTTAATTCCGATTTTAATAGGAATTATTGGAGGATATGTCTTCGCCCTGACTCAGGGAATTGTCAATACAGAGGCGTTAAGCCAGCATTGGAATGAATTGGTGAACAGTGGTTCAATTGCCGGATTTTTTGCAGCCTTCTTTCAAGTACCTGACTTCACGGTACCATTTAGAGATTACAATCCTTTAGAAGTTGTCAATGCAGGAATTTTCTGGATTATGGTCCCTATTGCTCTTGTGACAGTAGCGGAGCATATTGGTGATCAGATGGTTTTATCCAAAGTAGCCGGACGTAATTTTCTTGAAAAGCCGGGGCTGCATCGCTCCATTATGGGAGATGGTGTGGCAACGATGATCGCTTCCTTCCTTGGAGGACCACCAAATACTACTTACGGGGAAAATATTGGTGTCCTGGCCATAACACGTGTATTCAGTGTGTTTGTTATAGGGGGAGCCGCCGTTATTGCTATTCTTTTCGGTTTTACGACCAGTATTGTCCTTTTAATCGAATCCATTCCTGCTGCAGTAATGGGAGGAGTCTCCATTCTATTGTTTGGGATTATCGCTTCAAGCGGTCTTCGCATGTTAGTTGATAATCAAGTGGATTTAGGTGAAAAAAGAAATTTAATTATTTCTTCTGTAATCCTTGTCCTGGGAATTGGTGGAGCTTATATACAGGTAAATGAAAACCTGCAAATCGCAGGCATGGCTCTGTCAGCGATTGTCGGAGTTTTATTAAACCTGGTATTACCAGGCAAAGACAAGAGCTTTGGCAACGGAAATATGTTTGAAGCAACAGAAGAAATAACCACAGACAACGAGGCAGCTTAATTAGAAAAGCGGAGGCCGACCGTTTAGGAGCCGCAGCTGGACAGAGAAAAGCGGAGGCGACCCGAAGCAAGAAAGTACCTTTACTGTTGCGGTGCTAATTCTTAGGCGTATTCCTTAGTGGTCAGGTCATGCTGGATTAGACGAAGACATGAAGGCCAAAAGCAGGTTGGTGATCTTATAAAATGGCCTTCATTTAGGTGATGAAGGCCATAAAGAGGAAAAATACGGTGTGAAATGGCCTTCATAAAGGGAATGAAGGCCAAATTCAGACAATACGTAAACCAAAATGGCCCTCATACCACAAATGAATGTGCCAAAGCTGCAGCCGGACAAAAATAGCAGTTGTTGCATTTTTCCAGATTGGCATTGTACAATAGGTTTCAGAAAATAGATAAAAGGCTGTGATGTTGTGAAAATATCAAAATGGGCCTGGCTCATGATTGGAAATGCAGCACTCGGACTCATTACGTGTTACCTTTATATTCTGTTCTGGGTCGCCTTTTCCATGGGAGATACAGAATCCATTCTCTCCTGGAAAGCGAGTACCAGCTTTTTGGCAGGAGTTCTGCTATTTGCAGTATGGAACTATTTTATGATCCGTAACCATGATCATAAATATTGGGGGCACAGTGCTTTTACTTATCTGGCTACGATTCTGTTATTTATTCTCCTGTTCCAAACCTTTTAGCATCTGTTTTATTAATAGTTGCAAAACATCAGGATGAGGCTTGGGACATAAAATTCGCATGACAGGATATCTTAGCGCATTATACTTCTGTAGCGGCGGCTCATACACTTATCATAATTAGAGTTTACCTATGAAATGAAACGAGCATACCCAAAGCGGGTATGCTCGTTTTTTCCATCTTTTGCTCATCCAACCATGAATATTATGTCTGACTTCTTTTCATCTGATTAACCTTTCGCTCATCAGGGGTCACATAAACGGTCTTCTGATGGTCATAGATAACATATCCGGGTTTGGCACCTGATGGCTTACGTACATGCTTAACCTGTGTATAATCAATCGGAACGGTAGAAGACATTTTTGATTTGCTGTAAAAAGCAGCCAGTTCAGCTGCCTCTTCAATGGTCTCCTGACTTGGATTTTGCGTTCGAATAACGACATGGGATCCAGGTATATCCTTGGCGTGCAGCCATATCTCGTCTTTATTGGCCAGTCGATTCGTTAAATATTCATTTTGTTTATTGTTGCGTCCGACTAGAATGAGTGTACCATCTGCGGCTTCGTATTCATCCAGTTGGGGCTTCTGGTTTTGTTTTTTCTTAGATTTCTTAGCTCTTTTCCTGATATAACCCTGTTCCTGCAGTTCCTCACGTATTTCCTCTAAATCCTGTTCCCGTGCAGTTTCTAACTGTTGCATTAACTGCTCTAAATATTGAATTTCGTCTTTGGCCCTGTCTATTTCCGTAGTTACAACCTGTTTTGATTTCTTCAGCTTCTGATAGGTCTGGAATAGACTCTGTGCATTTTCACTTGGTGTTTTATTCGGATTCAGTTCAATTTCCAGTTCGGATTGGTCCGGATCGTAGTAATCAACCACCTTAACAACTGTATCCCCTGTTTTCACAAGGTGCATATTCGCTGTTAATAACTCCCCGAGCTTCTGATAGTGATCGGCCTCTTCGGCTTTTTTCAACGTCTGCTGATGTTTCTTAATTTTACGTTTGTTTTTGTCCCGCTCATTTTTCAGGAGTCGGTAAATATCCGCTGTCTGCTGTTTGACCCGGTCCCGTTCAGCTTTTCCCCTGTAGTAGGCATCCAGCATTTCGCTGACAGAAGAAAAGGTGATTTGTTCGTTAGGGAGTGAATCAAGTAAAAACACATAAAATTGCTCTTTGCTTCCCTGATAAATGACAGGTGTATAGTTGTGTTCCCTTAAATCCTTTTGAAACCTCTCAAAAGCCTCCTGGTACTTCTGGGCGGAACCCAGGTGGGCACGGTGCTGTAACTCCTTTGCTATCATTGGAGAAATCCCCATTAAAGTATGAACCATTTGCTGATCCAGCTTTCCTTGATTAAAATCCAGTTTTTTTATAAATCTTTCACCATCAATTTCTAATGGGTGAAGCTTATTCTGCTCAGGAGGAAAGACATAGGGCTGTCCTGGTAATATCGTACGATGACGGTTCTGAGCAGGTGAAATATGCTTCATGCTGTCTAAAATCACTTTTTTATCGTCATCCACCAGCATGATATTGCTATGTTTGCCCATGATTTCCACCATAAGAGTTTTGCTTGTTATGTCCCCAATTTCATCCTTACTGTAAATCCGAAAGGCTATGATACGCTCCATGTTTATTTGTTCAATCTTCTCAATAAATCCACCTGCCAGATACTTTCTTAACAGCATACAGAACATTGGTGGTTCCTTAGGATTGGTCAGGGATTCACTGGTTAAATGTATACGGGCGTAACTGGGGTGTACAGACAGGAGAAGCTTATGATTTTCTCCGTGGCTACGCACAGTCATCACTAATTCAGTGCTGGTTGGCTGATAAATTTTCAGTATTCGGCCGCTCGTTAGCTTTGTTGATAATTCATCAACAACGGCTCGTGTTACAACTCCATCAAATGACATCTTCATCACCTCATATCATACAAAGTATAGCATTTTTCAGGGCTTGTCTGAATAGATATACACCAGAAGCTCGGTATGGGGGTAATAACCGTGAAGTGGTATACGAAAAATCAAAAACAAATAGAAGCATATTTACAGACAAATGCAGGCCATGGACTATCGGAAAAACAAGCACAGGAGCGTTTAAGACAACACGGTGCAAATGAAATTGCTGAACAGGATACTGTCTCCAGAATCTACTTGTTTGTCCAGCAATTTAAAGATTTTATGGTGCTTGTTTTACTTGGAGCAACTCTGATCTCTGGTTTACTGGGCGAATATATCGATGCTATTGCCATTATGGCTATTGTTCTTCTAAATGGTCTTTTAGGCTATTTTCAGGAGCAGAAGGCTGAAAAATCAATGGCAAAATTAAAAGAATTATCCGCTCCGGTTGCCACAGTATTACAAGATGGCGTCTGGGTCAATAAAACAAGTCGTGAAATTGTTCCCGGGGACATCGTAAAAGTGAAAACAGGCGAGAGAATCAGTGCGGACCTTCGTTTGCTGGATGTAAATGGACTTGAAATAGAGGAATCCGTTTTAACCGGGGAATCGATTCCTGCGGTTAAGAATGAAGAGCCTATTCCAAATGAAAATGTTGAGCTTGGCGATCAGCATAATATGGCCTTTTCCGGTACATTAGTGACCAGAGGAAGCGGAAGGGGAGTCGTTGTTGCTACTGGAATGTCAACGGCGATGGGACAGATTGCTTCGATGCTGTCTTCCACAGAGCGACTACCAACCCCTCTCGAGAGAAAGCTTGAGGAACTGGGAAAGATCCTTATTGTCGGTGCCATTCTATTAACTATTGCTGTTGCCCTGTTAGGAATTTATCAGGGACACCCAATTTATCACATGTTTTTAGCGGGCGTCTCCTTAGCTGTTGCCGCAATCCCTGAAGGACTTCCGGCTATCGTAACGGTTGCGCTGTCCTTAGGGGTACAGCGGATGATTAAGCGAAAAGCTGTCGTTCGCAAGCTGTCAGCGGTTGAAACTCTGGGGTCAGCATCCGTTGTGTGTTCAGATAAAACGGGTACCCTGACCCAGAATCAAATGACTGTACAACAGATATATGTACCAAAGCAGCACTATTTTGTTACAGGAAAGGGTTATCACCCTAAAGGAAAGTTCTATCTCAATCGCAAGAAAGTTGATCCATTAAGCACGAGCGCTTTGAGTCAATTACTGAAGAACACCCTTTTATGCAGCCATGCTGAAATTTTAAAAACGATCGGCCGTGTTCAAATTGATGGAGATCCTACTGAAGGTGCATTGGTGGTTGCGGCAGAAAAAGCAGGTTTATCCCGACAAAATCTTCATGGGATAAAAGTCATTCATGAGATTCCGTTTGATTCGGCCAGGAAGCTTATGACGGTTGTTGTAGAAGACGAAAAAGGGAAAAGGTTTGTTATTTCTAAAGGGGCTCCTGATGTATTGCTAAAACGGACAAGCTGGATACAGGAGGGGAGTGAAAGACGCCCCTTTACACCTAAAAGGGAAAAGCATATTCATCACATGATGGAAAGAATGACGAATGAAGCTTTGCGGACAATTGCTGTCTGTGTTAAAGAACTTGACCCTTCAGAAAATGCAAAGGACTTTCAACTGGAAAATCATTTAACCTTTACAGGATTATTTGGTTTGATGGATCCACCTCGGGAGGAAGCAGCAGAAGCAATAGAAACCTGCCGACAAGCCGGTGTAAAAACGGTGATGATCACCGGCGATCACGTAAATACGGGACAGGCAGTTGCCCGACAATTGAACCTGCTCCCCCCTCATGGAAAAGTTTTAGATGGATACCAATTAAGTCAGATGTCCGATGAGGAACTGGAAGCCATTATTCCTGAGGTGTATGTCTTTGCCCGTGTTTCCCCTGAGCATAAATTAAGAATCGTCAAAGCCTTTCAAAATCGTGGTCATGTTGTAGCCATGACAGGGGATGGTGTCAATGATGCGCCTGCCATAAAAGCGAGCGATATTGGAATAAGTATGGGAAAAGGCGGGACAGATGTCACAAAGGAAGCCTCCTCGCTTATTTTAATGGACGATCATTTTGCGACCATAAAATCTGCCATAGAAGAAGGACGCAATATTTATGAAAATATCAGGAAATTTATCCGTTATCTACTAGCTTCCAATGTAGGAGAAATTCTTGTGATGCTGTTTGCCATGATGCTTGCTATGCCTCTTCCATTGGTGCCAGTTCAAATTCTATGGGTGAATTTAGTAACAGATGGCCTGCCTGCACTTGCCTTAGGTCTGGACCAGCCTGAGAAAGATGTAATGAAACGTCCACCTCGAAGCCAGAAGGAAAGTGTATTCGCCAGAGGACTCGGTTTTAAAATTGTAAGCAGAGGTTTTTTAATTGGTCTGGTCACATTAATCGCCTTTATTTTTGCCTATCAAAAAAGTCCCGATCATTTAGCCTATGCCCAGACGGTAGCCTTTGTCACTTTAGTAATGGCCCAGCTTATTCATGTATTCGATTGCCGATCGGATTATTCGGTCTTTTCACGTAATCCATTGGGTAATCTTTATCTGGCAGGAGCAGTGATATCCTCGATTCTGCTTTTACTGGCTGTTATTTATTTTGAACCTCTGCAGCCAATTTTTCATACAGTAGAGTTGCCTCTGACCGAATGGGTTTATATTCTGGCATTAAGCGCTATACCAACCTTTATCTGGATGCCTTCAGGAAAGGAAAAAAATCATTCGATTCATGGCTGAAACGGTGTAATTTGACAAATTTATTAGAAATTCCAAGAAAATCATGATAAAATAATGTATATCGTAGCAATTATCCTATAATTGGTAAGAGAAATGGAAGTGAGAAGTCTTGGTTAAGAGTATGACAGGCTACGGTAGAGAAATCGCTGCAATAGGGGAAACAAGAATTACAGTAGAAGTGCGCACAGTTAATCATCGTTTTTTAGACCTGTCAATTAAAATGCCAAAGATGCTTCTGTATATTGAAGAGAAAATGAAGGAACAGGCCAGATTATTCTTTTCACGTGGTCGGATTGATGTCATGGTGTCAATAGAAGGGGAAGGCCTGGTTAATCGGAACATTAACATTGATTGGGATTTATTGGATCAATATATTGAGAAGCTGTCCTCCATACAGAATCATTATCAGCTGTCCGGATCTGTTCGTGTACAGGATATTCTGAAGCTTGAGGATGCGTTTTCTATTGTGGAACAGGAAAATACCAGTAGTAATTTTGAAGATGTATTACTCCGCACCTGTGATACTGCCTGCAAAAAAGCGTTGGAAATGAGAGAACATGAAGGGAACGCTCTTTATAATGATTTAAAGCAGCGCATTCAATTTGTACAAACGGTTGTGCAAAGGCTGGAGAAACAGCGGGATATCATAATGGAAGAATATCGTCAGCGCATTCGTCAGAGAATGGAAGAGTACTTGAATGAAGAGCTTCATGATGAGCGCAAAATGATGCAGGAGGTGGCCTTGCTGGCTGAAAAGGGGGATATCACAGAAGAAGTTACAAGGCTTTTTAGTCATATCCACCAATTCTTGTCAACGTTGGAGCAGGTTGATGAACCAATCGGAAGGAAGCTTGATTTTATTGTCCAGGAAATGCATCGGGAGGTCAATACGATAGGTTCGAAATCAAATGACGGTGATTTATCACAATGGGTTGTAAGTATTAAAAGTGAAGTCGAAAAGCTTAAAGAACAAATCCAGAATGTTGAATAAACCCAAAATATCCTGTATATTTTGAAGAAAAACGGAGGCGACCGGTTAGGCCCGACAGCATAAGCAGGATATCCGGAGTGGCCGCTTTTGGCCAAGGAGGGTAATCTGCTTATGACTGCTTGGGCCTGGGAGCCGCAGCTGGACAAAGAAAAGCGGAGGCGACTGGTCCTTTATTACATAATAAATGTTGCGGTAAGAGACAGAAACGCGTAAATTAGAGGAGGAACCATACTTGAGTTTAAAATTAATTAATATCGGCTTTGGGAATGTTGTATCAGCAAATCGGATTATTTCCATTGTTTCACCAGAATCAGCGCCTGTTAAGCGTATTATAACGGTTGCGAGAGACAATAATAAATTGATAGATGCTACATATGGAAGACGTACACGTGCAGTCATCGTTGCAGATAGTGATCATGTCATCCTTTCTGCAGTTCAACCAGAAACAGTTGGTCAACGTGTTATTAGTAATGATGACATGTCGGATGAAGGCTAGGAGGCAATAATGTGATTGAGAATAAAGGTATACTTTTTGTTTTATCTGGCCCATCAGGAGTCGGAAAAGGCACAGTAAGAAAAGCGTTATTTGATCAGTCAACAGATTTGCAATATTCGATTTCTGTTACAACACGTAAGCCAAGAAATGGGGAAAAACACGGTGTTGACTACTTCTTTCATGAAAAAGATGAAGTAGAGAAAATGATTGAAGAGAGTAAGCTGCTTGAGTGGGCAGAATACGTCGGAAATTACTATGGTACCCCAAGAGAATACGTGGAACAGACACTTGAATCAGGGAAGGATGTATTCCTTGAAATCGAAGTTCAGGGTGCTCTGCAGGTAAAAGAAAATTTTCCAGAGGGGGTCTTTATTTTCCTGTTCCCGCCTAGTCTGGATGAACTGAAAAATCGTATTGTAAACAGGGGCACAGAAACAGAGGAGCTGGTTCGAAACCGGCTGTTAGCTGCTAAAGAAGAAATAGAAATGATGGAAGCCTATGATTATGTCGTGATTAATGATACAGTAAGTCATGCTGTAGAAAAAATAAATTCCATTGTTCAGGCAGAGCATTGTAAAAGAGAACGAATTGCCGAAGAATATAAAAAAGCATTGGAGAGTGATATAGAATGATGTTGGAACCTTCTGTGGATGAATTGCTTGAAAAAATCAATTCAAAATATGCCTTAGTTATTCTGTCGGCTAAACGTGCGAGAGAATTACAATTTACGGATGATCCGATGATTGAAGAGGTGAAATCCAATAAATTAGTCGGGACTGCCCTGGAAGAAATTCGTGCCGAAAAACTTGAAACGGCTAACCATGACTATGAATAATCACCTATGATTGATTGAAATAACAACCTTAACAGGGTTGTTATTTTTTGCACTTAATGACATTATTTTGTTCATGGTCTTCTCTATTAAAGGGCTAAGGAAAGAGGGGAATGAAGGATGTTAAAAGGAAAAAAGGTCGTTTTAGGAGTATCAGGAGGCATTGCCGCTTATAAGGCATGTGCACTGACAAGTAAGCTTGTCCAGAGAGGAGCCATCGTAAAGGTTATTATGACCGATCATGCGACTCAATTTGTCAGTCCCCTGACATTTCAGGCTTTATCCAGGCAGCCGGTTTATACGGACACCTTTGATGAAAAGGATCCGGAAAAAATTGCTCACATCGATCTGGCAGATTGGTCCGATCTATTTATTCTTGCTCCGGCAACAGCAAATGTGATCGGAAAAGCAGCAAATGGAATAGCAGATGATATGCTGACAACGACACTGCTTGCTACAGAAGCAACTGTGTATGTAGCTCCGGCGATGAATGTGCATATGTATGCCCATCCGGCTGTCCAGAAGAATATGCAAACCTTACATGATTTTGGTTACCAATTTATCGAGCCTGGCGAAGGTTTCCTTGCATGTGGTTATGTAGGAAAAGGGAGGCTGGAGGAACCTGAATCAATCCTTGATGTGATTCAGGAGCATTTAAGAACGAAAGAATCCTCTTCATATTTCAGTGACAAACATATTTTAGTTACAGCCGGCCCCACCCGGGAATCGATTGATCCTGTCCGATTCTTTACCAATCATTCATCCGGGAAAATGGGCTATGCGATTGCCGAAACGGCTGCAAAACTGGGCGCGAGCGTTACATTAATATCCGGACCATCCAACCTGGCAGTACCGGATGGAGTCAGACGGATTGAAGTTGAAAGTGCCCGGGACATGTATCATGAAGTATTCCGCCATTATGATAAGGCTGATATTGTTATCAAAGCAGCCGCGGTTGCAGATTACCGGCCTAAGGAAACTTTTGATCAAAAGATGAAAAAGCAGAACGGTTCGCTCGTCATTGAACTGGAGCGGACACAGGATATCTTAAAAGCCTTAGGGGAGAGAAAACAGGAGCATCAATATTTGGTTGGATTTGCTGCCGAAACGTCAAATGTGATGGAATATGGCAGGGAAAAGCTCGAAAGAAAAAAACTGGATGCTGTTGTGGTTAACGATGTCAGTCAGGAGAATGCAGGTTTTTCGGCTGATACAAATGAAGCAGCTTTTATTTCTAAGACAGGAAATCAGCAAAAGCTGCCACTAACCTCAAAAAACAAAATTGCTCAACAGCTATTTTCTCTAATTGAGGAGGACTTAAAGGGAGGAGAACAGTGAAAATTGCAAGTGTAATTGTTGATGTCCCTTCCATGGCTATTGATCATGTGTTTGATTATCTAATTCCTGATCAATATAAAGACAGTCTGGAAGAGGGAATGAGGGTCATTATTCCTTTTGGACCGAGAAAGGTCATGGGCTTTGTTATTGATATCAAAACGAATACAGAAGTGAAAGAATTAAAAGAAATTGACGAAGTTCTGGATTACACACCTGTTCTGACAAAGGAACTTTTGCAATTGGGAACATGGATTGCCAATCGGACTTTGAGCTTCCAGATAACCTCATTACAAGTGATGATCCCTCAGATACTGAAGGCTAAATATAAAAAAGAATTGTGGCTCCTGGCTGAGGAGGAAGAGCTGTCTGAACCCTTACAGACACTATTTGCCGGGCGGGTTATGGTGACATTTGAGGAGATAGAAGAACGGAACATTCCATATATTAAAATTCGTACTGCAGTCAAAGATGGTTTGGCTGAGGTTAGATATGTCGTCAAAAGTAAAGAAACCAGAAAGAAAATGACCTGGGCAGAACCGGCGGATGCTCTTCAGTTAGAAGAAGGATTCATGGAACTTTCCAATCAGGCCAAAAAACAGAAAGCCATCATCGAATACTTTCTTGAGAATCCTGAGCCCATTCTTTTAAAACAATTGTTAAATAAGCTCCATACATCCCGGTCGACCATTCAGTCATTAGTGAGTCGGGGTTTGATTCGCTTATATGAAAAAGAGGTTTACAGGGATCCTTATGAAAATCGTGATTTTGAAAGAACCAAACCTTTACCTTTAACAGAGGAACAAGCGAAAGCGATAAAGCCTGTTCACCAGACGATGGATCATCATGAGCATGAGGTTTTCCTGCTCCATGGTGTTACAGGAAGTGGAAAGACCGAGGTTTATCTGCAGTCGATTCAGAATGCCCTAGATAAAGGACAGGAAGCGATTGTGCTGGTGCCGGAAATTTCCTTAACTCCTCAAATGGTACAGCGCTTTAAAGGGCGATTTGGCTCAGATGTAGCTGTGATGCACAGTGGGTTATCCGCTGGAGAAAAATTTGATGAGTGGCGGAAAGTTCAGCGTAAGGAAGTCCGTGTGGTCGTAGGGGCCCGGTCGGCTATCTTTGCTCCTTTTGAAAATCTGGGTATTATTATCATTGATGAAGAGCATGAAAACAGCTATAAACAGGACGATACCCCTCGTTATCATGCACGTGATATAGCGATTTTCCGGGGAGAGTATCACCATTGCCCTGTTATTCTCGGAAGTGCGACGCCAACTCTGGAATCTTTTGCACGAGCGAAAAAGGGCGTTTATCATTTGCTTACATTGTCTAAACGGATGAACAAACAAAGCATGCCTGAGGTTGAAATTGTTGATATGCGGGATGAACTTCACCAGGGGAATCGTTCCATGTTTTCCTTTCCGCTACAGGAACGTATTCGTGAGCGTTTAGAGCGAAAAGAACAAATTGTCCTACTTTTAAATCGCAGAGGGTATTCAACCTTTGTCATTTGCCGGGATTGCGGAACGACCATGCAGTGTCCCCATTGTGATATTTCCTTAACCTATCACAGAAAGCAGGAGAGGTTAAAATGTCATTATTGCTCCTATGAAATTCCTATGCCACAGGTGTGTCCCGATTGTGGCAGTGACTCTATCCGCTATTTCGGTACAGGAACACAAAAAGTGGAGGAGTCGCTACAGCAGACATTCCCTGAAGCCGGAATTATTCGAATGGATGTGGATACTACACGGAGGAAGGGCTCCCATGAAAAACTATTAAATCAGTTCAGGGAGAAAAAAGCGGATATTTTATTGGGGACGCAAATGATCGCAAAAGGACTTGATTTTAGTAATGTTACATTAGTAGGCGTGCTTGCTGCTGATTCCATGTTACATATTCCGGACTTTCGCTCAGCTGAAAAAACCTTTCAATTATTAACACAGGTTAGTGGCAGAGCCGGCCGTCATGAATTACCTGGCGAGGTGGTCGTTCAATCTTACACGCCGGATCACTACAGTATTGAAATGGCCAGTCAGTATCAATTTGAGCCCTTTTTTCAATATGAAATGAAAATGAGAAAAAGATTTAACTATCCACCCTATTATTTCCTGGCTTTAGTAACGGTTTCCCATCCCAATCATGCCTATGCCGTTCAGGTTACCCAGAAAATTGTAAAAGCCTTACACCAGATGTGCATGAATCGTACACAGATTATGGGACCCACACCATCGCCGATTACAAGGATTAAAAATAGATATCGCTATCAATGCATGATAAAATACAAAAATGAACCAGGTCTGTATGAGAATATGAAGAAAATCATTCAGCAATATGAAAAAGAAATTCAGACAAAGAATTTACAAATATCTGTTGACTTTCAACCAACGCAAATGATGTAAAAGGAGTGACCACCAAATGACAAAACGAATCGTATTTATGGGGACCCCGGACTTTGCCGTTCCTGTCCTGCAATCGATTATCCAAGAAGGCTATGAAGTGGCGGCAGTCGTTACCCAGCCAGATCGGCCCAAGGGGAGAAAGCGTGTATTAACCCCGCCACCGGTAAAGGCCGAAGCTGAGAAGCATCATATTCCTGTCATCCAGCCGGAGAAAATCAAACATGAATATGACAAGGTGCTTGATTACCGCCCTGACCTTATTGTCACAGCTGCCTTTGGTCAGATTCTGCCTAAGGAATTACTTGATGAGCCCGAGTACGGATGTATTAATGTACACGCTTCTTTACTTCCGGAATTAAGAGGTGGTGCGCCTATTCATTATGCAATTTTAGAGGGCAAACAAGAAACTGGCGTCACCATTATGTATATGGTAGAGGCCCTGGATGCAGGTGATATGTTAGCGAAAGTCAGAGTACCTATTGATGAAAAAGATCATGTCGGGTTGCTGCATGACAAGCTGGCTGATGCCGGTGCCAGGCTCTTAATTGAAACTTTGCCTGAAATCTTTAATCGATCCATTGAACCTGAAAAACAGAATCATGAACAGGCCACATTTGCTTATAATATTAAACGGGAACAGGAAAGAATAATATGGAATCAGTCACAGGAAGAAGTCTATAACCATATTCGCGGTCTCCACCCCTGGCCAGTGGCATCGACTTCGCTTAACGGAAAAAATTTAAAAATCTGGTGGGGGGATAAGGTTGAAGCCACTTTTCACGAAACTCCCGGTACGATAAGTGAAGTGGATGATGACGGATTTACAGTCGTATGCGGAGATCAAAAAGGAATTCGCATTACAGACCTTCAGCCTGCAGGAAAAAAACGGATGAATGCGGAGTCCTTTTTACGTGGTGCAGGAAGTGATCTTACAAAAGGAGACAGGTTAGGAGAGTAACATGGCACAAAAAACAGTACGTGAAGCAGCTTTAAATATATTAGTACGCGTTGGACAAGGTGGCGGCTACAGTCACTTACTCATTCAGCAGGAAATAAAAAAGGATGATCTGAATCAGAAAGATGTTTCTCTGCTTACTGAGCTGGTCTACGGAACGCTGCAGCGAAGAGACACCCTTGCTTTTTTTCTTAAACCATTCGTTCGAAAGCGTGTAAAACCCTGGGTAAGATGGCTTTTGTATTTGGCCATTTACCAGATGCATTATCTGGAACGGGTTCCCGATCATGCGATTATTTATGAAGCTGTGGAGCTGGCGAAGAAAAAAGGCGGTAAAAGTTTAAGTTCATTTGTCAATGGTGTCCTGCGAAATGTTCAACGAAAGGGAGTCCCTTCCTTTGAATCCATTGAGGACCCGGTAAAACGTCTGGCTGTCGAAACGAGTCATCCCGAATGGCTGGTGAAACGGTTTGTCAAGTGGTATGGATTTGATATTGCACGGTCCATGTGTCTCAGAAACTTACATGATAAGGATGTTTCCGTTCGTGTACAATCCACAAAAATGAGTCGTGAGGATGCAATAAAACGTCTTGAAGAGGATGGCTTTGAGGTGAAACGCTCCCGCTTATCGTCACAGGGAATCATTGTAAAAAGCGGAAACATTTTTCGTCATCCATTATTTAAAGAACATTTCACCGTTCAGGATGAGAGCTCAATGTTAGTGGGTGAAATGATGGATGTGGAGCCCGGGATGTTTGTACTTGATGCTTGCAGTGCTCCAGGCGGGAAAACAACCCACATTGCGGAAAAGATGAAAGATAATGGCGAAATTCATGCCTATGATCTCCACGCAAAAAAAGCGAAACTAGTAGAAGAAAAAGCCGAGGATCTTGGACTGAGTATTATAACTGCCAAAGCTGCCGACAGCCGTACACTGCCTGATATTTATGAAAAAGAAACTTTTGACCGTATTCTATTGGACGCACCCTGTTCAGGATTGGGCGTTTTACGTGGTAAACCTGATATTAAGTATCAGAAATCAGCAGAGGATGTTACCAATTTAGCTGGAATACAGACCGATTTACTTGAGGCCGTTGCACCGCTTTTAAGGACCGGTGGAAAGCTTGTTTACAGCACATGCACTGTTGATAAGGAAGAAAATGAGCATGTTATTCAGCAATTTTTGAACAACCATCCTGAATACAAAATCGATCCATCTTTTCAGGAATCCCTGCCAGTTGTTTGCAGAGAATTAAACGGTTTGTCACAATGGGGACTCCAGCTTTTTCCCCAGGATTTAGATACAGATGGATTTTTCTTAACAAGATTCATCAAAAAATCATAAATATGGTATTCTATAATAGATGGATATTGAGGAGAGTTTAGGTTTTAGATTTTTTGTAAGCTTATCCTGAACAGCGAAATCATGATAGTGCCAGGAGCTTATCATTTAACTGGATAAGCATGTAAGAAAAGACGGGGTGATACGAGTGTTAGGAAATTTTCTAACCCATACAGGGCATGTCAGAAGTCATAATGAAGACTCAGGTGGAATTTATTTTAATCAGCAAAATCAAATGCTTGCGATTGTTGCTGATGGAATGGGGGGACACAGTGCAGGTGATGTAGCCAGTTCCCTCGCAACGACAGAACTACATAATAGATGGAAGAACACAGCATTCATCACATCACCCGACGAAGCACAGACATGGCTTGAAGATCAAATCAGGGATATTAATCAGATTATTTTACAGTATGCAATTGATCATGAAGAGTGTAAAGGAATGGGAACTACCATTGTTGCAGCCGTTTGTGCAGATGAGTTCATTACAATCGCCCATATTGGAGACAGCAGATGTTACTTGTCAAACAGTAACGGTTTCTCTCAAGTAACAGAAGACCACTCCCTTGTAAACGAGCTTGTGAGAACGGGACAGTTGTCTCCTGAAGATGCGGAACATCATCCGAGAAAGAATGTTCTCCTGAAAGCCTTGGGAACAGAGAAGGATGTGGAAATCGACACCAAAACCATCACTTGGGATTCTGGAAATTATTTAGTATTATGTTCCGATGGTTTGACAAATAAGGTGGAAGATCATGAGCTTCATCAATATATTATAGAGGCTGATTCGATTGAAGAGTCCATGAGAAGTCTGATTGATCTGGCCAATGAACGAGGCGGAGAGGATAATATTTCTTTAGCTATTGTACAAAATTCCCCTCAAGAGAAAGAGGGTGAATAAACGTGTTTGAAGGACAAGTCTTAAATGATCGTTATAAAATACTGAATGCAATAGGTGGCGGGGGAATGGCTAATGTTTATCTCGCCCATGATACCATTCTTGATCGTAAGGTTGCCATTAAGGCTTTACGGATGGAATACGCCCATGATGAAGAGTTTATTGAAAGGTTCAGGCGTGAAGCCCAATCAACCATCAGCCTGTCACATCCAAATATCGTAAGTATATATGATGTAGGGGAAGAAGATGACAATGACAACATCTATTATATTGTCATGGAATATGTAAAAGGAATGACTCTTAAACAATATATCCAGCAGTATGGGCCTCTTCCTGCAGAGGAAGCTGTGGATGTCATGAAGCAGATTACTTCTGCCATTAGTCATGCCCATCATAATGAAATTATTCACAGAGATATCAAGCCTCAAAATATCCTGATTGATAATAAAGGAAATGCTAAAGTCACAGACTTCGGAATTGCTATGGCGCTTAGTCATACAAGTGTTACCCAGACGAACTCAATTCTGGGCTCTGTTCATTATCTGTCGCCCGAACAGGCCAGAGGGGGTACAGCCATCAAAAAATCTGATATCTATTCATTAGGTATTGTATTTTTTGAAATGCTGACAGGAAGACTCCCATTTTCAGGGGAATCAGCTGTATCTATTGCGTTAAAGCATTTACAAAGTCAAACACCGTCTGTACGCAGATGGATTCCTGATATTCCTCAGAGTGTTGAAAATGTTGTATTAAAGGCGACAGCCAAAAATCCTTTTCATCGCTATGAAAATACTGCTCAAATTGAAGAAGATTTGGCGACGGTGTTGCTCCCGAGCCGGATGAATGAAGAAAAATTCTCACCTCCTGAAGAAGAAGGAGAAGAAACGAAAGCAATCCCCGTAATCCCGAATGATCACCAACTGGCCGGCAATCATAACGGGGACACGGTGATTCATAAGAAAACCGAGTCGGAAACTGAAGAGGAACCAAAAAAGAAGAAAAGGAACTGGAAGGCATGGACCTTCTCGATCTTAGGCGTTTTACTTGCAGCCGCTATATTTTCCATCTTTGTTTTACCTAAATTGCTAATGCCGGATGAAGTCGAAGTTATGGATGTTTCCGGACTAACTTATGAAGAAGCTGTGAATCGACTGAATGAACTGGATGTGGAAATTGATCATGACCAGGAAAATTCTGAGGAAATTGAAGAAGGTAAAGTTATTGAAACAGATCCGGAAGCAGGATCCATTATCAGGGAAGGTACAACTGTAACCATTATTACCAGCTTAGGACCCGAAAAAGAAGCTTTTGGTGATTACGTTGGTGAGCAATATGACCAGGTGAAACAAATCCTCGAAGGTTTGGGCTATGATGATATTAAAAAATTTAATGTAGAATCCGAAAAACCTGAGGGTGAGATCATTTCACAGGATCCGGAGGGTGAAGCTCCCGTTATTCCAGAGGATACTTCTGTAAGATTTGAGGTTAGCAGCGGCCCCCCTATGGTAACAATACCTTCTTTTAAAGGATCAGCGTTAGAGGAAGTCGATCAATTTATCAGCAACAACAACTTAGTTATGTCTTCAGAACCTGAGGAAGAGTACTCCGCTGAGGTGAAAGAAGGACATGTTATTCGTCAGGATCCTGCTCCAGAAGAGGAAGTGGAGGAAGGTACTGAAATTTCTGTAGTGATTTCAAAAGGTCCGAAACCAAAGCCTGAAACCAATTCTGTTGAATATACAGTAGAGGTCAGTCAGAGTAATGGAAATGGAAATGAAAATGAAAATAATGATGACTCTGGTAAAAAACAGGAACCAGAGCCTGTAAAGGTCGAAATTTATATAGAGGATATGAATAACGATGGTTCTGTTCCATACAAAAGCGAAGAGATTACGAGTACGAAGACCTATAAATTTGACGTAGTCGTAGCTCCAGGAAAGACAGGCAGCTACCGCATCCTCGTTGATGGAAATGTAGTCGATACGAATACATTCACGAATAATCCAGAAGGTGGAGATTAAGTACATGGAGAAAGGAAAAATTGTAAAAGCATTAAGCGGGTTTTATTATGTGGAAGTAACAAATAAGGGTATTTATCAATGCAGAGGCAGAGGCCTTTTCCGTAAACAGAAGATTACTCCGCTTGTCGGGGACAGGGTAGAGATTGATATTACCGATAATGGAGATGGTTATGTAACCAAAATTTACGAACGAAACAATGAATTAGTCCGGCCTCCTGTATCTAATATTGATCAGGCGATTATCGTAACCTCTGCAGCCAAACCTGACTTTAATGCTTTACTATTGGACCGCTTCCTTGTATTAATCGAGGCCAAAAGGATTGAACCTGTTATTGTCCTGACGAAAATGGATCTCGTAAGTTCTGAGGCTGAGAGGCAAATGGAAACCGTTCAGACAATCTATGAGAATATTGGTTATTCCGTTGTCCGCTTAAGCTCTAAAGATAAACACCAGGTCCGGCAGCTTGTCCCTTATATAGCAGGGAAAACGTCCGTGATAGCAGGTCAGTCAGGTGTTGGAAAATCTTCATTACTGAATGCACTTAAACCAGGTCTGGATTTGGAAATTGGAGATATTTCTGAATCATTAGGACGTGGAAAACACACAACGAGACATGTTGAATTCATTTCAATAAATGATGGGTATGTAGCTGATACTCCCGGCTTTAGTTCACTTGACTTCCGGGAGATTGAGGCTGAGGAGCTCCCCGAATGCTTTCCGGAAATGGTGGCTAGGCAGGATGGCTGCAAATTCAGGGGCTGTAAACATTTTAAAGAGCCGAAATGTGCGGTGAAAAATGCTGTCCAAACAGGGGATATCCCCGAATTTCGTTATGACCATTATTTGCAGTTTTTAGATGAAATTCAGTCAAGAAAGCCGAGGTATTAAAAGTGACAAAATTAGCACCTTCTATATTATCAGCCGATTTTGCCAGGCTTGGAGAAGAAATAAAGGATGTTGAGCAGGCCGGTGCCAATTATATTCATGTTGATGTAATGGATGGACATTTCGTTCCTAATATCACGATCGGGCCACTTATTGTTAGAGCGATTAGGCCGGTAACTGCTCTGCCGCTTGACGTTCATTTGATGATTGAAAAGCCCGAAGATTATGTAGAAGCATTTGCAAATGCAGGTGCGGATATTATTACTGTCCACCAGGAGGCCTGTGTACATTTACACAGAACCATTCAGCTGATTAAGCAGCATGGAGTTAAGGCAGGTGTAGTCATTAATCCTGCAACACCTGTAGAAACCATACGGCCGATATTGCCGGATGTTGACTTAGTCTTATTAATGACTGTCAATCCAGGTTTTGGCGGACAGGCATTTATTGAATCGGTTATTCCAAAGATTGAAGAGGTAGCAGCTTTAAGACAGAAGCAGAACCTCTCGTTTGAAATTGAAGTAGACGGTGGAGTGAATAAAGACACAGCTAAGCGTTGTACCGATGCGGGGGCTAATGTACTTGTGGCTGGCAGTGCAATTTTTAATGCGGAAAATCGTAAGCAGGCTATGGAAGAAATACACCAAAAGCTTATTTAAAGTAAATTTTGATTCTATTGAAAAGCTGCCTTCAGGAGGCGGCTTTTCTTTATTGAGGAGGAAGCATTCATGACTATAGTGGGTATTGTTGGTGGAGGTCCAGAAGATAAACTTCCGGATCTCCATTTGTATAATGAACAGAATGTGCAATGGATAGGAGCAGATCGGGGAAGCCTCTATTTGCTTAATCAAGGAATTGTACCGGACTACGCGATGGGGGATTTTGATTCGATTTCTGAAGATGAAAAAGCCATGCTTCATAGAAAAGTCAACCAGGTGGACACTTATCCTATTGAAAAAGACCAGACTGATTTGGAAATTGCCGTTCAAAAAGCCATAGAGCTAAAGCCTGATAAAATCTATCTATTTGGGGTTACAGGTGGAAGACTGGACCATGAACTTGTTAATATACAGCTGCTGTATCAGCTTTCCGGACAAAATTTAAGAGGAATAATCGTAGACAAAGAAAATCTAATTGAACTAAAGAGGGCGGGTGTGCATATAGTAGAATATGATGAAAATTATGAGAATATTTCATTGATTCCACAGACACCCGTGATTAAAAACCTGACTCTGAAAAATTTTTATTATCCGTTAACCAACGCAACGCTAGAATTTGGAACCACCCTGTCCACGTCCAATCGTTTAATTGGAAAAAAAGGTACTTTTTCATTTGATGAAGGCATATTATTAGTGGTAAGGAGCGATGCTGTCCACCAATAATGCGTCTTCATTTCATCATACGGGTGTTGTGGAATTTTGATTTGATTGCTAGAGGAGGGGGATCTAATGAAATTTTATACGATTAAACTCCCAAGGTTTCTCGGTGGCATGGTCAGAGGGATAATTGGGATATTCAGAAAAGAATGAATCCGCTCATGTGCAACCCGGAAAAGAAGCATGGGCTAAACAGAAAAAGCTGTCAATCAGGAAAACCTGACAGCTTTTTTTGTGAAGACAAAGGCGGAAGCGCCCAGGAAGCCTAAGCTGGACATAGAAACGGATTCAACTGACCAGGATCACACTAATTTGAGTAATGAAAAAACGCATTCGTAAAAAATACGAATGCGTTTCTTTCCATCTGGAACATTTATTAAACACGCTTGATTTTACCTGATTTTAAAGCGCGAGCAGAAACATAAACCTTCTGAGGCTTTCCGTCAATCATTACACGTACTTTTTGTACATTGGATTTCCACTTACGTTTATTAGCATTCATTGCGTGTGAACGACTATTTCCAGAACGTGTTTTACGTCCAGTTACAGCACATTTACGAGCCATTTACATTCCCTCCTAATTCAAGTAAAACTATATATATTCAGTACATACTAAATTAATTTATCATAAGAAGCAGTAAAATGCAATGTGGAACGAATGATTTCATCCGCTGTCTGCTTTTCTGTGTCGAGCTGTGTTGCGGGCTTCCTGATAGAACCAAACCCCCTAAAGTAAAAATACTTGACATTATGTTTATTTTAGGCCATTGTATGAAGAGAAATTGTATTCATACATAGCTTATCTTTTAAAACAAAGGTCTTTGTAGTAAAATATCCATGAGTTAAGTGAATTGTAGAGGAGGATTCATATGTCCATTGATTTACAAAATGAATATGGTCATGTCACCATTTCAAATGAAGTAATTTCCACAGTAGCAGGTGGTGCTGCCGTAGAATGCTACGGAATAGTAGGCATGGCTTCTAAAAAGCAATTAAGAGATGGACTTGCTGAAATTTTAAGAAGAGAAAATTTCTCTAAGGGAATTGTTGTACGTCAGGATAATGACAAAATCCATATTGATATGTATATTATTGTAAGTTATGGAACAAAAATTTCTGAAGTTGCTCACAATGTTCAAAATCAGGTTAAATATACACTAAATAAAACAGTAGGATTATCTGTAGACTCCGTGAATATTTATGTTCAGGGTGTACGGGTTATTAATGCTTAACAGATCGGTACTGTCTAAGCACGTGTGAGTATTTTTCACACGAAATCGTATGAAGGAGGAAGTGTCGTGACGGTAAAGACGATAGATGGTGAAACGTTTTCCCAAATGGTTCTGCTCGGAGCAAGCCATTTAACTAATAATGCTAAAATGATTGATGCACTGAATGTATTCCCAGTTCCTGATGGTGATACAGGTACAAATATGAATTTAACCATGACTTCAGGTGCGGAAGAAGTTAAGAAAGCATCCGGAAATCATGTCGGTTCCATCGGCGAATCCCTGGCAAAAGGATTGTTAATGGGAGCAAGAGGAAATTCCGGAGTTATATTATCTCAATTATTTCGAGGCTTCTCTAAATCAATCAAGGATAAAGAAGTTTTACATATATCAGATTTTGCTGATGCATTTGATGCAGGAGTAGAGACAGCCTACAAAGCAGTTATGAAGCCGGTGGAAGGAACGATTCTGACAGTTGCCAAGGATGCGGCAAAGGCCGGTAAGGATGCTGAGAATTCAGTGGAAGATATCGTTGAATTAATGGAAACCATTTTAAAGGCAGCTAAAGCATCTTTAGAGAGAACACCTGAACTCCTGCCAGTATTAAAGGAAGTAGGAGTTGTTGATAGTGGAGGCCAGGGTCTGGTCACCGTCTATGAAGGATTTCTTGCTTCATTGCGTGGAGAAGAAGTTCCTGAACAGACAGATTCCCAGGTTCGTATGGATGATATGGTAAGTGCTGAACACCATAAAATGCATCAGGACTTTATGGATACCTCTGAGATTGAATATGGATATTGTACAGAATTTATGGTTCAGTTTGAAAAAGATAAGCTTGAGGAAAATCCCTTTGATGAGGAATCCTTCCGTAACACCTTAAGTGAGATTGGAGACTCATTGCTCGTTGTATCAGACGATGAGCTTGTTAAGGTGCATGTACACGCAGAATATCCAGGGGAAGTTCTTAATATAGGTCAGAAGTATGGCAGCTTAATCAACTTAAAAATTGAAAATATGCGTAAACAGCATACGGATATTGTCGGGGAAGACAATAAAGAAACCCCTGAGATGAAACAGGAACAGTCTGAGTTTGGTATTGTAACAGTCGCAATGGGGGATGGCATTAAACAATTATTTGAAAGCCTGGGTGCCACGGTGGTTATTGAAGGTGGACAAACCATGAATCCGAGTACACAGGATATTGCCGAGGCGATTAATCAGGCTAATGCTAAAAAAGTCATTGTTATGCCAAATAACAAAAATGTTCTTATGTCAGCCGAACAGGCAGCCGAACTGGCAGATTCCGAGGTGGAAGTGGTTCCAACCAAAACTGTTCCACAGGGCATGAGCGCATTACTTATGTTCCATCCCGACAAGTCGTTAGAGGAAAATGGAAAGTTAATGAGAAATGCAGCTCAGGATGTAAAAACAGGCCAAATTACCTATGCTGTTCGTGATACACAAATCGATGGTATGACGATAGAAAAAGGAAATTATATGGGAATCGCTGATGGAAGTATTACTTCTACCAATGAGGATAAAATCAGTGTTATGAAGGAACTGCTGACCAGCATGATTGATGATGAAGAAGATGAAATCATTACAATCCTGCAAGGGGAAGAAGGTACGGATGAAGAAGTATCGGAAATTCAGACTTTTATTGAAGAAAGTTTTGAAGAATTAGAGGTCGAAGTCCATCAGGGGAAACAGCCAATCTATTCCTTTATCTTTTCAGTTGAATAATATTAGCTTAAAAACCAGAGAACCGTTTCTCTGGTTTTTAATTTGGCATATTTGTGTTTTGCGGATAAAATAGAAGTAAGAGACAATTTTGTGGGGTGGTTAGGAGTATGAAATATCGATCCGTTTTTGATATTATTGGTCCGGTCATGGTGGGCCCGTCCAGTTCACATACTGCCGGGGCTCTTCGTATTGGCCGTATGGCAAGACAGCTGTTAGGCCGGGAGCCAAAATGGGCGAAGATATATTTGTATGGCTCGTTTGCGGACACATACAAGGGTCACGGAACGGATGTTGCCATCACGGGTGGTTTGCTGGACTTTGATACATTTGACACGAGAATGGGCGAATCCATGAGAATTGCCAGTGAAAAAGGTATAGATATCGAATTTTTTGAGGAATCAGCTAAAACGGACCATCCGAACACGGCCAGAATACGAATTGGTGATGATGAAGAGGATATTGAACTCGTTGGCATTTCAATTGGTGGCGGGAAGGCTGAAATAACAGAACTGAATGGTTTTGACTTAAGACTGAGCGGACACCATCCGGCTATACTGGTAATGCATAATGACCGATTTGGCGCGATTGCCTCTGTGACTCAAATACTAGCAAAATATGAAATTAATATAGGTCATATGGAGGTTTCAAGACGGGAGCAGGGACAGGATGCTCTGATGGTCATAGAAACCGATCAGAAAATTGATCCTGAAATTATTACGCAACTGGAAAAAGAGGAACATATCCTGCAAGTAGTAAAGGTATCTGACTGAGTTTTGAGAAAGGGAGGGGAGAGGTTTGTTTAAAAATGTCCGAGAACTGGTTGAACTTGCTGAAAAGGAGAATATCCCCATTTCAGAAGTAATGATACGACAGGAAATGGAAGTTACTGAAAAATCAAGAGATAAAGTGATGGGACAGATGGAAGAGAATTTGTCTGTAATGGAAAAGTCGGTTGAAGATGGATTAAAAGGCGTTGAATCCCGATCAGGTTTAACAGGAGGAGATGCCGTATTAATTCAGGACTATATGAAAAATGCCGAGCCATTATCCGGCCACTTGCTTTTGGATGCTGTGAGTAAAGCTGTAGCCACGAATGAAGTAAACGCAGCGATGGGAATTATCTGTGCGACCCCGACAGCCGGGAGTGCAGGATGCGTACCTGGAACGTTATTTGCTGTTAAAGAAAAACTGAATCCTGCAAGAGAAGATATGATTCGTTATTTATTTACTTCAGGTGCTTTCGGTCAGGTGATAGCCAATAATGCTTCCATTTCAGGTGCTGCAGGTGGCTGTCAGGCCGAGGTAGGATCTGCTGCGGGAATGGCCTCTGCTGCTATTGTGGAAATGGCAGGAGGAACGCCCCAACAGTCTGCTGAAGCGATGGCGATAACTCTGAAAAATATGCTTGGCTTAGTTTGTGATCCTGTTGCAGGACTTGTGGAAGTACCGTGTGTGAAGCGGAATGCCATGGGGGCTTCAAATGCTATTGTTTCTGCTGATATGGCTTTAGCAGGGGTCACAAGCCGAATACCATGCGATGAGGTAATTGAAGCTATGTTCAGAATTGGACAGCGTATGCCTTCTGCTTATAAAGAAACTGCCCAGGGAGGCCTTGCAGCTACGCCAACAGGAAGAGCAATTGAACAACAGATCTACGGAACGTCTTTACAGAAAGAGTGAGGAATGTGTTAGCGAATATACCCGTTTCAAATCTAAAAGGAATTGGAGAAAAAATTGAAAACGACTTGCAGACAATGGGGATTGAAACCGTTGAGGATTTACTTTTCTATTTTCCGTTTCGCTATGATGTACATGAAATAAAACCTCTGACAGAGCTCGAACATCATGAGAAAGCTACACTGGTAGGGAAGGTTATCTCAGAACCTTCCCTCACCTTTTATGGACGAAAAAAATCACGGCTCATGGTCACTCTGGAAATTGATCAGATTGCTGTGAAGGCAGTCTTTTTTAATCAGGCATTTGTAAAAAAGCATTTAGTGCAGGGGGAGCTTATTACAGTTATCGGGAAGTGGGATCAGCACCGCCTGCAGATTACCGTAAGTCAGTTTAAAAAAGGACAGGTTAAAGAAAAGGATACCATTCAGCCTGTTTACTCTCTAAAAGGGAAGGTGTCACTCGGATTCTTACGAAAAACGATGAGACAAGCTCTTCAGTCCTATAAGAATCAAATTGATGAAATTCTCCCAGAAGGTTTTCTCACAAACTATAAGCTCCCTCCTCGTGAGGAAGCATTAACACAAATGCATTTTCCTGGTAACGGTCACCAATTAAAGCATGCTAAAAGAAGATTTGTTTATGAAGAACTGCTTTTATTCCAGTTAAAAATGCAATGGCTTCGGAAACAAAAAAGAGAGGCAACTATGGGAAATGCCATAAAGGTTGACTCGGAACAGACAAATGCTTTTGTAGAAGGTCTTCCCTTTTCTCTCACTAAAGCCCAGCAAAACGTTTTAAAAGAGATTCTGAACGACCTGAAACAGCCTTATCGTATGAATCGATTGCTTCAAGGGGATGTTGGGTCAGGAAAAACCGTTGTTGCTGCCATTGGACTCTATGCGACAATCAGCGCAGGAAAACAGGGGGCATTAATGGTTCCGACAGAAATTCTGGCAGAGCAGCATCATGAATCTTTACAGGAGCTGTTTGGAGATCAGGCTGAAGTTGTGTTATTAACGGGCTCTGTAAAAGGGAAAAAACGCCGGGAAGTTTTACATAAAATTGAAACGAATGAAGCTCAGATTATTGTAGGGACGCATGCATTAATCCAGGATGATGTGTTTTTTCATGATTTAGGCTTTGTTATTGTGGATGAGCAGCATCGTTTTGGTGTAGAACAGAGGCGTGCTTTAAGGGATAAAGGTCTGCATCCTGATGTCTTATTTATGACAGCCACACCCATTCCGAGAACCCTGGCCATTTCTTCATTTGGAGACATGGATGTTTCCGTTATAGATGAAATGCCGGCCGGTCGTAAGCCGGTAGAAACCTATTGGGTAAAGGAAAATATGCTGAAGCGGGTATTAAGATTTATATATAAAGAAATTCAGAACGGTCATCAGACTTATGTTATCTGCCCTTTGGTAGAAGAATCGGACAAGCTTGATATTCAGAATGCAGTAGACCTCCATCAGCAATTAGAGGGAATTTTTCCGGATGACGTCAATGTTGGCCTGATGCACGGTCGCCTTCATTCAGATGAGAAGGATGACGTTATGAAAAGGTTTGCCGAAAATGAAATCGATGTCCTCGTATCAACAACAGTCGTTGAAGTAGGGGTTAACGTGCCGAATGCTACCCTTATGCTGATATATGATGCTGAACGTTTTGGTTTGTCACAGCTCCATCAATTACGGGGCCGAGTGGGAAGAGGAGATGCACAAAGCTATTGTATATTACTGGCAGACCCAAAAGGCGAAACGGGGAAAGAAAGAATGCGTATTATGTCTGAGACTAACGACGGCTTTGAACTTTCAGAACATGACCTCAAATTAAGAGGTCCCGGGGATTTTTTCGGTAAAAAACAGAGTGGATTACCTGAATTTAAAGTAGCTGATTTAGTGCAGGATTACCGTGCGCTGGAAACGGCAAGAAAAGACGCTGTTGAAATCATTGAATCTGGAAAACTTTTTGATGATTCCTCTTATCAAAAAATGAAGCGAATCATAGAAAATGATCCATTTATAAAAGGACAGGTATTGGATTAAAAAAGTATTGCATATAATCTTCAGGTATTATATATTACTATTAGTACCTAGTCATAATTGTGGACGGTGTCATACATGAAGAAACCAAAAAAAGCAAGACAGGCAGAACTTAAAGAAACCATTTCCCGAATGCCATTTATTACAGATGAAGAGCTTGCGAAACAGTTCAGTGTAAGTATTCAAACCATTCGTTTAGATCGAATGGAACTGTCGATCCCTGAGGTACGGGAGCGCATTAAATCTGTAGCCACACACGAATGGAATGAAACCGTAAAGGCTTTACCTATTGATGAAGTCATCGGTGAAATTATTGATTTGGAACTGGATCAACGTGCGATTTCCATTCTGGATATTGGGAGAGAACACGTTTTTTCACGTAACAAAATCGCCCGGGGTCACCATCTGTTTGCACAGGCAAATTCATTAGCGGTTGCCGTTATTAATGATGAACTGGCCCTGACAGCCAAATCCGATCTTAACTTTAAACGACAGGTTAAAGAAGGAGAACGAGTCGTAGCTAAAGCAGATGTTAAAGGAAGTGACGAAAAAGGGCGTACGATGGTTTCGGTACAAAGCTTTGTTGATAATGAACCTGTTTTTTACGGGTTGTTTGAAATGTACCGCTCAAATGAGCAAAAAGGAGAGGCAAACGAATGAAACTAGCAATCGATGCAATGGGAGGCGATCATGCTCCGGAAGCTATTGTAAAGGGTGCTTGTACTGCTGTTCAGAATATACCTGATTTATCCATTGTCCTTGTCGGCGATCAGGAGCAGATCAAACCTTTCCTTACTCAAACAGAACGAATGGATATTATACATACGACAGATGTTATTAAATCAGAAGATGAGCCGGTAAAAGCTGTTCGAAGGAAGAAAAACGCATCTATGGTTCTGATGGCTAATGAAGTAAAGGAAGGAAGAGCTGATGCGTGTATTTCAGCTGGAAATACCGGGGCATTAATGAGTGCGGGTTTATTCATTGTTGGCCGGATCAAAGGAATTGACCGTCCAGCCTTAAGTCCAACCCTTCCAACCCTAGATGGAAAAGGCTTTTTGCTGTTGGATGTCGGGGCAAATGTCGATGCAAAACCTCAGCACTTATTGCAATACGGACTGATGGGTTCCATTTATGCTGAAAAAGTGAGAGGCATCACGAATCCAAGGGTGGGTCTGTTAAACGTTGGTACCGAAAGTCAAAAAGGAAGTGACTTAGCGAAGAAGGCCTTTGATTTAATGGATGATGCCCCGATTCATTTTGTGGGTAATGTTGAAGCCAGAGACTTTTTAAATGGTGTGGCAGATGTCGTTGTCACCGATGGATTCTCAGGCAATATTGCCCTTAAATCCATAGAGGGAACTGCATTAGGTATGTTTTCCATGATGAAGGAAGTTTTCATGAAAAATGTAAAAACAAAAATTGCTGCAAGTGTTTTAAAATCTGATTTAAAAGGTCTTAAGAATAAGCTGGACTACTCAGAATATGGAGGTGCCGGATTATTTGGACTGGCAGCTCCGGTGATAAAGGCGCATGGTTCTTCTAATGAAACAGCTGTATATAATGCGATTCAGCAGGCCTGTCAACTGGTTGAACAGGATGTCACAGCGAAAATAGAAGAAACAGTCCAATCCTATAAAGCAGAGGAGGGGAATGAATGAAAAAAGTAGCGTTTCTATTTCCCGGACAGGGATCTCAGGAGACTGGTATGGCAAAAGCCTTTTATGAAAAGGATGAGGATGTAAGAACTTTAGTGGATCAGGCCGAGGAAGTTCTTCAAGTACCAATTAAAAAGTTAATGTTTGAAGGCCCTCAGGAAGAGCTGACTAAAACGGAGCATGCACAGCCGGCTTTGTTATTATCCAGCTTAGCTGCGTTAAAAGTTCTTGAGAAGGAAGGCATCCGTCCTGAAATGGCAGCAGGACACAGCCTCGGAGAATACAGTGCATTGGTAAGTGCCGGTGCCCTATCCGCTGAAGATGGCTTAAAGCTTGTTCAGAAACGGGGACAATTAATGGAGAAAGCATACCCTGCCGGCAAAGGCTCTATGGCTGCTGTGTTAGGGCTTGATGAATCCACGGTTCAACACACGATACAAGAGATTTCCGAACAGGGAGAGGTCGTTGATATTGCCAATGACAATTGTCCTGGACAAATTGTTATCTCTGGAACGAAACAGGGGATTGAACAAGCAGTTGACAAACTGAAGGAGAATGGTGCGAAAAAGGTGCTTCCGTTAAATGTGAGTGGGCCGTTCCATTCCAGATTAATGGAGCCTGCCAGTGGTGAATTGGCAGCAGAGCTTAATCAGGTGAACATAAAAGATGCGGATTTCCCCGTTTATGCAAATGTCACTGCCGAACCCGTTCAGGACCAGACAGAAATTAGAGACCTCCTTGTTAAACAGCTTTACTCACCAGTTCGATTTTCAGAAACCATTTCAAATATGCTGGAAAAGGATGTTGATGCGTTTGTCGAGGTGGGTAATGGCAAGGTTTTATCCGGACTGGTCCGTAAAGTGAAACGAAGAGCGAAAACATTCTCTGTTCAGGATCCGGATTCCATGAACGCTTTTCTTGAGTGGTATAAGGAGGATTCATAATGTTAGGTGGGAAAAATGCATTAGTAACAGGAGCATCACGGGGGATTGGTCGTGCTATTGCGATTGAGCTAGCCCAAAATGGTGCGAACGTTGCGGTTAACTATGCAGGAAACGAACAGAAAGCAAACGAAGTCGTTAAGGAAATTGAAGACTTAGGAGGCCGGGCATTCCCTGTGCAGGCGAATGTTTCCAGTTCAGATGATGTTAAGGGAATGATTAAGAGCGTGATTGACACATTTGGTTCCCTTGACATTCTTGTAAACAATGCAGGCATCACTCGGGATAATTTACTAATGAGAATGAAGGAAGAAGAGTTTGAAGACGTCATTGATACGAACTTAAAAGGAGTCTTCTTAACAACAAAGGCTGTAACAAGGCAAATGATGAAACAAAAGGGCGGCCGAATCATTAACATTGCTTCCATTGTTGGAGTGGCAGGAAATCCGGGGCAGGCAAATTATGTAGCCGCTAAGGCCGGAGTTATTGGTTTGACGAAAACGACAGCCAAAGAGCTTGCTTCCCGTAATATTCTGGTGAATGCCGTAGCACCCGGGTATATCTCAACAGATATGACAGATGAACTGGATGAGGAGACCCGTGAAATGATGCTATCTGCCATTCCGTTAAACCGTCTGGGCAAACCAGAGAATGTGGCAAAAGTCGTCAAATTCCTGGCCTCCGAAGACGCCGCATACATGACAGGCCAGACCCTCCACGTAGACGGCGGAATGGTTATGTAGAAAGAAAAGCGAAGGCGACCGTTATTTTACATTCCATCGAAGGGAGGTGACAACAATGGCAGACGTTTTTGAACGCGTAAAAAAAGTAATTGTTGACCAGTTAGAGGTCGAAGAAGCAAAAGTAACCATGGAAGCATCTTTCAGCGATGACCTTGAAGCTGATTCACTTGATGTAGTTGAGTTAGTGATGGAGCTGGAAGATGAATTCGATATGGAAATCTCCGATGAAGACGCAGAAAAAATTGGAACTGTAGGAGATGCTGTGGACTACATAAATAAGTCACAGTCCTAATGAATGTATATCAACTTTATGTTTGAAATTATAGGAAAGCCTTGTTTTTTAACAGGGCTTTCCATTCATTTATTTAATGAATAACTATATCTAAAGATAGGTGGAAGTAAAGGTGAATTTTGAACAATTCCAAGAGCAAATTGGTGTCCATTTTCAGAACCAGGCACTGTTAAAAAAGGCTTTTACACATTCATCGTATGTGAATGAACATCGGAATCGGGGTTTGGAAGATAATGAGCGGCTCGAATTTTTGGGTGATGCGGTTTTGGAGCTTGCTGTATCCCAATTTTTATACCGTAAATTTCAGAAAATGAATGAAGGAGAGATGACAAAGTTCAGGGCTTCCATTGTATGTGAACCTTCTCTTGTTCATTTTGCTGAGAAGCTTCAATTTAATGATTTGGTATTGCTGGGAAAAGGAGAAGAAATGACGGGTGGACGAACCAGACCGGCATTACTGGCAGATGCTTTTGAAGGATTTATAGGAGCTTTGTACCTTGATCAGGGCTTTGATACTGTTTTGAGTTTTCTGGATGAATATGTTTTTCCTGAAATAAAACCTGGTGCTTTTTCTCATGCGATGGATTATAAGAGTATGCTTCAGGAGGTTGTACAGCAGGATCAGGAAGGAGACATTGATTATACCATTATTGATGAAAAGGGACCTGCTCATAACCGGGAATTTATTGCAGAGGTAACCATTCAAAGTGAAGGATTTGGAAAGGGAAGCGGCCGTACAAAGAAGGAAGCAGAACAAAATGCGGCGAAAGAAGCTCTGGATAAAATAAAAGAACAACAATTATAATAGGTGCCAAAGCTTTCGAATCCCTGTTTTGAAAGCTTTGGCACCTATTAACTCAGGTTCTATTCCTTGACTCTGTATTTTCTCAGTTCTTCAATGATGGCCTGTATTTCCGGTACACTTAATTGACCCTTGCTTTTAACCATTTCATAGACCGACTTTATTTCATGATAATCTTTGACATCGAAATACTTAGGGTCCAATACACCCCGATTAATAACTTGTAAATCATTCATAAGTTCTTCAACCATAAATGATAAATTCTGCTCGGATACTTCATTTAAGTTCACGTCAACACTCCTTTATGTAGAAACATTCTTCTTTCCTATTATATTCTATGATAAAATATACAAGGTTAAAAAGAAACCTATAACTGAAAAATGATGATAACAAACATCTTTCTATAAAGTAAGTGGTATGAAAATAGATTACAGGAGGAAAATGATATGTTCCTCAAACGATTAGATACAGTAGGATTTAAATCATTTGCTGAGAGAATTTCCGTAGAATTTGTTCCGGGTGTTACGGCTGTTGTCGGCCCCAATGGAAGCGGAAAAAGTAATATAACAGATGCCATTCGCTGGGTTTTAGGAGAACAGTCTGCGAAATCCCTGCGTGGATCTAAAATGGAGGATATCATTTTTGCAGGCAGTGATACACGGAAGGCACTCAATTTTGCAGAAGTTTCACTTGTTTTAGATAACGAGGATAGTGCTTTGCCGATTGACTATCAGGAGGTTGATATCACTCGTCGTGTATACAGATCCGGTGAAAGTGAATTTTTAATAAATCAGCAGCCGTGTCGATTAAAGGATATCATTGATCTATTTATGGACTCAGGTTTGGGAAAGGAAGCCTTTTCGATTATCAGTCAGGGAAAGGTTGAAGAAATTTTAAGCTCCAAACCTGAAGAGCGACGGGCGATTTTTGAAGAAGCTGCTGGAGTGTTAAAGTATAAGCAACGGAAGAAAAAAGCGGAAATGAAGCTGGCTGAAACCCAGGAAAATCTTTATCGTGTAGAAGATATTATTTATGAAATTGAAGGACAGCTTGAACCTTTGAAAGAACAAGCTGAAACAGCGGAAACCTATTTAAAGAAAAAGGACGAATTGAAAAAGCATGAGGTCTCCTTACTCGTCACAGAGATTGAAAGGTTAAATGAAGAATGGCAATCTCTGCTTAGCCAAATAGAAGAACAAAAGCAGGAGATTCTACATAAACAGACGGGGATTCAACAGGAAGAAGCTGAGCTGGAAAAAGAAAGGGCTGAGATACAGGGACTTGATCAGGCCATCGAACAGATGCAAAATCAAATGCTTTCGTTAACCCAGGAACTGGAAAACCTGGAGGGGCGCAAGCGGTTGTTTAATGAACGCTGGAAGCATTATGAAGAAAACAAGGATAAACTGGCAGATGAAGAACAGCGTTTAGATGTGAAGATAGCCAATGTTACGAAACAGCTGACAAATGATGAAGAGCAGCTTAATGTGCTGGTTTCTGAGAGAGAAGAAACAAAGGAACGAATGGCAGCTCTGGAGCAAAGCCTTGGCACCTCCCGGGAAAGTATGGAGGAGAAAATAGAGGAGCTGAAAAGTGAGTACATTGAGGTATTAAATGAACAGGCAGCTAAACGGAATGAACTGCAGGGAATCGAACGCAGTCTGGAACAGAATAAGCAAAAGAAAAACAGAATGACTGATCGTTTTCAGGGGTTATTGGATCAGCGAGAAGAGATTGATCAGGAACAGGAATCCATTACAGACCAACTAAAGACGATTGAACAAAGCCTTTCTGAAAAACAAAAGGTATTGAATGGAGAAAAGTCTTCACTTCAGGAACAAAAATCCCAAGTTGAAGAAGAGCAGAAAAAATTAAATCAGGGATATCAGTTCATCCACAAGCTTAGGTCAAAAAAAGAAATGCTTGAAGAGATGAAGGAGGACTTTTCGGGGTTTTTCCAGGGTGTGAAAGCTGTTCTGAAAGCAAGAGAACGGAAAGAATTAAGCGGTATTCATGGAGCCGTAGCAGAAACGATTCAAATTGGGGATGATTATGTTCTCGCGATTGAAACGGCACTTGGGGGACAAGCCCAGCACATTATAATGGAAAATGAAAATGATGCTCGTCAGGCCATTCAATGGCTTAAAAAGACGAACAATGGCAGAGCAACTTTTCTTCCGTTACCTTCTATGCAGCCCAAGCGTATACCTGAACATCTGATTCGTAATATCGAAAACCACCAAGGCTTTATAGGCGTAGCTGAGCAATTGGTGGATTATGATCAAAAGTTTTCAAATGTCATTCAGTCTTTACTTGGGAACATTGTGATTGCACGAACCCTGAAAGACGCCAATGAATTAGCCGGTCTACTGAATCGCCGTTTTCGGATTGTCACACTTGACGGGGATGTAGTGAATCCTGGGGGTTCGATGACTGGTGGAGCTCAGAAGAAGAAAAATCAATCTTTATTTACGAGGGAAAAAGAGTTAAGTCAGGTGTCTAAAAAGCTGCAGGAATTTGAAGAAAGAACAAAAAGCTTTGAACATCAGCTTGATGAACGTATTCAGTCTCAGAAGCAGAACGAGAGGCGTGTACAGGAACTGGAGAATGAAATCAATCAGCTCCAATCACAGGTCAGTAAGCTTCAGGGAGACTTAAGAGAGGTTAAATTGAAGCGTGAGAATGTCAATGACCACTTATCTCTTTATGATCAGGAGCAGGAGCAATTCCAGGAAGAAGAACAGGAACTTAAGAACTCTACTGATGCGTTATCCAGTCGTCTTCAGCAACTTGAAGATGAGGCGGAGAGCCTGCAAAATCAGATTGATACCCTTACCCATGAGCTCACGAATCAACAGGAATCCAGTGAAAAAATACAACAGGAATATCATCACCTCCAGGTCATGCTTGCTGAGCAGGATACAAACGTGAAAAACCAGAAAGAAAAAGTAAACAGCCTGAAGCGTGACTTATCTGATTTTCAGTCCCAAAAAGACCAATTAAAGGAAGAGCATACAGCTCTGGAGGAAATAAAGGAGCAGGGACAGACAGCTGAGGAAATTGAACAGGAAATTGAGGATAAACGTAAGGAGAAACTGGAAACCCAAAATACCTTAAAGTCAAAACGGGAAGAAAGACAGCAGCGGAACCAAATGACGGAGGATCTGGAAAAGGAAATAAAAGAGAGAAACCGTATTCTTAATCAGCGGACCGATGATCTGCAGCAGAAGGAAGTAAAAGCGAACCGTCTGGATGTTGAGTTGGAAAACAACCTCAGTGTCTTACAAGAGGAATATATGCTGTCCTTTGAAAAGGCACTTTCAGACTTTGGAAGAACCGACAATACAGATAAAGCGAAACATACCGTTCAGCAAATCAAACAGGAGATTGATCGTCTGGGAACGGTGAACTTAGGTGCGATTGATGAGTATAAACGAATTCAGGAACGGTATGAATTTATAACGACTCAACGTCAGGATTTACTGGAGGCCAAGGATACCCTTTATGCTGTTATTAAAGAAATGGATGAGGAAATGGTCACCCGTTTTGAAGGCACGTTCAATCAGATTCAAAAGGAATTCACGGATGTGTTTAAGAAATTATTTGGTGGTGGCCGGGCCGATTTAAAATTAACAGATCCAAAAGACTTACTTGAAACGGGTGTTGACATTGTTGCCCAGCCTCCAGGTAAAAAACTGCAAAATCTGGGACTTCTCTCGGGAGGGGAGCGGGCCCTCACCGCCATTGCCCTTCTGTTTGCGATTTTAAGAGTCCGGCCAGTTCCATTCTGTGTATTGGATGAAGTAGAGGCTGCGCTTGACGAAGCAAATGTCAACCGTTTTGCCCAGTATTTAAAGGAATTCAGTGAAAATACACAGTTCATTGTCATTACCCACCGGAAAGGAACAATGGAGGAAGCCGATGTCCTTTACGGTGTAACCATGCAGGAGTCGGGGGTCTCGAAATTGGTTTCTGTACGTCTGGAAGAAACTGATCAAATGGTAAATGCTTAAAAGAAAGGAAGATTCTACTTGAGTTTCTTTAAAAAGCTAAAGGATAAAATCAATAACCAAACGGAACAAGTGACAGATAAATTTAAGGATGGACTTACAAAGACGAGAGATTCGTTTGCGACTAAAATGAATGATCTGGTAGCGAAATATCGAAAAGTCGATGAGGAATTTTTTGAGGAACTGGAAGAAGTACTGATCTCCGCAGATGTTGGTGTGGAGACTGTTATGGAACTCATTGAAGAATTAGAAATGGAAGTGAAACGCCGTAATATCAAAGACACTTCAGAGGTTGTGGAAGTGATCTCTGAAAAGCTGGTTGAGATTTATTATGGAGATGCGGATGAAGAGATAGAAGAGCTGAATTTAAACGAAGACAGCTTATCCGTGGTTCTGTTTGTAGGAGTTAATGGTGTCGGAAAAACAACAACTATTGGAAAGCTTGCTCATCGACTTAAAGAGGAAGGAAAAACAGTGATGCTTGCGGCAGGAGATACCTTCAGAGCTGGTGCCATTGAACAGCTTGATGTATGGGGAGAACGCGTAGGTGTTGAAGTCATTAAACATAGCGAGGGCAGTGATCCGGCTGCCGTCATATATGATGGGATTCAGGCTGCGAAATCAAGAAATGCCGACGTGCTTCTGTGTGATACGGCAGGACGTCTGCAAAATAAAGTGAATTTAATGAACGAACTTTCTAAGGTTAAACGTGTCATCTCACGTGAGATCCCTGAAGCTCCTCAGGAAGTATTGCTTGTTTTGGATGCTACAACGGGTCAGAATGCTATGAGTCAGGCTAAAACCTTTTCTGAATCAACGGATGTTTCTGGAATTGTGTTGTCCAAATTGGATGGGACGGCTAAAGGAGGCATAGTGTTAGCAATTCGGAATGAGTTGTCTATTCCGGTTAAGTATGTCGGACTTGGTGAAAAGGTAACAGATTTACAACCGTTCAATGCCAATTCCTTTGTTTATGGTTTATTTGCTGACATGGTTGATCAGGACACAAACACAGATGCAAGAGATGACTAGCTGTATCTTGACACATCGCAGCATTCCCCTTTACCATTTAAATGTAAAGGATATTCCCTTAACAAGAGGTGTTTACCTTGCTCGAAAAAACAACCCGAATGAACTATTTATTTGATTTTTATCAGAAATTGCTAACACCAAAACAAAAGAGTTATATGGAACTATACTATCTTGAAGATTATTCTTTAGGTGAAATTGCAGAGGAATTTGATGTGAGCAGACAGGCAGTTTATGATAATATTAGAAGAACAGAGTCTATGCTCGAAGAATATGAAGAGAAGTTAGATCTTTATCATAAATTCAAACAGAGAAACGAGCTTATTCATGAATTGAAAGAAACCATTGAAAGCAGAGACGCAATGGATAAATCTGAACTGTTGAGATTTATCCAAAGGTATGAAAATCTAGATTAGGAGGCGGCTGTATGGCATTTGAAGGGTTAGCCGACCGGCTGCAGAAAACGATTCAGAAGGTAAAGGGCAAAGGTAAAGTTACCGAAGCCGATGTAAAAGAAATGACTCGTGAAGTGCGGTTGGCTTTATTAGAAGCCGACGTTAATTTTAAAGTCGTAAAAGATTTTATTAAGCGGGTTAAGGAACGCGCCATTGGTCAGGAAGTTATGGAGAGTTTAACCCCGGGACAGCAGGTAATTAAAGTTGTAAAAGAAGAGCTGTCTGACTTAATGGGCGGTGAGCAAAGTAAGATAGCAACAGCTAATAAGCCACCAACCGTTATCATGATGACAGGTTTGCAGGGTGCGGGTAAAACGACTACCACTGGAAAACTGGCAAATCTTCTACGGAAAAAGCATAATCGCAATCCCATGCTTGTAGCTGCTGACGTTTATCGTCCGGCAGCGATTAATCAGTTGGAAACCCTTGGGAAACAGTTGGATATGCCTGTCTTTTCCTTAGGTACAGATGCCAATCCTGTTGACATAGCTAAGCAGGCGATTGACAAAGCAAAGGAAGACCATAACGACTATGTCATTATTGATACTGCTGGTCGTTTACATGTTGATGAACAGTTAATGGATGAACTGCAGAGTATTAAAGAGGTCACCACACCAGATGAAATTTTCCTCGTTGTGGATTCCATGACTGGACAGGATGCCGTAAATGTCGCTCAAAGCTTTGATGATCAGCTGGATATTTCTGGGGTTGTATTAACCAAATTAGATGGAGATACACGGGGAGGAGCGGCTATTTCCATTAAAGCCGTTACCGGAAAACCAATTAAATATGCGGGTATGGGTGAAAAACTCGACGAACTCGAAGCCTTTCATCCCGATCGTATGGCTTCCAGGATATTAGGGATGGGAGATGTCCTTTCCTTAATTGAAAAAGCACAGGATAATGTTAATGAAAAGCAGGCTAAAGAGCTTGAAGAAAAAATGCGTTCGGCTTCATTTACATTTGAAGACTTTCTGGAGCAGATGCAGCAGGTCAAAAATATGGGTCCTCTGGATGAACTGATAAACATGATGCCCGGGGCCGGTAAAATGAAGGGAATGAAAAACCTCCAGGTTGATGAAAAACAAATCAGCCATGTGGAGGCCATCATTCAATCGATGACGAAGAAGGAAAGAATAGACCCCAGCATCATGAATGCGAGTCGTAAACGGAGGATTGCAAAGGGATCCGGAACCTCTGTGTCAGAAGTAAACCGGCTCCTTAAGCAATTCGACGAAATGAAGAAAATGATGAAACAAATGACTAGCACAGGCAAAAAAGGCAAAAAGAAAAAAGGCATGATGAACTTCCCTTTTATGTAAAGTAGAAAAGCGGAGGCGACTGATCAGGTCATGCGGGATAAGACGAAGACATGAAGTGGCACGGGTTTGGCCACGGAATGGCTTTGACTTATATCCGCCTTGACCTAGGAGCCGCAGCTGGACAGAAAAGCGGAGGCGACCGTTCAGGCCCGACGGCATAAGCAGAATGCGATTTTTTGAAATGTAATGGAAATATACTTTACAGCAAATAAAATATCTGCTACAATCTACACTTGTGTAAGATAATTATTTGGAGGTGCAGAAACATGGCAGTAAAAATTCGCCTAAGAAGAATGGGTTCAAAGAGAAATCCATTTTATCGTGTAGTTGTTGCCGATTCACGTTCTCCTCGTGATGGACGTTTTATTGAACAGATTGGAACATATAATCCAGTAGTTGAACCAGCAAAAGTTGATTTGGATGAAGAAAAAGCACTAGACTGGATGCAAAAAGGTGCAAAACCAAGTGACACCGTCCGTAATCTGTTTTCAGAGCAAGGCATCATGAAGAAGTTTCACGAAGCTAAAAACCAAAAATAAAGTAGTGTGATATCATGAAAGCCTTAATAGAAACCATTGTTCGTCCTCTTGTTGATTATCCTGAGGAAGTCGTGGTGACTGAGGAAGAAACAGATGAAAAAATCCGGTATCATCTTACTGTTCATGAACAGGATGTCGGTAAAGTAATCGGCAAAAACGGACGTATTGCCAAAGCCATTCGAACCGTTGTCTATGCAGCTGGTTCGGACAAGGATAAAAAATTATATTTAGATATCATGTAAACAACAGGGAAGGGGCAGACCTTTCCCTGTTTTTACTAACAGCTGATTTTTGTGAGAACTTATCTATCAGGAGTGCCGCCAGTTAAATATCTATTTAACGAGGTCCGGACGATTGCTGGTGAATGACTGTTGATGGACACTTTACATAATGGTGTGGTTTGAAAATATGGGAGGTATTCCCTCGTGAAAATGATAAGAAAAACTTCTGTTAAACAGGTGATTACCGAAAAAAGCAAGGAACGATTGGAGTCAAAATTTCATCGTCAGCTGTCCCAGCTTGAAAATGAGTGTCATCAGCTTCAGTTTGAGAAACGAAAACTGCAATCAAAAAAGGGGATTTCACCACAGGATGTTAAAACCCGGTTTCAAAAGGAAATTGACCGGCGACAAAACAAGATGAAATGGCTTGAATATCAGCTTGAGCAACTGGATATTTTACCAGTAGGCAGTGAAATCACTGAAAGCGAAATTGATGAGATTGTAGAAGTTTCCGTTGGAGATCGCTGGTCAGATGTTATGGGTGAACATTCCATTACCATAAAGGATGACACGATTATACGAATCGATTAATATTAGGCATGGGTGATACATAAATGGAAATGTTTAATGTTGGAAAAATAGTTAATACTCATGGAATAAAAGGGGAAGTGAAAGTTATTAAAATTACGGATTTTGAGGAACGATTAGAGCCGGGCTCCAGACTTTACTGGGTTTCGGATGATGGTTCAACGACCATTCCCCTAGAAGTGGACGGACATCGCATCCATAAAAACTTACATTTGCTCCATTTTGACGGGTACGCCTCCATTAATGATGTTGAACCATTAAAAAATGGAATGCTGAAAGTTTCCGAAGAGCAGCTATTGACTCTCGATGAAGGAGAGTATTATTATTATGAAATTATTGGCTGTGAAGTAGTTACGGAAGAAGGCGAAAAACTCGGTATGATTAAAGAAATTCTGTCACCAGGAGCTAATGACATTTGGGTAGTGAAACGGTCGGGGAAGAAAGATGTTTTAATCCCTTACATAGAGGAGATCGTCAAACAAGTGGATGTAGAACACAAAAAAGTTACGATACATCCGATGGAGGGTTTACTGGACTGATGCAAATAGATATTTTAACCCTGTTTCCGGAAATGTTCGATGGCGTACTTAATTCCTCCATTTTAAAAAAAGCGAAAACTATGGAAGCTGTCCACTATAATACGATTAATTTTCGTTCGTATTCAGATAATAAACACCAGAAAGTGGATGACTATCCATATGGGGGAGGAGCGGGCATGGTTCTTACACCACAGCCCTTATTTGATGCAGTTGAAGATCTGTCATCAAATCCTTCTTCAAAGCCCCGTGTTGTTTTAATGTCACCACAGGGGGAGCCCTATACCCAGCAGAAAGCAGAGGAGTTTTCCCGGGAAGAGCACTTAATTCTGATTTGCGGTCATTATGAAGGGTATGATGAGCGTATACGAACGCATCTGGCTACAGACGAAATTTCCATTGGTGATTATATTTTAACTGGTGGTGAACTAGGGGCCATGGTTGTGACAGACAGTGTGGTAAGGCTTCTTCCGGGTGTGCTTGGCAACAATCATTCTGCAGTGCAGGATTCTTTTTCAACCGGTCTTCTCGAACACCCTCATTACACCCGTCCCAGGGAGTTTAGAGGGATGAATGTACCCGATGTTATTTTATCCGGTGATCATCAAAAGATAGAGGATTGGCGGCAGATGGAATCGTTAAAAAGAACCTGGGAACGAAGGCCTGATTTATTAGAAAATGTTGTCCTGACCGATAAACAAAAACAGTGGATAAAGCAATGGGAGATGGACAAATAATCTTGCATTGAAAGGGTCATTATGATATATTAATTGTTGTGCTTAAGAGTTCGCTTAGGCAAAGAAAAACGATACTCCGCTGTCACTAAAATTTTGGTATGAGTGTTAGTTGGAAGGAGTGAAGACTTGTGCAAAACATTATTGAACAAGTTACAAAAGACCAATTACGCACGGACCGTCCAGATTTTCGTCCTGGAGATACGGTAAAGGTTCACGTGAAAGTTGTTGAAGGGAACCGTGAACGTATTCAGGTGTTTGAAGGTGTTGTACTTAAACGTCGTGGTGGCGGAATAAGTGAAACCTTCACTGTACGTAAAATCTCTTATGGCGTGGGAATTGAACGTACGTTCCCAGTACATTCCCCACGTATTGATAAGATCGAAGTGTCCCGTCGTGGTAAAGTACGTCGTGCGAAGCTGTATTACCTTCGTGGACTTCGTGGTAAAGCTGCACGTATTAAAGAAATCCGATAAGACAATTAAAGCTGTATTTGCTTTAGTTAGATGGAGAAGGAGCTTGCATGGTCAGGCTCCTTTTTCTATTATATATACATATCGTTCATTGCATTAAAATGAAAGCTAAACTTTTGTACATATGCTCGGGGGTTTTGACATGTCCACGAAGAACATAGAATGGCTAAGCTGGATTAAAGTTATTGTTATTTCAGCGATTATTGCATTAGGAATTCGAACATTTTTATTTACCCCAATTATTGTGGACGGGCCATCCATGCTTCCTACACTCGAAAACGGGGATCATTTGATTGTAAACAAACTAAATTATCAGATTGGGAAGCCGGAACGCTTTGACATTGTTGTCTTTCATGCAACACAAAAAAGAGACTACATTAAAAGGGTGATTGGCCTGCCGGGAGAACATATAGCTTATCGTAACGAAACTCTCTATGTAGATGGAACCCCTGTGGAGGAACCGTTTATTCAGGAAAGAGTGGAAGGCCTGCAGGAAGGCAGTCACTATACGCATGATTTTACTTTAGAAGACTTACCTGGAGAATATGAAAAAATACCTGAGGGTTATGTATTAGTCCTTGGAGATAATCGTATGAACTCAACAGACAGTCGAATGATAGGCTTAATACCTGTGGATCAGATTGTGGGGGAAGCCCAGCTCACTTACTGGCCTCTCTCTCATTTTGAGTGGAAAACATAAAGAAGGTGATAATGTGACGATACAATGGTTTCCGGGCCATATGGCAAAGGCAAAGAGAGAAGTTGAAGAAAAATTAAAGCTCGTCGATTTTGTGATTGAATTGGTAGACGCAAGAGTGCCAAAATCTTCACAAAACCCTATGCTCCAGGATGTGTTAGCTGATAAGGACAAGCTTGTACTCCTAATGAAGAAGGACCTGGCAGACCCTGAAGTGACAAAGGAATGGGAAGACCATTTTGATCACTTGGGGACCCCTCATTTAGCTGTAAATGTACAGGAGCAAAAAGATATTCAAACCTTAATTAAAAAAGCAAAAACAATCGGTGAACAAAAACTGGAACGTCTAACACAAAAAGGAGTTAAGCCAAGACCTATTAGAGCCATGATAGTGGGGATACCAAATGTAGGTAAATCCACCCTTATCAATCGACTGGTTAACAAAAAAATAGCTCAGACCGGTGATCGACCTGGAGTAACGAAATCCCAGACCTGGATGAAAGTGAAAAAGGATTTCGAGCTTCTCGATACGCCGGGCATTTTATGGCCTAAATTTGAGGATGAAGAGGTGGGCCTTAAATTGGCGGCTATTGGCACTATTAAGGATCAGCTATTACACCTGGATGATGTTGCCGTTTTTGTGCTTAAATTTTTTAAACAGTATTATCCTGCTCAACTTAAAGAGCGTTATGGGATCAATCTAGATGCTGAAGATATTGTGTCATGGTTTGATGAGATCGGGAAAAAACGAGGCTGCCTGGCAAGTGGTGGTATGATTGATTACGAAAAAACAGCTGATGTGATTATTCGTGATTTGCGAACGGGAAAATTAGGACTTTTCACCTTTGATCGTCCTTAATTTGAAAATGGCTGTTTACCCTCAACAGTCATCACTAATAGTCATTAATATTTCCTGTTTAGCAGCCGATAAATCAAGTAATGGAGGAAAAGGATGACCAGCAGAGAAACCATAAAAGAAATACGCGAAAAATTAACGAATGAAAGTTATTCAGCAGCAGATTGGCAAGCCTATCAGGAGGATGACCGGAAAGGTGTACAGGCATTAGTACTTAAGGAACAGAAAAAACACGCTGAAAGACAGAAGAATTTAGAGCATTTTCAGGAGATGCTGAAGTGGGAGCAACACCTTTGGGAACAGGGACATACATATATTTCAGGGATTGATGAAGCGGGCCGTGGCCCTTTAGCAGGCCCGGTTGTGGCTGCTGCTGTGGTCATTGATGATTCCTTTTATCTGGAAGGCCTGGACGACTCCAAAAAATTATCGGAGTCAGTGAGGGAAAGATTTTTTGCTACGATTAAAGAAAAGGCTGTGGATTTTGGTATAGGAATTGTTGATGCCAAAACCATTGATCAGATCAACATTTATCAGGCCTCAAAGTTAGCGATGAAAAAGGCTGTTTTGGAATTAAAACACCAGCCTCAATTTCTGCTTATCGATGCGGTGAAGCTACCGGAACTGCCGATTCAACAGGAATCCATTGTAAAAGGGGATCAAAAGTCTGTATCCATTGCAGCGGCAAGTGTATTAGCTAAGGTAACAAGAGATCGGAGGATGAAAGAAATAGGGCGTCAATATCCTTCCTACCAATTCGAAACAAACATGGGATATGGAACGAAAGTGCATTTGGAAGCACTAAAGCAATTAGGACCTACCCCTTATCACAGACAGTCATTTTCACCAGTTAAAGAAGCAACTCAATCCTAAAGGGAGAGATTTGGAATGCAAAATTCCGGGATTACAAAAGCTCTTCAATCAATACGAATAAGGTCTGTCCAGAATTCAGGTTTATCCTTTAAAACTGGTCAGATCGTGACAGGAAAAGTGGAAAAATTTCTGCCTCAAAATAAAGCGATGATACAGATGGGCGGACAGAAACTAATCGCTCAATTAGAGCATTTCCTGCAGGCCAATAAGCGCTATGTTTTTCAGGTGAAACAAGCTTCTCCTTTTGTAAAACTTCAGGTAGTGAGTGAAAAGCCGGTGAAAAATCAGCAGGAGTCAGCGGCTATTTTGCTAAAGGAGATGGGCATGAAAGGAACGAGGAATCAGCATGCGTTCCTTTCTTTTCTATTGGAACATCAACTCCCCGTTCAAAAACAGGTGCTAAGTCAAGCTTTTGGTTTACTGGATAGGGGTTCCTCTTTTGATGAATCAAGAACGGTTCTGCTGGAAATGCTGCAAAGAAACCTGCCGATGACAAAAGAGGTGTTTGATACTACTTATGCGCGGTTGTTTCGGCCTATATCCATTTCAAATGCAGCAGAAATTCTCACTCAATCCCTTCCCGACGATTTTTCAAATGAGGCGATACAGCTCAGAAATATCCTTCATTTATTTCATTCAGGAGAATCGAATTTTAGTACCAGACAATTAGCTTCCTATATTTTATCGGATATTCATAAAGGTTCTACCCAGACATTTTCACTGCTGAAAGCCTCAGGGCTAATACCCGGGAGTGTGGATTTTACCAGCTGGAAGCAGGAATGGACGAGCTGGGCTGAACAAAATCAGATCCAACTAGATCGACCGTTTTTTAACAAGCAAGTAGCGATGAAGGATTCGCCTCTTCCCTTTGAGTCCATGGAGGAATTTTATCAGGGGATCAGAGCATTGTGGAAATCGATGAAATCTGCCAGTACAGAGGAGTTCCAACGTACACTGGATTTTTGGCTCCTTCAGGGGACCGGATCAGAAAAGTATACTCATATATTTAATGCCGCCGAAAAAACAGCCATTAAATTTAGAGGGTTTACATCACTATTAAGCAGTCAGCCAGATTTGAATTCCCTTGGCATGTCAGATTCTTACAAGCCTTTAACAGAACTTTTGCAATCCGTTCAACAGCAAGTTAACGGACAGAAGTTACATCAGCCGCTCCAACAGCTGATGCAGGTGTTTTCAGGCATACAACTGCTGTCCAATGATTATGGAGAATGGACACAATTCAGTGTTCAATTTCCGGGTGAATTATTTGGTCTGCAGGAAGATTTTTTTATGGATTTTGAAGGTAAAAAGAAAGATGGCGACCAGCTGGATTCTGATTATTGCCGGGTTATGTTTTACCTGCAGCTCCATCAGCTAAAAGAAACGGTTATGGATATGAATATACAAAACAAGCAGATCTCTTTGACCATTTTCAATCAGAATCCCAGCCGCATAAGACCTGTTGCAAAGCTGTTTGAACCTGTTCTTAAAGACAATCTATCTCACTTAAATTTTCTACTTATATCTGTCCAAATCAAAGAATTTCGACATAATACAGGTCTTCCGGGGACTAATCGTTTGGGGTCTGCCTATACTCAGGAGAAAGGACTGGATATTAAAATATGACACAGCCGTCTGAATATAAACGAAAAAAAGCAGTGGCCTTATCTTATGATGAAACAATCGAGAATGCCCCAAAAGTTTCCGCTTCAGGGCAGGGGAAGGTCGCTGAGAGAATTCTGTCACAGGCGAAGGAACATGATGTACCTGTACAGGAGGATGAAACGCTTGTTGAACTTCTCTCAGCATTAAATATTAATGAAACGATTCCGGAAGATTTGTATCAGGTAGTAGCTGAAGTTTTCGCATTTATTTATCAGGTTGATCGTCATGAAGAGGAGAGAACATAAATAAAATAGTTTGGACAGGTGATTGTTGAGGGAGGTAAAGAAAATGAAACGATTACGGAGATTTTTCATTTTTCTGCTGTTAATAGGTGTTCTGGGTTTTGGAATCTACCATTTTGGTACAAAGATCGCTGCAGAGAAGATTGTGGAGTCCTATGCGGAGGAATTGTCAGCAAGCCCTGTTGTGAATCAGCTGGAGGAGCAAATAAACAATCATCCGGAATTACAGCAGATTGTAAAAGATGGAGCAAAGGCGAATGAAGAGAATCTGCCATTCTCGACAAAGGATGAGGCAGCTAAGGAACTAGTGTCCAAGTTCAGTGTCAGGGAACTAATTGAACTTGGAAACATGGCAAAGGACGGTCTGAGTCAGGATGAAAAACTGGAAATGGTCAACCAGTTAGAAAGAAAGCTATCGGATAAAGAGCTTCTGTCCTTAAAAGCTATTGCCTATAAAGAACTTAATCAATAAAATATTGGGCTATGTTTGTTATTTTTATAGAATCGTCTTATAATAGAAAAGTGTGGACAAATTCCAACAATTTTGTATACAATGTACACGCAATTTGAATTTCAGATGGGAGGATGGAAGATGAACATTCACGAGTATCAAGCAAAAGAGATTTTTCGCCAATTCGGCGTTGCTGTACCCAATAATCGTGTTGCGTTTTCAGTAGATGAAGCTGTCCAGGCGGCACAGGAATTAGGTTCAGATGTAAGCGTTGTAAAAGCTCAAATTCATGCAGGCGGCCGCGGGAAAGCAGGCGGAGTAAAAATTGCCAAGAGCCAGGAAGATGTACGTACATATGCTGAAGAGTTACTTGGTAAAACGTTAGTGACGCATCAGACTGGACCTGAAGGGAAGGAAGTAAAACGTCTTCTGGTTGAAGAAGGCTGCGATATTCAAAATGAGTACTATATTGGTGTTGTTCTTGATCGTGCAACCTCCCGTGTTGTGATGATGGGTTCCGAAGAAGGAGGAACTGAAATTGAAGAGGTTGCTGCCAATACACCTGAAAAGATCTTTCAGGAGGTTATTGATCCTGTAACTGGACTTATGCCTTATCAGGCAAGAAGATTAGCGTTTCATATTAATATTCCGAAAGAACTCATTTCTAAAGCAGTTAAATTTATGATGGGACTTTATGATGTATTTATTAAAAAAGATTGCTCTGTAGCTGAAATTAACCCACTTGTTACAACAGGTGACGGGGAAGTTCTAGCTTTAGATGCGAAACTGAACTTTGATGACAACGCTTTATTCCGTCAAAAGGATTTATTGGAGTATCGTGATCTCGATGAAGAGGATCCAAAAGAAATTGAAGCTTCAAAATATGATCTCAGTTATGTAGCTCTTGATGGGAATATCGGCTGTATGGTTAATGGCGCTGGTCTTGCAATGTCTACTATGGATATTATTAAACATTCAGGTGGAGAGCCGGCCAACTTCCTTGATGTAGGGGGAGGAGCAACTGCGGAAAAAGTTACCGAAGCCTTTAAAATCATACTTGCTGATGACAATGTAAAAGGAATTTTTGTAAACATCTTTGGCGGTATTATGAAATGTGATGTAATTGCTGAAGGTGTTGTAGAGGCGACGAAGCAGGTAGGCCTTGAACTGCCACTGGTCGTTCGTCTTGAAGGAACAAACGTAGAGCAAGGGAAGACAATTTTGTCTGAATCCGGTTTGAATATCACATCCGCAAATTCTATGGCTGATGGAGCACAAAAAATCGTTGAACTGGTTAAGTAATGTAGAAAGGTGGGAGAGAAATCATGAGTATCTATATAAATAAGAATACAAAAGTAATCGTTCAGGGTATCACTGGTTCTACAGCTTTATTCCATACGAAGCAAATGCTTGAATATGGCACTGAAATTGTAGGAGGTACTTCCCCGGGAAAAGGCGGACAGACAGTAGAAGGTGTACCTGTTTTTAATACCGTCCAGGAAGCGAAGGAAAAGACCGGTGCAACTGCATCTGTTATTTATGTACCCGCACCATTTGCAGCAGACGCCATTCTGGAAGCTGTGGATGCCGAGCTGGACACTGTTATCTGTATTACGGAACACATTCCAGTCATGGATATGGTGAAGGTAAAACGGCAAATGGAAGGGAAGAAAACCCGCCTGGTAGGACCAAACTGTCCAGGTGTGATTACTCCCGAAGAGTGTAAGATTGGTATTATGCCTGGTTATATTCATAAAAAAGGTCACGTAGGAGTTGTATCACGTTCCGGTACATTAACCTATGAGGCTGTTCACCAGCTGTCTGAAGAAGGAATTGGCCAATCCACTGCTGTTGGTATTGGCGGGGACCCGGTCAATGGTACCAATTTCATTGATGTACTAAATGCTTTTAATGAAGATCCTGATACTGAAGCTGTGATTATGATCGGTGAAATTGGTGGTACAGCGGAAGAGGAAGCGGCTCAATGGATTAAAGAAAATATGAGTAAACCTGTCGTAGGCTTTATCGGCGGACGTACAGCACCTCCAGGAAAACGTATGGGACATGCTGGCGCCATTATTTCTGGTGGAAAAGGAACGGCAGACGAAAAAATCCGGATTATGAATGACTCCGGAATTAAAGTAGCAGAAACACCTGCTGTAATGGGTGAAACTTTAATAGAAGTTCTAAAAGAAAACAATCTTTACGAAAAATGCAAAACGTATTAATGTTGTTCCACGGGACTGATCCAAACCATTTGGATGAGTCCCTCCCTTTATACTTTGGAAGGATGTGTGTGTATTGGTATCAGAATATGAATTAAGATTGGCCCATTTGCTTCGGGTGCAGGGGCTTGGTCGAAGAAGAATCCGGCACCTCATAGAGTTAGATCCCAGTCTCTCCTCTATATATCAATTCTCCATCAGTGATCTTCAAGCAATTTTCCGCCTGACCCCGATGAAAGCTCAGAGAGTTTTTCATGGACTCCGTAGCCCAAAATTGTTAAATAGTGTCAAACAGGACCTTAAAACAACAACGATCATCTCTCTGAATCATCCTCGCTACCCTTCATCACTGAAAATGATTCCTGATCCACCTTTGCTGCTTTACATCAAAGGTTCGTCTGAGTTTTTAGAACACGAGCCTAAGCTGAGTGTTGTAGGTACAAGAGCCCATTCCGGAGAAGCCAGACGTAAAGTTCATTCCCTGCTAAGACCAGTGATCGAACGTGACTGGTTAATCGTCAGCGGCATGGCAAAAGGAATTGATTCTTTTTCTCATCAAGCTGCTTTAACATATAAAGGGAAAACCATTGGTGTTTTAGGATTTGGCTTTCATCATATTTATCCGAAAGAAAACATACAGTTAATGAAAACCCTTGAGCGGGAGCATTTACTAATTTCTGAATATCCCCCGAATGCACCTCCTAAGCCCTGGCATTTTCCTGAACGCAACCGGATTATTAGCGGTCTTTCCTTTGGTACCCTGGTTGTGGAGGCGAAAGAGAGGAGTGGAACATTTATAACGGCTGAGCAGGCTTTAGAGCAAGGACGAGAGGTGTTTGTCGTCCCCGGTTCTATTCTGCTGCCACAAACCAAAGGGTGCCATACACTTATTCAGGAAGGGGCTCAACTTGTTCATAGTGCAGAAGATTTAATAGAGGCCAGAAACTCTTATGAAAACTGGAGCTTAACACCTTAAAAAGGTTTGAATTATTGATTCAGTTGTAAAAAATGGTTTGACAAATGTAATACTTGTATTTAATAATAAGGAAGATTTCAAAAAACGTTTTCCATTATATAAAGTTGTTCCTTCATGAAACCGTTAACCTTATATGTAATAGATAAAAAATAGAAAAGAAAAAGAGAGAAACCTCTTAGGAGGATGTATATGGCAGATTATTTAGTAATTGTCGAATCACCGGCAAAAGCAAAAACAATAGAACGATATTTAGGGAAAAAATATAAAGTAAAGGCATCCATGGGACACGTGCGTGACCTGCCAAAAAGTCAAACAGGTGTTGATGTGGATGAAAACTATAAACCAAAGTATATAACTATTCGGGGAAAAGGGCCTGTATTGAAAGAATTGAAGACGGCTGCTAAGAAGGCCAAAAAAGTATTCTTAGCAGCCGACCCGGACCGGGAAGGAGAGGCTATTGCCTGGCATTTGGCATATAGCCTGGATGTGGATGAGAGTTCCAAATGCCGTGTTGTATTTAATGAAATCACCAAGGATGCAGTAAAGGAATCCTTTAAACATCCACGACATATTGATATGGATTTAGTTGATGCGCAGCAGGCAAGAAGAATTCTGGATCGTCTGGTAGGTTACAATATTAGCCCATTGCTTTGGCAAAAAGTAAAGAAAGGTTTAAGTGCCGGTCGTGTACAGTCTGTAGCTGTTCGTCTTGTTATTGAACGGGAAAGAGAGATTCAGAACTTCCAACCGGAAGAATACTGGACAATAGAAACAGATTTTATAAAAGGCAAAGATACCTTTCAGGGTTCTTTTTATGGTTTAAATGGAAAAAAACAGAAGCTGAGCTCACAAGAAGATGTTAATAACATTTTAAATAAAATGGATGGAGATCAATTTAAAGTTGATAAAGTCAATAAAAGGGAAAGAAAACGAAATCCAGCAGCTCCATTTACAACATCGTCTTTACAGCAGGAAGCTGCCCGTAAGCTGAATTTCCGTGCGAAAAAGACAATGATGCTGGCCCAGCAATTATACGAAGGAATTGATCTAGGAAAGAAAGAGGGAACAGTTGGTCTGATCACGTATATGAGAACCGATTCTACCCGGATTTCAAATACGGCTAAGCAGGAAGCTGCAGAGTTCATTGAAACTTCCTATGGAAAAGAATATTTGGGCTCTTATAAAAAGAAAAAGGATTCTGAAGGGGCTCAGGATGCTCACGAGGCAGTTCGTCCAACTTCAGTGAATCGAACACCCCAATCTCTCAAATCTGTTCTGTCACGCGATCAGCTCCGTCTCTATCGCCTGATTTGGGAACGTTTCTTAGCCAGTCAGATGGCTCCGGCTGTTATGGATACTGTGACAGCTCATTTAATAAACAATGATGTTGAGTTTCGTGCCAGTGGATCCCAGATAAAGTTTAAGGGCTTTATGAAGGTGTATGTGGAAGGTCAGGATGATAAAAAGAAAGAAGAAAATAAGCTTCTTCCACCACTTGAAGAGGGAGAGACGGTAAAAGCCGAGGAGATTAACCCGAGTCAGCATTTTACTCAGCCGCCTCCAAGATATACAGAGGCGCGGTTAGTTAAAACGCTTGAAGAACTTGGTATAGGGAGACCATCCACTTATGCACCTACACTGGATACAATTCAGCGCAGAAATTATGTTACTCTGGAAAACCGCCGTTTTGTTCCTACCGAACTCGGGGAAATTGTCGTCAATATACTGATGGAATACTTTCCGGAAATCATAGACATAGAGTTTACAGCAAAAATGGAGAATGACCTGGATAGCATTGAGGAAGGAAAGACCGAGTGGGTAAACATTATTGATGATTTTTATCAGGGGTTTGAAAAAAGACTGAAAACGGCAGAACAGGAAATGGAAAAGATTGAAATTAAGGATGAACCTGCAGGAGAAGATTGTGAGGAATGTGGACATCCTATGGTCTATAAGATGGGCCGCTACGGGAAGTTTATGGCCTGCTCCAATTTTCCTGAGTGTCGGAATACGAAACCTATTTTAAAGGAAATTGGTGTGAAGTGTCCCAACTGTAAGGATGGAAACATTGTTGAGCGAAAGTCGAAAAAGAACCGTACATTTTATGGATGTGACAATTATCCCGAGTGTGAATTCATTTCCTGGGATAAACCTATTGCAAGGCCATGTCCAAAATGTGAAGGTTTATTAGTAGAAAAGAAAAGAAAAAAAGCAACCCAGGTTCAATGTACGCAATGTGATTATAAAGAAGAAAAACAGGAATAAAAAAGGCGGAAGTGGAAGTGCCCGTGTGTGCAGCTGTGGCTCCAAGTTTCAAGCGGGCATAACCGGTCGCCTTCGCTATTCTATTAGCAACGTACGGACTGGACTCAGCCCCAGGAGATAAAGTGAAACTACAAACAGTGGGGGTCATCCCCCACTGTTTGTTAGTTGAAAGTTGGACCAATCGGGTGTTTACTGGCTGTTGACTTATCGGTCGGAGGTGAAGGAAGTCTCGCTAGTCTCTGGGCGCTGGAGCCGGACGTGGCCTCTTATGATTATTTATCCATAAATCTGGATTAATTATAATATTTTAGACAAATAATCCCTCCAAAAGGTCCCTCCAAAAGTTCGCCTATGCAACTTTGGAGGGATTTTTTAATGCTTTTGTTTGACAGTGAACAATCCTATAGCTATAATTACCATTTGGTAAGGTTATTTACTTGACACAACTTACATACATTTGAAATATTTAGAAGGAAATCATACGTCCAGGGACATTTCAGAATTTTGTTACAATTTAGTCAAATTTATTGCAACCTATCCTTTAACTATGTTACGATTTATCACGTATTAACTGGCGGTAATATTCCCACTTCAAATCTTCACGGTAACCTAACAAGACTAAGTGGGGATAAAAGGACCAGTAAATCCCTGATAAGTTCAACTAACCATCAGTGGGGGGAGAAATCCCCACTGATGGACGTTTCACCTAATACGCTCCAGCCAGGAAGAAGAACATTTACCTGGTCTCCATACACACCTGCACATGATTCACCCTATATGTTTGAAATAAAGTAAGGTGGGGAAACATGAATGCTGATTACTTACGTGAGGTATTTACGGAATATTTGCAGGTTGAAAAAAATGCCTCACCTTATACGGTGAAATTTTATCAAGAGGATCTTGATACCTTTTTTTTGTTTTTAGAGGAAGAAGGTATTGAACATGTTAAAGATGTCGATTATGCAGTTATAAGAGTATTTTTAACGAAACAATACGATCAAAAACTTTCCAGAAGAAGTGTATCAAGGAGACTGTCTAGCTTACGAACGTTTTATCGTTTTCTGGAAAGAGAGGAGAAAGTAGACTCAAATCCATTTTTGCAGGTTTCTCAACCAAAGGTATCAAAACCTATACCAGGATTTTTATATGAAGAAGAGGTTGAAAAACTGTTTCATGTAAATGATTTAACCAGCCCCCTCGGTCAGCGGGATCAGGCAATTTTGGAATTGCTTTATGCGACAGGGATGCGGGTGAGTGAGTGTGCCAATTTAAAACTTACCCATGTAGATTTTTCAATTGGGACGGTCTTAGTCAGAGGAAAAGGGAACAAAGAAAGATATATTCCATTTGGACGCTATGCGCAGGATGCTTTAGAAACTTATATCCATGATGGCAGAGAGAAACTGACCAATAAAGTGAACGAAGACAGTGGATCGATATTTTTAAATGCGCGTGGGACGACATTATCAACCCGGGGATTTCGCCTTGTATTAAATAAAATGGTAAAGAATGCAGCGCTGACGATTAACGTGCATCCGCATAAACTAAGGCATACTTTTGCGACCCATTTACTTAATGCCGGGGCCGATATGAGGTCGGTTCAGGAGTTGCTCGGGCATAAAAATTTATCGTCCACACAAATATACACACACGTTACAAAGGATCATTTACGTAACATTTATAAAAATTCGCATCCTCGAGCTTAAAGCATTGTAGAGGAGGATTTCAATTGTCAAACGAATTTCATGCAACCACCATATTTGCTGTGCGACATAATGGCCAATGTGCTATGAGTGGCGATGGTCAGGTTACCTTGGGAAATCAAGTAGTCATGAAGCACACGGCTCGAAAGGTCAGACGTCTGTTTAATGGCAATGTTTTAGCAGGTTTTGCCGGCTCTGTCGCGGATGCTTTCACGCTATTTGAAAAATTTGAAAGCTATCTGGATAAGTATAATGGCAATTTGGCCAGGGCTTCTGTGGAGCTTGCTAAAGAGTGGAGAAGTGATAAAGTGCTTCGAAAGCTTGAAGCTATGTTAATTGTCATGGATAAGGAAAAAATGTTTTTAGTTTCCGGAACCGGTGAAGTCATTGAACCGGATGATGACCTTTTAGCTATTGGATCCGGCGGCAATTATGCCCTTAGTGCTGGTCGTGCTTTGAAGCGGTATTCACAGGAAAAGACAGCACCCGAAATTGCACAGGCAGCACTCGAGATAGCCGGAGAAATCTGTGTCTTTACAAATGATCAGATTGTTTTAGAAGTGTTGGAATAAGGAGGTCAAACAATGGATGAGATGAACCTCACCCCAAAACAAATTGTTGAGAAGTTAGATCAATTTATTATTGGGCAAAACCAGGCGAAAAGGGCTGTAGCTGTGGCGCTAAGGAATCGGTTTCGCCGGTTGCAGATGGATGAAAAGCTAAGAGATGAAATTGTTCCCAAAAATATTCTGATGATCGGTCCTACTGGTGTAGGGAAGACCGAAATAGCCAGACGTCTTGCCAAATTAACCGGTGCTCCATTTGTAAAAGTAGAAGCAACAAAGTTTACAGAGGTAGGTTATGTGGGGCGTGATGTTGAATCAATGGTTCGCGACCTGGTGGAAATATCTATCCGAATCGTGAAAGAAGAAAAGATGAAGGAAGTAAAGGGCAAAGCAGAGGACTTAGCCAACAATCGGCTTGTGAAACTCTTAGTGCCGGAAAAGAAAAAAAATCAATCCATGAAAAATCCTTTTGAAATGCTGTTTTCCAATCAGCAAAATGATGAACCAGCTCAGGAGGATGAACAAGAAACTGAAATTGAACAAAAACGTAAGCGAATCAGACATCAGCTTGACCTTGGAGAATTAGAGGATCAGATGGTTACTGTTGAAGTTGATGAACAGCAATCTTCCATGCTTGATATGCTCCAGGGATCAGGAATGGAACAATTCGGTATGAACATGCAGGATGCTTTTGGACAGCTGATGCCTAAGAAGAAAAAGAAGAGAAGGCTTCCTGTGAGAGAAGCGCGAAAATTGCTGACTCATGACGAAGCCCAGAAGTTGATTGATATGGATGAAGTTTCTCAGGAGGCTATAGAAAAAACAGAGCAGTCAGGGATTATTTTTATTGATGAGATTGATAAAGTTTCCGGAAAAAATGAATCACAGGCAAATGTTTCGAGGGAAGGGGTTCAGCGTGATATTCTACCAATTGTTGAAGGTTCTACAATTACGACGAAATACGGCCCTGTGAAAACCGATCACATTTTGTTTGTGGCTGCAGGGGCTTTTCATATGTCAAAGCCTTCAGATTTAATTCCGGAGCTTCAGGGACGATTCCCTACCAGAGTGGAGCTTCAGAAGCTTAACGTCGAGGATTTCATCAATATTTTAACAGAGCCTTCAAATGCATTACTTAAACAATATTCTGCATTATTGAAAACAGAAGGTATAAATGTTGAATTTTCTGACGATGCTGTAAATAGAATAGCTGAAATTGCTTATGAGGTAAACCAGGACTCCGATAATATCGGAGCAAGAAGACTTCATACGATTCTGGAGAAACTTCTTGAGGATTTATCTTTTGAAGCACCGGATATTAATATGGAAAAGGTTGATATCACCAGAGAATATGTCAATGATAAGCTGGGCTCAATTGTGAAAAACAAAGACTTATCCCAATATATCTTATAGGGACTCGTCAAGAATTAGGAGGATAAAAATGGAATTATTAGAAAGAGCAAGAATGATTAATTCAATGTTACAAAAAACGACAGGAAAGACCGTTAATTTTAGTGATATGTCCGCAACATTAAGAGATGCCATCAGCGCAAATGTCTTTGTACTTAGTCGCAGAGGAAAGCTATTAGGATTCTCCATTAAGCAGGAGATAGAAAACGAACGAATGAAACAAATGCTTGAGGAAAGACAGTTTCCTGAAGAATACACAGAAAATCTATTTACAATTTCCAAAACAACACCAAATTTAGACATTAACAGTGAATATACAGCATTTCCGGTAGAAAATAAAGATTTATTCCAAAATGGGCTTACTACCATTGTGCCAATCATTGGTGGCGGTGAACGTCTTGGAACATTAATTTTAAGTCGTTTGCAGGATCACTTTAATGATGACGATCTGTTGCTGGCTGAATATGGAGCAACCGTTGTAGGAATGGAGATTCTTCATCAGAAAGCCGAGGAAATTGAAGAAGAAGCCAGAAGTAAAGCAGTCGTACAAATGGCTATCAGTTCATTATCCTACAGTGAATTAGAGGCTATCGAGCATATATTTGATGAACTCGGGGGACATGAAGGTCTACTAGTAGCCAGTAAAATAGCGGACCGTGTTGGAATCACCCGTTCAGTAATTGTAAATGCCCTGCGTAAACTGGAAAGTGCAGGCGTCATTGAATCCAGATCATTGGGGATGAAGGGTACGTATATAAAAGTGTTAAACGATAAGTTTCTTGTTGAATTGCGAAAACTTACGACCTGATAGGGGAATAAACATATAACACATATAGAAAGGACTGACTCAAAATGGGAGTCAGTCCCTTTTTTTGTAGGTAAATTCATGTTTAAACTACATATTCTGATTAATCAATCGATTCAAACGTTTTAGAACCTAACAAATACATGGTTCATTTGACCTAAAAGTCAGGATGATGGCCCTATGTCTTTTGTAGTATTCTCTAGAAATTTGACGAAAATGTGGATTTGATAATTTTCTTGAAGGATTTTTTATGTAATAATCTAATATAGTATGTAACGACAAAAAACTACAAAATAAGATGATAAACTACAAATCCTTTGAGTAATTTCTACACAGAATGAAAGGAGGGATCTTTTATGTCCTTGTTTAGCAATACATTCCAGATCCTTGACCGATCTCTCGATTATGCATCATTAAAAAATCAAACGATATCAAATAATATCGCTAATGTGGATACTCCGAACTATAAGGCTAAAGATGTCGATTTTAAAAGTGCGTTAAATCAGGCACAATCCTCACTGGATGCTGTACGGACCCATGAAAAACACCTTCCGTTTCATTCCGGTCAAAGTTTGACGCAATTTCAAGTTGTAAGCAGACAGGATACAACCTACAATCATAACGGAAACAATGTCGATGTCGATAAGGAAATGACGGATCTTGCGAAAAATCAGATTTACTATCAGGCAATCGCCGACCGCTTGAACGGGAAGTTTAACAGCTTGAAAACGGTTCTTAGAGGAGGTCAATAATGGGAATCTTTAATTCTATCAATACCAGTGCGAGTGGATTAACAGCTCAAAGATTGAGGATGGATGTTATATCCTCAAACATCGCTAATGCGGAAACAACGAGAGCTCAATTAAATGAAGATGGAGAATGGGAACCTTATCGCAGGAAAATGGTTTCTTTTGAGGAAAAAGGTTCATCCTTTCATTCGAAGTTCCAGCAGGCTCTGCACTCACATTCTAATAACCATACAAATCAGAATAGCGGGGTTCGGGTTGCAGAGATTTCAGAAGACGAACAACCGTTTAAAATGGTCTATAAACCGAACCATCCAGATGCGAATGATCAGGGATATGTCGCTATGCCGAATGTAGACCCTTTAAAGGAAATGGTTGATTTAATGAGTACAACCAGATCTTATGAAGCCAATGTTACATCCATGAATGCATCAAAGGATATGTTAATGAAAGCTCTTGAAATTGGAAAATAGGAGTGTTTAATCCATCATGCCAACTGTTAATCAACTGATGCTAAACCAGGCTGCATCAATGAAAAATGTAAGTCAGAATCGTACAACTCCATTTGAAGCGCAGCAGAATTTTGCTGACTCATTAAAAAATGCAATTGATCACGTGAATAAAACACAAATTAATTCCGACCAGAAAACAAAGGCGCTTGCAGCCGGAGAAATCGACAATCTGCATGACGTTATGATTGCAGCACAGAAAAGCAGTATTACTCTTCAAACAGCTGTGGAAGTACAATCCAAAGCAATGGATGCTTATAAGCGAGTCATGCGGATGCAAATTTAGTTTTTGCTTTTCTATTAATTTAGTACGAATCCAAATAATAGTTTTTGAGGGTACGTTTAGAATTTTTTTAGTAATCTTTTCTGCATATCACATGGATATCAATCAATGATTTGCGGTTGTTTTTCAATGTTATCCTCCAGATATCATTAAAAACCAGAGAAGAAATGCGGAGGCAGCAGCAGTGAATAAAGTTCGTGAATATTACCAGAAAACAATAGAATTTTGGAAGAGCCGGTCTCTCCTGCAAAAATCACTTATGATTGGTGCAATCGTTGGCTTGCTGATGATTATCCTGGTTTTCAGTCTACTTGCCAATCGATCCAATCTCGTTCCTTTGTACAGTGATCTTTCGCTTCAGGAAACGGGACAGATAAAAACAGAACTTGAAGCTAGAGGGATTACCTATGAAGTTGCCGATGGCGGGTCTTCCATATTAGTTCCTAAAGAAAATGTTGATTCTTTACTCGTTGACTTAGCTGCCCAGGGTATCCCGGATAGTGGAAGTATAGACTATTCGTTCTTTAGTGAAAATGCTTCCTGGGGGATGACTGATGGGCAGCGGGAAATGATAGAGTTGGACACTCTGCAAACAGAAATATCCAATTTAATTAATAGTATTCAGGGCATTCAAGGCTCTGAAGTGTTAATCACAAAGCCCGAAAAAAGTGTTTTTATGAATGAACAGCCAAAAGAAGCATCTGCTTCGGTGGTTGTTCATACCCAGCCTGGTTATGAATTTAATCAGGGTCAGATTAACGGGCTTTATCATCTCGTTTCAAAAGCGGTTCCTAATCTTCCTACTGATAATATCGTCTTAATGAACCAATATTTTGAGTATTTTGATCAAAAAAATTCAAATAATGCAACAGCAGGAAATACGTATATGGAGCAGCAGGATATCAAAAAGGACATTGAGCGTGATATTCAAAGCAGAGTTCAACAGCTATTAGGCACCATGATTGGACGAGAGAATGTCGTCGTATCTGTAACTACCGATGTTGACTTCACGAAGGAAAACAGGACAGAAGAGTTAGTAGAGCCGATTAATGAGGAAGATATGGAAGGTCTTCCAGTAAGTGTGGAGCGTATTACCGAAACATATTCCGGTACAGATGCACCACCGGATGAAGTGGGACCGGGAGATGATCCAGTGCCAGGTTATGAAGGCCAGGAAGATGGTGAAGGTACGGACTCCGAGTATGAAATGGTCCAGGAAACGATTAATAATGAGTTTAATAGAATACAGAAGGATATAGTAGAGAGTCCTTATAAAGTGAGAGATTTGGGGATTCAGGTCGCCGTTGATTCGAAAAAAGCACAGCCTGATGAGGAAGGAAATGCTCAATTCTTAACAACTCAGGAACAGGAGACTGTTAGAGAAAGTATCTCTTCTATTTTAAATTCCATGATTTCGACTACCGTATCCGGTGAGTATGGGGAGATCAATCCTGAAGAAAAAGTATCGATTGTGTTCCAGGAATTCAACTCACAGCCAACAGCAGAACCTGCACCAACTCCAGTTATTCCGACGTGGATGTATATAGCAGGTGGTGTATTGCTATTAGCAGTCATCATTCTATTGATTATGCTGTTCAGACGAAAAAAACAGGATGATGCAAGTGGGTATAATGAAGAAGTTACTGAAGAGCAGGTTTCAGTCCCGGATATCGATCAACCACAGGAAACAGAAGAAACAATGAGGAAACGACAGCTTGAAAATATGGCTAAAGATAAACCAGAAGAATTTGCAAAATTATTAAGATCATGGATTTCAGAGGATTAAGGGGGCACTAGGAATGGTCAAAGCCAAAACAGAGTTAACAGGAAAGCAAAAAGCAGCCATTCTATTGATTTCTTTAGGTCCTGATGTATCTGCTGAGGTTTACAAGCATTTGTCAGAAGAGGAAATTGAACAATTAACCCTGGAGATTTCATCTGTACGTAAGGTGGACACAAATCAAAAGCAACAAGTGATTGAGCAGTTTCACCAGATTGCATTAGCCCAGGATTATATTACACAAGGTGGAATTGGCTATGCCAAAACCATTTTGGAAAAAGCTCTCGGTGATGGAGAAGCCTCACAAATTATCAATCGACTTACTTCATCTTTACAGGTAAGGCCTTTTGATTTTGCACGAAAAGCTGATCCTACACAAATCCTGAACTTTATCCAAAACGAACACCCTCAAACGATTGCGCTGATTCTTTCCTATTTGGATTCAGAGCAATCGGCACAGATTCTTTCAGAGCTGCCTGAGGATATTCAGGCAGACATAGCCAGAAGAATCGCAGTTATGGATTCCACCTCTCCTGATGTCATTAATGAGGTGGAAGAGATACTGGAGAAGAAATTATCTGCTACGGTTACACAGGATTACACCCAGACTGGTGGAGTTCAGGCTGTAGTGGAAGTTCTTAACGGGGTAGACCGGTCGACAGAAAGAACAATTTTGGACGAACTCGAAACACAGGATCCGGAACTGGCGGAAGAAATTAAGAAACGAATGTTTGTCTTTGAAGATATTGTCACTCTTGATAATCGTGCGATACAGAAAGTCATCAGAGAAGTGGACAATGAGGATCTTATTCTATCTCTTAAAGTGGCCAGTGAGGAAGTACAACAAGTCCTATTCAGTAATATGTCTAATCGAATGGCTGAGAATTTCAAGGAAGAAATGGAATTCATGGGGCCTGTTCGCCTGCGGAATGTAGAAGAAGCACAAACAAGAATTGTATCAGCTATCCGTCATTTGGAAGAGATTGGCGAAGTTGTCATTGCCCGCGGTGGAGGGGATGATATTATTGTCTAACCTTTACAAAGTCAATATTTCTAATGCTCCTGAAAGATCGAAAACGATCTCTATTAAACCCTTCAAGTCTATGAAGGATGAAGAGCAGGATGCGTCAAGAGCGCATGATGATGCTGTGAAAGAAATGGAAAAACAGCGGGAACAGCTTCTTTTGGATGCAAAACAACAACTTGAAGAAGCCAAAACAGAGGCGGAACAAATCATAAAAGATGCAAGGGTTCAAATTCAGCAGGAGCAAGAGAACTGGCAGCAGGAAAAAGAGAAACTCTATAAAGAAGCAGAACAAAATGGTTTTAAGCATGGGTATCAGGAAGGAAAGAAAAAGGCTGAATCTGATTTCAAATCCTATGTTGATGAGGCGGCTTCTCTTATAGGGCTTGCGAAGAATGAGTATACACACATTGTTAATAGAAGCGAAAAAGATATTCTTATCATGGCGATCAAAGCCGCTGAAAAAATGATTGGTCATAAACTTGATGAAGACCATGATGAAGTGTTTCTTTCGATTGTCAGACAGGCCATGTCAGCCGTCAAAGATTCTCCTGAGATTAACCTTTATGTGTCGGTACAGGAATATGAACAGCTTCTTCATTATAAAGAAGAACTGCAAAATGTATTAAGTGATCAGGCAGAGCTAACCCTATACCCCAGCCGTGAAATGGAACAATACGGCTGTATTATCGATACACCGAGTGGTCAGGTCGATGCAGGGGTTGATACACAGCTGAACATTTTGAAACAAAGGTTATTGGATTTGCTTGAGGAGGATCAATGGAGTGGAAACCAATCAATGGCTGAAACGGATTGAGGATACAGCAACCGTTAAAAAATATGGAAAAGTAACTCGGATTGTCGGACTAATGATTGAAGCAACAGGTCCTGAAACAAGTATTGGCGATGTTTGCTTAGTTTACACAAATGGTAAATCCAGTAAACCGATCAAGGCAGAAGTGGTGGGATTTCAACAAAGAAGTGTACTTTTAATGCCCTATTCAGAATTGAAGCATATCGGCCCTGGATGCCTGGTAGAGTCAACGAATCAATCTCTTGTCGTTAAAGCCGGAAACAGCTTAATAGGGAACGTTCTGAATGGATTAGGGGAGCCTTTGGATGGTTCAAGCCTTCCTGAAAATCTCACATATGTGCCAACGGATCAAGATCCCCCGAATCCGATGGAACGAGCCCCTATAAGAGAACCCATTTCCATTGGTATTAGAGCTATTGATGGTCTGCTGACGGTAGGAAAAGGACAGCGGATAGGTATTTTTGCCGGCAGTGGTGTGGGTAAGAGCACCTTACTTGGTATGATTGCAAGAAATAGCGATGCTGATATAAATGTCATTGCTTTAATTGGGGAAAGAGGCAGAGAGGTACGTGAGTTCATTGAAAAAGACCTGGGCGATGAAGGATTAAAAAAATCGATTGTCGTCGTGGCCACATCTGATCAGCCTGCTCTTCAGAGAATTAAAGGAGCTTATACAGCTACTGCCATCTGTGAGTATTTCCGTGATCAAGGGTTGAATGTAAACCTGATGATGGATTCTGTTACACGAGTAGCGATGGCACAGCGTGAAGTTGGACTGGCATCAGGAGAGCCGCCAACAACAAAAGGTTATACACCGAGTGTCTTTGCTACTTTGCCGAAGCTTCTGGAGCGAACCGGAGCGAATAATCGGGGCTCGATTACGGCATTTTATACGGTGCTTGTAGATGGGGATGACATGAATGAGCCTGTAGCCGATGCGGTTCGGGGGACATTGGATGGTCACTTTGTGCTGGATCGCTCCATTGCTGAACAGGGACGTTATCCAGCTGTCAGTATTTTGAAATCCATAAGCAGGGTGATGCAGAACATTTCCTCGAGAGAACACTTGCAGGCTGCAGAATATATTCGCAATATTCTTGCGACATACGAAGAGAATAAAGAACTCATACAAATAGGCGCCTATAAAAAGGGAGCATCCAGAGAAGTTGACCAGGCCATATCCTTTTATCCTCAAATTGTTAAATATTTAAAACAGGATGTACATGAGAATGTTACTGGGGGAGAAGGAATTCAGATGCTATTGGAGCTTGCTAATGGGAGTGAGCAGTAATGTCCAGTGTGGAAACCTTTGAAAAAATATTAAATATCAAAATGATAGAAAAAGATCAGGCACAAAAGGATTACCAAAATGCGACAGATCAATTTGAAGCCAGTGCTACGGAATTATATTATCTTTTGAAAGAGAAGGAAGATTTCGAAGCGCATATGAATGAGCAGATTCAGTCACGGATTCGAGCTTATGATATACGAAATTATCACCAATACATTCAGAATCTGAATCAAAAAATAAATGAGTTGCAGCAACATGTACAAAGAACCAGGGCGAATATGGAGAATAAGCAGCAGTCATTGACAGAGTCCTATATTGAAGTAAAGAAATATGAAAGAATTGTCTCTGACCGAAAGCTTAAGTTCAAACAATTGGTGGAAAAACAGGAAAATGAAATGATCGATGAAGCTTCGGTACAGCAATATATTCGTCATAGGGAAAAGGTGAAACCATGAGTCAAAAAAACTATGAAAAGGATAAGACTAGTAAAATTCAATGGTTTTTGTTTGTTATCGTTATTCCAGTTATCTTTGCGATTACCCTTCTTTTCGTTGTATTAAGCATAGCCGGGATCAATGTTGTTGATATGGCGGAAAAACATAACATTCCTGTGGTTTCAGCGCTGGTTCAGGGAGATGAAAAAACGAAGACTGAAAAGAAAGACACCCAAATTTCCGAATTACAGGAAACGGTCAAAAATAAAGAAACCAGTATTAAACAACTGGAGACGAGAGTTGAATCAAAAGAAGAAAAGATTGCAGAACTGGAGCAGACCATTAGTGAATTGACCAATCAACTGAATGGTCAGAAGGAAAAACAGCAAAACCAGGAGGAAAAGGTAAAAGAGGTATCTCTTACATTTGAAGAAATGGATCCTGAATCGGCTGCACCTGTTATTGAAAATATGAATCAGGAAGTGGCTGTGAAAATTCTGACTGAAATTCCTTCTGAACAAAGAGGGGCCATTCTTTCAGCCATGGCCCCGGAAATGGCCGCTTCATTTACAAGTGAACTATTAAATAATTAAAAAGGACACTTGGAATGACCTTTGAAAGGGGGTGAAAATAGTTGAATGTCGCACTTCTTCAATCAATGCTGTCTCAGACAACGGCCAGTCAGGAAGGAAAAATAATCGCTGACAAGTCGAAGGATGGAGGAGATAGCTCAAAAAACTTTTTAGCTTTACTTTCAAGCCTGCAGCCAACGGAGAAAGGGAAAGCTGGTGCTGATTCTGCGCAGTCCGTTCTCCTTGGAGATCTGACAAGTCAGCTCAGAGATGTATTGCAAAGTCTGGAAGAAAAAGTGAATGAAGGATCTCTGAGTCAACTCACAGCTATTCTGGCAGAGATAGCTAACGCATTTTCACAAAATGAAACATTAAGGTCAGCAGGAGGAAAAACTTCCCGTCACTCGGAAGGCCCGCTCGCACTTTTCGACTCCTCCTCCTTCTCTATTGCTAAGCTGCTTGAAAACATGAATGAAAATATGGAGATAAAACAGCAGCTTCTTACATTGGCTGGAGATTTCGTTAAAATGACAGAGCAATTAATCAGTGCTGATAAAAGTCAACGATTAAGTATGAGCAGGGAACTCCAAACTGCGTTTGTCAAACTATCAAATTTTCTATCACAGGCAGGCCATACTTTAAAGCAAAATGGGCAAAGCACCCAGGCGAATGTTTTATTTCAGCAAAAGATGGCAGATGGCAATCTGACCGGAAAACATGGAAATGGAAATTTGACGGCCCAGGTTAACCAGAGCCAGTCGAACGCTTCCTTAACCAGAAGGATGAATCCTGCTCAAAATAGCAGTCAAACGATGCAAGCGAAGTCTGCTCATGAATGGTCTGCTATAAAAACTGGCACTGCCGTTTCGGTTGATTCCATGCCGATGTCAAAAGTGGAGCAATTCACCATTTATCTTCAGCGAAACGGAGGTAACCAGGCAGCGACCAATAATAGCCATGACTTTATGGAGCAATTTCAAAAGATTATAAAGTCCAGCCGATTCATTCAAAATGAAGGGTCTGCACAGATGACTCTAAAGCTGAAACCAGCCCATCTCGGAGACATGATTGTTAAGTTTACACAGATAAATGGAGAGATGGCGGTACGAATTGCCGTTTCCTCACAAGCGGCTAAGGAAATGCTAGAGAGCAATATCAACCAGCTTAGACATATGTTTCAGCCCCATCAGGTTGTCATCGATAAGCAGGCCGAACCCATATTGACCCAACCGTCCTCATCTTATTTGAACTTTAGTCAGAATGAGGAAGAACAGGAGCAAAGAGGGGATGCTTACCGTGACCAGCTTGAAGATGAGGAAACTACAGAAGAAGATTATGAGGATAAAAGCTTTGAGGACTTTTTAAATCAGACGAAGGCAGGTGATCACTTTGACGCAGATTGATACATCGCTGTACTTGTCCAGCCGGAAAAATCAAGGAACAGGAAGCAGTACCCTTGGTAAGGATGATTTTTTAAAAATCCTGATGACCCAACTGCAAAATCAAAGTCCTTCAGACCCTATGAAGGATAAGGAATTCATCTCACAAATGGCTACTTTTTCTTCACTGGAACAGATGATGTCCATTTCCGGGTCTGTAGATAAACTTGTTCAGCAGCAAGCTCATACACCGGTTGTAGAGTACAGCCATCTAATTGGTAAAGAAGTAGAATATAAGACGAAGAATGACAATGGAGAAATCCAAACAGAAGGAAGTGGAACCGTTTCGGGAATCGCAGCGGGTCAGGATGGAACGGAAATCATTTTACAGAATGAGAAGAGAATTCCGGTTCATTCGATCATAGAGGTAAGGGATTCAGAGTCATAAGCTGTTTCATAGAAAGAAGGGATGAGATGGATCATCGTATACATCAATTGCACAATCATCCGTTACAGCAACGATCGTTAAAGCCGGCACAGACTGCAAATCATAGTGCTGCGAAGTCCTTTCAGACTCATTTACAGGAAGCAAATACTCAGCAGCCATTAACAATCAGTAAACATGCTCAAAAACGGCTGGATGAACGCAATATCCAGATAGATGATTCAAAGTGGTCTGAAATTCAGGATCAAATGAACAAAGCCAAAACGAAAGGTGTAACGGACTCACTTGTTGTATTAGACGACGCCACCCTTGTTGTGAATACGAAGAACAATACTGTAATTACAGCGATGGGGCGTAAAGAAACCAATCATCATGTTTTTACAAACATTAATGGCACAATTGTATTACAGGATTCATAAAGGCTGGACCGTATGGAGGCCTTAGGCTGCGGACCGATCGAAGCAGCTATCTGAAAATATTCCTAAGAGGAAAGGAAGATGTGACGTGTTACGTTCCATGTATGCCGGTATATCCGGAATGAAAGGTTTTCAAACAAAGTTAGATGTCATCGGAAATAACATTGCCAATGTGAATACATATGGCTTTAAAAAAGGAAGAATGACTTTCCAGGATTTAATGAGCCAAACGGTGCAGGGGGCTCAGGCACCACAGGTGGATGAAAATGGAGATCCGGTTATGGGGGGTAAAAATCCTATGCAGGTTGGCTTAGGCTCTACAAACGGAAGTATTGATACCATTCATACACAGGGAAGCAGACAGACGACCAACCGGGCACTTGACTTGGCTTTGGAAGGAGACGGAATGTTTGTTGTAGCTGAAAAGACGGCCAGTCCGGGAGCTCAAGATACGATTTCCCTGCAGAATGATAATGTCAATTTCACAAGAGCCGGGAACTTTTATCTGGATGATGATGGATACATTGTTAATGCAAATGGTCAATACCTTGTAGGGCGCTCGCAGTTGGATAATGATCCAGATAATAATACTCCAGATGACACGATTACTTATCCGAATTCAAAAGATGGTTTAGGAGAGAACACAACCCGACTAAAAATTCCTAAAGATGCGCAGAGCTTCAGTATCGGGGGTGACGGTACAGTAAATATTGTAAATGCGAATGGTCAGGCACAAGTTGCGGGTCAAATTATGCTGGCCAAGTTTTCGAATCAGGGTGGCTTGGAAAAAGTCGGATCAAATAATTATCAGCTCACCAATAATGCAGGGGTATATACTGATGATGGAAACTTTGATGGTTTTGCTGATTTACTTGTACCAGGTCAGGATGGATCAGGTTCCATATATGCAGGTGCCCTTGAAATGTCCAATGTAGATTTATCTGAAGAATTTACGGAAATGATTACAGCCCAAAGAGGATTTCAGGCCAACACAAGAATTATCACAACATCTGATGAAATTCTGCAGGAGCTTGTAAATCTGAAAAGATAATAAGCAGGGGAGGTAGAGTAAGGCTGGGACTTGAAAATATTTCTGTCCAAGCCTTGCTCATGTAATCTATGATTCAAGTAACCAGGTTAAATGGAGAATCCTTTGTATTAAATGCTCTCTATATAGAAAAGATCCAGAACTTACCGGATACAACCATTACGATGGTGTCCGGCAAGAAATATTTTGTGAAAGAAGAAAAACTGGAGATTGCTGAAAAAACCGCCCAATTTTATAAACAAATTGGTTTAATGGGGGTTCAGGCAAATTTGGAGGAGTCTTATGAACAAGAAAGTGATTAATATCATGTTAACCCTATTAATCATCATCACGCTTGCTGGTGTCGTGACTCTGGTGCTGATTATGAACAATAAAGACGAAAAAACCCATGCAGATGATGAAAAAAACGTTGAGGAAATGATTGAGACTTCATTTGAAACCGAAGAGATGACAACAGATCTGAAGGATGGAAACTTTATCCGCATACAGTTTCAAATTGTGACGGATAACAAGGAAACTATGAAAAAGTTAAAGAAGGATTTTCGGTTAAAGAATGTGATGATCAAGGAGCTTTCCAAAAAGGAATCTTCAGACTTTCGAGCAGGATTAGGAGAATTGGAGTCAGCGATTAAGGAAGAACTCAATCAACTATTAGATACTGGAATGGTTACAGATGTTTATACGACGAGCAAAATATTGCAGTAATATTTTATCTTAACCCATTCTCCATACAGGAGGTGAACTTTTTGGCCGAGGATGTTCTGTCACAAAATGAAATAGATGCGCTCTTATCCGCTTTGTCTTCAGGGGAAATGGATGCGGATGAGTTAAAAAATGAAGAGAAAGAAAAGAAAGTAAGAGTTTATGACTTTAAACGTGCCTTAAGATTCTCGAAAGATCAAATTCGTGGGATTACAAGGATTCATGAGAATTATGCCAGATTATTAACAACCTTTCTGTCCACACAGCTTCGTACATATTCTTCTGTGTCCGTAGCTTCTGTTGATCAGATTCCATATGAAGAATTTATACGTTCGATCCCTAAACAAACCATTTTAAATATATTTTCTTTAGCTCCTCTTGAGGGCAGAATATTGATGGAAGTGAACCCTAATATTGCTTATGCCATACTAGATCGGGTTTTAGGTGGAAAGGGAGTCAGCTTTAATAAAGTTGAAAATTTAACCGAGATTGAAACGAAAATTATGTCCGCTTTTTTTGAGAAAACGATAGGAACTTTACGGGAGGCCTGGAGTTCATTAATGGATATTGATCCATTTTTAGAGGATTTTGAAATCAATCCTCAGTTTCTGCAAATGGTTTCGCCAAATGAAACGGTCGTTGTGATTTCTTTAAATACCTCGATTGGTGAATCCAGTGGAATGATTAACATATGTATTCCGCATATTGTACTTGAACCGATTATTTCGAAACTGTCTGTTCATTATTGGATGCAGAATCAAGCCAGTAATGCCAAGCCTGAAGATGCCAAAAAGATATCGAAACAGATCAAAATGGCTAAGGTTGATGTTAAGGCTGTGCTCGGTGAATCTTCCATTACGATAGATGAGTTTTTGCAATTAAAGGAAAATGATGTGATACAACTAGAACAAAGCATTGAGGAGCCGCTGACTGTTTATGTTCATCAGGAACCTAAGTTTCAGGCTCAGCCGGGTAAAAGGAAAAATAATTTAGCCGTACAGATACTCAATGAGATTAATAGGGGGGATGAACTTGAGTAATCGCGAAGAAATGCTTTCACAGGAAGAAATTGATGCACTGCTAAACGGTAATCAGAATCTGAGTGAAGAAAAACAATCAGACGAGGAAACATCGGACTCTCAGGAAATTACTGATGTTGAACGGGATGCTCTTGGTGAAATTGGAAATATATCATTTGGGACGTCTGCTACCACTCTTTCAACTCTATTAAATCAAAAAGTTGAAATAACCACACCTGCTGTTTCTGTGGTGGAAAACAAAAATCTGAATGATGAATTTCCGCACCCTCATGTAGCGATTTCTGTAGACTATACGGATGGATTTACGGGAATAAACTTATTTGTCATTAAAGTAGAAGATGCTGCCATCATTGCCGACTTAATGCTTGGCGGGGATGGTACGTCGCCCGACACAGAGTTAAATGATATACACTTGAGTGCTGTACAGGAAGCGATGAATCAAATGATGGGTTCAGCTGCTACCAGTATGTCGAGTATTTTTGATAAAAGAGTGGATATTTCTCCGCCATCCATTACTCTAATGGATGTCAATAACGATGAAGGTACGGATAAGATTCCGGACAACGACATATTAGTAAAGGTTTCCTTCCGATTAAAGGTTGGTGAGCTCATTGACTCAAATATCATGCAACTCCTTCCTATTGATTTTGCCAGAGAGTTTGTGGATGAATTATTAAATGGTCATGCAGATGAGCAGACGCAAACTGAAAAACCGGTTCAGGAAGATATGACAATGAATGTGCAGAAAGATTTTGATTCTGTTAAGGAACCAGTGTCTTCTGCGACCAATCATTCATATAGTCAGGAGCAAATTCCGGCAAGTCATACAAATCAACAGCATTTTGGTTCAGAACGTCCTGTTGCTGAGCCAAACATACAATCAGCAGCTTTTTCTGAATTTGATAATAAAAAACTGGAAGCTCATCAGCAGCAAAACCTTGATATGTTAATGGATATCCCATTGAAAGTATCCGTTGAATTAGGACGTACTAAAAAAACTATTAAGGAGATTCTGGAAATGGGATCTGGCTCTATTGTTGAACTGGATAAATTAGCAGGAGAGCCTGTAGATATTCATGTAAATGACAAATTAATAGCCAAGGGTGAGGTTGTCGTTATAGATGAAAACTTTGGTGTCCGGGTTACGGATATCGTAAGTCAGACAGAAAGAATACAAAAGCTCAGATAAGGGGGAAGGTAAAATGGCACATAAGGTATTAATTGTCGATGATGCAGCATTCATGAGAATGATGATAAAGGATATTCTGGAGAAAAATGACTTTGAAGTTGTTGGTGAAGCACAGGATGGAAACCAGGCTGTTGAAAAATATAAGGAATTACAGCCGGATTTAGTTACTCTTGATATTACGATGCCAGAAAAAGACGGCATAACCGCACTAAAAGAAATCAAGGAAAGTAATCCGGATGCAAAGATTATTATGTGTTCAGCAATGGGACAACAGGCCATGGTAATTGACGCGATTCAGGCAGGAGCAAAAGATTTTATTGTTAAACCTTTTCAGTCTGATCGCGTTATTGAGGCCATAAATAAAACGTTAGATATTTAATCGATTACGTGCGATAACGAAGTGGGGAAACGTTATGAACAGATATGTAAGGCCGATTCTATCATTAGTATTTATTTTTGTTTTATTCGTACAGCCGGTAAACCACAATTATGTACAGGCAGCTATGAATGTTGATGAATATTTCGACCAGAAACAAAACGAACAGCAAAAAGAAGAAAACAATGAGAGTCATTCTCCAGTCGAACAGGGACAGGAACAGGAATTACAGGCAGATAGCGGTTCTTTAATGGGGAATTTAATGAAAATGGTGTTTATGCTTCTGATTGTTTTGGCTCTAATTTATTTCTTATTAAAGTTTTTACAAAAACGAAATAAAATGTTTCAGCAGGTGCAGGCATTGGAGAATTTAGGCGGGATATCCCTGGGCTCTAATAAATCTGTTCAAATGGTCAGAATAGCTGATCGTATCTATGTCATCGGTGTGGGTGAGGATATCTCCATGCTGACTGAAATTGAGGATGAGGAAACGAAAGAAGAGTTATTAAAAGAAGACCAGGAAGCAAATACCAACCAGCCGTTTAAAGCCATGCTGAAATCCCTGGAGCAGAGAAAAGAACAGCATAGTGATAAGGAATCAGATACAAATTCCTTCAAAGAGCAGTTTAACAGTGAGCTTAAGAAATTAAAAAATGGGAGACAAAAGCTGATGAAAAATAGCAGAGATACCGGAAAAGAGGATCAGGATGGGTGAATTTGTAGACTTTTTTAATAACACAGATCCTCAGAGTGTCTCCACATCCGTTAAATTATTACTCTTATTAACTGTTCTGGCTCTTGCTCCAAGTATCCTGATATTGATGACAAGCTTTGCAAGAATCATCATTGTTTTGTCTTTTGTTCGTACATCCCTGGCTACACAGCAAATGCCGCCAAACCAAATACTAATTGCGCTGGCGCTGTTTTTAACCTTCTTTATCATGGCACCTACTTTTCAGGAAGTAAATGAAGAAGCCTTACAGCCATTATTCAATGAAGAAATTACCATTGATGAAGCCTATGATAAGGCCAGTATGCCCATGAAGGAATTTATGGCCAAGCACACACGACAAAAAGATATGGCTTTATTTATGGATTATACCCAAATGGAGGCACCTGAGACATTGGAAGATGTGCCTCTCACAACATTAATCCCTGCTTTTGCCATAAGTGAATTAAAAACAGCATTCCAAATGGGATTTATGATATTTGTTCCCTTTTTAATCATTGATATGGCCGTTGCCAGTATTTTAATGTCGATGGGAATGATGATGTTACCACCAGTTATGATTTCTTTACCTTTTAAAATCTTATTATTTGTCCTTGTGGATGGCTGGTATCTGATCACCCATTCATTATTAGAAAGCTTCTAGCTTTGGAAGGGAGCGCATCATTTTGAATAGTGAATTTGTTATTTCCCTGGCAGAGACTGCGGTGTACACGTTGCTAACGGTTATTGGTCCCATATTAATTCTGGCTCTTGTCGTAGGTTTATTAGTGAGTATTTTTCAGGCAACAACACAAATCCAGGAACAAACCCTTGCCTTTATTCCGAAAATCATCGCTGTTTTTATTGGAATTATTTTCTTCGGTCCCTGGATGCTTGTTCAGGTTGTGGACTTCACCGCAAATATATTTAACAATCTTCATCAAGTGATTAGTTGATATGTTAGAAGTCTTTGAACTTAGTAAACTGCCAGGATTTATCTTGATTTTTGCAAGGGTCATTGGTTTTTTCTTAACAATACCGGTATTTTCATATCGTAATCTTCCCAGAACTCATAAGCTGGGTTTTGCGATTTTTTTATCATGGATCATGTTTTATACCGTGGACATGCCTGTCTTCCTGTTAAATGGGCAATTTATTCTCTTAATACTGAAAGAGCTTATTGTCGGATTACTTATCGGGTTAATAGCCTTTATTATATTAGGTGCTATTCAAATTGCAGGTGGATTTATCGATTTCCAGATGGGTTTTGCCATTGCCAATGTGATGGATCCACAAACAGGGATCCAAAGTCCTTTAATTGGTCAATTTTTATATACCCTTGCCTTGCTGTTTCTCATAACGGTTGATGCCCATCATTTATTGCTGGATGGTATTTTTTACAGCTATCAATATGTCGAAATCGATCAGATGGTTCCCTTTCAGAATGAGTCGATTGTGCAATTTGTAATGGAAAGCTTTAGTCAAATGTTTTTAATCGCTTTTCAAATGTCCATCCCCATCGTAGGCTGTCTGTTTCTGGTAGATGTTGCGTTAGGGATTGTGGCAAGAACCGTTCCACAATTGAACGTGTTTGTTGTCGGGCTGCCTTTGAAAATTTTTGTCAGTTTTGTCGTGATTTTTGTTTTTCTCGGTATTTATGTAACCTTAATACAACAGCTATTTGAAACCATTCTTAATGCTATGAGAGGGTTAATGTCTTTATTTGGGGGTGCTTAGTATGAAATGGTTAACCTTGGATTTGCAATATTTCGCAGGGGAAAAGACCGAAAAAGCTACCCCGAAAAAGCGTCAGGATTCAAGAAAAAAAGGACAGGTTGTGAAAAGCCAGGATGTTAATACCGCAATTCTTCTATTTATGATGTTTATTTTATTTTTTGTTATGGGCGGGTACCTCAAAGAACGATTAATGGTGATCTATGAAAAAGGCTTTGTAGAATATATCCAGTGGAATGTGACAGCAGATACCGTTCAGTCCATGTTTGTTCAATACACAATTGACGGGGTTATGGTGTTACTTCCCGTGATGATTGTGGCTGTTATTGCCGGACTGGCTTCCAATTTTCTGCAGATTGGGTTTTTATTTACCACCGAACCGCTAAAGTTCAACCTTGGGAAATTAAATCCCATAAAAGGGGCCAAGAAAATATTTTCGGCCCGGGCTCTGGTGGAACTTCTGAAATCTCTATTAAAAATTACCGTCATAGGCAGTATTACATTTACGGTTATCTGGATGAACAAAGACCAAATGATGATTATGTCCTTAAAAGGTCTTGATAGTGCCCTTGCTTTTTTTGGCCAAATGACAATAACGATGGGGATCGCAGCTTCCATAGGGCTATTAATCATTTCCGTCATCGATTATATCTATCAAAAGTATGATCATGAAAAAAACATTCGAATGTCCAAACAGGATATTAAAGATGAACATAAGAACATGGAAGGCGATCCACAAATAAAATCCAAAGTGAAAGAAAGATAGAGGCAGATGGCTAACTCACGAATGATGAGTGAAGTACCAGATGCGGATGTAGTCATTACCAATCCGACACACTACTCGATTGCGATTAAGTATGATGAAAATAAATATGATGCTCCTTATGTAGTGGCAAAAGGGGTGGACTACATCGCATTTAAGATCAGGGAAGTGGCCAAGCACCACGATATTCCCATGGTGGAAAATCGGTCACTGGCACGTTCCATATACGCAAAGGTTGAAATAGGGGAAGTCATTCATGAAGACTTTTATCAGGCTGTTGCTGAAGTTCTTGCTTACGTATATCGATTGCAAAATAAAGTTTGAAGCAATGAGGAGAGACCATCATGAAACTTAAAGATTTATCTGTATTATCAGCTGTTATATTAATTATTGTTATGCTCGTTATCCCTTTGCCGGGCTGGATTTTAAGTGTATTCATTTTAATTAACATCACACTTGCTTTAATCGTGATCCTTGTTGCTATGAATACAACAGAGGCACTGGAGTTTGCAGTGTTTCCTTCTCTCTTATTGCTTTTAACTTTATTCAGATTGGGATTAAACGTATCGACAACAAGATCCATTCTGTCTGAAGGGGATGCGGGAGTCGTTATTGATACATTTGGAAGCTTTGTGATCGGGGATAACCCATTAGTTGGTTTCGTGATTTTCCTGATCTTAATTATTATCCAGTTTATCGTTATTACGAAAGGTTCTGAGCGTGTATCAGAGGTTTCCGCACGATTTACACTAGATGCGATGCCTGGTAAGCAAATGAGTATTGATGCTGACCTTAACTCAGGTTTAATTTCTGAACAGCAGGCAAAGGATCGCAGAGAAAAAATTGAACAGGAGGCAGACTTCTACGGTGCCATGGATGGTGCCAGTAAATTTGTTAAGGGTGATGCGATTGCAGGGATTGTTATTGTTATTATCAATATTATTTTTGGATTAATTATTGGTGTCGCTCAGATGGGCTTAACGTTTGGTGAAGCATCGAATCAATTTCTTCGCCTTACAGTTGGAGATGGACTTGTATCACAAATTCCGGCGTTATTAATTTCCACCGCAACAGGTATTGTTGTTACACGAGTAGCTTCTGAAGGAAATTTGGGGACCGATATTACAAATCAACTGCTGCGATTCCCTAAATTGCTATATGTGGCTGCCGTCACCATATTTATGTTCGGGCTTACGCCAATTAACTTTGGGTTAACGACTATGATTGCAGGTGTTCTGGCTTTCGGAGGATTTCAATTAAGTAAAACAAAAGCCGAAGAAAAGGGGGAAGAATGGCAGGAGGAAGAAGAAATCGAATCTCAGGATATGTCTTCTCCTGACAGCATAATACAAATGATTAGTCACGATCCGATTGAATTCGAGTTTGGTTATGCTCTGATTCCTCTGGCAGATGCGAACCAGGGAGGAGATTTACTGGACAGGGTTGTGATGATTCGTCGCCAGTTGGCCATAGAGCTGGGAATGGTTATCCCAGTTGTCCGGATACGTGACAATGTTCAGCTGAATCCTAATGAATACAGTTTAAAAGTAAAGGGGAATGAAGTAGCCAGAGGTGAGATTTACCTTGATCACTATATGGCCATGATGCCTGGAATTGAGGAAGAAGATCTCGATGGCATTGATACGATGGAACCTGCTTTTGGCTTGCCGGCAAAGTGGATTTCAGAGGATCTTAAAGATGAGGCCGAAATGCTGGGAGCAACTGTGGTAGACCCGCCATCTGTTGTATCCACGCATATTACAGAGGTTATTAAACAGCAGGCACATGAATTACTGGGCAGAGAGGAAACGAAGCAGTTAATCGATCACCTGAAAGAAAGTAATCCAATTCTTGTAGAGGAAGTTACCCCAGAGCCTTTATCCACTGGAGAAGTTCAGAAGGTTCTGGCCAAGCTTTTACGCGAGCAGGTATCCATCCGGAATTTGCCTGTCATTTTTGAAACCTTGGCTGACTTCGGTAAAATGACCAATGATACAGATCTTCTGGGAGAATATGCAAGACAGGCCTTAGCCAGTCAAATATCCAGTCAATATATAAATGATGATCAGGTATTAAAGGTGGTAACTTTATCAGGACAGGTAGAAAAACTTATTGCAGATCATGTTCAGCAGACAGAGCATGGCAGTTATTTAGCTCTTGATCCTGAATCCCAGCAAAAAATCATTCAATCTATTAATAAGGAAATCGAAAAGCTGTCATTACAGGAAGCTACACCCGTTCTTCTTTGCTCACCAGCGATTCGGATGTATGTGAAGCAGTTAATTGAGAGATTTCTCCCTCAAGTTGTGGTTCTTTCCTACAATGAAGTAGAACCATCTGTTGAGGTACAAAGTATAGGGGTGGTGAATAGCTAATGAAGGTTAAAAAATATACAGCTCAGACCATGCCGGAAGCCATGAAACAGGTTCGTAATGAACTGGGCAGTGATGCGGTGATTTTAAATTCAAAAATTGTCAAGCCTAAGGGGATTTTTGGGATCTTTAAGAAAAATAACATAGAAGTTATCGCTGCTATCGATCCAAATCCTCCATTGGAGAAAAAACAAAAGCCTTCGCAGCAGCCAAGGCATAATTTCAGTGAACGAAAGCCTCAAAACAACCAAACAGACCCATCCAGGCCCGATAAAAAGGTTTCTGATGAAGTCATTAGAGAACTTCGTGAATTAAGGGAGACGGTGACAATACAACAAAACTCAGCTGCTGGTTCACAGGACTACTTACCGACTCCAATTAATAAAGCTTATCAATATTTAATCAATCAGGAACTAAATGAAGAAACTGTGAGATTAATCATAGACCCTTTGTTGGAAAAGTATTATCTTCATAATAAACAGGTGAATGATCAGCTTATCTTTCAATGGTTAAAAGAAGAATTGGAAAAGCATTTGCAGCCTTATTCAAATGGTTTTAAAGAATTTTCGTCCAAAGTCATGTTTTTCGTAGGACCCACTGGTGTAGGAAAAACAACCACAATTGCCAAAGTAGCAGCAAAGGCTGTAGTGGAGGAAAAGAAGAAAGTGGCTTTTTTAACGACCGACACTTACCGTATTGGTGCGATTGATCAACTAAAAACCTATGGCAAGATACTGAACGTTCCTGTAGAAATTGCTTATAACCAGGATGATTTTCAGAAAGCTAAAGAAAAATTTTCAAATTTCGACATGATTTTAGTGGATACAGCAGGACGAAACTATAAACAAGTCGAATTTATAAAACAGTTGGAGGAAACTATCGATTTCGAACAGGATGATGAAATGTTTCTCGTGCTATCTGCTACAACAAAAAACAAAGAACTATCAGCTGTACTGCGGCAGTTTCATCAATTTCCGATTAAGAAACTTATTTTTACCAAATTAGATGAAACCTCGGAATATGGACCAATATTAAATATTATGAAGGAAGGAAATGCCGGTCTTGCCTTTTTATCCGATGGTCAGGATGTCCCGGATGATATAAAGGAAGGTTCAACGGAACAAATCATTTCCTTAATCCTTGGTGGTTGGAATCATGACTGATCAGGCGCAAAAGTTAAGAGAGCTGCTTAAAAAGAAGAAGGATATTAGAGAAGCTAAAACGATTGCCATTTTGAGCGGAAAAGGAGGAGTTGGAAAATCTAATTTTGCGCTTAATTTTGCAATTGGACTTCAGCAAAAAGGAAAAAGAGTTCTTTTATTTGATTTGGATTTTGGCATGGGTAATATTGATGTATTAATGGGAGTAACCCCAAAGAAGACAATCATTCAAATGTTTCAGGAATCGTTGGAAATTGCAGATATTATCGAAAAAGGTCCGAATTCGCTATCTTATGTGGCTGCTGGTTCAGGATTAACCAATATTTTTCACTTTAATCCCCATTATTTCGATTATTTTGCAGAACAGCTGCAGTCGATTTCCATGCAATATGATTATATTCTTTTTGATCTGGGCGCTGGTATGCAGGATCAGCACTTAAAGTTTGCATTTGCTGCCAATGAATGCTTTGTTTTAACAAATACTGAGCCAACTTCCATAACAGATGCATATGCGGTAATGAAGCATCTGTACTATGAGCAGAGTTCCATACCCGTTTATCTTATTGTTAATCGAGCTGAACCTGAGGATGGTGAACTGACCATTAAAAAATTTAAAGCTGTGGTTGAACAGTATTTGAAGCAATCGTTTATTCCTTTAGGTGTTTTACCGGATGACCACGCTCTGGTCAAGGCAGTTAAAGATCAGATTCCATTCCTTCTGCACAATAAACGGTCGGCAATTAGTCTGCAACTGGCACAACTGATTGACAACTATTTAGGTGAGCAATCCAAGGAAAGAATGGCCATACGTCACTCCTTTGTTACAAAGCTGAAAATGCTATTTAAGAGAAAGGTAGATTAATATGCAAAACATCCGAGTACTGGTCATAGATGATTCGGCATTTATGCGTAAAATGATTTCAGATATTTTAAATCAGGATGATCAAATCCAGGTTGTTGGAACAGCAAGAAATGGACAGGACGGCATTCAAAAAATCAAAAGCCTTTCACCTGATGTCATTACTTTAGACGTGGAAATGCCTGTCATGAATGGGATTGAAGCACTGGAAAAGATTATGAAGGAATGTCCGGTACCGGCTGTTATGGTTTCAAGTGTGACTAAATCGGGGGCAGACAGCACTCTCCAGGCCTTACACCTGGGTGCAATTGACTTTATTACGAAACCTTCCGGATCTATTTCGCTCGATATTTACAAAACAGAATATGAAATCATATCAAAAGTAAAACAGGCTGCAACTGTTAATATTCATCAATTTCATACAAAGTCAACTTTGCCAAACCCTGTACCTTCTCAAACGGACAGTACCGTCAGCCAAAAGAAGAAGGTTGTTGTTATAGGTGTTTCAACAGGTGGACCTAGAGCTTTACAGTCTCTGATCCCTGCTTTGCCTGATGATTTCCCGGCTCCAATTTTAATTGTTCAGCATATGCCGGCTGCATTCACAAAATCACTGGCTGAACGTTTAAATCGCCAGTCAAAACTGTCTGTTAAGGAGGCAGTGAATGGAGAAATCCTATCTAAAGGTGTGGTTTATATTGCTGCTGGCGATTACCACCTGGAGATTAAACGAACAGGAACTACATTGACTGCTTTAGTTGAACAATCCGAGCCGGTGGGCGGACATCGCCCTTCTGTTAATAAATTGTTTGAATCGGCAGCAGATCTGAAATATTATGAAAAATATGCAGTTATTCTGACAGGGATGGGTTCGGATGGATCGAAAGGGATTCAAATATTAAAGGAAAAGGATAAGGGGACAAAAGTCATTGTCGAATCAGAAGAATCTGCAGTGATTTTCGGGATGCCCAAAGCAGCTCTCAATACAAATGAGGTCAATCATGTAGTAAGCATTGATCAAATGGGATCTCTGTTAAGTGAGCTTATTCAAAAATAAGGGGATTCGCAGATAATAACATAAGGGGGAATGATGCAGATGACAAAAGAACAACGCAATGAAAAAGTAATCGTTTTTCAAATAAAGAATGAAGAGTACGGAGCACCGGTGGACGCTGTAGGTTCCATAGAACGTATGGTCGAAGTAACACGAGTCCCCGGTACACCTCCATTTGTAAAAGGAGTGATTAATCTTCGAGGTGTAGTGACCCCGATTATTGATTTAAGGGAAAGATTCGGAATAGAGCCAGCGGAATATGACGACCGGACAAGAATAATTATCGTTTCACTGGAAGATAAAGAAGTTGGAATGATTGTCGACACTGCTAATGATGTTATCGATGTTTCAGCCGATGCTATTGAACCTCCGCCGGAAGTAATAGGATCAGTAGATGTAGATTATATCAGGGGAGTTGCAAAATTAGACAATCGATTATTAATTCTCCTGAATATAGAAAAAGTCCTTTCGGAAGAGGAGATAACTGAAATATCACAGGTAGAAGGGTAGAACATTATGAAAGATTCGTTTTCTTTTTCCAGCTTACACTTAGATATATTAAAAGAGATTGGAAATATCGGTTCCGGAAATGCAACGACATCTTTGTCAGCTTTATTAAACCGGAAAATACAAATGCAAGTTCCTGAAGTAAATATCGTCCGTTTTGATGAAATGATGGACATGACAGGTGGACCGGAGAAGGAAATTGCTTCTATTTTTGTAAAAATTCAAGGGGATATTTCAGGCAGTATGTTTTTTGTACTCCCCCCGCATGAGGCAAGTATGCTTATAAGGGAAATGACGGGGAATGACGACTTTCATTTTCAGTCTCCCCCCTATTCTGATCTTGCTGTTTCCGCTTATGTGGAATTGGGAAACATATTATGCGGGTCGTATTTGAGTGCCCTATCCGATATGACAAACCTGAACATTCAGCCGTCTGTACCATCAGCAGCTTTTGATATGGTTGGTGCTATTTTAACGGCAGGACTAGTAGAAATTTCCCAGGTTGCTGACCAGGCGATTTTTATTGAGACGCTGCTATTAGATGAAAAGGATCAATATGACCAGATGAAGGGACAGTTCTTTCTCCTGCCTGACCCTGATTCCTTTGACAAAATTTTCAATGCCTTAGGAGCTCCTCGTTAGTATGGAGACTGCAGGAGAAATTGTAAAAGTAGGTATAGCGGATATAGGGGTTTTAAAAGGTCCAGGTAAAATTCGTACTTCCGGACTTGGCTCTTGTGTGGGAGTTTTGATTTATGATCTTCGTGCACAGGTGGCTGCTTTAGTACACATCATGCTACCTGATTCTTCAGCGTTCAGGGGAGATCATTTAAACAAGGCAAAATATGCAGACACAGGAATCAGGGAAGCCATAGTTTTATTAAAACAATATGGGGCACGTTCCCATAACTTAAAAGCTAAGATAGCCGGGGGCGCACAAATGTTTCAACTCTCTGCAGCACAGGATATGATGAGAATTGGACCTCGTAATATAGAAGCTGTTAAGAAGCTGCTATCCAGCCTTCGTATTCCAGTGATCAGTGAAGATGTTGGAGGTTCAAACGGTCGAACGATTGAGTTCAATTGTGTGACCGGTATGCTGACGATACGTACAGTCAATGAGGGAACAAAAGAAATTTAACAGGATTTACCGTCTGAAGGAGGTCAAGGGATGAAGCAGCAGGAGGCTCCCGATTTACAGTCATTATGGAATAAGTGGCAACAACATAGAGATGAGGACGCGGGGAACGAACTTGTTGCCCAATACATGCCTTTAGTCGATTATCACGTAAGAAGAATTTCTGCCCATTTGCCTGGAAATGTCAGTCGGCAGGAAGTGAAAAGTCTCGGGTTATTAGGATTGGTGGATGCTATTGAGAAGTTTGACTATAACAGAGACTTGAAATTTGATACCTATGCGTCTTTCCGGGTTCGTGGCGCTATCATGGATGGATTAAGAAGAGAGGATTGGCTTCCACGAACAGTCCGTGAGAAATCAAAAAAAATAGATGCTGTTGCAGAAGATTTGGAGCAGGTGCTGGGCAGAGAACCTGAGCCTGAAGAAATTGCGGATAAGATGGGAATCTCCAGTCAGGAAGTATTAACAATCATGAAAGATACCCTTTATGCAAATACCTTATCCATTGAGGAAAAATCAAATGATGAGGATGGCCAGCACACAGAAGGTATTGGTTACATGATTCCGGATGAAAAGGAGTCCCCGCCAGAGGATCAGCTTATTGACCAGGAAAAAATTGGTGAATTAAGTGAGGCAATTAAAACTTTAAATGAAAAGGAACAAATGGTCATTAGTCTATTTTATCATGAGGAATTAACTTTAACTGAAATAGGAGAGGTATTAGAGCTTTCAACATCAAGAATTTCACAAATCCACAGCCGTGCAGTTTTTAAGCTCAGAAAGGTCCTTTTACAAGTCATTGACTAAGGTCTTCAGAGTTATATCCGTATTCAGTCCATAAATGGGGGGAAGGACAATATGGTATCAGTGAATTCAGCAAAGGATTGGTTCAGGATAAGTGTTACAGAGGATCAAATGGAAGCTTATCTTGAATTAAGAGGGGATTTTGAAAGAGATTTTGAAAGAGACGAGATCACGATTGGGGATCTACAGGAGCTATTTGAAGAAAGTAAAATTACTTTCGGTCAACTTGATGAACAAATAAACAGAATTACGGAAAATCCATCCTTAGTCACATTTCCCTGTTTGATTGCAGCTGGACAACCAGTTGAACACGGAAAGGATGGCAGGGTGGATTTTTTCATAAATTTGCAATCAGACCTTTCGATTGAGGAAAAGGAACAGCTGGATTTCCGGGAAGTTATGAAAATTCCAAAGGTTACAGGCGGAGAACCGATTTTAAAGATGATTCCGCCAACAGAGGGACATTCAGGGTTAAACGTTTTCGGCGATGAAGTGAAGCCACAGGAAGGAAAGACTGCCCGTGTGAAGGCAGGTAAAAACACAAAATGGGCAAGCGAGGATATCCTTATAGCAACGATGGACGGTCAGGTCTCTCTTGCAAATCGTTCCATACAAGTATTACCGACATATGAGGTCAATCATGACGTTGATTTACGGTCCGGAAATATTGATTTTAACGGTTCAGTAGTAATACATGGTGATATTCCTTCAGGCTTTACCGTTAAAGCAAAGGGCGATATTCACGTTATGGGTTTAGTTGAAAGTGCCGTATTAGAAGCTGGTGGCTCTATTTTTATACAAAAGGGAATATCAGCGGTTCATAAAGGTATGGTACGGTCAGGCCTGGATGTTCATACAAAATATATAAATCAGGGCAATGTGGAAGCCGGAAGAAACATTTTTGTTGAACAATCCATTTTGCTCAGCCAGTGTACAGCACGTGAAACCATCTTCTGTCAAAGTGGAAGTATCATTGGTGGCCATTTGTCTGCCGGACAGCAGATTTATGTGAAGGATCTTGGGAATCGCCTGGAAGCGGAAACAAATATATATTTAGGCGAAAATAAGGATCATTTAGAAACTTTGCATCATTTAGAGATTCGCTTAACGGAACTTAATAGTACCATGAATAAACTGAAACAACTAGGTGAAAAGCTGAATAAAATAGCATCTTTAAGAGGAGAATTAACCTCCAATGAAAAAGAGACTCTCCTGAAACAGGAAAAGTCCTTGCGCGCGGCAACATCAGAATATCTGGAAATAAAAAAACAGCTTTCGGAAAAGAAGGAAAAAGATGTTGATTTTTCCCAGCCTGTTCTTTATATTCATGGTATACTGTACCCAAACTCAAAAGTCAACTTTGGTAAATACCAGAAGAATTTCATGAATCAATCCAGAAATGTGAAAATAAAGTTAGAGGATTCCGAAATTAAGATTTCACCATTTCATTAATAGGGTGGAGGTTGACTCTTTATGAGCTGGAAAGCTGTAGAAATGCAGGTGGCTCTGCCGCGGACACAGGATGCCGGCCAGATTCAGGAACAGCTGGAACAAAGATCGGCGAATAGTCAGCATTATCTGGCTCAGGCTAAACAGCAGGAAGAGGAGAGGCGAAGAAAGAAGGTTAATGAACTCAGACAAAAAGAGCACAAACGTCTTCAGAATGATGACGCACGTTCTGACTCTCCCGAAATCTTCTTGAACAGGCGGGAAATGGAAAGAAATTTAGTCAGACAGAAACAGAAACACCCTTATTTAGGAAATCGATTTGACTTAACAAGATAGGAATGGAAGCTATGATAGAATTTTTAGTTATATTCAGCCTGATTTTACATGCGATTGTATTTATATTTATCATTTATCTTTATCGAAGGTTTTCACAGAATTCATCAGGTATGTCCGTGCAGGAAAGAAAAGAAATGGAAGACATGCTTTCCTCCTATATTACGGAAATGAAAGAGGAAAATGAGCGACTATTGAATATTCTCAATGAAAATGGCAAAAATGTGAAAGAAAAACAAACAGAACCAGACTCCCGGGAAAATTCCAGTCCAATCCCTGATACATACGTGGAACCGGTACAGAAAAAGGATACAACTGCAAAGGAAACAAAAAATGCGGAAAATTATAATCCGGAAACCATAGTAGTGGAGGACGAAGCAGAAGGAGTATCAGATCACGCAAAAGCCCTGCAATTATATAATGATGGGCTTACTACGGAAGAAATTGCTCAAAAATTGAACAAAGGAAAAACAGAAATTGAATTGTTTATTAAATTTCAATCACAATCATAAATTTCTGCTTGAATGAATACGGTCCATATGATATATTTACTTTTGGTGTAAAACACACGTCTGTCGATTGTGCAGGAGGTGCTTTCTATTAGGGAAGTCCCTGTATAAAGATGAGACAGACGGAGGCCAAAACCATTTTATAGGAGGAAGAAAGAATGTCAGTAATTTCAATGAAACAACTTTTAGAGGCTGGTGTACATTTCGGTCACCAAACTCGCCGTTGGAATCCAAAAATGAAGAAGTATATCTTCACAGAGAGAAACGGCATTTATATTATTGACCTTCAAAAAACAGTTAAGAAGGTTGAAGAAGCATACGAATACGTGAAGAATGTAGCTGCTGATGGAGGTACTGTTCTATTTGTAGGTACTAAGAAGCAGGCACAGGATACGGTTCGTGAAGAAGCAGCGCGTTCCGGTATGTTTTACGTAAACCAGCGCTGGTTAGGTGGTACGTTAACGAACTTTGAAACGATTCGCAAACGTATCCAGCGTCTTAAAGATATTGAGCGCATGGAAGAGGATGGTACTTTTGATGTTCTTCCTAAAAAAGAAGTTGTTATGATTAAGAAGGAACAAGATCGCCTTGAAAAATTCCTTGGCGGTATTAAAGATATGGAAGGAATTCCTGATGTGCTATTTGTTATTGACCCTCGTAAAGAGCGTATTGCAATAGCTGAAGCACATAAATTAAACATTCCAATTGTAGCAATGGTTGATACGAATTGTGATCCGGATGAGGTGGATTATGTTATCCCGGCAAACGATGATGCAATTCGTGCTGTAAAACTTCTTACCGGAAAAATGGCTGATGCAATTCTTGAAGCTCGTCAAGGTGAAACAAGCGAAGAAGTAGCAGAAGAAGAAGAAGCACAACCAGTAGAAGAGTAAGAAAGGTTTTGAAGGTGATAAGAGGGAAAAAGCCTTTTATCACCTTTTTTAACAATGAGAATGGATATGAAAGCTGTACCATTTGAATAATAATAAAAATCATTATTATCATGGAAGGTTAAGGAGGAAATGTCATGGCTGTAACAGCAAAAATGGTAAAAGAGTTACGTGAAAAAACAGGTGCAGGGATGATGGACTGCAAAAAAGCACTAACAGAAACTGAGGGCGACATGGAAAAAGCAGTTGAATTTCTTCGTGAGAAAGGTATTGCAAAAGCGGCGAAGAAAGCTGATCGTATTGCTGCAGAAGGATCTACATACATCGAGGTGGATGGAAATACTGCTGTAATTTTTGAAGTGAATGCTGAAACAGACTTTGTTGCAAAAAATGATCAGTTTAAAAATCTTTTATCTGACCTTGGAAAACACCTTGTAAAACAAAAGCCTGCAACCGTTGAAGAGGCCCTTCAGCAAAAATTACATGGTGAAGGCGAAACTTTAGAATCCTACATTACAGATGCGATTGCAAAAATTGGGGAGAAAATTTCTCTTCGCCGTTTCACAGTAGCCGAAAAAACAGACAATGATGCATTTGGTGCTTATCTTCATATGGGCGGACGAATTGGTGTACTAACGGTTCTTGAGGGAACAACAGATGAATCCGTTGCTAAAGATGTTGCTATGCACGTAGCTGCTGTAAATCCTAAGTACTTATCCCGTGATAATGTACCTAAGGAAGAAGTGGATAGTGAGCGCGAGGTGCTTAAGCAGCAGTCCCTGAATGAAGGGAAACCAGAGCATATTGTTGAAAAAATGGTAGAAGGACGTCTCGGTAAATTCTTCCAGGGCATCTGTCTTCTTGAACAGGAATTTGTAAAAGACCCTGATCAAACCGTTAAGAAATTTGTGGAATCCAACAATGCTGCTGTAAAACAATTTGTACGCTATGAAGTAGGAGAAGGAATGGAAAAACGTGAAGAAAACTTCGCTGATGAAGTTATGGGTCAAGTTAAAAAATAACACCACAAAAGAGTTTTGAACTTGAAAATGGGGGACACGTGGTGTTCCCTATTTTCAAAAATCCTACATACTAAAGATATCCCGGAAATAAACACATTTAAACCAATCATAAATTTATCAATTTTTCGCTATCTTATAAGGGTAAACTTTATAGAATGTGAAAAATTGATAATAGATGGAGGTTACTATGACATCAGTCCAGTATAATCGAATTGTACTTAAGTTAAGTGGAGAGGCTCTAAGTGGAAATGCCGGCTATGGACTTGATCCTGTTATTGTAAAATCAATTGCCCAGCAAGTAAAAGAAGTAGCAGAGCTTGGTGTGGAAGTCGCAGTTGTTGTAGGTGGCGGAAACATATGGCGTGGTAAAGTAGGCAGTGAAGTTGGTATGGACAGGGCTACCGCAGACTATATGGGGATGCTTGCAACGGTTATGAATTCACTGGCTTTACAGGATAGTCTCGAAAACATAGGGATTCCAACCAGAGTACAGACATCTATAGAAATGAGGCAGGTTGCCGAGCCATACATTAGGAGAAAAGCTATGCGTCATCTGGAGAAAAAACGTGTGGTAATCTTTGCAGGTGGTACAGGTAATCCGTACTTTTCAACAGATACAACGGCAGCATTGCGGGCTGCTGAAATTGAAGCCAATGTTATCTTAATGGCAAAAAATAATGTTGATGGGGTTTACAATGCTGACCCTGTAAAAAATAAGGATGCTAAAAAGTATACAAAGTTATCCTACTTAGATATTTTAAATGAAGGATTAGAAGTTATGGATTCAACAGCATCTTCACTCTGTATGGATAATGATATCCCGCTTATTGTGTTTTCTATTACAGAAGAAGGAAATATTAAACGTGTTGTTCAAGGAGAAAATATTGGAACTATTGTTAGGGGGAAAGAAAAATGAGTCAAGCAGTCATTAAAGAAACCCAGGAGAAAATGGAAAAAGCAAAAGATGCCTATCAGAAACAATTAGCAACCATTCGTACAGGTCGCGCGAATCCTTCTATTTTAGATGGCGTACTAGTAGAATATTACGGTGCAATGACCCCATTGAACCAATTAGCAAATGTTTCAGCACCCGAGGCTCGTTTACTTGTAATTACTCCATTTGATAAAAGTGCATTAGGTGACATGGAAAAAGCCATTCAAAAAGCAGATTTAGGGTTAACTCCAAATAATGATGGGAATCTTATTCGTATTAATATTCCGGCATTAACAGAGGAACGCCGTAAGGAATTGGTAAAAATTGTCCGTAAATATGCCGAAGAAGCAAGAGTACAAATTCGTAATATTCGTCGTGACAGTAATGATCAACTGAAGAAAATGGAGAAAGATGGAGATCTTACAGAAGACGAACTGCATGGCTTTCAGGATGATGTTCAAAAAGAAACAGATAAATACATTGATACAATTGATCAATTAACAAAAGAAAAAGAAGATGGAATCCTGGAGGTTTAATGCGTACGTCTAGTGTTTTTGAGAGCTCCCTATTCATTCCATAAAAAAGAAAAGGATTGATAAATCTCCCACTGCATGGGGGATTTTTCACATCCAATTATCATTAACTCGAAAAAAAGTCTTTTTTTCTCCTTAGTGATTGATTTATAATATTTGTACTTATTAAATGGATAGATAAATCCTGACTGGAGGATTTAATTTATGGCAATACGGATTCCTTTTTTAAAAAGTAAGAATAGAAAACGCAGTACGATACAAACGAATGAAAGCCTGCCAGGACATGTCGCTATTATTATGGATGGAAACGGCAGATGGGCGAAAAAACGAGGTCTGCCGAGGGCTGCGGGACACAAAGAAGGAATGAAAACAATTAAAAAAATTGTAAAAAAAGCAGTTGAACTTAAGCTGAATGTTCTGACATTATATGCTTTCTCCACAGAGAATTGGAAGAGGCCTAAATCTGAAGTGGATTATATTATGAAATTACCAAGTGAATTTTTAGATACATATTTACAAGAGTTAATAGATAACAATGTTCAAGTACGAACAATCGGTGATTTTAGTGCACTTCCTGCTCATACCCAAAAGGCTGTTCAGACTTCTATAGACGAAACCGCACAGAATGATGGTCTCATCCTGAATTTTGCTTTAAATTATGGGAGCAGAAATGAAATCGTTGGTGCTGTGAAGGATATTGTTCATGATATTGAAGAGCAGCAGATGTCAAAGGATGATATTAATGAGGAAGCGATTTCGGAAAGATTGTATACCAGGGACTATGAAGATCCAGACTTGTTAATACGTACAAGTGGAGAAGTTCGCATTAGTAATTTTTTATTATGGCAGATCGCTTACGCTGAATTTTATTTTACAGAAGTATTATGGCCGGACTTTGATGAAGTTGAATTTGAAAAATCCCTCATAGATTATCAGAACCGGAAAAGAAGATATGGGGGAATTTAAGGTGTTGAAGAAAGCATGAAAGAAAGAGTATTGACTGCTATTATAGCATTACTTTTATTTGTACCCATTGTCATATACGGACAATGGCCATTTCAGCTTGTGATTTACCTTTTAGCCTCCGTCTCACTCTTGGAATTGCTCAAAATGCGTAATATTCCTATCATATCCTGGCCGACAACTATTTCTATGCTTTCATTATGGTTCCTATTATATGACTCCTCTATGTTACCCATATCCTTTCTTGAAAACTATAGTAAGCTGGAATGGCTTGCTTTAGGCGTATTTATATTATTAGGGTATATGGTGCTGAAAAAGAATACATTTACATTTGACGATACAGGGTTTTTAGCAACCTCCATTGTTTATGTGGGAATTGGCTTTTATTGCCTCATGCTGGCTAGAGAGTCAGGGCTGGAATACCTTCTTTACGTATTGGTTGTCATCTGGGCAACTGATACGGGAGCATATTTTGTGGGCCGTTCATTAGGAAAGAGAAAGCTTTGGCCGAACATTAGTCCGAAAAAGACTGTCGAAGGATTTATAGGTGGAATTATACTGGCTTGCGTAGTTGCTGTTATTTTCCAATTCATCTATGCAATTGGGGACTACTCAGTTTTATCCATGATCGGGATTACAATCATTGCTTCAATTGTAGGTCAAATTGGTGATTTAGTGGAGTCGGCCATTAAACGGACTTACGATGTAAAAGATTCCGGTAAGATTTTACCGGGACATGGGGGCATATTAGATCGGTTTGACAGCTTAATCTTTATGTTGCCTGTGTTATATTTTATTGGCTTTTTTAATTAACAGGTTTAGGAGCGGTGTTGATGAAAAATATTACCCTGCTTGGTGCTACAGGTTCCGTAGGCCTTCAGACAGTTGAGGTTATACGGGAGTTAAAAGAACAATTTCATATTTATGCCATTGCTTTCGGATCAAGCACAGAAAAAGCCCTTCCTATCATCGAGGAGTTTCGCCCTCAATACATTGTTGTAAGTAATAAAGAGACGAAACAGGAAATAGAAAGGAAAATCACTTATAATCCCGGACTATTAGTTGGAAATGAGGGGATGACTGAAGTTGCCACTCTTCCTGAAGTGGACATGGTTGTGAATGCTGTCCTCGGAAGTGTTGGTCTTGAACCAACTTTGGCCGCTATAAAGGAGAAGAAAAGAATTGCCTTTGCTAACAAGGAAACACTTGTAACCGCCGGACATCTTGTGATGAAAGAGGCACGTAAACATGGAGTTCAGCTTCTTCCTGTTGACAGCGAGCATGCCGCTATCCATCAATGTCTGAAAGGAGAGCGGGCAGATGAGGTTAAAAGACTTATCATTACAGCATCAGGAGGCAGTTTTAGAGATAAATCAAGAGAAGAGCTTGAGAATGTGACCAGGCATGATGCTCTTAAACACCCTAACTGGAGTATGGGAGCTAAGATAACCGTAGATTCGGCTACCATGATGAATAAAGGTTTGGAAGTCATAGAGGCCCATTGGTTGTTTGATATTCCTTTCGAGCAGATTGATGTGATCCTGCATCGAGAAAGCATTATTCATTCCATGGTTGAGTTTAACGATCATAGTATAATGGCGCAGCTTGGATCCACAGATATGAAGGGCCCCATACAATATGCACTAACGTATCCAAACAGGCTTGATATTTCAAATGCAAAAGCGTTAAACTTAATGGATATAGGAAAACTGCAATTTGAAAGGATGAGCCAGGAACGCTTTCCTTGTTTAAAAATGGCTTATGATGCAGGAAAAATCGGTGGCACCATGCCGACAGTTCTGAATGCTGCCAATGAACAGGCGGTAGAAATGTTTTTAAATAATAAAATTTCTTTCCTTGAGATAGAAGATTTTATTCAAAAAACAATGGATAAGCATACAATTATACAGGAACCAGATTTATCTACAATAATAGAAGTGGATCAATCAACAAGGCAACGAGTAAAATCTTATGTAAACTAAAGGAAGGTGCTTTCTTTGAATACGGTGATTGCATTTATTTTTATGTTCGGTCTGCTCGTCTTTATTCATGAGTTTGGCCATATGATTTTCGCGAAAAGAGCAGGGATGTTAGTTCGCGAATTTGCCATTGGATTTGGGCCCAAAATTTTTTCATATCGAAAGAATGAAACTCTATATACAGTCAGACTGCTCCCTATTGGTGGTTATGTAAGAGTTGCGGGGGAAGATCCTGAAATTATTGAACTGAAGCCTGGTCAGCATATTGGTCTTGAGTTTAATCAAATTGGAAAAGTCCATAAAATAATTGTGAATAATAAATCCAAGCATCCTAATGCCCGTGTGATTGAAGTCGAACGGGTTGATTTAGATCATGAATTAATGATTACAGGCTATGATGTGGATAGTGAAGAGCGTTTAACCTTTGACGTTGATCCAAAAGCATTTTTCATTATGGATGAAAATGAAACACAAATAGCGCCTTATAATCGTCAATTTGCTTCAAAGTCAGTCCCCAAAAAGGCTATGCAGATCTTTGCGGGGCCGATGATGAATTTTATACTGGCCATCGTCGTGTTTATCATCCTTGGTTTTGCCCAGGGCGTACCTGTTGAGGAAGCACAGCTGGGAAAAATCAGCGAAAACTATCCTGCTGACGAATCAGGATTACAGCAGGGAGATCGAATTTTACAAGTTGATAATACCTCCATTGATACCTGGGTCGATTTTGTAATGGAGATCCAGGCGCATCCTAATGAAGAAGTTGAATTGACTGTGGACCGCAATGGAGAAATCATGAATTTATCCGTCACACCAAGAGCCATTGAAGGGCAGCAAGGTGAAGAAATTGGGCAAATTGGGGTTCGACAGGCATTTGACGAATCGCCGGGTGAAATTGTGAAATATGGGTTTACAGAGACCTATGAATTGTCAACGCTGATTTTAACAAGTGTTGGACAACTCGTTACAGGACAACTATCCATTGACAATCTTGCTGGACCTGTAGGTATTTATGATGTTACCGACCAGGCTGTTCAGACAGGTTTCTACACATTCCTGACCTGGATGGCGATGTTAAGTGTGAACTTAGGAATTATTAATTTATTGCCTCTTCCTGCCTTAGATGGGGGACGGTTGTTATTTGTTGGTTATGAAGCTGTTCGCGGCAAACCTATTGATCCTCAAAAGGAAGGGATTGTTCACTTTCTCGGATTTGCTCTGCTCATGTTACTGATGATTGTCGTAACATGGAATGATATCCAGCGATTATTCACTCCATAGGCTGTGTAAAGCACCCTTAGATTGAACAGGTTATCAGATTAAATAAGAAATCGAGGTGCATGTTTATGCGACAAAGCAATTTACTCATACCTACCTTAAAAGAGAATCCAAATGATGCTGAAATAAAAAGTCATCAATTACTAGTCCGTGCAGGCTTTATGCGACAAATTGCATCCGGCTTGTACAGCTTTCTGCCTTTAGGAAATCGTGTCCTAAGAAAGGTGGAACAGATTGTAAGGGAAGAGATGGATGAAGCAGGAGCATCAGAAATGCTGATGCCTGCATTACAGCCATCTGAATTATGGAAGGAATCCGGACGTTGGGAAACATTTGGACCAGAACTTATGCGCATCCATGATCGCCATGAACGGGAATTTGCCTTAGGTGCAACACACGAAGAGGTTATTACAAGTATTATTCGTGATGAACTGAAGAGTTATAAAAAACTGCCTTTAACTGTCTATCAGATTCAATCGAAGTTCAGAGATGAAAAAAGACCTCGATTCGGGTTGCTTCGCGGGCGTGAATTTTTAATGAAGGATGCGTATTCCTTCCATGAAAGTTTTGAAAGTCTTGATGAGACTTATGAAAAATTATTTAATGCCTATAAGAATATTTTCAGTCGATGTGGTTTGGATTTCCGTGCTGTTATTGCCGACTCTGGAGCTATGGGCGGAAAGGATACCCATGAGTTTATGGTTCTGTCAGAGGTTGGAGAAGATGTGATTGCCTATTCTGACACATCTGATTATGCAGCCAACATTGAAATGGCACCTGTTATAACAACATATGAAACTTCAGATGAAGAATTAAGGGAATTACAAAAAGTGGAAACGCCAAATCAGAAAACGATGGCAGAAGTGGCGGATTATCTGGGACACTCTTTGGATCAGGGTATAAAAGCTCTCATGTTTAAAGTGGACGAGCAATTCGTTTTAGTCATTACACGAGGGGATCACGAAGTCAATGATGTTAAGTTAAAGAATTTATATGATGCTGGTTTCGTTGATTTAGCCAGTGAAGAGGAGACCAGGCAAGCTATGAATGCCGGCTTTGGTTCATTAGGGCCGGTAGGTGTTCCTGAAGATATTGAAATTGTTGCCGATTATGCCGTACAATCTCTGGTTAATGTTTCTTGCGGGGCAAATGAAGATGGCTATCACTATATGAATGTTAACCCTGATCGTGATTTTAAAGTAAACCAATATGCAGATTTAAGGTTTATTCAGGAAGGTGACCCATCCCCAGATGGGAACGGTGAAATTAAGTTTGCCAGAGGTATTGAAGTGGGTCACGTGTTTAAACTGGGAAGATACTACTCTGAGAAGATGAATGCTACCTATTTGGACCAGAATGGAAAGGCCAATTCATTTATCATGGGCTGTTATGGTATCGGAGTTTCGCGTACACTGGCCGCTATCGTCGAACAGTACCATGACGACAATGGTATAACCTGGCCGGCTCAGGTCGCTCCATATCAGGTTCACCTGTTGGCGTTAAATGTGAAAAAAGATGAACAACGGAAGCTTGCAGAGGAAGTTTATGAATCATTGAAAAAAGCTGGTATTGAAGTGTTATTTGATGATCGACAGGAACGAGCAGGTGTGAAGTTTGCGGATAGTGATCTTATGGGAATACCTTTGAGAATAACTGTTGGTAAACGTGCAGCTGAAGGCTATGTCGAGGTTAAATATCGAGATTCCGGAGAGCAGGAAGAAGTTCAGCAAACGGAAATTATTAATACTGTACGTTCTTTTATCAGTGAGGTAAAATAGAACAGAGCATTTTTCAACCCTTGTCATTTATTTACGACAGGGGTTTTCCAGTTTAACAGGGGGAGATTTAATTATGCCGGTCACCAGCCGTGAAAAAATGGAGATTTTGCTGGAACAAATTCAATTACCCAATGACATTATCAATAAATATTTTCAAGAAGCCTCCTTAGAGAAATTAACCGTTTTTAAGAAGGAGAAAATGTGGCGCTTTACATTCCGTGTTCAGAGTGTACTGCCGCCGGATGTATTTCAGTTATTTGAAACCAAAATTCATGAAGCTTTTGATCATATAGCTTCTGTAGATTTTAAAATAGAAACGGAAAACCAGGAATTTAAGAGAGAGTATACAGATAAGTACTGGTCTGTTTTCATTCAATCTGTCCCTGATTTGCTGCCTGCCTACAAGGATATTCTTCATCAGCAGACACCAGAATTGGATGGCAACAAACTTACCATTTTAGCAAGAAATGAGGCAGAATCACACGCCATTAAAAAACGCCTGCAGCAGCCTGTAAGTGATTTTTGTGCCAAGATTGGCTGTGCTCCTTTTCAAATCCAGGTGAATGTTAAAGAGTCTGAAGAGGACTTGAAACGATTTATCGAAATGAGAGAGCAGGAAGATCAAAATCTTATACAAAAGGCTGTAAAAGATAAAGAGGAAAGAGCGAAAAAACAAAGTGAAGAAAAGAGTAATGAGCCCTTTTCCATTGGTTACCCTATCCAGGAAGATAAGGTTGAGATGGAAACCATTGTGGAAGAGGAGCGGAGAATTACGATAGAAGGTTATGTTTTTGACGTTGATATTCGTGAACTGCGATCCGGTCGTCATTTATTAATTGCTAAATTAACAGATTACACAGACTCTCTAACTGTTAAAATGTTTTCCAATGGTGAAAGTGATCAGGAGAAGTTTAAACAGTTAAAGAAAGGGATGTGGGTGAAAGCACGAGGAAGCATTCAAACGGATACCTTTACAAATGAACTAACCATGATGGGCCGGGATATTAACCAGATCCAAAAAGGTGAACGCTCTGATCAAGCTCCAGAGGGAGAAAAAAGGGTCGAATTACATGCGCATACCATGATGAGTCAAATGGATGCGCCAGTATCAGCATCCCGCCTTATTGAAACAGCTGCTAAGTGGCAGCATCCTGCTGTTGCCATTACAGATCATGCTGTCGTACAGTCCTTTCCTGAAGCGTATGCAGCAGGAGAAAAGCATAATATTAAAGTGTTATATGGAGTAGAAGCTAATGTAGTCGACGATGGTGTTCCAATTGCTTATAACGAGCACGATCGAATGCTGGAAGACGCAGAATATGTCGTCTATGACGTTGAAACTACGGGGTTATCGGCTGTATATGATACGATTATTGAACTTGCGGCAGTCAAAGTGAAGAAGGGGGAAATCATCGACCGATTCGAGTCATTTGCCAATCCTCATCATCCATTAAGTGAGACAACAACAGAATTAACCGGCATTACGGATGAAATGGTACAAAATGCACCCGAGGTAGATGAAGTGCTGGAAGATTTCCATACCTGGATGGGGGATGCCATTCTTGTAGCACATAATGCAAGCTTCGATATGGGGTTCCTCAATGCCGGACTTAAAAAAATCGGAAAAGAAAAGGCACCAAACCCTGTGATTGATACGCTCGAGCTCGCAAGATTTTTGCTGCCTAATTTAAAGAATCATCGTTTAAATACTCTATGTAAAGTGTTTAACATTGAATTAACCCAGCATCACCGGGCCATTTATGATGCAGAAGCAACCGGATATTTACTCTGGAAGCTTGTTGAGGAATGCTTTAAAAAAGATATTTCCAACCATAATCAGCTCAATAATCATATGGGTGAAGGTAATGCCTATCAACGGTCAAGACCTTTTCATGCAACATTATTAGCGCAAACTCAGGAAGGGCTTAAAAATTTATACAAACTCGTTTCGATTTCCCATATTGATTATTTTTACCGGGTTCCAAGAATTCCACGGTCAAAATTGCAAAAGTATCGTGAGGGGATTTTAATAGGTTCCGGCTGTGATAAAGGTGAGCTTTTTGAAGCCATGATGCAAAAGTCAAAGGAAGAAGCGGAAGATGTGGCAGCCTTTTACGATTATATTGAAATACAGCCTCCTTCCAATTATGCGCATCTGATTGAAAAGGAACTAGTCCGGGATGAGCATGATTTACTCGATATTTTGAAAAATTTAACGGAACTTGGAGAAAAATTAAACAAGCCTGTGGTGGCCACGGGGAATACCCACTACATTGAAAAGCATGAAAGGGTTTATCGACAAATATTAATTGCTTCACAGAGCGGAAATCCTTTAAACCGGCAGACATTGCCTGATGTTTATTTTAAAACAACGGATGAAATGCTGGATGAACTTTCCTTTTTAGGTGAGGATAAGGCTTTTGAAGTTGTAGTAGAGAATACTCAGAAGGTCAGTGAATGGATCGATGAAATTAAACCGGTGAAAGAAGATTTATATACGCCTAACATAGACGGAGCCGAGGACGAAATGCGGGATATGACGTATGGACGTGCGAAGAGTATTTATGGAGATCCTCTGCCGGACATCGTTAAAAACCGTCTGGATAAAGAATTGGACAGTATTATCGGTAACGGATTTGCGGTTATTTATCTGATTTCGCAAAAACTTGTTAAAAAGTCGCTGGATGATGGTTATCTGGTTGGTTCAAGGGGATCTGTCGGTTCGTCATTGGTTGCTACAATGACAGAAATTACTGAAGTGAATCCTCTTCCACCACATTATGTTTGTCCGGACTGTCAGCACTCTGAGTTTTTTAATGATGGATCTGTTGGCTCCGGATTTGATTTACCAGAGAAAGATTGCCCTAAATGCGGGAACAGTCTGAATAAAGACGGACAGGATATTCCATTTGAAACCTTCTTAGGATTTAAAGGTGACAAAGTTCCCGATATTGATTTGAATTTCTCGGGGGAATACCAGCCACGGGCACATAATTACACAAAAGTTCTGTTCGGTGAGGACAAAGTGTATCGCGCAGGGACTATTGGTACCGTTGCTGATAAGACCGCATATGGCTATGTGAAGGGGTATGCATCGGATCACGATATTACGTATAAACAGACTGAGGTGGATCGTCTGGTTCAGGGCTGTACGGGAGTTAAGCGAACAACCGGGCAGCATCCGGGTGGTATTATCGTGGTTCCGGATGACAGGGAAATATATGATTTTACACCAATACAGTATCCAGCAGATGATCGGAGTTCTGAGTGGAGGACCACTCACTTTGACTTCCATTCCATTCATGACAACTTGCTTAAGCTGGATATACTCGGACACGATGATCCCACAGTTATCCGTATGCTGCAGGACTTAACCGGCATTGATCCTCAGGAAGTACCAACGGACGATCCTGAGGTCATGAAAATATTCAGTGGTCCTGAATCTCTTGGTGTAGATGCTGAACAGATTATGTGTAAAACAGGAACATTAGGTGTCCCTGAATTTGGGACCAGGTTTGTTCGGCAGATGCTGGAAGATACAAAACCGTCTACCTTTGCAGAGTTAGTCATGATATCGGGATTATCCCATGGTACAGATGTATGGTTGGGCAATGCTCAGGAGTTGATTAATAAAGGTATTTGTACGTTGCCCGAGGTAATCGGCTGTCGTGATGATATCATGGTATATTTGCTCCACAAAGGGTTAGAAGCTTCTCTTGCTTTTAAAATTATGGAGTTTGTACGTAAGGGAAAAGGACTGCAGGATGACTGGATTGAAGAGATGAAGAAGCATGGTGTGCCAGACTGGTATATTGAATCCTGTAAGAAGATTAAGTACATGTTCCCGAAAGCCCACGCAGCTGCTTATGTATTAATGGCCATTCGAATTGCTTATTTTAAAGTCCATTATCCGATTTACTTTTATGCAGCCTACTTTAGTGTGCGTGCCAGTGACTTTGAGCTGGATACCATGATAAAGGGTAGCCAGGCCATTCGGAAGCGGATTGAAGAGATTCAAAATAAAGGAAATGACGCCTCTCCGAAAGAAAAAAGTTTACTGACTGTTCTTGAAGTTGCCTTAGAGATGAATGAAAGAGGCTATTCATTCCAAAAGGTAGACCTGTATCGCTCAGACGCCAAGGATTTTCTGGTAGACGGCGATACGCTCATCCCGCCATTCAATGCAATTGACGGTCTGGGTACAAACGCCGCATTAAATATCCAGAAAGTCAGAGAAGATGGCGAATTTCTATCAAAAGAAGACTTGCGTGAAAGAAGTCGAATATCCAAAACTGTTTTGGAGTACCTCGATCAGCATGGCTGTTTAGAAGGATTACCGGATGCCAATCAGTTATCTCTCTTTTAGTATGTTTGCAAAGTTTACGAAGTTATGGTATATTTTTGTTGGTATAACAAAGGATACGAAGTAAGGATGAAGAGTGGGGCAGCCCACTCTTTCCTATTACCTGAAGGTTTATTAAATGATTGGCAGCTGTAAAGGATGAATCTGGTTGTCATAAACTTCTATTTTGTTATGGGTGAGTTTTTTGTTCTTTTGATTCTGTTAGTGATTCAAATGGCTCTGGAGGAAAATTCCCTGCTTGTACAGCAGGGAATTTTATCGTACATAATGTATCATTTGAATCTTGCGGCAAAAGGGTAAATCTACATAAACGCTAAAGGAGTGATCGGAATGGGAAAAAAAGTAACAGAGACGACAGAAGAGCTCGTACAACCCATTTTGGACGATATGAACCTGGAACTTGTAGATACAGAGTTTGTGAAGGAAGGAAAGAACTGGTTTCTGCGTGTTTATATCGATAAAGAAGGCGGTGTGGATATAGAAGAGTGCGGAAAAGTGAGTGAAGCACTTAGTGAAAAATTAGATGAAGCAGAGCCTGTAAAAGATCCCTATTATCTTGAAGTATCGTCACCAGGAGTTGAGAGACCGCTTAAGAAGGAGCAGGACTTTATTAATCATACAGGAGAAAACGTGTATGTGAAGGTTTATAAGGCTATTGATGGTGAAAAGGAATTTGAAGGAAAGCTTCGTTCTATTGAAAATGGGAGGGTAAATTTGGAAGTGAAAGTTAAAACCAGAACAAAGAACGTTGAAATTCCCTTCGATCAGATAGCTAAAGCTCACTTAGCTGTTACATTTAATTAAAAGGAGGATATCAAGGTGAACAACGCCGATCTTTTTGAGGCAATCCAATATTTAGAGAAAGAGAAAGGTATCGATAAAGAAATTTTAATGGATGCCCTGGAAGCTGCCTTAATTTCAGCTTATAAAAAAAATTTTAAATCAAAAACAAATGTACGTGTGGATCTGAATGAAGAAACAGGCTCAATGCATGTACTGGCACGAAAAACGGTTGTTAATTCTGTTGAAGACGACCAGACCGAAATCACCTTAAACGAAGCCCAGCAAGTAGATCCAAGCTACGAAGAAGGGGATATTGTAGAGCTTGAGGTAACACCTAAGGACTTTGGCAGGATTGCGGCTCAGGCTGCAAAACAGGTCGTTACTCAGCGTGTTCGGGAAGCTGAACGCGGTGTTATTTATAATGATTATATTGATCGTGTAGAAGATGTTATGACTGGAATTATACAACGTAAAGATCATCGCTTTATTTATATCGATTTAGGAAAAGCAGAAGGTCGCTTACCACATAATGAAGTTATGCCAAATGAATCTTATGAAGTACATGACCGGATTAAAGTCTTTTTGACAAAAGTGGAGAGCACAAATAAGGGACCGCAAATTTTTGTTTCCCGTACACACCCTGGACTTTTAAAACGATTGTTTGAGATGGAAGTCCCTGAAATTTATGATGGTATTGTTGAGGTTAAATCTGTTTCAAGAGAGGCTGGAGACCGCTCGAAGATTTCCGTACATGCCGAGGATCCTGAGATTGATCCTGTTGGTTCTTGTGTTGGTCAGCGTGGTCAAAGGGTTCAGGCTGTAGTGGATGAACTAAAAGGAGAAAAAATTGATATCGTAGAGTGGTCAGAGGATCCTGTCGTTTATATCTCGAATGCTCTTAGCCCGGCTAAGGTGCTTTCTGTATTAGTGGATGAGGAGGATAATGCCACAACAGTTATCGTTCCGGATTATCAGTTATCATTAGCTATAGGGAAGCGTGGCCAGAATGCTCGTCTCGCTGCTAAATTAACAGGATGGAAAATTGATATAAAGAGTGAATCTGTAGCTTTGGAAGAGGGACTGCTTGAGGAAAACCATGAGGAAGAAGAAACTGATTCTGAACCAGAAGAAGAAAATTCTTTTGAGTAAGGGGAGAATTTCTTATGGCTAAAAATAAAAAAGCACCTTTGCGAAAATGTGTGATGACGAAAGATATGAAGCCTAAGAAGGAACTTATTCGCGTGGTAAAAAATAAAGACGGCGATATCTTTATAGATGAAACAGGAAAGAAAAATGGTCGTGGAGCTTATTTAACAAAGGATAAACATGTTATTGAACAGGCAAAAGCGAAAGATGTTTTATCTCAAACCTTCAATGTGAAGGTAGATACAGAAATATATCAGGAATTACTAGACTACGTTGAAGGTGTAAAGCATTGAAAAATTCCTACTTAAATCTGATTGGATTGGCATTTAGAGCTGGGAAATGCAGTTTAGGAGAGGAAGCCATTTTAAAAGATATTCGCTCAAAGCAGATGAAGCTGTTAATCATAGCAAAAGATGCAGCACCAAACACAAAAAAGAAATTTACAGATAAGTGTACGTATTATGATATACCGTATGTCATTGGAGATAATCGTGACCAATTATCACAGGCCATTGGTAAAGATGGTCGTGTGGCTGTGGGTATTAAAGACAGTGGATTTGCCGGAAAGATTATCTCCATGCTCGAAGAAACTAACCGGGGGTGAATGTATGAGTAAATTGCGAATTTACGAATACGCAAAACAGAACCAATTAAAAAGTAAGGAAGTTATTGAAAAACTTAAAAGTTTAGATATAGAGGTATCCAATCACATGTCCACCATAACAGATGGAACTAAAGCTATTCTGGATAAGGAATTTGGATTTGGTGGAACGGTGAAGGATGACCAGTCGAAACAGAAGGATAATAAGCCGGAGCAAACTAAGCAAAACAACAGTAACTCTAAGAATAAGAAAAACAACCAAGCTCAAAATGCCGGTCAAAAGCAACAGGAAAACAAAAAAAATGGTCATAAAAAAGGGAAACAAAAGAAAAATAAAAATACTATGAAACAACAAAATCAAAATCAGAATGAAAAACAACAATCAAATAAAAAACCGGCAACACCTGGAAAAATAACTTTCTCCGGCTCTTTAACAGTAGGAGAACTTGCCGAGAAATTAAACAAAGAGCCTTCCGGGCTTATTAAAAAATTGATGTTTCTTGGTGTGATGGCCACAATTAATCAGGATCTTGATAAGGATACCATCGAACTTCTTTGTGAGGAATATGGTGTAGAAGTTGAAGAAGAAGTGGTGGTTGATGAAACAGACATCGAAAATTATGACTTTGAAGATGCTGAAGAGGATTTAATTGAGCGTCCATCCGTAGTGACAATTATGGGTCACGTTGACCACGGAAAAACCACTTTGCTTGATTCCATTCGCCATACAAAGGTGACAGAGGGAGAAGCAGGCGGAATTACTCAACATATTGGTGCCTACCAGATTGAGCCGGAAAATGGTAAGAAAGTAACCTTCCTGGATACACCGGGTCACGCCGCCTTTACAAGTATGCGCTCAAGGGGTGCTCAGGTAACCGACATTGCCATCCTGGTGGTGGCTGCTGATGACGGCGTTATGCCACAGACTGTTGAAGCCATCAATCATGCGAAAGCAGCTGAAGTACCTATTATTATCGCTGTTAATAAGGTTGATAAAGAGGGGGCCAATCCTGACCGTGTTATGCAGGAATTGACGGAGTACGAGCTCGTTCCCGAAGACTGGGGCGGAGATACGATTTATGTTCCTGTGTCTGCACTTAAAGGAGAAGGCATTGATGATTTACTTGAAATGATCACCCTGGTTGCTGAGGTTGAAGAACTGAAGGCTAATCCTGATCGCCTTGCTGTCGGTACAGTAATAGAAGCCGAATTAGACAAAGGCCGTGGTCCAGTTGCCACTTTACTAGTTCAAAATGGAACACTGAATGTCAGTGATTCGTTAGTTGTGGGTCATACATTTGGACGTGTAAGAGCTATGGTCAATGATGAAGGACGTCGTATACAAGAAGCAGGACCATCTACTCCAGTTGAGATTACAGGCCTGAATGAAGTGCCTGAAGCGGGTGACCGATTTGTTGTCTTTGAGGACGAAAAGAAAGCCCGTCAAATTGGTGAAGCAAGACAACAGCAGCAAATTGAAGCACAGCGTAACGATTCCGCGAAAGTAAATATTGATGATCTCTTTGAACAAATAAAACAGCAGGATATGAAAGAAATTAATATTATTGTAAAAGCAGATGTTCAGGGATCCGTTGAGGCTGTTGCTGCATCCTTGCGTAAAATTGAGGTTGAAGGTGTTAAAGTTAAAATCATTCATACGGGAGTAGGCGCCATTACAGAGTCAGATATTATCCTGGCCTCTGCATCTAACGCTATTGTGATTGGTTTTAACGTAAGACCAGATGCCAATGCGAAGAAAACAGCAGAAACAGAAAATGTGGATGTAAGGCTGCATCGTGTTATTTATAAAGCCATTGAAGAGATTGAATCAGCAATGAAAGGTATGCTGGACCCTGAGTATCATGAGAAGATCACAGGTCAGGCAGAAGTCCGTGAGACCTTTAAAGTTTCTAAAGTTGGAACCATTGCGGGTTGCTATGTTACGGATGGTAAAATCACCCGAAATGCCGGTGTGCGTCTTATTAGAGACAGTATTGTTCAATTTGAAGGTGAAATTGATTCATTAAAGCGTTATAAAGATGATGTAAAAGAAGTTGCTCAAGGGTATGAGTGCGGAATTACAATTAAAAACTACAATGATATTAAAGAAGGAGATATTATTGAAGCCTTTGTTATGGAGGAAGTTAAACCTGTATGATTGTCTATCTTGAAATCGAATGCTTCATTTATGACACCCATTCACTAAAGCAGAAACGGTCTGTGCTTAAACGCTTTATGCACAGGATCAGGCAATCATTTAATGTGTCCATAAGTGAACTTGATTATCAGGATTTGTGGCAAAGAACATTACTAGGCATCGCACATGTCTCATCTGACAAAGTACATGCAGAAAAGGTTCTTCAGGAAATCGTAAAATTAACAGACTCCTTTTCTGAACTTGAAGTAACAAATAAACAAATTGAGTGGTTATAGACTCATCCCTTGTCATAAAGAGGTGTTAGCAAATGAGTGAACTTCGTGTCAATCGAATCGCAGAACAAATGAAAAAAGAACTTGGGGATATTATTGGCAAAAAAATGAAAGACCCCCGTATTGGATTTGTTACGGTCACAGACGTAAAAGTCACCGGTGATTTGCAACAGGCAAAAATTTTCATCTCTGTTTTAGGAGATGACGAGCAAAAGCATGAAACACTCGCAGGACTTGCAAAAGCAAAAGGGTTTATCCGCTCCGAAATAGGAAAGCGAATTCGCTTACGCAAAACTCCTGAGATAAGCTTTGAATTTGACGAGACGATTGAATACGGGAACCGAATTGAACGGCTAATAAGTGAACTCAACGAAGACACGGATAAACAGTAGGCATGAAAGGATAGGCATTTATGTCTATCCTTTTCACTTGTTTTAAAAAAGAAGATTGGAGGGTCAAATATGGAAGGAATCCTCCCTCTATGGAAAGAACCTGGTTTGACCTCACACGACTGTGTATTTAAGGTTCGGAAGCTTTTAAAAATAAAAAAAGTCGGTCATACAGGAACGCTCGACCCTCAGGTTGATGGAATTTTACCGATTTGTATTGGTCAAGCCACAAAAATATCTTCCATTATTATGGAATCTCCAAAAGTTTACGAAGCGGAAATAACGCTTGGAATTGCTACTGAAACAGAAGATCAGGAAGGTCAAGCCATCAAAAAGGAAAAGGTTTCAGAGACACTCACGATTGATGATATTGAACGGGCACTATCAGACTTCGAAGGGGAAATCGAGCAGACTCCACCCATGTATTCTGCTGTAAAAGTAAAAGGGAAAAAGCTTTACGAGTATGCGAGAATGGGGATAGAAGTAGAGCGCCCTCAAAGAAGTGTAACCATTCATCATATGGAGCTTTTATCTGAAAGCATTGACTGGTCAGAGGATTATTCAACAGCTTCCTTTCGTATACGTGTAAAATGTTCAAAAGGTACGTATATTCGCACATTATGTGTAGATATAGGTTCCGCTTTAGGCTATCCTGCACATATGTCACAGCTGACTCGAACGGAATCGGGGACATTTTGTCAGACACAGTCAATTACGTTAGAGGATCTGAGAAAGGCTGTAGTTGATGATAAAATAGAAGAAAATCTGTACTCAATCGACTTTGCTCTCCAAAAATTTGATACACTGTATATAAGCGAACAGGATGTCTCCCGCTATAAACATGGACAAGTGCTACCTTTACCTGGAAATATGCCGAGTACAGACCCTTTCCGAATTAAAGTTGAAACGACAAATGAATTAATCGCTCTCTATCAGATTCATCCCAGTAAGAAGGATTTTATGAAGCCCCATAAAATGTTTCAGGTTCCTGCTCAAACGTAGGTAAAACAAACATACTTGCTGCTGTAAAGAAGGTGAAATAATGGAAGTATTTGAACTGGAATATCCAATTGATAAATCGCTGGATGTAAAGGATATGTCTCTTGCTATTGGTTATTTTGACGGAGTTCATCTTGGTCATCAGAAGGTCATTGGTGAGGCAAAAAAAGCGGCTGAAGAAAAAGATTTAAAAAGTGCTGTGATGACCTTTCATCCTCATCCTTCTGTTGTTTTAAATAAAGAAATTCAGGAGGTTCATTATCTTACTCCAAAAAGAGCTAAGCTGGAGCAATTTGAAAACCTGGGAATTGATTATGTCTTTATCGTAAAATTTAATGAATCTCTGGCGCAATTGGAACCCGATAATTTTGCAGAAGAGTTTTTAATTAAACTTGGTGTTAAGCACCTGGTTGCAGGCTTTGATTTTACATATGGTCATAAGGGTAAAGGAAATATGGACACCATGAAGGAACATTCCAAAGGTGAGTTTACCTTGTCGATGATAGAAAAAGTGAGTCATAATAATGAAAAGATTAGTTCTACAGCTATTCGTAACAAGATAGCTGAAGGCCGGATGGACGATGCCCACCACCTGTTAGGAAGACCCTATCGTTTAAAAGGAAGAGTTGAGAAGGGAAGTCAAAGGGGTCATACAATCGGATTTCCCACTGCAAATATACAGCTTTCTGATAACTATTATTTACCTAGGGTCGGCGTATATGCAGTACAGTTTGCCTTAAATGGATCAACCTATTACGGAATGGCTAACCTTGGCTACAAACCTACATTTCAGGAAGATGATGCAAAACCATCCCTGGAAGTGTATATTTTTGATTTTTCTGGCAATATTTATGGTAAAGAGGCAGAGGTGGACTTCTTTACGTATATACGGGAAGAACAAAAATTTTTCGGTATTGAGGAGTTAAAATCACAGCTCCGTCATGACGAGGAAATGATACGACAATTTTTTGCGATTTCTTCATAAACCTCTTGCATTTTCAGTCAAAAAGTTGTATCGTATTATCCGTACGTTATTCAACCATCGCTTGGCTTAGCGCTTCACCAACGCTATGCTAGGAGAATGGGGATTATATTAATAGGAGGTGAAACAGGATGGCTTTAACACAAGAACGTAAGAATGAAATCATCAATGAGTTTAAGACACATGAAAACGATACTGGATCTCCAGAGGTTCAAGTTGCTGTCCTAACTGAAGAGATTACCAAGCTTAACGAGCATTTACGTGATCATAAAAAGGATCACCATTCTCGTCGTGGTCTTTTGAAAATGGTAGGTAAACGCCGTAACTTGCTGAACTACTTACGTAAAAAAGATGTAACTCGCTACCGTGAGTTAATTAAAAAACTTGGTCTGCGTCGCTAATTTTATTTTTATCCGCGGATCAGAAGAGAAAGATAAAAAGCGGGATAGAATCCCGCTTTTTCTATAGGAAGAATTTTTGTTATATTTTGGATAGGAGTATTTTTTACATAAATTTATACGCAGTAGTTACAATCTAACTATAAACGTAATTTTTTTGTTTGAGAGGAGTCGTACAAAATGGCAGAAGATAAGAAGGAGTACTCCATTGACATAGCTGGCCGTACGCTTAAAGTTGAAATTGGCGAACTTGCTAAACAGGCAAATGGCGCATGCATGATACGATATGGAGAAACAGCTGTATTATGTACAGCTACTGCATCAAATGAACCGAAGAATCTTAACTTTTTCCCGCTTACAGTGAACTATGAAGAAAGATTATATGCTGTAGGGAAAATTCCGGGTGGATTTATTAAGCGTGAAGGCAGACCAAGTGAAAAAGCAATACTAACCTCCCGACTCATTGACCGGCCAATCAGACCACTATTTCCTGATGGATTCCGTAACGAGGTACAGGTAATAAGTACCGTTATGAGTGTTGATCAGGACTGCTCTTCAGAAGTAGTCGCAATGCTCGGGTCCTCCATTGCGTTAGGAGTTTCTGATATTCCGTTTAACGGACCGATTGCAGGCGTTATTGTTGGACGAATTGATGGCGAGTTTATTATTAATCCTACTGTAGAGCAATTGGAGAAAAGTGATATCAATCTGTCTGTTGCAGGTACGAAGGATGCTGTTAACATGGTAGAAGCTGGAGCTAATGAAGTTCCGGAAGAAGTCATGCTGGAAGCCATCATGTTTGGTCATAAAGAAATACAGAGACTGGTTGAATTTCAGGAAAAAATTATTGAAGAAGCCGGAAAAGAAAAAATGGAAGTTGAACTATTCCAACCAGAAGCATCCATCAGGGAACAGGTTGAAAAAGATGCTAAGGAAGAATTAATCCAGGCTATTCAGGTAGAGGAAAAACATGCAAGAGATGAAGCGATTGAAAAAGTAAAAAATGAAGTGCTGGAGAAATATACAGAAGAAGAACAGGATGAAGATGTCCTTGGACAAGTTCGGGATGTACTTGATGCATTGGTTAAGGATGAAGTACGCCGTTTAATCACAAAAGAAAATGTGCGTCCGGATGGTCGTGCTCCGGATGAAATCAGACCATTATCTTCCCGTGTGGGTGTGTTGCCAAGAGCACATGGATCGGGTCTGTTTACAAGAGGTCAAACCCAGGCCTTAAGTGTATGTACATTAGGTGCATTGGGTGATGTCCAGATTTTAGATGGACTTGACCTGGAAGAATCCAAGCGCTTTATGCATCATTATAATTTCCCTTCCTTTAGTGTAGGAGAGACCGGCCCAATTAGAGGACCAGGACGCCGTGAAATTGGACATGGTGCACTTGGTGAACGTGCTTTAGAGCCTATTGTTCCTTCTGAAAAAGAATTCCCATACACAATCAGGGTTGTTTCTGAAGTGTTGGAGTCAAACGGCTCAACATCCCAGGCAAGTATTTGTGGAAGCACGATGGCCATGATGGATGCGGGTGTACCTATAAAAGCTCCAGTAGCCGGTATTGCAATGGGACTTGTGAAACAGGACGAAGATTATACGATTTTAACAGATATTCAGGGGATGGAAGACCATCTTGGTGACATGGACTTTAAAGTTGCCGGAACAAAAGATGGTGTTACTGCTCTTCAAATGGATATTAAAATAGAAGGTCTGTCACGTGAGATTTTGAAAGAGGCTCTGACACAAGCGAAAAAAGGGCGTATGCATATTCTCGGTCATATGCTTGAAACCATACAGCAGCCTCGTCATGAGCTTTCTGCACATGCACCAAAAATCTTAACGATGAGCATTAATCCGGACAAAATCAGAGATGTTATCGGACCAAGCGGTAAACAAATTAACCAGATCATCGAAGAAACAGGCGTAAAAATTGATATTGAACAGGATGGAAACATCTTTATTTCCTCGGCCGATATGGATATGAACAAACACGCGAAGCAAATTATTGAAGACCTGGTTCGTGAGGTTGAAGTAGGAAAGACTTATCTCGGCAAAGTTAAGCGTATTGAAAAGTTTGGAGCCTTTGTAGAGCTTTTCAAAGGTAAAGAAGGTCTTGTTCATATTTCACAGCTTGATGAACGTCATATTAAGAATGTTTCAGACGTTGTTTCTATTGGAGATGACATTCTGGTTAAAGTAAAAGAAATCGACAACCAGGGAAGAGTTAATCTTTCACGAAAAGATGCCATGAAGGAACAAGGAGCTGCAAATAAGGAAACTGAATAGACGATAAAGTAAGAAGCTGGCCTGCCAGTTTCTTTTTTATTGGACTTTTTTGGCGTTCTGCTTATGCCGTCGGACCTAACCGCTCGCCTTCGCTTTTCTATGTCCAGCTGCGGCTCGCAGGTCAAGGCGGATATAAGCCAAAGCCCTTCCGTGGCGAAAACCATGCCACTCCATGTCTTCGTCTTATCCCGCATGACCTAACCGCTCGCCTTCGCTTTTCTATGTTCTACACGAGGCTTGTTTTTCATAGGGTTTAGGGAGAGGGGGATTTTATGAGGCGGCGTTATTGGATTCAGGGTATATTATTTGTCGTTCTTGTTATGCTATCATACGGTTTATTTGAGAATACTTATACTAAAGACTATGTTTCCGTTATGGAAAATATCTCAGTATCCTCTGTTGATAAAAGTGATCCACTTTATAAGGAAATTGAACAAAAGGCTTCACGTTTGAGGTAGAGCCTCAAAATGCTAAAATACATAAAGTATGGAAAAAAATGCCTGGCCTGAATGGGTTAAAGGTAAATGTGGATAAATCCTATTTAAAAATGGAGGATACAGGGGAATTTAATAAGGAGAAGCTTGTGTTTAATGAAACAGAGCCTGAGGTTACGTTTGATGACCTTCCTGCCGCTCCTGTCTACCGCGGACATCCTGATAAAAAGATGGTTTCCTTTCTCATCAATGTTTCATGGGGAGAAGAATATATACCAGATATGATTAAAACATTAAAAAAACATAATCTGAAAGCAACATTTTTTATAGACGGAAAATGGGCACAGGATCATGTTGAGCTATTAAAAATGATCAATGAGGAAGGTCATGAAATCGGCAGTCACGGCTATAATCATCCTGATATGAGTCAAATGAGCAAAGCACAAATGACCGATCAGATTACAAAAACCAACGGCATTATTAAATCCATTATTAAAAAGAAGCCTGAATTTCTAGCTCCACCTGCGGGGAATTTTAATAATCATGTTGTCAACGTCGCTTCTGAACATAACATGGAGACAATAATGTGGACGATTGACACCATTGACTGGGATAATCCTTCTAAGAATCAAGTGATGAATCGTGTTCTGCCAAAATTGGAAGGGGGATCCATGATTTTAATGCACCCGACAAAAGTAATGGAGGATACACTTGAGGATTTAATTTTGAAAATCAAGGAAAAAAACTATAAAATTGGTACCGTTGGAAATTTATTATCAGAAAACAGATCATGAAATGAATATGCTTTTTAGGAGGATGAATTTTGGTTAAAAAATATACATGTGATAATGGACTCCGTATCGTATTAGAAGAAATCCCGACTGTCAGATCTGTATCGATTGGAGTATGGGTTTTAGCAGGCTCCCGGAATGAAGGAAATCTGAATAACGGGATCTCTCATTTTATTGAACATATGATGTTTAAAGGGACTGAAAATCGGAATGCCCGTGAAATTGCAGAAAGCTTTGATTCTATTGGGGGACAAGTGAATGCCTTTACCTCCAAGGAGTATACCTGTTACTTTGCAAAGGTTATGGATACCCATGCAAACTATGCGCTGGATATTCTGGCTGATATGTTTTTCCATTCCACCTTTGATCAGGAAGAAATGGAACGGGAAAAAAAGGTTGTTAATGAGGAAATTAAGATGTATGAAGATACCCCGGATGACATTGTTCATGACTTGCTGTCGGAAGCAAGTTACGGGAAGCATCCATTGGGCTATCCTATCTTAGGTACAGAAGAAACCCTGGCATCCTTTAAACCTGAGGATTTGAGAGCCTATATGGAGGAGAATTACAGCCCGGAAAATGTTGTTGTTTCTGTGGCGGGAAATGTGGATGAAGGATTTTTTAAAGAAGTTGAAAAGCTGTTCGGCACCTTTGAACGCAAGGGTGGGAAAAATCAATTTGATAAACCCGACTTTCAGCATCAGCACTTTAAACGAAAGAAGGATACCGAGCAGGCTCATCTTTGCCTGGGGTACCAGGGTTTACCTGTAGGTCATGATGATATTTACAGTCTTGTTGTTGTAAATAATGTACTAGGGGGAAGTATGAGTTCGCGGTTATTTCAGGAGGTAAGGGAAACAAAAGGTCTGGCCTATTCAGTGTTTTCCTATCACAGTTCCTTCCTTGATGATGGTCTGTTAACCATTTATGGAGGAACAGGTAATGACCAATTAGAGGTATTGGAAGAAACGATTCACGACACGGTACAACAATTCATTTCTGGTGGTCTGACAGATAAAGAGTTAAAGAACAGTAAGGAACAGCTTAAAGGGAATTTAATGCTGGGATTGGAAAGCACAAACAGCAGGATGAGTCGCAATGGGAAAAACGAGCTGCTGCTTAAGCGCCATCGCTCTCTTGATGATATTATTCAGCTTATTGATCGGGTAGACCATCATACCGTCAATAACAGTATTCAGCAAATATTTAATCAGCCTTATTCAAGTGCACTAATCTCAGCAAAAGATTAAAAATAACTTTCATTCCCTGCGCATAAAGTAGAAGGGGGAGGGACCAGAATGAGATTTAAAGACTTGAGCGGGAAAGAATTGATTGATGTGTCCAAAGGGGCCCGCCTGGGGATTTTAGGTCAGACAGATTTAGATATTGATATTAAAACAGGGAAGATTGAATCTATATTAATACCCGATTATAAATGGTTCGGGGTTAAAAAGGGTGAAATGCAGGATAAGATTCATTGGAGTGAAATTGAAACCATCGGAGACGATATTGTCGTTGTAAAGCCCTATCAGGATCCCTATCAGTAGTAAAAAACCTTTGTTTTCGCGTTAATAGCGGAAACAAAGGTTTTTTTATTTCACTTTTCCAGAATTCAAGAGCAGAAAACATTCACGTTATTGGCTTATGGTCATAAGATAACATCGTAAATGAATTTGGGCTTATTCATTAAAAATTACGGTTCTCTATAGTGAGGTGCTGACATGTTAACCGGTTATCAAATAGGTGTGCTTGGTGGTGATGCCAGGCAGCTCCAGATCATTAAAAAGCTTTGTGATTGGGATGCAACTCTTTATTTAGTCGGGTATGACGAATTAGAAGAGGATATACGAGGTGTTAATAAGACCAATATGGAGGAAATTAAACCAGATCATTTAGATGCAGTACTTCTTCCTGTACGCGGGATAGATCAGGAAGGCTATCTGGACACTGATTTTTCCAGTTATTCTCCAAGATTAACAGAAGAGTGGTTAGACCAACTGTCACCATCCTGTCAGATTTTCACTGGTATTACAAATTCATATTTAACAAGATTATGCGAAGAAAAGGATCTTATTTTGATCCCGTTATTCAATCGCGATGACGTAGCGATTTATAATTCGATCCCAACAGTTGAAGGATTACTCATGTTAGCCATACAATACACAGATTTCACTATACATGGATCAAATGTAGTGGTTCTTGGCTTTGGAAGAGTTGGAATTACGATTGCAAGGACATTTCAGGCTTTGGGAGCCAAGGTAAAGGTAGGGGCAAGATGTCAAAAAGACCTTGCTCGTATTTATGAAATGGGACTTGAACCCTTTGAAATGAAAGACGTAAGTGAATCTGTATATGATTGTGATATTTTATTAAATACCATTCCAGCACCAGTCGTGAATGTGAAGGTCATTCAAAACCTGCCTCTTACATCTATTATTTTGGATGTAGCGTCAAAACCTGGAGGCACTGATTTTCGCTACGCCAGACGCAGAGGGGTAAAAGCGATATTAACACCCAGCCTGCCCTCTATTGTGGCTCCAAAAACAGCAGGAGATATATTGGCTGGGGTCATCACTCAAATTTTAACGGATGAACAATAAGAAAGGAGTTATGGCGTATGGATATTAAAGGAAAACGTATTGGATTCGGAGTGACCGGTTCTCATTGTACGTACGAGGAAATTTTTCCGCAGATTCAACAGCTGGTAGATGCAGGTGCTGAAGTGGTTCCTGTGATTTCCAATACCGTAAAATTTGTAGATTCTAAATTTGGGAAAGCGGTCGATCATGTCAATAAAATTGAGGAAATCACCGGTCAGAAAGTGATTTCAACCATTCCTGAAGCAGAACCTCTTGGCCCGAAGTATCCGTTAGATTGTATGGTTATTGCGCCATTAACAGGAAATTCTTTAAGTAAATTGGCAAATGCATTAACCGATTCACCAGTACTCATGGCTGCTAAAGCGACCATGAGAAATCAGAACCCAATTGTATTAGGAGTATCGACAAATGATGCTTTAGGTATGAATGGTGTGAATTTAATGAGATTGATGGCCAGTGAATTCTTCTACTTTATACCTTTAGGTCAGGATCACCCATTTAAAAAGCCAAATTCCCTTGTTGCTGATATGGCTCAGCTTCAAGCAGCGGTAGAAAGTGCATTGGACCGGGAACAGTATCAACCGGTACTAATTCAGCGCATGTTTAACGAAAATTAAGGAAAACCATACTTTTCAGCCTGTGAGTGTGCTAGAATGGAGATAATTATATCAAGTTATCATTGAATTTAAAATTGAGTATTGTAAACTTGTGATTAGAGCAACTTTTCAATCTATTTATATTCTTAGTGAATGTTTAAATGATTAATGATTTAGGAAAGGGGAAACATTTATGTCACAGAATCAACACAGCTATCATGTTGCAGTTGTTGGTGCAACAGGTGCAGTTGGCCAAAAAATGATCCAGACACTCGAAGCACAGAACTTTCCAATTGATAAAATCTCCCTTCTGGCATCTGAACGCTCAGCAGGTAAGAAAGTTTCGTTTAATGGCGAAGAAGTTGAGATAAAAGAAGCGGTGCCTGAAGCCTTTGAAGGCGTGGATATCGCTTTGTTTTCAGCAGGAGGAAGTATTTCAAAAAAACTGGCACCCGAGGCTGTAAAACGTGGTGCAGTGGTTGTCGATAATACAAGTGCCTATCGTATGGACCCGGAAGTACCTCTGGTCGTTCCTGAGGTGAATGAGGAGGATATAAAGCAGCACAGCGGAATTATTGCTAATCCAAATTGTTCAACCATTCAAATGGTTGCTGCCCTTGAACCGATTCGTGAAGCATATGGTCTGAAAAGAGTGATTGTATCGACATATCAGGCAGTATCTGGAGCGGGAAACGCAGCCGCAGATGAATTAAAAGAACAATCTCAGTCCTTTTTAAATGGTGATGAGTTAAATGCCGGGATTCTTCCGGTTAAAGGGGATGAGAAGCATTATCCAATCGCCTTTAACGCATTACCGCAAATTGATGTCTTCCAGGACAATGGATATACATTTGAAGAAATGAAAATGATTAATGAAACGAAAAAAATTATGCATTTAAGCGAATTACCGGTTTCTGCAACTTGTGTACGACTTCCATTTTTCACTTCACATGCAGAAAGCGTGTATGTTGAAGTGGAGCAGGAAGGAGCTTCTGTCGAACAGATAAAAGAACTATTCCGGAACGCTCCAGGTGTTGTACTGGAAGATGACCCGGAAACACAAACCTATCCAACGCCATTAAGTGCAGAAGGTAAACGGGATGTGTTTGTCGGCCGTATTCGTCAGGATCTCGATCAGTCCAATGGCTACCATCTATGGGTTGTATCTGACAATCTATTAAAAGGTGCAGCATGGAATTCTGTTCAGATTGCACAAAGTATAATAGAAAATAACTGGTTAAAAAAATAACGTTGTAGAGGTGTATCAATGAAACTAGTCGTTCAAAAATTCGGTGGAACTTCTGTACGTTCAAAAGATACGAGAAGTAGCGCAATCTCTCATATAAAAAAAGCGATGGATGATGGATATAAGGTGGTTATTGTCGTTTCAGCCATAGGCAGACAGGGGGATCCATACGCCACGGATACCCTTCTGTCCCTGGTTAATGATACCCACTCGTATATTTCAGATCGTGAAAAAGATTTGCTGGTCTCTTGTGGGGAAACCATCTCATCCATTGTTTTTTCCAATGAACTCAATGAGCAAAATGTCAAAGCAGCAGCATTGACAGGTGCACAAGCTGGATTTTTAACTAACAGTGAATTTACAAACGCCAAAATTGAAAGAGTAAATACAGATCGGATTTTAAAAGAGTTAGAAGTATATGATGCCGTTGTCGTTGCAGGCTTTCAGGGGAAAGATGAAAATGGAGAAACAACCACAATAGGCAGAGGTGGATCAGATACTACAGCAGCAGCATTAGGAGCTGCGCTTAAGTCAGAATATGTAGATATCTTTACAGATGTTGAAGGCATTATGACAGCTGATCCGCGAATCGTAGAAAAGGCACGACCGTTATCTGTAGTTACGTATAATGAAATTAACAACCTGGCTCATCAAGGTGCAAAAGTGATTCATCCAAGGGCAGTAGAACTGGCTATGCAGGCAGAAATACCATTACGAATACGTTCCACTTATTCAGATGATCAGGGGACGCTTGTAACCTCTTCAAGAACAGAAGCCAATGGTCAGGATATACCTGATCGGCTTATTACCGGTATTGCTCATTTATCCGATATTACACAAATTAATGTAAAGTCGGAAACCAATACGGATAAACTTCATGAAGACGTTTTTACAACAATGGCTGAAGCCAGCATTTCTGTGGACTTTATTAATATTTCGCCAGATGGGGTAACCTATACTGTACCAGGCGCTTCAGCAGATCACGCTGTACAACTGCTTCAAAAAATGGGTTATCAGCCGGAAACCGTTCCCAATTGTGCTAAAGTGTCTACGGTTGGAGCAGGTATGACCGGTGTCCCTGGTGTCACTTCAAAAATTGTCAGTTCCTTAGCTGCTGAAGGAATTCAGATCCTGCAATCCGCTGACAGTCACACAACGATTTGGGTACTGATTCATGAGGATGACTTGAAAAAGGCAGTCACTGCATTACATGACACATTTGAACTAGGGTGAGATCAGGAGAGAAGGGAGTCTTTTTCGTGAGTTTCGGCAGGATTTTAACGGCTATGGTTACTCCTTTTGATGACAATAGTAAAGTGGATCTGTCTAAAACGACAGAATTGGTTGAGTATTTAATTGAGAATGGATCTGATGGTTTAGTTGTGTCTGGAACAACTGGTGAATCACCTACCCTGTCAGTGGATGAAAAAGTTCAATTATTTAATCATGTAGTGAGGATTGTCGATGGCAGAGCGACTGTCATTGCCGGAACAGGCAGCAATGACACCCAGGCTTCCATTGAGCTGACAAGAAGAGCAGAACAAACAGGTGTAGACGGGATTATGCTTGTAGGACCTTATTATAATAAACCAAGTCAGCAAGGTCTGTATGAGCATTTTAAGTCAATTGCTGAATCCACATCCTTACCCGTTATTCTGTATGATGTACCAGGAAGAACGGTTGTACGCCTGGAAGCCGATACAGTAGTCCGTCTTTCTAAAATCGATAACATTGTCGCCATTAAGGATGCAAGTGGTGACTTAAATAAAATGGCTGAGATTATTGAACAGACGGATGATGATTTCCTCTTGTATACAGGTGAAGATCCTTTAACTCTCCCTACAAGAGCGATTGGCGGGGAAGGTGTCATTTCTGTATCCGCTCATATCATTGGAAATGAGATGCAGGAAATGCTTCACCATTATGATCAGGGGAATGTGCAGCAGGCCGCCTACCTGCATCGTCATCTGCTGCCGGTCATGAAAGGAGTCTTTTTAGCTCCTTCACCAGCACCTGTAAAAGCTGCCTTACACTGGAAGGGGATTGACGCAGGTGGAGTACGCTTACCAATAATCCCACTAAATGATGATGAGAATAAACAATTACTCAGTATTTTAGAAGGTATTCATGAAAGCCGGCAATAATTTATGCCGGCTTTTTGCATGTCTATACGTCCCGTCGGTCATAATAAGATTAAACATAGAAAAGGGGCGTAGATAGAGTGAGTAACGAACAAAATCCACAAAAAGATGGGAATCAGGATGGACAGCAACAAGGGAATGACCAGAATAGCAGTAGTCTGGTACAGAAGTTACAGCAATTAGGTCAAACCAATGTTGCCCAAACCCCTGATTCCAACGTTCATATACTGCCCATTATTGGCCAGATTGAGGGTCATGTGCAATTACCGCCAAAGAATAAAACAACAAAATATGAGCATATGATCCCGCAAATTATAGCTGTTGAACAGAATCCTAAAATTGAAGGGTTAATTGTTCTTTTGAATACTGTAGGTGGGGATGTAGAGGCAGGCCTGGCAATATCCGAAATGATTGCCTCAATTTCAAAGCCGACAGTCTCCATTGTTTTAGGCGGCGGACACTCCATTGGTGTACCTATTGCTGTGTCCACGGATTATTCGTTTATAGCCGAAACAGCAACGATGACCATTCACCCCATTCGTCTGAACGGTCTTGTGATTGGTGTGCCGCAAACTTTTGAATACTTAGATAAGATGCAGGATCGCGTGATTAACTTTGTCACACGTCATTCTAATGTCGAAGAGGAAAAATTTAAGGAGTTAATGTTTGAAAAAGGGAACTTAACGAGAGATATTGGCACCAATGTTGTAGGAACAGATGCTGTGAATTTTGGACTTATTGACGAAATTGGTGGTGTAAAGGAAGCGATGGAAAAGCTGAATCAAATGATTGATGACAACAGAGATAACGGTAATGAGAGTCAGGTGATACAATGATTCTTTACACACCTTTGAGCGAACATGATATTTTTCCACCAGATGAGGAGGAATACAGCCAGTGTAAATGGGTTACCGTTGATAACCGTGTATTGAAGGTACAGGATATGAAGGACGGATCTTACGAAATTCTGCAGACGATGTCAACAGACCCAAATGATTATTTAAATCAGCAGTATATACCAGGAAATCGGATTCGATTATAGGTCCCTATATGATTACAAGCGTGACGACACTGTGATATAATAAGAATGGAAAAAGCAGCCACGAAGTATGGCTGCTTATCTTATTGAGGTGAACATCTATGGCAAAGAAAAAGAGGAAAAGAAGTAAAAAAACCATAAAAAAAGGTCTGAAGTTTGAATTGTTAGGCCTATTATTCATAGCACTTGCGATTTTTTCAAGTGGAATAAGTGCTATTGGTGCCGGTTATATTCCAAGAGGTCTCGAGCACTTATTACGGTTATTTTTCGGGATATGGTTTGTCATTCCGTCTATATTTCTATTTGGGTTAGGGATATCGTTAATGGTCAAGAGAACCTGGCCTAAATTCTTTCAGCCCAAACTTACAGGTTTTTATATTATTATTTCATCACTTTTATTGTTCACCCATATTCAAACCTTTGAATCTATTATGGCTTCAGCTGCTGATCCATCAATTTTAAAGACAACCTGGAGTCATTTTACAGGTTTTCTCAGTGGTGAACTCGAAGCGTCCTATTTAGGGGGAGGATTAATTGGTGCCAGTCTTTATGCGTTCAGCTTTTACTTATTTTCACCGGATGGAGCACGGATTTTATCTGTTTTCGGATTTATTATAGGTATTCTCTTTTTGACACAAATTTCATTAGGAGATCTTTTAAAGAAAAGCTATGAAAAAAGTAGAGACAAATGGGTGGAACATAAAAACAATCTCCAGCAAAAATGGCTCGAGCACAAAGCAGATAAACTGGAAAAGAAGGCAGCGACCACAGATACAAATGTATCTCCGGAAATTGATATGGGACAAGCCGTGCCCGAAATTGCAGATAAGGGTGACGAGCCGATTATTGAAGATTTTACAGACGCTGTATATCATACCCATGACTTTCAGGAACCTGGTCCTGATGGAGAAGAAGAGAGGGGACAATCCAACCATAATCAAACTCAAGAAGTTCAGGAGGATTCCGGGGCACGAGAGGATCAGACAGAACTGGACGAGTCGTTACCATTGGCCGAGAAGGAAAACGTTGAATATATTCTGCCATCGCCGGAGCTGCTTGTTGAACCGGTGCAGAATTCTCAGCAGCAGGAAAAATCCCATATCCAGGCTACGGTTCGAAAACTGGAAAAAACCTTTGAAAGCTTTGGTGTGAAAGCAAGAGTCTCCAAAGTTCATGTAGGGCCTTCCGTTACAAAGTATGAAGTATATCCAAGTGCTGGTGTAAAAGTAAGTAAAATCGTCAATCTTCATGATGATCTGGCTTTAGCTTTAGCTGCTAAGGATTTACGAATTGAAGCGCCTATACCGGGAAAATCTGCCATTGGCATTGAAGTTCCCAATCAGGAAATTGCAACTGTCTCTCTAAAAGAAGTGATGGATGCGTATCCGAAAGGCAATTCCTCCAAGCTTCTATTTGGGCTGGGAAGAGATATTTCCGGTGATGTTATTACAGCTGAACTAAATAAAATGCCGCATATGTTAATTGCTGGTGCGACAGGGAGCGGAAAAAGTGTCTGTGTAAATGGAATCATTACCAGTATCCTAATGAGAGCTAAGCCTCATGAGGTAAAAATGATGATGATTGACCCGAAAAAGGTAGAACTGAATGTCTATAATGGAATTCCTCATTTACTCACACCTGTTGTTACGGATCCTAAGAAAGCTTCAAGAGCTTTAAAAAAGGTTGTAGCAGAAATGGAGCGGCGTTATGATTTATTCTCGGAAACAGGTACACGGAATATAGAAGGATACAATGAGTATGTGAAACGGATGAACAGCATAAGTACAGAAGATGAAGAACAGCCATTATTACCTTATATTGTTGTTCTGATTGATGAGTTAGCGGACCTGATGATGGTCGCTTCCAATGAAGTGGAAGATGCGATTACACGATTGGCGCAAATGGCACGTGCGGCCGGTATCCATCTGATTATTGCCACTCAGCGTCCTTCGGTTGATGTTATTACAGGAGTTATTAAAGCGAATATTCCATCAAGAATTGCCTTTAGTGTATCTTCACAGACTGACTCAAGAACGATTTTGGACTCTGGTGGAGCGGAAAAGTTATTAGGTCGAGGAGATATGCTCTTTATCCCAGTAGGGGCTTCCAAACCTGCACGTATTCAGGGAGCATTTCTATCGGATGAAGAGGTTGAACGTATTGTCGATCACTGTGTTGAACAGCAGAAGGCTCAGTATCAGGAGGATATGATCCCTGAGGAAGAGTCTGAAGTTGTACAGGAAGTGGATGATGAATTATATGATGATGCTGTACAACTCGTCCTTGAAATGCAAAGTGCAAGTGTATCCATGCTTCAGAGAAGATTCCGAATTGGGTACACACGTGCGGCTCGTTTAATTGACGCAATGGAAGATCGAGGAATCGTTGGTCCTTATGAAGGCAGCAAGCCGCGAAAAGTATTAACCAATCAAGTTGAAGACGAACAAACCTCCTGAAGCAGCAGGCATAAATGCCCGAATTTTGATAGGTGTCGCCCGCACCGTTACGGAAATATGCTTCGCTTTCACCCATGGGCACAAGTGCGACATCTATTAAAATTCCTAACATAGTGTCTTCTTTGTTGTGGGCGGCGACTGAACCTATCGCACTTTCCAGTTACGGCACCCAGACCCCGTTAGTCCTGAGCAGAATCGACTACTTGACAGAAAGCTTGTCACGCCATGAATACTGGTTAAGGTGTGGGACCCAAACGGTCGCTTTCACTTTTCTTTGCGGCGTCTTACCTAAATACGTAACCGTATTTTGATCGAAGTTTCCCTTTATTTGCGTGTCGAATAATGATATAGTAATTTAGGGTTCATCGTTGTTCCAAAGAAAGTGATTTGAGGTGAATGTAATGTCCATTCGTGATGATTCACGTCATTTATATTTACAGGTCATAGACCAAATTAAACATGACATAGAAAAAGACAAATATCGGGAAGGCGAAAAATTACCTTCTGAATTTCAATTGTCCAGGGATTTAGGAGTTTCCCGGGCCACATTAAGGGAAGCACTCCGTATTCTGGAGGAAGATAATATTGTCGTTCGAAAGCATGGCGTGGGTACATATGTGAAGGAAAAGTCCGTGTTTGCTTCCGGGATTGAGCAATTGCATAGTGTAACGGATATGATCGCTCAAACCGGTATGACTCCTGGCTCCCGCTATCTTGCAACTGAAATCATTCAATCATCATCGGAAGACAGGGTTCAGTTTAATGACAATACATTATCTGAAATCGTCGAAATTGAGCGAATTCGTACAGCAGATGATATCCCTGTGATTTATTGTATTGATCACATTCTGCCGGATTCCATTGACCTTGAAAATGTGCACAAAAATACCTCCTTGCTGAAGGTTATTGAGGATCACACGGGTTATCGAATAACGTATGCTGTAACGAAAATAGAACCGGTAAGTTTTCATGAAAAAGCTTCATTATTACTTGATTGTCAACCTGATCAATCTCTTCTTTTACTAAAACAAATGCATTATAACGAACAGGATGAGCCTGTGTTATACTCAAAAAATTATTTCAGAGCTGACAAATTCAGCTTTTACGTTATTAGGAAGAGAATTTGAATACGTGTTTAACTTAAGGGGATGGTTAAGGAATAAGTTCATGCTAAATTCAGGACTCTTTATTTCTAATAATAAGGAGTCTTTTTTTATTACATGCTTATAGAAGGATACTTTTTCTAATTCATGATAAGCTATATGGAGAGATTGTATGTTTAAGGAGGTAAAAAGGAATGGCTGAATTGACTGAACATCAGTTTGATATGGAAGGATATCAGCTGCATGTAATTCCTACAAAAAAGTTTAAAACCAATGTGCTGGTTATCCGCTTCCTTGCTCCTTTGCAAAGGGATACAGCCACCAGACGTGCCTTACTTCCTTTTGTAATGCAGAAAGGAACAAAGGATTATCCAAGTGAGAGAAAATTACGAACCAGACTTGATGAGCTATACGGAGCAGATTTGAATATCGATGTTTCGAAAAAAGGTGAAAATCATTTACTTACGATTCGTATGTCATTTGTGAATGAGAAATTTTTACCTGAAGAAAGTTCACTGATGGATGAGGTTATGGAACTTGTTCAGCAAATTCTTCTTAAACCTCTTCTTGAGGGAAATGTTTTTAAGTCAGAAATCGTAGAAAAAGAAAAGGAAACCCTCAGACAGAAAATTGAATCCATTAAAGATCAGAAGATGAGTTATGCCAATATGCGTTTAATTGACGAAATGTGCCAAAATGAGCCTTATGCCACTCATGTACACGGATATTTGGAAGATTTGGACTCCATTGATGGTCAAAGTTTGTACAACACATTCCAATCGATGCTAAAAGAGGATCGTATGGATGTTTACCTTTTAGGAGATGTGAATGCTGACGAGACAAAGCGAACCATTGGTCAATCGATCATCTTAGACCGTGACCCTGTCCATTCTGCTACGCTGGTACAGTCGCCATCAGAGTCAAAACAGGCGCAAGAGGTAACGGAAAAACAGAAAATACAACAGGGTAAGCTGCACTTAGGATTTAGAACGCAAACAACATTTAAGGACTCCGACTATTTTACGATGCAGGTATTTAATGGCTTATTTGGCGGATTTCCTCATTCGAAATTATTCGCCAATGTCCGGGAAAAGCATCAGTTGGCCTACTATGCTGCTTCCAGATTTGAAAGTCATAAAGGATTATTGCTTGTTTTCAGCGGTATTGCTCCGGAAGCGTATGATAAAGCGAAAGATATTATCATCAAGCAGTTTGAAGAAATGCTAAAAGGAAACTTCACGGATACGGAGGTTGAAGAAACAAAAAGGCTTACGATTCATCAGTTAAAAGAAACTTTTGACCATCCAGTCGGAATTATTGAGATCATGTATCATCAAGTGCTGGCCAATCAAAAGAGAACGCCCGGTGAAATGTTTGAGGGAGTCGAACAAGTAACGAAACAGGATGTAATATCCTTTGCTGAAAAGGTTAAGTTGGATACGGTTTACTTTTTAACGAGTGAAGGTGATAACGCATGAAAACAAAAACATTAAATCAGATTCAGGAAACCTTATATTTTGATACGTTGGATAATGGATTAGATGTTTATCTGTTACCCAGAGATGAAATGGAGAAGACGTTTGGTATATTTTCAACAAAATACGGCTCCGTTGATCGGACATTTACTCCTCTGAATAAAGATGAATATGTAACGGTTCCGGATGGGATTGCTCATTTTCTCGAACATAAAATGTTTGAAAAAGAGGATGGGGATGTTTTTCAGCAATTTACAAAGCAGGGAGCATCGGCAAACGCCTTTACATCATTCACCAGAACAGCCTATTTATTTACATCCACGGAAAATGTTAATGAAAATGTTGAAACACTGTTAGACTTTGTTCAGGAGCCTTATTTTACGGAAGAAACCGTTGAAAAAGAGAAAGGAATCATTGCCCAGGAGATAAAAATGTATGATGATCAGCCGGATTGGCGGTTGTTTTTTGGTACCATCGGCTCTATGTATGAAAGTCATCCTGTCAAAATCGATATTGCCGGTACAGTCGATTCTATCCAGGAAATCACGAAGGATGACTTATATACATGTTATGAGACGTTTTATCATCCATCCAATATGATTTTATTTGTAACCGGAAAGTTCGACCCAGAGGATATGATGCGGAAGATTAAAGAAAATCAGGGAAGGAAATCCTTTCACCCCGCAGACGAAATTAAACGATCCTTCCCTGAAGAGCCTGTTGAGGTGGCAAAGAAGGAAAAAGAAATTTATATGCCTGTTTCCGTTTCTAAATGTCTTGTAGGGATTAAGGAAGACCCGTCTCAGCTAACGAAGGATAAATTGCCGAAATTAAAACTAGTCACTCAAATGGTTTATGATTTTCTGTTTTCGAAAAGTGGTCCTTATTATGAAGAATTATATAATGAAAACCTGATTGAAGATGGGTTTGATTACGAAGTTCATATTGAAGAAAATTTTGCTTTTTCCTTTGTCGGCGGGAATACACAGAAGCCCAAAGAATTATCTGCTAAATTAAAGGAAATGCTCTTAAAAATCAAGAATGAACAATGGTCGGATGAAGTATTCGCCCGGATGAAACGTAAGCAAACCGGTGATCTTCTGAAAACCTTAAATTCTCTGGAGGGAACGGCGAATCAATTTATTGATTATCATCAGCTGGGTCTGAATTATTTTGATTTATACGAAACTTTAAACGATATGACGAAGGAAGAGTTTGAGCAAATTCTTCAGGATTGGATTAGCGAGGAACGTATAAGTACGTGTTATATCCTTCCCGAGTAGGACAGAAAGGAAACGTTAAAGATGAAAACATGTTTGGTTACAGGGGCGAGTGGAGATATAGGAGGAAATATTGCTAAGGATCTGGTGCAGGATGGCTGGCAGGTCATTCTGCATTGTAATCAGAATCTTGAACGTTTACAGGAGCAGACGAAGGGCTTTCCAAGTGAATCCATTCTATCCTGTATTCAGGCAGATCTTTCAACCTCGGAAGGAATTCAAACATTAATGGACCAGCTTTATTTTAAAGTGGATGCGCTGGTTTATGCTAGCGGAAAAGCATTATTCAGCCTGTTTCAGGATGTAACCGATGAGGATATGGAGGAAATGATACTCCTCCATATGCAGGCGCCTATGAAAATTGCCCGTTATCTTCTGCCTGATATGATTAAGCAAAAGAGTGGACATATTGTGCTCATCAGTTCGATTTGGGGAAATATTGGTGCCAGTAATGAAGTCTTATATTCAACAGTTAAAGGGGCTCAAAACAGCTTTGTAAAGGCGTTATCAAAAGAAGTTGCCGCCAGTGGTATCCGGGTAAATGCAGTAAGTCCAGGTGTAATTGATACGAAAATGAATGAACATTTATCAGCGGAGGAACGGGATGCATTATTTGATGCGATTCCTCAAAATAAATTTGGGAGCACACAGGATGTTTCGAATGTAGTACAGTTTCTTTTTAGTGAACGCGCACAGTATATAGATGGGCAAATCATTAACGTTAATGGTGGGTTTTCCTCCTGAAATGGTATTTCTTTTGTGAATAATCACCTGCTTCCGGTTCAAACTAAAGGTGAAAGGTCCAAATTGAAGGAGGAAAGAATATGTCCATCTTAGATAATTTTGAATCTTGGAAGGATTTTCTGGGTGACAAAATGCATAATGCAGAAGGTCAAGGGCTGTCCCAACAGGAAATTAGCGACCTTGCTTATGAGGTTGGAGATTATTTAGCCACTCAGGTAGATGCAAAAAATGACCAGGAAGCAGTTCTCAGAGATTTATGGAATGTCGCTTCAAATGATGAAAAACATGCAATTGCTAATATGATGGTTAAGATGGTACAAAATAACGGAATACAATAAAGACAAGAGGGTGCTGCCCTCTTGTTTTTATTGTGCATTTGAATACATAAGTCGTAATCCCCCCAACTTGAGGCGTTAGTAAAACGAACTGTAAAAATGGGGCTTCGTATATGGCCTTTTAAAGTTTCTATTCCTATGAATAGGTGGGACAATTTCTCCCTCATTTTTTCTCTTTTTAAATGAATTACAGGATTATGCTTTTATGTCCTTTTCTAATATTGAAAAATCATTTATCATAGTAATTAATAAACGTTTTATGTTACGTAATGAAGGGGTTTATCTATGGGAGAGAGACAGGAATGGTACCTGGAATATGAAATTAAAACCAACAGGCCTGGACTGTTAGGCGATATTTCTTCTTTGTTAGGGATGCTGTCGATTAATATCGTCACGATTAATGGAGTGGAAAATTCCCGCAGAGGAATGTTGCTCTTAAGTAAACATGAAGAACAGATAAAACGATTGAAATCGATATTAGATACAATGGAGACCATACGTGTCACCAAGCTGAGGCTGCCTAAATTACGAGATCGACTTGCGGTCAGGCATGGAAGATATATACATAGTGATGTGGATGATAAAAAGACCTTCCGTTTTGTCCGTGATGAATTGGGAGTACTTGTGGATTTTATGGCTGAATTATATAAGAAGGAAGGACACAAACTAATCGGGTTAAGAGGTATGCCCAGGGTTGGGAAGACAGAGTCAGTAGTGGCAGCCAGCGTATGTGCAAATAAGAAATGGTTATTTGTATCCAGTACGTTGCTAAAGCAAACGGTGAGAAGCAAGCTGATCAGAGACGAATATGATGAGAATAACCTTTTTATTATAGATGGAATTGTATCCACCAGACGGGCAAGTGAAAGACATTGGCAATTAATTCGTGAAATTATGCATATGCCGGCTACAAAAGTTGTCGAACATCCGGATATTCTTGTGCAGCACACAGAGTATACCTTAGATGATTTTGATTATATTATAGAATTAAGAACAGACGAAGAGGAAGAAATCACATATGAAAATCTTGAACGTCCAGCATTTTCTCAAGATGATGGTTTCTCAATGTTTGACTTTTAAGGATGGATGGTGTTAAAAAATGGAATTAGGACAAAGATTAAAAGAAGCAAGAGAAGAAAAAGGCCTTTCTCTATCTGATATTCAGGAAATGACAAAGATTCAAAGACGCTATTTAGATGCCATAGAGGAAGGTCAGTTCAACATCCTGCCTGGCAGTTTTTATACAAGAGCATTTATTCGTGAATATGCGAACACCGTTGGATTAGACGCAGATCAGCTCTTTGAAGAGTACGAAAATGAACTTCCATCCCCTGAACAGGAAGAATATGAACGTATTAGTCGTGTTCAGAAGCATAGTAAACAGCCATCTTCTGAGAAACATTCCGCACTGTTTTCTGTTATCCCGAAAATTTTAACCGTTCTCTTAATTGTCGCTATAATTGTATTTGCCTATTTCTTTTATCAGCAGACGATTGATCCTGAAGAATCTCCTGAACAGGACAATCCGGATGAAGTGGAAATTACGCGTGGAGAGCAATCACAGCAGGAAAATAAGAAAGGTGACAATGGCTCGGACCAGGAAGGGACAGAGAACAAGGAAAATAGCGGTCAAAATAGCGAAGAAAATGAAAATACCGAGTCAAGCGACTCAGATAGAGAAACGGGCGATGCAGAAAAACCTGACACTGAAGTAAATTTAACAAACCAATCCAAAAGCGGAGGTCTCTCAGCAGAATATGAAGTAAAACTCCCTGATGATAAGTTTAAGGTAACTTTAACAACGTCTGAAAAAAGCTGGCTGACGGTAAGAGATACGAATGAACAAGTTATTTTTGATAAAATGTTAACATCAGATAACTCTCCTAAGGAATTTGATTTTTCCGATCAAAAGTCAGTATCGATGAGAATCGGACAAGCAGCAGCTGTTGATATCAAGGTAAATGAAACAAACCTTCAATATGCCTTTGACCCTAAAAAGCCAAAAAATTATGTTCAAGATATTACATTAAAAGTGGTACAATAAAAAATATAAATGAATAGAGCGGAGTCATCGAATACCGATGACTCTTTATTTCGTTAGCAGGAGGCGTTAAAATTGAATATTCCTAATCGAATTACGTTGTCTCGTATAATGTTAATCCCGTTTTTTATTCTGTTACTGGCTATCCCTTTTGAATGGGGAGAAATAACCGTTGGTGAGCGTATTTTACCTGTGTCTCATTTAGCAGCAGCCATTCTTTTTATTGTTGCTTCTACAACGGATTGGATTGATGGGTATTACGCCAGAAAACATAATCTGGTAACCAACTTAGGAAAATTTTTGGACCCATTAGCAGATAAATTGCTTGTTTCAGCAGCATTTATTCTGTTGGTTGAACAGGGGTTAGCACCGGCCTGGATCGTTATTATTATCATTAGCAGAGAATTTGCAATTACAGGTTTAAGATTAGTTGCTGCCGGTGAAGGAATTGTTCTGGCTGCCAGTCAGATGGGAAAATTGAAGACATGGATTCAAATTATAGCTGTATCTGCATTATTACTGCATAATTTTCCTTTTTCTTATCTGGGACTTCCTTTTGACATCATTGCCTTATACGCGGCGATGATTATTACCGTTGTTTCAGGTGTTGAATACTTTATGAAAAATTGGCATGTGATGAGGGATTCCAAATGAAGAAGGACATAAATGCCGAAATTATATCCGTCGGGTCTGAGCTCCTGTTAGGGCAGATTGCGGATACGAATGCTCAGTGGATTTCTCAAAGTCTTGCACATATGGGCATCAACGTTTATTTTCACCATACCGTGGGTGACAATTATGACCGTCTAAAAAGCGTTATGGAGCTGGCAGACAAGCGTTCTGATCTGGTTATTGTTACAGGAGGACTGGGACCTACGGAAGATGATTTAACCAGAGAGGTGGGGGCAGATATTCTAAGTCAGAACCTCGAGATCCATCCCCAGGTTCTGACAAAGGTTGAATCCTTCTTTGAACGTCGTGGGATCTTTATGACTGAAAATAATCGCAAACAGGCTCTTGTTTTTAAAGATGGAAAGGTTTTTCCAAATGATGAAGGGATGGCACCAGGGATGTTTGTGGATCATATGCAAACAGGATGGATTTTCCTTCCTGGTGTCCCACGGGAAATGAAATCCATTTTTTCAAAAAGTATTATCCCATTTCTTAAGGAAAGGTATCCATATAAAAATCAAATTGTCTCACGAGTGCTGAAATTTATCGGAATCGGAGAATCTATTCTTGAAGAACGGATTTCAGATTTGATAAGAACCCAATCCAATCCTACTATCGCTCCACTTGCTGGAGAAGGTGAGGTCACCTTACGTTTAACAGCAAAAGCTGAAACTAGTGAAGAAGCGTTAACTTCTATTTCCAATGTCCAGGCGCAATTAATGCAGCGGATTGGTGATTACTATTATGGCCGGAATGATGAAACGCTTGAGCAAAAGGTACTGGAAATGCTTAAGTCCCATTCGTACACTCTTGCTTCTGCGGAGAGTCTGACAGGGGGTCGGTTTATTGACCAGTTAATATCTGTACCGGGAGCTTCGGATGTTATTGCCGGGTCGGTTGTAAGCTATCAGACGAAAATCAAAGAAAATGTATTACATATTCCCGACTTGCTGATTAAAAAGCACGGTACGGTCAGCGAGCAATGTGCGCGTGAGATGGCAGAACAGGTTCAGCAGAAAATGCAGTCAGTGATCGGCATCAGTTTCACTGGTAATGCAGGACCCGATTCCAGTGAGGAAAAACCAGTCGGACTTGTATATATAGGCCTGAAAATAGGTGATCAGGATACCGTTGTCAAAGCTTATCAATTAAACGGAAGCAGAGAAAAAATCCGCCAGCATACAGTGAAAAAGGGCTTGGAATGGTTATTCTATTCATTAAGAGACATGTCTGAGAAATAATTTGAAATTCATTTATTCGCGGGTCTATTTTAGCTGAATTAAAAAAATGAACAGGGAAAATCTCACTTTTCGGCCATTATTTTTCATGAAATTAACAGAACATTTATTCGCATTTCTGTTGGCAAATCCCTTAAAAAAGGTTATGATAGACATAACGATGATAGATTGTTAAAGGAGGAAAAACTGTGAGCGAACGTAAGCAGGCGCTTGATATGGCGTTAAAACAAATAGAAAAGCAATTTGGTAAAGGCTCCATTATGAAACTTGGGGAACAGGAAGGACAAAAAGTTTCAACGGTTTCAAGTGGATCTATTACACTTGATGTTGCATTAGGTGTTGGTGGGTACCCACGAGGACGTGTGGTGGAAATTTATGGTCCTGAATCCTCTGGTAAAACAACCGTAGCTTTACATGCGATCGCAGAGGCACAGCGTAATGGAGGTCAAGCCGCTTTTATTGATGCAGAGCATGCACTGGATCCTGTCTATGCTAGAAAATTAGGCGTAAATATTGAAGAACTATTATTATCACAGCCTGACACTGGTGAGCAGGCATTGGAAATTGCGGAAGCACTTGTGCGAAGTGGAGCTATTGACATGATTGTTGTTGACTCTGTTGCAGCCCTTGTACCTAAAGCAGAAATTGAAGGGGAAATGGGGGACTCCCACGTTGGTTTACAGGCACGTTTAATGTCTCAGGCCCTGCGTAAATTATCAGGTGCCATCAATAAATCGAAAACAACGGCTATTTTTATTAATCAGATTCGTGAAAAAGTTGGCGTTATGTTTGGTAATCCGGAAACCACTCCAGGTGGACGTGCACTGAAATTCTATTCGTCTGTTCGTCTGGAAGTCCGCAGAGCCGAAACCTTAAAACAGGGAAATGAAATGGTTGGTAACAAAACCAAGATTAAGGTTGTTAAAAACAAGGTTGCCCCACCATTTAGAACAGCCGAGGTTGATATTATGTATGGAGAAGGTATCTCTAAAGAAGGCGAGATTCTTGATATTGGAGCCGACCTAGATATCATCCAGAAGAGTGGAGCCTGGTATTCCTATAATAATGAAAAAATGGGTCAGGGAAGAGAAAATGCGAAGAAATTCCTGAGTGAGAATGAAGATATAGCTGAAGAAGTAAAAAGTGCAATCAGAAAGCATCATAATCTTGATGAAGATGATGGAGACGAAGGTAAGGAAGTAAATAATGATGAAGCCCAGGAAATGTTAGATGTTTAATGGGGATGAATCCAAAAGGCTGTCCGTTATAGGGACAGCCTTTTGAATTTTGTATATTGTACAGGCAAACCTTGACAATAAAATTTGGCAAGCTTAAAATTAATATGTATAATTTTATTTTTATATTTCAACAAATTTTTGAAGTGCTGACTTAAATTTGAATCTTTGTACATGCCGACTTGAAATAGTACGAGCATTACAGCAAGAGGAGGTGAACGAAATGGAACCAATTGTCACCATAATCATCTCCGCTTTGCTAGCCTTAATTGTCGGTATTGTTGTTGGCTATTTAATTCGCAAGTCTATTTCAGAGGCGAAAATTTCGAGTGCTGAGGACTTGGCAAAACAAATTGTCGAAGAAGGTCGGAGGAATGCTGAATCCGCAAAACGTGAGGCGCTTTTAGAAGCGAAGGATGAAAATCACCGATTGCGTCAGGAAACAGAAAACGAACTTCGTGAACGGCAAATGGAAGTGAAAACCCAGGAAAATCGTTTATTGCAACGAGAAGAAAACCTGGATCGAAAATCTGAATCTCTGGATAAGCGCGAGCTCATGTTAGAACGTAAAGAAGAATCACTTGCTGAAAAACAACAACAAATTGAAGAAATGGAAAGCAAAGTGGAAGAGTTGATGAATGAACAGCAAGCTGAGCTTGAACGCGTTTCTGGATACACAACTGATCAGGCTAAACAGGTTATTTTAGAACGTGTGGAGAAGGAAACTAAACACGAAACGGCTATTATGATAAAGGATGCTGAAAATCGTGCAAAAGAAGAGGCGGATAAGAAAGCCAAGAAGGTATTATCCCTCGCTATGCAACGATGTGCAGCAGATCATGTCGCCGAAACAACGGTTTCAGTCGTGAATTTGCCAAACGATGAAATGAAAGGCCGTATCATCGGAAGAGAAGGTCGTAATATTCGGGCATTGGAAACCCTGACAGGCATTGACTTAATTATTGATGATACACCTGAAGCAGTTATACTGTCAGGATTTGATCCAATAAGAAGAGAAACAGCACGCCTGGCACTTGAAAAATTAGTGCAGGATGGACGTATTCATCCGGCTCGAATAGAAGAAATGGTCGAAAAATCTCGTCGTGAAATTGACGAATACATTCGTGAGGTTGGTGAAGAGACTACATTTGAAATTGGTGTACATGGGTTACATCCAGACTTAGTCAAAATCTTAGGTCGACTAAAATATCGTACAAGCTATGGTCAAAATGTGTTGAAACACTCAATGGAAGTCGCGTATTTAGCTGGCTTGTTAGCAGCAGAATTAGGAGAAGACGAACGATTGGCACGGCGTGCAGGCCTATTGCATGATGTTGGTAAAGCCATAGACCATGAGGTGGAAGGCAGCCACGTAGAAATTGGAAAAGAGCTTGCTCAAAAATATAAAGAGCATGAAGTGGTCATTAATGCCATTGCCTCTCACCACGGTGATGAAGAACCTACATCGATTATATCCATACTTGTGGCCGCTGCTGACGCCCTTTCTGCTGCACGTCCAGGTGCACGTAGTGAGACGTTGGAAAATTACATTAAACGTCTGGAAAAATTAGAGGAAATTTCTGATTCATATGAAGGGGTCGAGAAATCCTACGCTATTCAGGCTGGACGGGAAATTCGAATTATGGTTCGTCCTGATTCAATTGGAGATGACGAATCCTTAATTCTGGCAAGAGATATCAAGAAGAAAATTGAAGATGAGTTAGATTATCCTGGTCATATTAAAGTTACAGTAATCCGGGAGACAAGGGCAGTAGAATATGCCAAGTAAGCGATCCTTTTCAGGGTCGCTTTTCTTTTGGTTTTGACAAAATATACCTGATATGTAAAACTGAACTTGTATTTATAGGACATTAAATTATAGAAAGAGGACGAAGACATGAAGATATTATTCATCGGAGACGTGGTGGGGTCACCAGGAAGAGAGATGTTAAAAGAAAATCTTCCTCATCTTAAGAAGCAATATCATCCTGATGTCACCATTGTAAATGGAGAAAATGCAGCTCATGGAAAAGGGATCACCGAAAAAATTTATCGCCAGATGAAAGAATGGGGAGCAAATGTCATTACACTTGGCAACCATGCCTGGGATAAAAAGGACATCTTTGAGTTTATTGATGATGTGGATGACATGGTCCGACCAGCTAATTTTCCGCCTGATACACCAGGTAAAGGGATGACCTTTTACAAGGCTGGCAATAAAGAAATAGCTGTCATTAATGCGCAAGGCAGAACCTTCCTTCCTCCTATTGAAGATCCTTTCCGTATTGTAGATGAGCTGGTAAAAGAAGCGAAGAAAAGAACTCCCTATATTTTCGTGGATTTTCATGCCGAAGCTACCAGCGAGAAACAGGCAATCGGATGGTTTTTAGATGGAAGAGTGGGGGGCGTTGCCGGTACACATACCCATGTGCAGACAGCGGACAACAGGATTTTACCTAAAGGCACTGCTTATATTACAGATGCCGGTATGACGGGTCCCTATAATGGAATTCTAGGTATGGATAAAGATAGTGTTCTAAGAAGGTTTCACACTGCACTGCCTGTCCGCTTTGAAGTGGCTGAAGACGGACCGACTCAGTTAAGTGGTGTATTTGTTGAGCTGAATAAGGAACATGGAATGGCAAGACGAATTGAACGTATTCTTATAAACAATGATCATCCGTTTTTTCATTAAATTTTATATAGGAGGAGGAACTCCACCCTCCTCCTATATAAAATGGTAACGCTAACAATAGTAAGCCTCAAAATTTGAATTTTTCAGAAAAATCCTTCATAATAAAAAGGAATATCTAAAAAAATAGTGAATATAGTAATTATGGAAGAATTATAGTAAATAAAGGAGGAACTAGTAATGGAAATATTAAAAGTTTCAGCAAAATCAAATCCTAACTCTGTAGCAGGTGCTCTTGCAAACGTTTTACGTGAACGTGGATCCGCGGAAATTCAGGCAATCGGTGCAGGTGCGTTAAACCAGGCAGTGAAAGCGGTAGCCATTGCAAGAGGTTTTGTTGCTCCTAGTGGTGTTGACTTGATTTGTATTCCAGCTTTCACAGACATTATGATCGATAATGAAGAGCGTACAGCTATCAAGTTAATTGTTGAACCTAGATAAACGTAGTTAACCTGTTTGCGAAGCGGGCAAACAGGTTTTTATTTTACGATAGAATGCATCATAGGAGGAGTCAGCGTGATTATCGACGGACATTGTGACGTATTATATCAACTATGGAGAAATCCTGATTGGTCTTTTGACAATCAGGAGGAATTACGGGTCAACTATAGTAGATGGATGAATAATGATGTAAAAGTTCAATGTTTTGCTATTTTTGTACCACCACATGTACCTGAGGATTTACAGTTTCATAGTGCATTAGAAATGGCTAATATATTCTATGAACGAATTTTGAAACCCTACCCAAAAATTAAAATGGTTACCTCACGGGATGATATTCTTCAGTTAAAAGAAGATGAAAAAGGGGCTATGCTTACATTGGAGGGGATGCATCCCATAGGTTATGATATGACCAAACTGAAGACATTACTTCATCTGGGTGTAAAAGCAGCAGGCCTTACATGGAACAATGCAAATGCTGTATCTGATGGAATCGGAGAGGTAAGGGGCGCCGGTTTATCTGAATTCGGGAAACAAGTTGTGGAACTACTGAATACATATGAAGTATTAACGGATGTTTCTCATCTATCCTATCAAGGTTTTTGGGATGTGATGGATACAGCAGAACATCCGATTGCCAGCCACTCAAATAGCTTCAGTGTCTGTAAGCATCGAAGAAATCTGGATGATAAACAGATTAAAGCATTGATTTCCAGAGACGCTTTTATGGGAGTAACCTTTGTCCCGGAGTTTTTAGCAGAGACTGATAAGACTACTACAAAAGATGTTCTTAACCATATTGAAAAGGTTATGACTCTTGGCGGTGAAGATATCGTAGGATTAGGATCGGACTTTGATGGAACAGATGGAATTGTGAAAGGGATTGAGGATTATTCAAAGTATAATTCTTTTATTCAGGAATTAAAGAGTCGATTTTCGAGCGATTTTGTCCGGAAGATTACTCATGAAAATTTTCTTAAAGCATTACCGCGATAGATAGAAATAAGCCTGATCGCTTATTCTATTTATTATAAGATGTGGCATTCCCGGTTAATTTGGGGATGCTTCCATCTGAATATTATTAAGGGGGTGTCTCATTCAATGATAAGTCAGTTTTCATGGAAAGTAGGAGGACAACAGGGAGAGGGAATTGAAAGTACCGGTGAAATTTTTGCTGCAGCTATGAATCACTTAGGTTACTATCTTTATGGCTACAGACATTTTTCATCACGTATTAAAGGAGGTCATACAAATAATAAAATAAGAGTCTCCACAACACCTGTTCGTTCCTTGCAGGATGGATTAGATATTTTAGTAGCCTTTGATCAGGAAACGATTGATGTAAATATCCATGAACTTCAGGCTGAAGGAATTGTAATTGCTGATGCGAAATTTAATCCAGCCATACCTGAGGGTTCTAATGTAATTCTTTACGCCGTTCCATTTACTGAAATAGCAAGAGAATTAGGAAGTTCATTAATGAAAAATATGGTGGCTATTGGTGCATCCAGTGCCTTTCTTGATTTGGACACGAATGAATACTATGATATTGTCTATCAGACTTTTGGCAGAAAAGGAACGAAAGTAGTAGAGAATAATATGAAAGCGATAGAAAAGGGCGCTGCATTTGTTCAATCCCAGTCAGAAGGAAAGCCCTCGAACCTGAAACTGCTGCATGCTGACGGTAAAAAACGCATGTATATGATAGGTAATGACGCCATTTCAATCGGATTATTAGCAGGGGGCTGCCGATTTATGGCTGCTTATCCAATTACACCAGCCTCTGAAATAATGGAATTTATGATTAAGCATTTGCCTGACTATGGCGGAACCGTCATTCAGACAGAAGATGAAATGGCTGCAGCTACAATGGCAATAGGCGCAAATTATGCAGGTGTAAGGGCGATAACGGCTTCTGCTGGTCCAGGTCTGTCTTTAATGATGGAGTCGATTGGATTAGCCGGGATGACCGAAACACCGCTCGTTGTCATTGATACTCAACGGGGTGGGCCGAGTACGGGACTTCCCACTAAACAGGAACAGTCTGACTTAATGGCTATGATTTATGGTACGCATGGGGAAATATCAAAAATTGTTATGGCCCCAAGCACAGTGGAAGAAGGGTTCTATGACGCGGTAGAAGCGCTGAATCTGGCAGAGGAATATCAATGTCCGGTTATTTTATTGTCTGATTTACAATTATCTCTGGGCAAACAAACTGTTGATGATCTTGACTATAATCAGGTGGAAATTAGAAGAGGAAAACTGGATGTTGATCCTGATTTACCTGAATTAGAGAAAGGTCAATATTTTAAACGATACAAAGTTACAGAAAATGGAATATCCCCACGAATATTACCTGGAACCAGAAACGGTATCTTCCATGTTACAGGAGTTGAACATGACGAAACAGGTAAACCTTCAGAAAAGGCTCCGAACCGAAGAGAACAAATGGAAAAGAGACTTCTTAAAATAAAAGACCTTCCGAAAAAATTTCCTTCACCTGTTATAAAAACGATAAACGATGAAAAGCCCGATGTATTATTCGTTGGATATATTTCTACAAGAGGAGCTATTGAAGAAGCAATGGCAAGATTGCGACAGGATGGATTTAAAGTAAACCATGCCCACCTACGATTGCTGCATCCTTTTCCGTCTGAGGAAATAAAGCCTTTAATAAAAACCGCTAATCAGGTGATCGTTGTGGAACATAATGCTACAGGTCAATTAGCGAATCTTTTAAAAATGAATATCGGTTATGGGGATAAAATCACAAGTGTATTGAAATTTGATGGCACCCCATTCCTGCCAGGCGAAATTTATCATGAATGCATGCAGGAGGTGGTTGTTTATGGCAACCGTTAAAGATTTCCGAAACGATGTGAAGCCGAACTGGTGTCCTGGATGTGGTGATTTTTCTGTGCAGGCATCTATTCAACGGGCATGTGCCAACATAGGCTTAGAACCAGATAATCTGGCACTTGTTTCCGGAATTGGCTGTTCAGGAAGAATATCAGGCTATGTGAACGCCTATGGTTTTCATGGCACACATGGACGTGTACTACCGATTGCGCAAGGAGTGAAAATGGCAAATCGGGATTTAACCGTTATCGCAGCCGGTGGGGATGGAGATGGGTTAGCAATTGGAATGGGGCATACGATTCATGCGATTAGAAGAAATATCGATATCACTTATATTATCATGGACAACCAAATTTATGGGTTAACCAAAGGTCAGACATCCCCTAGAAGTGAGGCAGGCTTTGTAACGAATAGTACACCTGAGGGCTCCATTGAACCTTCCGTCAATTTAATGGAAATGGCCCTATCCTCAGGTGCAACATTCGTAGCACAAAGCTTCTCAAGTGATATCAAGGATTTAACGTCTATCATTGAACAGGGCATACAGCATAAAGGGTTCTCTCTGATTAATGTGTTCAGCCCTTGTGTAACCTACAATAAAGTGAACACTTATGAATGGTTTAAGGAAAATCTGGTGAAGCTTTCGTCTATTGAGGATTATGATTCCGGTGACAGAGGGATGGCCATGAAAACGTTAATGGAGCATGACAGTCTGGTTACAGGATTAATCTATCAGAATAAAGTCAGAAAATCGTATCAGGAAATGGTGAAAGGGTATAAGGAAGAACCTTTAAAAGACGAAGAGTTAGGAATGGGGCGTAGAAAATTTGATGAGCTGATTCAGCACTTTATTTAACGTATCCTGGGTAATGAATGGATATTTCCTGGGAAAGCGCATAATGTGAGGCAATGGTTTAATTTTTGAATCATTTCAAGGGTATTTGACAAATAAGGGCTGACGTCCGTTTGAAAAGGGACTCAGCCTTTATTTGTGTCTTCTCTAAAAATCTGGCGCAAAGCCTGACCACACTCTGAATAATGAAACTCAAATCCATGCTTTAATGCTTTGTCAGGAATTACTTTTTGTCCTTCTGTTAAAATCTCATTCATTTCTCCAAAAATGATCTTCAATATCCATGATGGTACAGGAAACCAGTGAGGCCTCCTTAAGTTTTCTCCAATCTTTTTCCCCATCGTATCCATTTGAACCGGATTTGGAGCTGTCATGTTTATCGGCCCTTCAATGGCTTCCTGGTGGATGATATAGTCAAATAGCTGCGTAAGATCATAAATGTGTATCCACGACAACCACTGTTTTCCTGATGCCACTCGACCACCGGCAAATAACTTATAGGGCATGATCATTCGCGGCAAAGCACCGCCATCTTTCCCTAAGACAATTCCGATTCTTGCCATAACGGTTCGTATTCCTATTTGTTCCGCTTGAATGGCTTCTTGTTCCCACATAGTGCATACCCTTGCCGGAAAGCTATTTTTTTGGGGGGCGGATCTTTCTGTGAATTCCTGGTCGTTTGAATTTCCATAAATGCCGATAGCCGAAGCATTGATAAACACCTTTGGCTTTATCGCAGAGCTTTGCATAAACTGTAAAAGTTTTTGTGTGGATTGTTTTCTGCTATCCCGTATTTTTGTCTTCTTTTTCCTTGTCCATCTTCCTTTATTTATTGGTTCGCCAGCTAGGTTGATGACTGCATCGATAGGTGGAAGGGCTTCAAAAATTTGTTCATCATGAGTAAACCATGTGATATAGTGAAGATAGGGAGAATGATTTGGATTTTGATGCGATCTTGTAAGGACATAAACATGATTCTGTTTCTGAACCATGGATTGTACCAGATGGCGTCCTATAAAGCCTGTGCCGCCAGCAATTAATACATTCACATATACCAACTCCTGTCGATAGATTCCTATGGTTCTAAAAGAAGGAGGCTTTTATAATGAAACATCCTGATAACATCTTATATGTATTCTATGATAGCTGGTGTCCCATCTGCCGCAAAGCTAAAGCTAACATTGAAAAAGCAGACAAAAAGCATTATATAGAGCTCTTAACCATTCGGGACTCAAGCGTTTACGAAGAGTATCATTTAGCAGGAAAAAATGTAGAAGAACGAATATACAGCATTCGTAATCAGGATGGCAAGTCATTTTCCGGAATTTTTGCCATTTTGGAAATTGCTAAACGTATCCCTAAATATAAGCCTCTCGTTCCTTTTCTATATATTTCCATTATACTTGGTTTTGGACAAAAAGTATATGATTCCATTGCCTCAAGAAGGGAAATCGTCCCAACCGGTCATTGTAATGAGGATTCCTGTTCCATTCATCTCAACGAGAATTAGGAAATATGTACATCGCCTGGGAACAGTCATTGAAAAAGGTGACAAAAGTTTGAATATAGACAAAACAACATTTTCATTTTTAATGTGGGGCTGATATAATAATACAGTTAGAAGGTATAGGAAAGGAGTTTTGAAATGAACGAACAGCAGCGTAAAGAGATGTCACAAATACGTCAAGATAATCCAGCGGACGTAAAATCCGAACAGGATAATCTTGATCGTTTAAAGAAAAAGACATCAGATGATTTTGTTAAATACTTTCAAACTACATATGAAACTCCAAATTTAAACAAAGCCAGAAAGCGTGGCAAGCAGGATGTTAATTATCAAGAAGACTTTACGATTCCTGATGAACTTCAGAACATAGGCCGGGGAAAGAAATATTTGATTCGAACCTATGGATGCCAAATGAATGAACATGACACAGAGGTTATGGCAGGAATTTTAACAGAACTAGGCTTTGAATCAACGTCGGATGCGAATGAAGCGGATATTATCCTGCTGAACACATGTGCCATCCGTGAAAATGCGGAAAATAAGGTGTTTGGTGAGCTGGGTCACTTAAAGCCGCTGAAACAGAATCGTCCGGATCTGATTTTGGGTGTATGCGGTTGTATGTCTCAGGAAGAATCTGTAGTAAATAAAATCTTGGAAAAGCATCAGCATGTTGATCTGATTTTTGGTACTCATAATATCCATCGCCTTCCTCAGCTAATTCAGGAGGCTATATTTGGTAAGGAAATGGTCGTAGAAGTATGGTCAAAAGAAGGCGATGTTATTGAAAATCTTCCCAAAGCCCGTAACGGTAAGACAAAGGCATGGGTAAACATTATGTACGGCTGCGATAAATTCTGTACCTATTGCATTGTCCCTATGACCCGTGGTAAGGAACGCTCCAGACGTCCTGAAGATATCATTCAGGAAATCAGACATCTGGCAGCACAAGGATATAAGGAAGTTACACTGTTAGGTCAAAATGTGAATGCTTACGGAAAAGATTTAGCCGATATGGACTATGGCTTAGGCGATCTGATGGATGAAATTCGTAAAATTGATATTCCAAGGGTTCGCTTTACCACATCCCATCCTCGGGATTTTGATGACCGATTAATAGAAGTACTGGCTAAGGGTGGCAATTTAATGCCGTACATTCATTTACCTGTACAGTCCGGAAGCTCGGAAGTATTGAAACGAATGAATCGTAAATATACAAGGGAAAGTTATCTGGAACTGGTACGTAAAATTAAGGAGGCTATTCCACACGCGGCCTTAACTACAGATATCATTGTCGGTTTCCCTAATGAGACCGAAGAACAATTTGAAGAAACAATGACTTTATATGAAGAAGTTGGATTTGAAGGGGCATACACTTTTATATATTCTCCGCGTGAAGGTACGCCAGCCGCTAAAAAAGAAGACAATGTACCGATGGATGTAAAAAAACAACGCCTTTATCGTTTGAATGAACGCGTCAATCAATATTCCCGGGAAGCATTGAAAAAGTATCAGGACCAGGTTGTGGACGTTCTCGTTGAAGGAGAAAGTAAAAATAATCCGGATGTACTGGCAGGATATACACCTGAAAGCAAGCTTGTGAACTTTAGAGGACCGAAATCAGCTATTGGTCAGATCGTTAAAGTGAAGATTACAAATACAAAAAGCTGGACTCTTGATGGAGAAATGGCAGAGGAAGCTGTAGAGGTGAATTAATATGGCAGAATATACACGTAAAGAGGTTGTAGAAGAAGCAAATAAACTGGCGAATATGCTGGCTAATATTGAGGAAATCGACCGCTTTAAACAGATTGAAGCAAAACTTAATGAAAATCAAAAAGTACAGGATCTCATACGCCGAATCAAAGCGATGCAGAAGCAGGCTGTTAATTTACAGCATTATGGAAAAAAGGAAGCGCAGCAGAAAGCAGAAAAAGAGCTGGAGCGTCTTCAGGATGAACTGGATGAAATTCCGATTGTAGCCGAGTTTAAGGAAATCCAGGTTGTTGTAAATGATATTCTGCAAATGGTTACTGGAACGATTGCCCGTGAAGTAACCAATGAAATTGTCCGTTCTACCGGTGGCGATGTATTAACCGGACAAACAAAAGCGCAAATGGAAAATGATTTGACTCACCATCATCATTAAAAAAGTCAGCCTTAAGGGCTGACTTTTTTGTTAACCGGGAAAATCACATTGATCAGTGCCCTCCGCTTTCTTTATACACACATTCACCCATTTCTGCATAAGCTTTATTAGACAGATAACTAGATATTACATTCATGGCTATTATCTTAAACGTTGCTGCAAAAACATTGAAATGTTTTGTTCAGGTTCATGCACTTCGGGCGAATGCCTTGAATAAAATGTCATGGAATCAAATTGAAGGAGGGTAAACGTACATGTCAATGGTTGATAGAGAAACACGGCAGATTATTACAAAAGCAGTGATCGGGAAAGGTAAGAAATTCAAAGAAGCAACACATACAATAACACCGCACCACAGTCCATCAAGCATTTTAGGTTGCTGGGTTATTAATCATCAATATAAAGCAAGGAAAAAAGGAGACTTTGTGGAGGTTTCCGGAAGCTACGACATTAATGTGTGGTATTCCTATAATAATAATACAAAAACTGAGGTTGTCAGTGATCGCGTAAATTATTCAGATCGTGTACCACTCGTTATCAAAGATGAAAACTGTATTTCTGATGATCTTGAAGTGATTGCACGTGCGACCCAACAGCCAAACTGTCTTGAATGCACCATAAATGAAGCAGGCAATCGTATCGTTGTAGAAGTAGAAAGAGAGTTTGTTGTTGAAGTAATCGGTGAGACGAAAGTAGTGGTTAAGCTTGATCCGCATGGATATGTAAATGATGACGATTTTGAATATGATGAACTTGAAGCTGAGCTTGCAGATGTAGATCCTGATATTTCATCATCCCATTCAGCTGAAAAAGATTAATAACATCCCCCTTTTACCTGGCTCTGGGAAGCCGGGTTTTTCTTTTTTTATGCTCTTTTATTGTATTTAGGACTCTAAAGAATTCAAGCATATATGCTATAATAAAAAGATGTAGAAAAAGATCACAACGAGTATAATTTTTGGAGGAAGTCTTATGGCTCAGTATACGCCAATGATTCAGCAATACTTACAGGTTAAAAAACAATATAAAGATACATTTCTCTTTTTTCGTTTAGGTGACTTTTATGAAATGTTTTTCGATGATGCCCTGTTAGCATCTAAAGAACTGGAAATAACACTGACCAGCAGGGATGGAGGAGGAGAGGAACGGATACCCATGTGCGGGATTCCTTTTCATTCCTCTGCTAACTATATTAAAAATTTAATAGAAAAAGGATATAAAGTTGCTATTTGTGAACAAGTAGAAGATCCGAAGCAGGCGAAAGGGGTCGTTCGCAGAGAGGTTATACAGGTCATTACCCCCGGTACAGTCATGGAAGGGGAGTTGCTGGATGAAAAGGAAAACAACTTCATTGCTTCTTTGACTCCAATGGATGAAGAACGTTTCGTTTTGGCTTATAATGACCTTTCTACCGGGGAAAACAGTGTTTCTTTTATCAGAGATGGATTTGATTCTGTTTTAAGTGAACTGTTTAACCGCCCCGTAAAAGAAATTGTTGTACCGTCCGATCTACAGGAAACATGGGCGGAAATGCTTACGCAAAGGTTAAATGTCACCATATCTCAGGAAGACCGTGTGGACATTCCGGAAGAAAGCAGGGAATTAGTGCAAAACCTGAAACAGGAAGAACTGATTGCAGGATTTGCCCGTCTTTTTCAATATTTAGCACGCACCCAAAAGCGGGCGATGACCCATTTGCAGCCTGTAAAGTATATTGAACTCAGTCAGTATATGAAGTTGGACATGTATTCAAAGCGCAACCTGGAACTGACGGAAACGATTCGAAAAAAAGGCAAGGAAGGATCATTACTCTGGGTACTGGATAAAACGGTTACCGCTATGGGAGCAAGAATGCTTAAGAAATGGCTGGACAGGCCATTATTATCAACCGCTGAAATGGAAAGACGTCACCAGCAGGTAGAAGGGTTGCTTGAACAGTATTTTGAAAGAGAAGCTCTTAGGGAAGCCTTGAAAGAGGTTTATGATTTAGAGCGTTTATCAGGAAGAGTGGCATACGGAAACGTCAACGCCAGGGATTTAATTCAATTGAAAAAGTCCCTGCATCAAATTCCGGAAATCATTCAGGTACTGCAGGATTTTCAGCAGGAGGAGCTTGCTCAGCTGGCCGGCACCATTAATCCGCTTGAGTCCTTAAAAGAAATCCTTGAGAAGAGTGTTGCGGAAACACCACCTCTATCGATTAAAGAGGGGGATATTATAAAAGATGGCTATCATGATCAGCTGGATCAATATAGAGATGCTGCAAGAAATGGTAAGCAATGGATTGCCGAGCTGGAGAGGAAAGAGAGAGAAGCTACTGGAATCAAATCTTTAAAGGTTGGTTTTAATAAAGTATTTGGCTATTATATTGAAGTGACTAAGGCCAATCTTCATTTGATTCCTGAAGGACGTTATGAACGTAAGCAGACTCTTAGTAATGCCGAACGTTTTATCACCCCGGAACTTAAAGAAAAAGAGTCATTAATTTTGGAGTCCGAGGAGAAAAGCGTAGAGCTTGAATATGAAATCTTTATCGATATCCGGGAACAGGTAAAGACATTTATTCCGGAACTTCAAAAGTTGGCTGAACAAATGAGTGAATTGGATGTCTTACAGAGCTTTGCTGTTGTGAGTGATGAAAACCGGTATACCAGGCCATCATTTACAAATGGGCATGAGCTTCATATAGAAAATGGTCGGCATCCCGTGGTAGAACAAGTAATGAAGGATGATCATTATGTTCCCAACGATGTAAGGATGGATGAAAACCGGGACATATTGTTAATTACAGGTCCCAATATGGCCGGTAAAAGTACTTATATGCGTCAGCTGGCTCTTATTGTAATTATGGGACAGGTTGGATGCTTTGTCCCTGCTGATCGTGCGGAACTTCCGGTTTTCGATCAGATTTTCACTAGAATCGGTGCTGCAGATGATCTGGTAGCCGGACAAAGTACCTTTATGGTAGAGATGCTTGAGGCTAAACATGCGTTAACGAAAGCAACCGAGAACAGCCTGATATTACTGGATGAAATTGGGAGAGGGACAAGCACATATGATGGGATGTCTCTCGCTCAGGCCATTGTAGAATATATTCATAACCACATCCATGCGAAGACGTTATTTTCCACCCATTATCATGAACTGACAGGTTTAAGCGATTCTCTGGAACGGTTAAGTAACGTGCATGTGAAGGCAGAAGAGCATGATGGGAATGTTGTGTTTCTCCATAAAATCCAGGATGGAGCAGCTGATGAAAGTTACGGAATTCATGTGGCAAAGCTTGCCGAACTTCCTTCACCTTTAATTGAACGGGCTTATGAAATTTTAAACCAGTTTGAACACTCGGAATCCTCACAAGTACCATCAACTAATGAAGAAGAACAGCTTGACTTTTTTGCTACTAAAGAACCAGTGGAAAATAAACAGGGAACGGATAAATCCAAGTCGGTTTCAGCTGCGGAAAAAACTGTAATGGACGAGATTAAAAGTTTAAACATGTTAAATATGACACCTATGGAAGCCATGAACACTTTATTTTCCATCCAGCAAAAATTGAATAAAAGAAGAAGGGAGGGATAAGAAATGGGAAGTATACAATTAATGCCTGACCATTTGGCCAATAAAATTGCTGCCGGTGAAGTAGTGGAAAGACCGTCATCCGTTATTAAAGAATTAGTTGAAAACAGTATTGATGCCAATAGTACCTGGATTAAAATTGAACTGGAAGAAGCCGGTTTAACCTCTATTAAAGTTAGTGATAACGGAAATGGTATGTCGGCTGAGGATTGTGAAAAAGCTTTTTTACGTCACGCTACCAGTAAAATTAACTCTGAAGGTGATTTGTTCAGGGTTCGTACGCTGGGCTTTCGCGGGGAGGCGTTAGCCAGTATTGCAGCTGTAAGCCGTTTAAGTGTACGTGCATCAGATGGCTTGAGTGCGGGTACGCAATTAGAAATTGAAGGTGGAAAACTTATCAGCCGTGATAAAGGGGATGCGAGAAAAGGTACTGATATTCTTGTCAAAGATATTTTCTTTAACACGCCTGCACGTTTAAAGTATATGAAAACTATTCATACAGAGCTTGGTCATATTACAGATGTACTCAACCGGATTGCTTTGTCTCATCCAGATATACGATTTGAGTGTATTCACAATCAAAAACGCTTGTTTTATACCTCAGGAAGAGGGGACCAGCGGCAGGTCATGGGTCAAATTTACGGAATGCAGACAGCAAAGAAAATGCTGCCGATCGAATATGAAACTCTGGACTTCAAAATTACTGGCTATGCTGCACGTCCTGAGGTGACCAGAGCGAATCGAAATTATATTTCCAGCATCATTAATGGTCGCTATATTCGAAACCCAATGATTAATAAGGCGATTCTCAAGGGCTATCATACACTGTTACCTATTGGACGATATCCGCTGGTTGTTATTAATATTGACATGGATCCGTATTTAGTGGATGTCAATGTTCATCCAAGTAAGCTTGAAGTCAGGTTCAGTAAGGAGCAGGAGCTATTTGCTGCTGTCGAAACGGCAATAAAAGATGTATTTAAACAGGAAACATTAATACCTGAACCCGCTGCTACTGATAAAACTACGAGGAATCAGCCTAAGCAGAACTATTTTACCTTTGAGCAGCAATCCAGGCCAACGGAGAAGGATGATATACCCTGGGAGGATTTACTTGCGAAAACGGAGGAGAATCCAGAGAGTCAGGGAGATAATTTTGAATGGGGTTATTCAACAGACAGTCAGACCTCTTCTGTACACGAACAGCGGCCCGAAGAGTTTGATTTACAGCAGGAAGAAGATGCGATTATAAATCAAACCGAAAATGCAGCGGAAAACCGGGTGCCTGTTCTATACCCCGTCGGTCAGGCTCATGGCACTTATATTATCGCACAGAACAATCAGGGACTCTATTTAATTGATCAGCATGCTGCTCAGGAGCGGATCAAATATGAATTCTATCGGGAGAAAGTAGGAATTGTTCCGGAAGAGGTCCAGGAGCTGCTTGTCCCGTTAACCTTTGAATTCTCAAAACAGGAAACGATATTTATTCAAGCTCATCAGGAGGAGCTGAAGCAGGTAGGTCTTTTCTTTGAGCCATTTGGGGAGCATACGTTTATTATCCGTTCTCATCCTCAATGGCTGCCAAAGGGAGAAGAAGAAGAGACAATCAGAGAAATGGTAGATCAGGTCTTGGAAAATCAAAAGGTTGATATTAAACAATTACGTGAGGATGCAGCCATTTTAATGTCGTGTAAACGATCGATAAAAGCGAATCACCATTTGAATTATGATGATATGTACCATCTTCTGGAGGATTTACGTCAGTGTCAAGATCCTTTTACCTGTCCACATGGGCGCCCCATTATCATATTCTTTTCCGAGTATGATCTTGAGAAAATGTTCAAACGTGTCATGTAGCAACTATTCATCATCCAATCAGAAGAGCTGATACGCTGATTCACGGCTCTCTCTGGTTGGATGTTTCCATATCCACTGAAATAGTCTTGTAAAATTTTGCATATATACCCATATCGTGTATAATATGAGAAGCAAGTGATATACACATGCGGATGCAGTATGATTACTTGCTTAAGGCATCTGGAGGTCTACTAAAATGAAAACCAATGTTGTTGCTGTTGTCGGACCTACCGCCGTTGGAAAAACGAAGCTCAGTGTAGAGTTGGCCAAACGATTTCATGGAGAAATTATAAGCGGCGATTCGATGCAGGTTTATCAAGGATTAGATATTGGAACAGCTAAAGTTACTGATGAGGAGAAGCAGGGAATTCCTCACTACATGATTGATATAAAAGGGCCGGAACAGGATTTCTCGGTGGCCGATTTTCAGGAGCATGTTCAGCATTATATCCATTATATAGACAGCCGTAATAAACTTCCCATTATTGCGGGGGGTACCGGTTTGTACATACAATCAACATTATATAATTTTAATTTTTCATCTCAAAAGCGGGATGAACAGTTCGAAAAAGACATGCTGACTGCTATCCAGGAGAAGGGAGTAGAGCCCTTTTATCATAAACTGAAAAAAGTAGATCCCGAACAAGCGGGAAAAATTCACCCAAATAATTTACGACGGGTTATTCGAGCTTTGGAAGTCTATGAAAGAACAGGGTTAACAATGTCTGAGTTGCAGCAAAAGCAGGCGGATGAATCACCCTATAATCCGATTCTAATAGGGCTCTCTATGGACCGTGAAGAATTATACAGAAGAATTAACCATAGGGTGGATTTAATGATGGAGGAAGGACTCCTGTCTGAAGCCAAAAGACTTTATGAACGGGGGTTGAAGAAGGCTCAATCGATGCAGGGGATTGGGTATAAAGAATTTATTCCTTATTTTGAGGGGAAGTGGTCGCTGGAAGAGTCCATTGAGCGGTTAAAACGCAATTCCCGCAGGTATGCAAAACGTCAATATACATACTTTCGCAATAAAATGGATGTCCATTGGTATTCCATTTCAGAGCTCACTCTTCAGGAAACTTTTTCATTAATTTTTCGAGATTTAGAAGGATTGCTTCAAAATATCACGAAATAATCAAATATAGATAATTAGAGGAGGAAAGTTTCATGGCACAAACTGTAAATATTCAGGATCAATTTCTAAACCAGATTCGGAAAGAGCATGTCCCAGTGACACTATTTCTGACCAATGGTTTTCAATTAAAAGGTGTTGTAAAGTCGTTTGATAATTTTACCGTGCTTTTGGAAACAGATGGCAAACAGCAATTAATTTTCAAGCATGCGATTTCAACCTTTGCACCGTCCAAACAGGTCAATTTAGAAAAAGAATAAGGTCAGTATAACGGATGCAATTCAGGCATCCGTTTTATTGTGCACGCGCTTCTGCCGTTGTTAATGTAGAAATCATAAGAGGCCCCGGTCGCCTCCGCTTTTCTATTGTCCAGCTGCGGCTCCTAAGTCAAGGCGGATATAAGCCAAAGCCATTACGTGGCGAAACCCATGCCACTCCATGTCTTCGTCTTATCCCGCATGACCTGAACAGTCGCCTCCGCTTTTCTTAATAGGCGGGTGTCACAAAAATGCTTTGTTTACGTATAGTAATCGTAGATAAGGGGTGAAGTGATGTGAATATAGAGGCGAAGCGTAAAGGACAGATCAATGTTGTTTTACATGATCAGGAGCAAACCCATTCAATAAAATCCTATGAATTTAATCATAAACGTGACCAGCGTTTTCGTTTTATTGATCAGGCCTTTTCATCATATATCGGCATGGAAACGTTAAAGCAGACATTAAAGGAGATTTATGCCAAAGTTCTGATTAACCGTAAAAGAGAGGAAGCAGGTTTAAAGGGTGAAAATCAGATGCTGCACATGATGTTTAAGGGAAACCCCGGTACTGGAAAAACTTCGGTAGCCAGGGAGATTGCCCGCTTATTCCATCAAATGAATCTGCTTTCCAAGGGTCATTTGATAGAAGCGGAGCGTGCAGATCTCGTTGGTGAATACATCGGACATACAGCCCAGAAAACCAGAGATTTAATAAAAAAAGCCATGGGTGGTGTATTATTTATTGATGAAGCCTATTCGCTGGGGCGAGGAGGAGAAAAGGATTTCGGCAAAGAAGCGATTGATACCCTGGTGAAACACATGGAAGATTATCATGAAGATTTTGTCCTGATCCTGGCAGGTTATCCGGATGAAATGGATCACTTTTTGTATTTAAATCCCGGACTAAAATCCAGATTTCCGATTATTGTCGATTTTAAAGACTATACAATTGATGAATTAATAGAAATTGCACAAATTATAACTGAGCAGAAACAATATGAACTGACACAATCCGCCTATAGAAAGCTTCGAACTCATTTAAGAGAATTACAGGAGCAAAAATGGGGAAATTTTTCGAATGGAAGATATATCCGGAACAAGGTTGAAGAAGCTATCCGAAGGCAGGCACTGCGTCTTGTGGCAACAAATCAGTTCGGTGCTAAGGATTTAGTTTCCTTAAAACCGGAAGACTTTAATATTCGCGTGGAGACATATTCAAAGCAAAAGGAGTTCTGATGATGGAAAATAAAGAACAGGTATTACTCATCGCCTGTCAGATTAAAGGCACGAATGAACAAAAATTCCATACGTCATTGGAAGAACTAAAACAATTAACTGAAACTGCAAATGGAGAAGTTGCAGATGTCGTCGTGCAAAAGAGAGATAAAATTCACGCGGCTTTATATATCGGTGAAGGAAAATTAGAGGAGATTCAGTACACCCTGGAAATGAATCCAGTTGACCTCGTCATTCTTAATGACGAGGTTTCGCCTGGACAGTTAAAAAATTTGAGCAATCGTTTGGATGCCAGGGTCATTGATCGCACTCAGCTCATTCTTGATATTTTTGCGGGACGAGCAAGGACAAGAGAGGGTAAATTGCAGGTCGAGCTGGCGCAAATGCAGTATTTACTTCCCAGGTTAGCTGGCCAAGGGACAGAATTATCCCGTCTTGGAGCAGGTATTGGTACAAGAGGACCCGGGGAAACCAAGCTGGAAACCGACCGGCGCCATATCAGGCGAAGAATTACTGAAATTAAAGAGCAATTACGAGCTGTTGTGAATCAGCGCAGTCAATATCGTAAACGCAGAAAAGAAAATCAGGCTTTTCAAATCGCGATTGTCGGATACACCAATGCAGGTAAGTCTACCTTATTTAACCGATTAACGAAAAGTGAATCGCTGGAGGAAAACCAGTTGTTTGCGACACTAGATCCACTGACAAGAAGAATCAGATTGGAAAATGGATTTGAAGCTATTATTACAGATACGGTTGGCTTTATACAGGACTTACCTACAACTTTGGTGGCTGCCTTCCGCTCTACGTTAGAGGAAGTGACAGAGGCGGACTTCATTTTACATGTCGTTGATGGTTCAAATGAGGATTTTCCGCAGCATGAGCAAACAGTCTATAACTTATTGGATGAACTGGGTGCTGGTGGCCTGCCCATGTTAACCATTTATAACAAACGGGATCAATTCAAGGCTGGTTTTATCCCGAACTCTTATCCTTACATTACCATTAGCGCTTTTGATGATGGGGACTTAAACAGACTACTGAAAAAAATGGAAGAGGTTGTAAAATCCGAATGGAAATATTACGAATTGCAGGTACCTGTTCAGGATGGCCGCCTCCTGCATCGTATCAAGAACCATACGATTGTGGAAACCGAGGATTTTGAACCAGCCACAGAGGACTATATGCTGACAGGGTATGTTGACCCCAATCACCCTATTTATGAACATTATATCAATAAGGAGCAGTAACTATGGAAACAGAAGCAATTAATAAATTGGCGAACAAAATCGAAACAGACTTATTTCCTTACCATAAGAAAATACGATCCATTGTAGAAGCGAATCAGAAAAAAGTTTTAGAGGCTTTTCAGAAACATCAGGTAAGTGACAGTCACTTTAGCCCAACAACCGGATATGGCTATGACGATAGAGGAAGAGAGGTGTTAGAGGAAATTTATGCGGAAGTATTCGGCACAGAGGATGCATTAGTCAGACCTCAGATTATCTCCGGCACTCACGCCATTACATTAAGTTTATTTGGTATATTAAGACCGGGGGATGAACTTCTTTATATCACTGGTAAACCTTACGATACTTTAGGGGAAATTGTCGGTACCAGAGGTGAGGGTTCAGGTTCATTAAGGGAATTTAATATTAATTATAAGCATGTTGATTTAACAGAAGATGGTTCTGTTCATTTTGCTCAGGTAAAGAATGCCATCAACGAAAATACCAGAATGATCGGGATTCAGCGGTCAAAGGGATACGATAGCCGTCCATCCTTCACGGTGCATCAAATAAGAGAAATGATCAGCTTTGTTAAGTCTGTTGCCCCATCTTGTATTGTTTTCGTTGATAATTGTTATGGAGAGTTTGTGGAAATGGAGGAGCCCACTGATGTTGGAGCAGATTTGATGGCAGGTTCTTTAATTAAAAATCCTGGTGGCGGACTGGCCAAAACAGGCGGCTATATTGTTGGCAGGAAAAGTCTGATTGAAAAATGTGCCAGTCGTTTGACAGCACCTGGGATTGGTAAAGAAGCAGGCGCTTCCCTGTACAGCCTTCAGGAGATGTTTCAGGGGCTGTTTATGGCTCCTCATGTTGTAGGTGAATCGTTAAAAGGAGCATTATTTACCTCCCGCATATTGGAGGAATTCGGATTTGAAACGATACCTTCTTATAAGGAAGAGCGGACAGATCTCATACAATCTGTGAATTTTCCTGACGCAGATATGATGATAACTTTCTGCCAGGCCATACAAAAGGCTTCACCAATAAACTCACACGTTATTCCTTACCCGAGCCCTATGCCAGGGTATGAACATCATGTTATTATGGCTGCAGGTACATTTATCCAGGGTGCAAGCATAGAATTATCAGCTGATGGCCCCATAAGACCTCCTTATACAGCGTATGTTCAAGGTGGACTCACTTACGAACATATTAAAATTGCCATTGTATCTGCTATAGAGATCATGGTGGAAAAGGGCTATAGTTTTACAGTCAAATAATCAGATTTCCAGAACACAATAATTACATACACCTTTTGTAAAGTTTCCTTACATCACTTGACAGATGTATGAACAAAAAGTATAATCAATATTAATTAAAGATTGGAGGTGCGTTTATGAGTGATCTCAACCGACGCTCAACGCCTCTTTTCCCAATGAGCATTATAACCTCTCTTACAGATTTAACTGCCCGTCAGATCCGTTATTATGAGGAACACGGACTGGTGCATCCGGCTCGCTCCAAAGGCAATCGGCGTTTATTTTCTTTTAACGATGTTGACCGGTTATTAGAAATAAAAGACTTGATTGATAAAGGGATCAACTTAGCGGGTATTAAAGAGATGTTATCTGACAAAAACACAAAAAATCAGCCTGAGGAAACAGTAAAAGAAGAAAAAACAGAAGTGAAGCAGTCTTTAACGGATAAAGAGTTAAGGAACTTATTGCGTAAAGAGCTGTTAGATGCAGGCAGGTTAAACAAAAATTCGTTAAGACAGGGAGAATTATCACGATTCTTCCATTAAAAAATATAGGAGGCTACTTATGGGGAAAAAATTAACGAAAGAAGAAATCCTGAAAAGAATTGAAGAAGAGGATGTAAAATTTATTCGTCTGCAATTTACAGACATGCTGGGAACCATCAAAAACGTGGAAATCCCTTTAAGCCAATTGGAAAAAGCCCTGGATAACAAAATTACTTTTGATGGATCATCTATTGAAGGGTTTGTACGCATCGAAGAATCTGATATGTTTCTTTATCCTGATTTGGATACGTTCGTTGTCTTCCCTTGGACGTCTGAAAAAGGTAGAGTAGCACGTTTTATTTGTGACATCTATAATCCGGATGGGACGCCATTTGAAGGTTGCCCACGTTACAACTTAAAGAAGAACCTCGAGAAAATGGAGGAACACGGTTTTTCAGCCTTTAATATTGGAACTGAACCGGAATTTTTCCTGTTTAAGTTAGACGAAAATGCAGAACCAACAATGGAATTGAATGATAAAGGCGGATACTTCGACTTAGCACCAACGGATTTAGGGGAAAATTGTCGTCGTGATATCGTATTAGAGCTTGAAGAAATGGGATTTGAAATCGAAGCTTCCCACCATGAAGTTGCCCCGGGGCAGCATGAAATTGATTTTAAATATTCGGATGCCGTTAAGCACTGCGATGATATTCAAACCTTTAAGTTAGTTGTAAAAACAATTGCAAGAAAGCATGGTTTACACGCGACCTTTATGCCTAAGCCGTTATTTGGCATGAATGGTTCAGGCATGCACTGCAATATGTCCTTATTTAAAGATGGTGAAAACAGCTTTTTTGATGAAAAGGGCGATATGCAGTTAAGCAAAACCGCTTATCAGTTTATTGCTGGTGTCATCAAGCATGCTACAAACTTTACAGCAGTTACCAATCCAATCGTAAACTCTTATAAACGTCTTGTTCCAGGTTTTGAAGCTCCAAGCTATGTAGCCTGGTCCGGTCAGAACCGTAGTCCTTTAGTCCGTGTACCATCTTCACGCGGTTTAAGCACACGGATTGAAGTAAGGAGTGTTGACCCAGCTGCAAACCCTTATATGGCCATGAGTGTATTACTAGCTTCCGGACTTGACGGTATTAAGAACAATTTAACCGCACCAGCACCTATAGACCGGAATATTTACGTTATGGAAAGAGAAGAACGGGAGGAACAGGGAATTGAGGATCTCCCGGCTACTCTCTATGACGCACTTCAGGAGCTAAAGAGTGATGAAGTACTTGTAGAGACTCTGGGTGAGCATTTATTCGAGCACTTTGTAGAAGCTAAGGAAATTGAATGGAATATGTTCCGTACTCAGGTCCATCCGTGGGAGCGGGAACAATACCTGCAGACTTATTAATGATTCAAAAACCCCTGATAAAAATTTATCAGGGGTTTCTAACGGACATATATAATCCTCATTCACTCTTTAGAGAGTCTATAGAATTTCTGATCGTAACATGATGAATAAGTGTCAGAACAATTAGAAGAATATTTAATATGCTATTAAGTTTTACAAGCCAACTCATTCCATCACCACTTTTTTAGTTATTATGTGGCTTTGTGCAGCATTTATTCTTTAATCCTGAAAAAAGACTCTTACAATTAAGTAAGAGTCTTTTTCTAAACTATAAATCTAGTTTTGTAAGTTAGTGTATTTCCCTGAATAAACCAATCACTTTACCCAGAATCGTCACATCACTAACGATGATCGGATCCATTGTTGCGTTTTCAGGCTGGAGTCGGATATAATCCTTTTCCTTAAAGAAACGCTTCACCGTTGCCTCTTCATCCTCCGTCATAGCGACTACGATTTCTCCGTTTTGAGCGGTTTGCTGCTTGCGAATAATGACCCGGTCGCCATCAAGAATACCAGCTTCAATCATACTTTCTCCAGCAACATTCAAAACAAATAGATCGTCTTCTGAAATGGCCAGATGTTCTGGAACAGGTACATATTCCTCAATATTTTCGATTGCAGTAATAGGTTCACCGGCTGTTACCTTACCAATGACCGGTGCGTAAAAGGCTTCAGTTTTTGGAGCATTATTCATTTCCTCTTCCAGTTCCAGTACTTCAATGGCTCTTGGTTTTGTCGGGTCTCTGCGTATAAAGCCCTTTTCTTCCAGTCTGGATAAATGTCCATGGACAGTAGAGCTGGAAGCAAGCCCTACTGCCTGTGCAATTTCCCTTACAGAAGGTGGATAGCCTTTAGCCGTTACCTGCTCTTTAATGTATTCCATGATCGCCTCTTGCCTTTTGGATAGCTTGGTCATATTTTTCTCACCTCGTACATATATATCAATTGTCTGTATTATAGCATGTTTTTCCACTTTTCACAAACATTCGTTCGGTAAAAATAGTTGACAAGAACAGGTGTTCTGTTATAATAAAAATAGACAAAAGCGAACAAAGGTTCTATTTTGCTGGGAGGCGATTTTTAATGTTTAATAAATTATCAAAAATCGACATTGCTTTTTATTCACTTTTCGGACTGACTTTAGTAATCTTGTATTATGCATTATCTATTAGTTAAGTGCTTTTTACATAGTTAAGAGGTGGAATCATTGAGGGCGGTTATATACTGTCGTGTCAGCACAGAAAAAGAAGAACAGACAACATCTATTAAAAGACAGAAGGAAGAACTCATTCAGCTGGCAAATCAAAGCCATTATGAGATAGCAGATATCATTGAAGAAAAACAGAGTGGATATGAAATCGAACGTGAAGGTATCTTCAGGATGCTGGAGCTTTTCTCATCAAATGAAGCGGACGTGCTCTTTATTCAGGACGAGACAAGGCTTGGCAGGGGTAATACAAAAATAGCTCTACTGCACCAGCTACAGAAGCTGGGCATCCCAATCTATACAATTTCCCACCAGGGAGAGATTCAACTCTCTGAATCGGACTCCATGGTTCTGCAAATTGTATCGATTGTAGAAGAGTATCAGAGAAAGCTCCATAATATAAAGATTAAAAGAGGAATGAAAAAGGCGGTATCAAATGGGTACAGGCCTGAAAATAATCTATCAAATATTCATGAGTCACCCGGAAGAGAACGTAAAACATTTCCTATTGATGAAGTGGTGAAACTTAGAAATAACGGCTTAACTTTTGCTGAAATTGCTTCTACACTACGAGGTATGGGGTATGACGTATCAAAAGCAACCGTTCATCGCAGATTCCAGGAGTATACGCTTGAAAATCAAAATAAATCCATGTAAGATTAACGAAAGAGCAAGCAAGAGTCTGTAATAGTGGCGCTTGCTTTTGTTTTTGTCCTGGCTTAGAAGGCAAAAACGTGACAACCAGTGTATATTTCCTGTAAGCAGGGTTAGCAGAATTTGCGGAGCTGCCTGGATTATAAATATAAGGAGCGTTCATATGTTATCACAGGATAAAATTGATCGTATTAATTATTTAGCCAATAAATCGAAAAATGAAGGATTAACTGAAGAAGAGAAAAAAGAGCAGAATGATTTGCGTCAGGCTTATTTAAAAAACTTGCGTAAGTCCTTTAAGAGTCAGCTTACTTCCATGAAGGTTGTTGATCCAGAGGGAAATGATGTGACCCCTCAAAAGGTTAAGGATGAAAAAGAACGAAAGAAAAAGCATTAAAATACTATTTTGAAAAGCCTTATTCAGTCCGATGAATAGGGCTTTTAATTTGTTCCTGGACAAACGGGCGCTTCCGCCATTGTTTATGTATAAAAGTCCCGGTTTAATTGATAATAAAAAGAGATTTATTGAACATTTCCTTACGTATAACGATTTTTGCTTGTATCCTTTGATGTTTCATTATACGATAAATAATGTGGATTACATAATTGCAAGGATGAAAGGAGATTGCGACATGTCAGCAGACATTGAACAAAAATCAATAAATACGATACGAACATTAACCATTGATGCCGTACAAAAGGCTAATTCAGGACATCCTGGAATGCCAATGGGAACGGCTCCGATGGCCTACACACTTTGGACAGAGTTTATGAATCAGAACCCTGAAAATGCCAGCTGGTTTAACAGGGATCGTTTTGTCCTTTCCGCAGGTCATGGTTCTATGCTTTTATATTCATTATTACATTTGTCAGGCTATGACGTGACCATGGATGATATAAAGAACTTCCGTCAATGGGGGTCAAGAACTCCAGGACATCCTGAATTCGGACATACAAATGGAGTAGAGGCTACAACGGGTCCATTAGGACAAGGGCTTTCTATGGCAGTTGGAATGGCTATGGCCGAACAGTACTTAGCCGGAAAATATAATCGCGAAAAATATAATGTCATAGATCATTATACCTATACCATCTGTGGTGATGGGGATTTAATGGAAGGGATTTCGCATGAAGCAGCATCCTTAGCCGGTCACTTAAAGCTTGGTAAGCTTGTCATGCTATATGATTCCAATGATATTTCCTTAGACGGTGATTTGGATCGTTCATTCTCGGAAAATGTACAACAGCGTTTCGAAGCTTATGGATGGCAGGTTATTCGTGTAGAAGACGGCAATGATCTGGAGGCTGTTCGCAAGGCAATTAAGGAAGCGAAAGCTAATACAGATCAGCCTACGCTCATTGAAGTGAAAACGGTTATCGGCTTTGGTGCGCCAAATAAATCAGGCAAATCAGACGCTCATGGTGCCCCGTTAGGCGAGACGGAAATCACGATGACCAAAGAATACTATCAGTGGGAGCATGAACCGTTCCATGTACCGCATGAAGTTTATGAGGATTTCAAGCACAAAGTTAAGGAAGCCGGCGCACAAAAAGAAAGTGAATGGAACGAATTATTTTCCAAGTATAAGGAGCAGCATCCAGAGCTGGCCAAGGAATTAGAAACGGCGATCAACGGTGAGCTTCCGGAAGGCTGGTATAATGACCTTCCTGATTATGAAGTGGGAGAAGACTCCCCGGCAACACGTGCAGCCTCAGGTTCAGCACTAAATGCTATTGCCAAACGGGTTCCAAACTTTATTGGCGGCAGTGCAGATCTGGCCGGATCTAACAAGACCACCATAAAAGATGAAGCTGATTTTACATCTAAAGACTACAGTGGTCGTAATATCTGGTTTGGTGTTCGAGAATTTGGAATGGCCGCGGCTATAAATGGAATGACATTGCATGGCGGGCTAAAAGTATTTGGCGGTACATTCTTTGTATTTAGTGATTACTTGCGTCCGGCTATACGTTTATCCTCACTCATGAATCTGCCAGTAACCTATGTGCTTACACACGATTCAATAGCTGTAGGGGAGGATGGACCTACGCACGAGCCAGTAGAACAGCTTCCATCCTTACGTGCCATGCCGAACCTTTCCTTAATTAGACCTGCAGATGGTTATGAAACGAATGCAGCATGGAGATTGGCCCTTGAGGCTGAGGATCATCCTACTGCACTTGTATTAACCAGACAGGGATTACCTACATTAGAAGGAACGAAGGAAAAGGCATATGAAGGTGTCAAGAAAGGGGCTTATGTAGTATCCCCGGCAGAAAAAGAAACGGCAGATGTCTTATTACTTGCTTCTGGATCTGAAGTACAATTAGCTGTTAGAGCTCAACAGGAACTCAAATCAAAAGATATTGATGCATCTGTTGTGAGCATGCCTTCCTGGGATCGCTTTGAGAAGCAATCTGACCAATATAAAGAGGAAGTCCTTCCTGGAAATGTGAAAAAGCGTTTGGGAATAGAAATGGCTGCCCCATTTGGCTGGGAGCGTTATGTGGGAGATGAAGGAAGAGTGCTTGGCATAGATAAATATGGAGCATCCGCCCCTGGCGATAAAGTTGTTGCTGAATATGGTTTTACAGTAGAAAATGTTGTTAAGCAAGTAGAGGATTTACTTAAATAATGCTCTCTATTCGCGGCGCCAATAGCATTTTTGGCGTCGCTTTCTGTTGAAAATACTGTAAAAAAACCAAAGACTATTCGACTGAAATTGGCAGATTTTTGCTTAGGATTTCTGATAGAATGGACTCTAATAAGGAGGACTGGCTATGCAGAAATTCTCGCTTTTTTTAATAAAGGAAAATGTAGCAGATGCGTATTATCATAAGAGTGATATTCTGTTTCACTTTTTACAAAGGTATCCTTCACTAAAAAATGATGAGGTTTACAGAAAACAGTTTCTTTATATTACTCAGGAGATTTCTACAGATCACCTGATTCAATTTATTCAAAAGCAATATCCGACTCAAAGTGTAAGGACAAGTGCTCATCAGCTTTACATAACCTACCAGTCGGCTCACATTAAGATAACCGTAAATCCAACAGAGTGTACGGTGGAAGGATCATCCCTGCATGAGGTTGAACAGTTCGTTTTTGAATATTTAAGATCCTTTTATTCCACTTTTTTTGTTGTAAATATAGCGGACCAGCAATTTGGCTGGCTGTCACCACAACGAAAAAGACTGATGATTTAACACGCGACTATTGTCATATGATGCCGTTTTTACTATACTGTATGAGAAACAACACGAAGGAGGAAACTTTTTTATGAGTACGTTATGGGTTGTACTTATTGCTATTCTTGCTTTAATAGCCGGTGTTGCCCTCGGTTTCTTTATCGCAAGAAAGTATATGATGAATTATCTGAAGAAAAATCCACCAATTAATGAACAAATGCTTCGTACCATGATGATGCAAATGGGGCAAAAACCATCACAGAAGAAAATCAATCAAATGATGAAATCCATGAACAATCAGATGGACAAATAGAGATAAATCCTTCTTCGACTGGAAGAAGGATTTATTTTTAATGGATGTTCACGAAATTGTCATGATTGATATAGTGTAAAAAGAGGGAAGCGGTGGTTTCTCTGTTAAAATTGACTTGGGTATCTGGTAAGGTAAAGGAGAGATTACATAATGGGAGAAGAAGTTAACCTTTTATTAGCATTTGGAGCAGGATTTTTATCTTTTATATCTCCATGTGTATTACCGCTTTACCCTGTTGTTCTATCTTATGTGACAGGAATGAGTGTAAGTGAATTAAAATCAGAGAATGCAGTCATGAGTCGTCGCAGCTTATTTCACATGATTGCCTTTTTAATTGGTTTCTCCATCATATTTCTAATATTAGGCTTCAGTACTACAGCCTTTGGAGAGTTCTTTAAGGAATACCGGGAATTTATTCGACAGATCGGGGCCATACTAATGGTGTTTTTCGGTTTAGTAATGGCAGGGCTGTTTAACTTTGAATTTTTAATGAAGGAAAGACGAATATCCTTTAAAAACCGGCCAACCGGCTATATTGGTTCAGCTTTTATCGGACTGGCATTTTCGATGAGCTGGACACCGTGTACAGGTCCGATTTTAGGTGCTGTACTGGGGCTTGTAGGAACACAGCCGGAAACAGGTATCTTTTTAATGATCGCATATACTTTAGGCTTTTCCATTCCATTTTTAGCTTTATCCTTCTTTGTGGGTAAACTGGACTGGATGAAACGAAACAGTGAAAAAATTGTTAAAATTGGCGGTTACGTCATGATTATTCTGGGGATTGTGCTCTTCTTTGACTGGATGCGTTTTATCACAGCTTATCTTGCTGGTCTCTTTGATTTCCAAGGCTTTTAAATATAACAAAAGAGAAAAAGTTGTTAAAATGATTAATTTTATATTAAGATAGAAAACATAAGGGAAAAGTAGGAGGATTTTATGAGACATAACGATTTAATCTTTAGAACAATGACAGCACTAATCGCTTTTATACTCCTGGGTTTTTCCATTTATTTATTTTTGGCTGGTCACCAGTCACCTGGTGGTGGGTTTATAGGAGGACTCATGACCTCCGCAGCTATTGTTTTGATGTATATGGCGTATGGATTGAAACCGATAGAAAAAATCCTGCCTGTCAATTTTAAACTTTTAATACCCACAGGCTTGCTGATTGCCACGTTAACCGGAATTGGATCTTTTATATTTGGGGAGCCATTTTTAAGTCAGACATATGGGCATTTCCACTTACCAATTTTCGGGGACTCAGAGCTTGCAACAGCTATGTTGTTTGATTTAGGTGTGTACTTAACCGTTGTAGGTGTAACGCTGACAATCATGCTTACAATTGCAAGTGATGAATAAAATAGATAAAGTTCATTTTAAATTGGGGAGAGATCGGAATGGGGAAAGTCCTTGTAGTAGATGATGCACAATTTATGAGATTAACGTTATCGAATATCTTGACAAAAGGTGGCCATGAAGTGATTGGGGAAGCTTCGGACGGTCAGGAAGCAATTGAGCTGTATAAACAATTACAACCGGAACTCGTGACGATGGATATAACGATGCCTAATCTGGATGGCATGGATGCAGCTGAAGCAATTATAGAAAATGATCCTGAGGCAAAGGTTATTATGTGTTCAGCTGTTGGACAGCAGAAAGTAGTAGTACAGGCCATTCAGCTGGGAGCCAAAGATTTTATTGTCAAACCCTTTGATGAGTCGAGGGTATTGGATACAATAAACCGTGTATTACATAATTAGATGACCTTTGAATTCGAGAACGTACCGAAAGAGTGAATACCATGTTCTGGATTATTACAAGTACTGCTGTAGCATTCGTTATGGCAACAACTATGATTTTTGTGCGAATGAAAGCGGCCAAAAAACCGGCATCCATAAAAAAGATTATACTTCCTCCTCTCTTTATGAGTACGGGAGCTTTTATGTTTATTTTTCCAGTATTTCATATCAGCTGGCTTCAGGTCCTGGAGGCAGTGCTGGTGGGGGCTGTTTTTTCAGTGTTCTTAATCATTACCTCAAATTTTGAAGTGAAAGATCATGACATTTATCTTGTACCTTCAAAAGCTTTTATATTTATCTTATTTGGGTTGTTAATTTTGCGATTGTTTCTAAAAACACTTATCGGGCAGACGATATCTTTTGGAGAAACGAGCGGAATGTTCTTTTTATTAGCATTCGGTATGATCTTAACTTGGAGAATAGCGATGCTCATCAAATATTTAAAATTAAAAAAAACGCTGGAAAGCAAAACACTCCTGGCAAGTCAATAAAAAACCGTAACCATATTGTGGTAACGGTTTTTTATTGACTTTTATAATTTGGCTCTAATAAAGAGAGGTAAGGGGTATAGTCGATGTTCTTTTCATCGAGCTTTTTGATTAAAAATTTATGATCACGTTTTGGTGTAGCTAATATGTAACCTTCAATAAGTATATCTCTTGAGATCTCCTTACTATTCCTTTCTAGCGCTAATTGGCCAATCCTGCCGGCTATTTTCTGCTTGGCAACATCCCGGAACAGCTGCGGTACAGGGGATACAAGTTCGTTAAGGAGTTCCTTTTCTTTATCTTTCCAAAGATGGGCCGTTTTTTCTACATAATATTCTTCCCAGTCAAGCGTGGACTTTCCATCCTCTTTTGGCATACGCTTCAAAAACTTCCGAAACATAAAAAAACCGCCAATCCCCATGAAACCAAGCAATATAAATGTCCAGATAATGATGATTGTAATAAATAAATCTGACATATTCCCACCTACTATTTTATCGATATATGTATTCTCATTAAAATATAGCACATTTTTAGGCTGAATTCTATCATGCTACCCCTAAATTACTATAAAAATATTATGTAAACTAAGTGTGAAATTTATGTTATAAAAACCACTTTAATCGAATAAATGTTTTAGGTAGTAAGTTAAACACAGATGTTATAAAAGAGGGATATGCATGAATATCAAAACTAGTATTGCAGGTTATTTATTAGGACTGACTTGTTTTGGGACTGGTGAAATATATTGTTCTGTACAATTACAGGGGCAGGAATTCTTTCCATTCTCCTGGGATTTACGAATGATGATGATGAACTATATTGATTTGTTTATCACTTATATTACGGTGACCATATTGCTTCAGTGGAATGCACTTAAAATGACCAGACAGATAATAAGAAGCCGAACTTTAAGTCTTTGTAGCATGAGTTTATCCTTGCTGCTATTCAGCCTGTTCTGCTTCAGTTTTCCAGGAGTGGTGATGATGAAATTCACCTATTATATAACTTTGGGGAGTTATGACATATTTACCATTACTAGTGTGTTATTGGTGTCGCTCTCCTTTGTTGAATTAATCAGACATTTGTTCGGTATGGAGTTGTGAATGAAATTAGGTAGAATTAAAAAAGCTACCCGAATTTCCAGTAGAAGGAAAATTTGGGTAGCTTTAATAATGCCTGTTTGTTTGATTTTGAGCTATTGATAAATCGTTATAAAATATTATTTGGCGGGATTGTGTGGGAATCGAACCCACCGGAGACGGCACGCGCCTCCCGGACGGTTTTGAAGACCGCGACGGGCACCAGCACCGTAACCAACCCCAGCTGACAGAAAACAATTATACTCTGTCAATATAAAATATGCAAACCATGGGGCTGACAAATGCAATTTAAGCGAATCATCTGTTTTGTATTCTTTCATTGACGAGTGATAAAATGAAATGGAAACATCCGATAAGAACTTGGAATCCACCATAAAATCCTCCTGTATGAAACAGGAGGATTTTATAAAGTGCCAGAATGTATAATGTATGAAGGATTAATCTGTTATGCAACAGTTGATTTTTTTGAATAGTAGAGGGATAATAAAATTGGATATATATAGATATAAGACATGGAAAATAGTGCCCTCTTTCAAACATTCATCCATCTTGAAAATACATAAGCAAATATTTCTTTTCATTTATCATAATGAAAAGAGTGGAGGGAGAAGGATGAAAAAAAGTAATCAATTAGTCAATGGGGATGTAACAGGTGCTCAGCAGAATAATTGTCATGACGCACTCGTTAAAGGAGAGGATTTTCAGCACTTAAGTACACTTCCATTACCTTTTCTGGAATGGATTGACAAAGAGAGCAATCATATCTTCACAGTGAATTCCATCAACGGGGATTTTCGTTACATTTCAAACAATGTTCAGCAAATACTCGGACATAACAAGGAAGATGTAACAAGGACAAATGTTCTTTCCTGGGTACATCCGGATGATTATTATTATCTCCGCTCAAAACTGCCTGAAGAAACAGAAAATCATGTTCACTTAACTTATCGCATGAAGAGTAAGGATGGACACTACAAATGGATTGAGTCAGTGATTAGTCGCATCAAGTATAAACACCGGGAATATTTTGTAGCCTATTCCATGGACATCTCCAGGATGAAGGAAACAACGAAACACCTCGCTCAATCTGAAAAAATGAATGTCGCCGGTCAGTTGGCTGCAGGTATTGCTCACGAAATACGGAATCCTTTAACTTCACTTAAAGGTTTTTTACAGCTAATGGAAGCTGGTGTGGATGTGGATGGACAATATTTCAAGATAATGAAAGAAGAAATCGAAAAGATGGAATCCATCACTTCGGAACTCTTATACATCTCTAAACCTCAACCTCACCATCGAAAAACTGTCTCACTTGCTGAATTATTAGCCGATGTATGTACATTGATGCGCTCCCAGGCCAATATGCATGAAATTGATATTCGTCTCATAACTGATACAGACCATAGCGATATTGAATGTGATCCTTCTCAAATAAAACAGGTATTTATAAATTTAATTAAGAATGCTATTGAGGAAATGTTAGAAGGAGGAGTTGTTCAGGTTAAGCTTCGGCAGACAGAAGCTGAGACAATAGTGGAAGTTCAAGATGAAGGGCCCGGCATTCCTGAAACAATTAAAGAAAAAATTCATGAGCCTTTTTTTACTACAAAAGAGAACGGAACAGGTTTAGGCCTTATGATAACAGATCAGATTATTAAGGAACATTATGGTCATTTAACCATTAAAGATGCACCAGTAAAGGGTACAATCATACGTGTAACATTACCTAATCATTCTGGATAAAAGGAAGTATGTGATGTAGTCATGAAAATAAGAAATTACACCATAGGAATGGCGGGACATATAGACCACGGAAAAACCGCCCTTACCAAAGCTCTAACAAAAAAAGATACAGACAGGCTTAAGGAAGAACAGGAACGGAAAATCTCGATTGAACTGGGTTTTGCACCGTTAAAGTTAAAGGATACCGATACCCATGTATCGATTGTTGATGTACCTGGCCATGAAAGATTTATACGTCAAATGATTGCCGGAGTGGCCGGTATTGATTTAGTCATCATAACGGTTGCAGCTGACGAAGGTATTATGCCGCAGACGAAAGAGCATATTGATATTCTTTCCCTTCTTGATATAAAACAGGCCATGATTGTCATTACGAAGATTGATAAAGTTGATCGTGAGCTTTTAGAGCTCGTTAAAGATGATGTTCAGCAGTTTTTTCAGGGGTCTTATTTTAGCCAGTCCCCGATTATTTTTGTTGACAGTCTTTCAGGAAAGGGAATTTCAGAGCTGAAGGAACGTATTGAAGTACAACTGAAGAATACTCCTTCAAGGAAATCACATCGTCCTTTTCGAATGCCTGTAGACCAGGTATTTACTATGAAGGGGATAGGTTCTGTCGTGCGCGGAACCATTTATGAAGGGACCATTGAGAAAGGAGATCGCTTTTTCGTATTACCCGGGCAAGCGAAGGAGGCAAAAGCTCGTCAAATTCAGGTACATAATCAGGAGGTAGAAGAGGCCTTTGCGGGACAGCGTACAGCGATTAATATTTCCGGTGTCTCCAGGGAAGACCTGAGTCGAGGAGATGTATTAGTAAAAAATCCGATGTATTTTGAGGAATCGGATACAATTGACCTGTCTCTGCAACTGTTAGAGGATATTAATTACCCTGTGAAGCAGCGTGCACCTATTAAGTTTCACAGTGGGGCAAATGAAGTTTATGGTAAAATCGTATTTTTTGACCGGAATGAAGTCAAGCAGGCTAAGGAGGAAATTCTTTGTCAGGTTCGACTGCAGGAACCTATTGTCATCAATCGGGGAGACCGATTTATCCTGCGACGTGCCACACCAGTTGAAACTCTTGGAGGGGGGTGGGTAATCAATCCTGATGGAGAAAAGTACAGATTCGGAAACGAGACGATACAAAAGCTGCAGCAGCTAAAGGAAAGTACGCCTGAATCTCTTGTCCTGCAGCTACTGCAGGAAGAAAAATGGGTCGAACATGCTGACCTTATGCGAAGGTTATCCCTTTCTCAAACGACGCTGGACCATATTCTTCACGAACAGATGAAAAAGGGGCAAGTGGTGCAGATAGAAGGTTATTATTCCACTTCTGACATTATAAAGGAATTAAAGACTCGTCTGTATTCAAAATTATCTGCTTTTCATGAAGATTATCCATTAAAGGAAGGTGTGAATAAACCTGAACTTCTGCAGTCAGATGATACACCGGATAACGTCTTTGAAAAGCTGTTGAATCAATGGATATCAGACAAAGAGTTGAAGCAGTATCAGCAATATATTTCGTTATACTCATTTTCTCCAGCTATGCCACCAGAATGGAAAAAACGTATGGAGAATGTCATTCATCATATCTTTGAAGATCACATTCTGGTGAAAGAATGGATCACTTATCTGGAAAAAGAAGGGATACCGGAAGAGTTGCATGAGGACTTCAGGAAGTTTTTAATCAGTCAGAAAATCGTTTACCCATTAACGGATAAGCATCTAATTCACAGCCGTACACTGAACGTTCAAGCGAGGAAGCTAAGTAAGAATACGGATGAGTATTTTACGCTTAAAGAAGCCAAGAAAGTATGGGATATATCAAGAAAATATTTGATTCCATTACTGGAGCTCATGGACGCATTGCGGTTTACGGAAAGAGTGGATGGTGATCGCAAGTGGATTTGCCGGCCAAATTAATTAGAACACTGCTTAAGAGTGGGGCTGAGTCATGCCCCTTATTTTTATGCAGTTATGAAGGTGGCAAGGGAAATGGAGAGTCAAGAATTTGTATTCCTCAATCATATTTAATAAAATGTGATTGATAAGAAGGCAGGGTTGATAAGGAGGAATTTTTATGGAATTACGTTTATCAGTTGAATTTTGCATGATGTGAAACTATGCACCAAAGGCTGCGAGTTTCGCAGAACAGTTATTCAGTCATTTTCGGCATGATATTAAAGAAATGAAGCTTATCCCTGGTTCAGGAGGAGTCTTTGAAATATCGGTAAACGAAGCAACGATTTTCTCAAAAAAGGAAACAGGAATTTTCCCGGATCCTAATCAGATCATTGAAATAGTAGAAGATCTGAAACACACATAAAGCATGTTCAGACATAACAGGACATGCTTTAACGATATTATTGGAGCTTTGTTTCATATGGCGTGGAGGTATTAATCGTGAAAGAATTGCTTAGAAGAATCCCACCTGTTCATGACATTCAAAGGAAGCAAGAAATTAAGGAAATTCAGGAGCATTTGAATATTACGAGAGAGAAGCTGAAGCATTGGATACAAACGGAAATCGAACATGTCCGTCAATTGATGATGACAAATAAACGAGAATTTCAACATAAAGAAGAAATTGAAAAATATATTCTTTATCAGGTAAAGCAGAAGAGTATGAATTGGAAAAAGGACAATCTCACAAGGGTCATAAATGCCACCGGAACCATCTTACATACAAATTTAGGTCGGGCGAGATTATCAGATGAGTCCCTTGAACATGTGGCGAATGTGGCTAAGCATTATTCAAACTTAGAGTATAGCACAAAGAAGGGGGAACGGGGGTCCAGACACAGCATTGTTGAAGAGCTTATTAAAGAAGTGACAGGGGCTGAGGCTGCACTTGTTGTGAATAACAATGCGGCAGCTGTTTATTTAACCTTACGAGCCCTGGCTAAAAATCAGGAAATCATTGTCTCAAGGGGAGAGCTTGTTGAAATCGGCGGGAGCTTTCGAGTTTCCTCTATTATGTCGGAAAGCGATGCACAATTAGTTGAAGTAGGAACGACGAATAAAACTCATGATTTTGATTATGTGGACGCTATAAATGAACAGACTGCAATGATCCTGAAAGTACATACGAGCAACTTTAAAATAACTGGTTTTACTGAACAGGTAAACACAGAGGATCTTGCTACTATCGCAAATAAGAATCGTTTGATTTATTATGAAGATTTGGGAAGCGGGGCTCTCATCAATTTGAAGGACTATGGAATTGGCGATGAACCCGTTGTAAGAGATATTTTAGAAGCGGGAGCTCATTTAGTTTCTTTTAGTGGTGACAAGCTATTAGGGGGACCGCAGGCAGGTATAGTTGCGGGCAGAAAAGATCTCATTGACGTGTTAAAACGCCATCAACTGGCAAGAGTTCTGCGAGTGGACAAAATGACGTTGGCCGCTCTGGAAACCACGTTAAGAATGTACGCCAAAGGGACACATTCTTCACTCATGAGTATACCAGCTATAAGGGATATTTTAAGACCTGCCTCAGAAATCATGGAAAATGTTCAGGCATTTTTGGAGAAGGCAACTGCAAACACCATGCTCACTTTTGACATCCGTGATAGCTATGCAACGATTGGTGGGGGGACCATGCCGGATGAGCAAGTTCAAAGCTATGGTGTTCTTGTTCAATCCAATGTTATATCTCCTGAAGAGCTTGAAAGCCGTTTGCGTAATCAGGATACACCCGTTATTGGGCGGTTCCTGGATGAAAAGCTGTTTTTGGATTTCAGAACATTGGACCATCATGATATTGATCAGTTGCACAGGATACTCGCCAGTATTAATCAGGATTTAGAGGTCATGTGATGCGCCCTTTTTCTGTCTGGTATGGTTACGTTTTTTTACTTTTTTTGAACCTTTCATGGGGACGCCGTAAGGTTGCTTGGCCTGGCGATTTAATTTGGAATTTTTTTGTTCAGCCAAATCAATCTCCTCCTTTCAAAAAGTATGTTGTGAAAAATTACGGGTTTCTATCCGCCCGTATCGGATGAATAATTGTTTTTAGAAATTTTTCTAAAAGATTTTACTTATTGAACATTTTGATTTAAAATGAGAGTGCAAACTGCCTATAGGGATGAAAGTTTAATAGGAAATGAAGCCACTTGGTTTCTGTACATAATCTATTAGAGGGGGTAAAAGATATGGCAGACAACGCCTTTAACGCGAGAAAGAATTTTGAAGTAAATGGCAAAACTTATCACTACTATGATTTGAAAGCGCTAGAAAATGCAGGAATTGGAAAAATATCTCGTTTGCCTTTTTCTGTACGTGTATTACTGGAATCGATTTTAAGGCAGCATGATGGTACCGTTATCAAAGATGAGCACGTGGAAAAACTGGCTAAATGGGGAACAAAAGATGGGAATGTTGATGTACCATTTAAACCATCCCGTGTTATTTTACAGGACTTCACAGGTGTACCAGCTGTAGTTGATCTGGCCTCCTTACGTAAAGCCATGGTTGATATGGGAGGTAGTCCGGATTCTATTAATCCCGAGGTACCTGTTGACCTGGTTATTGACCACTCGGTACAGGTTGACAAATACGGATCTCCTGACGCATTAAATTTAAATATGGAACTTGAATTCGACCGTAACAAAGAGCGTTATGAGTTCCTTCACTGGGCTCAGAAAGCATTTGATAACTATCGAGCGGTTCCACCTGCGACAGGTATTGTTCATCAGGTAAACCTGGAATACCTTGCTAACGTTGTTCATTCAGCTGAAACCGAAGATGGTGAAGTGGAAGCTTTCCCTGATACCTTAGTAGGTACAGACTCTCATACAACGATGATTAACGGTCTGGGTATCCTCGGCTGGGGTGTTGGCGGAATCGAAGCTGAAGCAGGTATGCTTGGTCAGCCTTCTTATGTTCCAGCGCCTGAGGTTATTGGTGTTAAACTTACCGGTAAATTTCCTGAAGGGACAACAGCAACCGACTTGGCACTAAAAGTTACACAGGCTCTTCGTGAGAAAAATGTCGTTGGAAAATTTGTTGAATTCTTTGGCCCGGGTTTAAGTGAAATGCCACTTGCAGATCGGGCTACCATTTCTAATATGGCGCCTGAATATGGTGCAACTTGTGGTTTCTTCCCGGTAGACAACGAATCTCTTGAATATCTTCGTCTGACTGGACGCAGTGAAGAGCAAATTAAACTTGTTGAAACTTATTGTAAACAAAATGAGCTATTTTATACACCGGACCAGGAAGATCCTGAATTTACTGATCTTGTGGAAATCGATCTTTCTGAGCTTGAACCAAACCTTTCCGGTCCAAAACGCCCGCAGGATCGTATTCCACTGTCCCAAATGAAGGAATCTTTCAATAAGGCGTTAACAGCTCCAGCCGGCAACCATGGTTTTGGTTTAGAAGAAAATGAGAAGGATAAAGAGGCTGTTGTTAAGTTCTCCAATGGCGAAGAAACGGTTATGAAAACAGGAGCACTTGCTATTGCAGCTATTACATCCTGTACTAATACATCAAATCCGCATGTCATGTTAGGAGCAGGCTTACTTGCTAAAAATGCCGTTGAAAAAGGACTTGAGGTACCTTCATATGTAAAAACATCACTGGCACCAGGTTCTAAGGTTGTTACGCGTTACTTAGAAGATGCAGGTCTTATGGAATACCTGGATAAGCTAGGCTTTAACCTGGTTGGTTACGGTTGTACAACATGTATTGGTAACTCCGGACCACTTCTTCCTGAAATTGAAGAAGCTATTGCAGAGAGTGATTTAACAGCTGCATCCGTCCTTTCCGGTAACCGAAACTTTGAGGGGCGTATTCATCCACTCGTAAAAGCAAACTACCTTGCTTCACCACCATTGGTTGTTGCTTATGCACTTGCTGGTACTGTGGATATTGATCTGAAAAACGAACCACTTGGCAAGGATAAGGATGGAAATGATGTATACTTTAAAGACATCTGGCCAGAAAGTGAAGCAGTAAAAGAGGAAATATCAAAGGTTGTTACACCGGACATTTTCCGTAAAGAGTATGAGGAAGTGTTTAATTCCAATGAAAAATGGAACCAGATTAATACTACGGATGAGCCCCTTTACGAGTGGGATGACAACTCTACTTATATCCAGAACCCTCCATTCTTTGAAGGGCTGGCAAAAGATCCTGAAACCGTAAAACCTTTGAAGAATTTACGTGTAGTGGGTAAATTTGGAGATTCTGTCACTACCGACCATATTTCCCCAGCTGGTGCTATTCCAAGAGATATGCCTGCTGGTAAGTACTTAATTGAAAAAGGCGTTTCTCCACGTAACTTCAACTCCTATGGTTCCCGTCGCGGAAACCATGAAGTGATGATGCGCGGAACGTTTGGAAATATCCGAATTCGAAATGAGATTGCCCCTGGAACAGAAGGCGGTTATACGACTTATTGGCCAACAGAAGAAATTATGCCCATTTATGATGCTGCGATGAAATACCAGGAGGACAATACAGGATTAATGGTTATTGCCGGTAAGGATTATGGTATGGGAAGTTCCCGTGACTGGGCGGCAAAAGGCACAAATCTTTTAGGTATTAAGACCGTTATTGCTGAAAGTTTTGAGCGAATTCATCGCTCCAACCTTGTTATGATGGGTGTGCTTCCTCTCCAGTTTAAAGAAGGAGAAGGCATTGAATCCCTTGGTCTAACCGGTAAGGAAACCTATAACGTTGAGGTTGACGAAAGTGTTAAGCCGCATGATCTGGTTAAGGTTACAGCAACAGACGAAGAAGGTAAAAAGAAAGAGTTTGAAGTTGTTGCCCGTTTTGATAGTGACGTGGAAGTAGATTATTACCGTCACGGCGGAATTCTTCAAATGGTCCTGCGAAACAAGCTAAAATAAAAGATGTTTTGGTTTTGATGAAAGCACCTCTTTGGGGGTGCTTTCTTTGTTAAAGCGAGTCTGCATGATAAAATAGGACTTAGAATATAAAGTTTAACCTATAAGTGGAGAAGGAGAAATATGAAACTCATCAAACGTTTGATTGGACCAGCGATCATTTTAACCATGTTTACCATTGTTGTTTTTAATTTTGCCCAGGAACAGTCAAGTGACAGCCGTGCAAAAAACGCGGAAGAATTTGACGGGGTTGCCGTAGCTGTTCCAGATGAATACGAATCAAAGAATCAAACTTCCGTTGAAATCGGGAAAACTGCCCCTGACTTCACCTTACATACCATGGAAGGGGAGCAGGTAAAATTGTCCGATTTTTATGGTGAGAAAGTTATGCTTAACTTTTGGGCATCCTGGTGCAAGCCGTGCAGAAAAGAAATGCCGGAAATGCAGAAATTTCATGAAAAATACGGAGATAAAATGAACATTATTGCGGTAAATGCAACAGGGTATGAGACCACAGAAGACAATGTCCAGGATTTCATAAATAAATATAATCTGACCTTTCCTGTACCTTTAGATCAGGAACTAACCGTATCGATGGATCAATACCAGGTATTTAATCTTCCCTCCAGTTACTTTATTAATACAGAGGGAAAGGTTATGGAAAAGTATTCCGGTTCCATTACCTTTGAAGTTCTAAAAGAAAAAATGACAAATTTACAATAATTCCGTATAATGCTTTTATTCATTGGAAATATTGTTTATAAAGGAGAGATATTCCAATGAATAAAAGAAGGAAGCTAAGTTTTGCTGAAATGTTAGAACTGGAACGTGAACAAATCAGACAAAATCCAGAACTTATGGATAAAATTGAACAAAAGCTTGAGGATAGACTTTCCTCAGGTACTATGGAGACAGCTGAAGAGTAATCTTAGCTGTCTTTTTTAGTATAAGGCATAGAAAGTTGATCTTTTCCTTACAAGCAACAGGAAAGAGCAAGTTAGCTAAATGCCCAACGCTTTTCATTTTCCATTATTTTTACTTACATACTTCAAATGCTATAACAAAACATAAGCATGAACGATTTCTTCAAAAAAAGGGGTTAAATGAATGGGAAATCCAAGAAAAAACTCTGAACAATATAAACCGAATAAACATGGGCATATCAGTAAAAGCTTTGATGGAAATAAAGGCCGGAAATATCAGACCAAAGGAAAAGAAGCACAGTGGATTCAACCTAAAGGAAATTAATACGGGAGGTGTAGGGGCATGAACCATCGACAAAATCAGCCAAAACCAGATGATCGTTCAGATAATGTTGAAAAACTTCAGGAAATGGTACAAAACACCATTGAAAATATGGAAGAAGCCGAAGAAACAGCACAGTATGCCTCCGGAAATGACCGTGCTGATATCGAAGCAAAAAACGAACGTAGAAGAGATTCCATTGAAGCTATGCGAAATGAAATTAAAGATGAAGTTCGCGATCAGAATCATTAAGCAAATGAGGAAAACCTGCCTTTAAAAGGCAGGTTTTTCATGTGTGATCTCTGCTAAAAGTAATGGATTATGTTAAAATAATTTTTAGTTGAGTTCATATTTAGGGGGAAGTTACGTGAAAGTAGTAGAAACAGACATACAGGTAAGATATCAGGAAACCGATCAAATGGGAGTCGTATACCATGCCAATTATTTAGTATGGTTTGAGATAGGACGGACCCGCTTTCTGGAGGAATTGGGCTTCCAATATCATGAGATGGAAAAAGAAGATATTGTTTCTCCGGTACTGGATGCCGATGTACAATTTAAAACCCCGGTTCGATATGGTGAGCAAGCACGCGTAAAAACATGGATTGATTCTTATGACGGTCTGAAAGTGGTTTATGCCTATGAAATACGTAATGGAAATGACGAAGTGTCAGTGACAGGCAAAACCTCACATGTCTGTGTGAAAAAGGACAGCTTCAGACCTGTTTCGACCAGGAAAAAGTTTCCGGCACTTCACGAGGCCTATCTTGAAGCAAAGGGTGAATGATAACAGATGGCTTTTGGTGTAAAAAGAGCTGAAGTAAACAAGTGGAAGCAGGATGTGAAAGATGGGAAAATTGCCTTTATAACACATTATTGGCTGGATGATCGTTTTCCTGACAGTCGGACCGTTACGAAAGCCGGATGTAATGACCTTGAGAAATTACAGGCGTGGGGAAAAAAATATGGATTGAAGCCGGAATGGATCCACCAGGATGAAGAATTCCCGCACTTTGATCTGATAGGAAAGTTCCAAAAAGATATTTTAAAAGCTGAGAATCAGATAGAGCAAATCCATCGTTTTAAATTATAATAAAGGCTATATGTGGCAGGGGTAACTTCTGTCTCACATATAGCCTTTGTTTTTAAACATTTGGACTGCTATTTGTTACTTTGACGCTTCTTGTCCGGGACAGGATCAAATCCTCCGGGATGAAAGGGGTGGCATTTTAAAATTCGTTTTACCGTTAAATAGGTCCCTTTCAAAGCCCCAAACTTTTTATACGCTTCCAATCCGTATTCAGAACAAGTAGGCTGAAAACGGCAGGAAGGCGATTTTAGTGGTGAAATATATTTGCGATACAAATGTATAATAGAGATAAAAAAATATTTCATTAAGAACCCTTCTAATCGTTTTCCTTGGTTTTATCGTAATGAATACTTGCCACTGCATCATGAAGGTGTATGGACTCTTCATTCACACATTTTACATCGAAGACTTTTACAAAGGGCATTTCATATAAATCAGCTGCAACCAATCGCACAATATCCTCTACAAATCGCGGATTCTCATAAGCGGTCTCTGTTACCACTTTCTCATCCGGACGCTTTAATACAGGATGGATACGAGCACTTGCATTGGATTCCGCAGCTTCCAATAGAGCCAGTTTCCAATCTATTTCCTGTTCGTTAAAGTCATCGGATAAAGTCGCAGCCATGGTGACTTTCCCCCTCTGGTTATGAGCGCTGTATTCACTGATCTCTTTTGAACAAGGGCAGAGAGTAGTAATGGTTCCTTCCAATGATACGTTCACATCAAAATTGGCTTGAGCATGGTATTCCACACGTATAGAAGCGGTGGCATGATTCATGCCTGCAAGTTCAGAATCAGGTCCTTTACGCTCAAAAAACCACGGGAAGCTAACCTCCATCGTTGCATCCTGTTGTTTGAGACGCTGGGCAAGTTCTTTCGTGAATTCTTTCATCATTTCAATATCAAGCGTAAACCCATTTTCGTAATAGCGATTTAACTGCTCAGTAAAACGGCTCATATTTGTTCCTTTACTTTCCTGCCGTATACTTGATGAAAAAGAAAATGTGCCAATGGTGGTCTGATTAAATGGCTTCATTTTACTGTGAATCACAATGGGATGTTTCACATTCTGAATACCAACTTCATCCAGTTCAAATAGAAAATCCCGGCTTGTATTTTGAAGGTCGGGCATCTGATCCTTTTCTGTAGGTTTTGTTCTTGGACCTGGAGGGACCGATCCGAATAACTCATGACGTTCTTCTTTGGAAGGTAATTTCTTTTTCTGTTTTTGTACTTTAGACATATCTATGACTCCTTTCAGCCTCTGATAGTATATCCATAATAAGGTAGTGTATTGATAACTTTGAAGTGAAAATTTGAAAACTTATTAGATTAGAATCACTTAAAAAAAGTATACATTATAAATCTCGTTTTGTTCAATTTTTAGGCTCTAAAGTTCAGGAACAACTTTTATTTTTTCGGTATAAGTTTTCATATGTCCTTGTATCTCCTGATATAATTCCTTTGCCTCTTTCAGACCATACTGACCTGCCTGATGAAGAGGTACGATTTTATAGTTTTTGTAATTTGGCCGATACATGTAAGTTGGCATAATCCTGGCATTCGATAGACTGTATTGTGTATCATTATTCTGATCGATGAATTTCTTTAAATCGATGTGTAAGACCCCGCCAATTCTTTGATAAAGCTCAGACTGTCCGGATAAAAAATTCCCCAAAGAGTAAATGACAAACGTTCTCTCTCCATTTTCTTTCTTAATCCAGTCCACAGGTTGAAGTACATGTGGATGGTGTCCAAGTATAATATCTGCACCAGCCTGACTTGCCTCTTTTACGAGTAACTTCTGTACCTCACTAGCCAGCCGCACATACTGTTGACCAAAATGTAAACTGACAACAACGAAATCAGTTTTTTGTTTTAATGCCTTTATATCCTTTATGAGAGTATGATCATCTATATATTGAACAAGATAAGGCTTGTCTGAAGGCCTCTGAAGTCCATTGGTTCCATAAGTATAAGCCAGAAAACCGATGGAAATCCCATTTGCTTTTAATATTCGGTCACGTTTTTGATCCTCAAGACTGCGGTTAGCGCCAACATAGGATATATTTAATTGATTAAAATATTTTGTCGCATTCATGATCCCCTCTTCCCCCATATCAAGAGTATGGTTATTGGCCATAGAAACGATATCCACACCTGAGTCTTTCAAAGCATCTCCTACTGCATATGGAGAATTGAACTGAGGATAAGAGGATAATCCCAGCTCCTTGCCACCAATGATGGTTTCCTGGTTAGCAAACGTTACTTCAGGCGTTCGCATGGAATTTCTGACTAATTCAAACATAGGTCTGAAATCAAATCCATTTGGGGTACGGGCATCCTGATAGACTGTATTATGAACGAGAATATCACCTACTGCTCCAAGCGTAATTTCTGTCTGATACTTTTTATGATCCATCTTTTGCTCCCGTATCTTCTCATGCTCATGGATCGTATACTCGTTTTCAGCATGGTTGTTTTCTTCCGTGGTTAGTAAAAAAACCATTAAAATTAAAATCATTACACCAAAAAAGCTGGTAAGCATCCATGACCACTTATTCATGCTGTCTACACCCTTTCATTACTATCTGAACTTAATTTACAGGAGATTGAAGCGGGACGTAGCTTCTCCTGAATTCTTTTTTATAAATCGTTTATTTATCATTCCCCTGGGCTAAATGAAAATACAACACCATGCGGAACAGGTGTTGTATAAATCTACATCCAGGTTATTTTTGGTTCCGTTTTGTTGAGAATCCGTTTAATATTTGTACGGTGCCGATAAATGACAAACAATGTAAGGACTGAAGTGATCATAATTAATCCGACATGCTGGAGAATAGCTGAGCTGATTACGGCGATAATACCTGTTACCATAGAGGATAAGGAAACGTACTTCGTGATTTTCAGGATAAGTAAAAATGAGAGTATCATAATGGCAAAGAGTAATGGACTTACAGCGAGTATTACTCCACCTGATGTGGCTACTGCCTTTCCACCTTTAAACCTTGCAAACAGCGGATATGTATGACCTAAAACAGCAAATAGACCTATAATTAATGGATCAGCTGCTGTCGAGAATAATACAGGAAGTGCTGCAGCCAGAGTACCTTTCAATATATCAGCCACTGTGACAATTAATCCGGCTTTTATCCCCAGGATTCTAAAGGTGTTTGTTGCTCCTAAATTACCACTTCCATATTCTCTTATATCCAGGTTATAACCTATTTTTCCTACTAACAAAGCGGAAGGAATGGACCCCAGTATATAAGCTGTAATCGCAAAAATAACATATATCATCATTCATTTACTCCCTTTTCATGGAATAAGCGCAGCATTTGTAATACAAAGCGTAATCGCTTTCTTACCTGATAACTACTATCAATCACTATTCTACCATGAAAACAACCAAATCCGAATATTTTTTTGAAATTCGATTCTTTCCAGAAAAGCACAGATCCTTAAGCGATAGGTTTTGATGTTGAAACCACTTTCATTATATAAAATTTTCCTTTAAGATAAAAGGAAAGGGGGTAAGGATTTATGACGATACAAAATCCTGATCAGGATAAAATTAAGGAAATTCTGGAAGAGGCGAAAACAATCGCTGTAGTGGGGTTGTCCGATAACCCTGAACGTACAAGCTATCAGATTTCAAAAATTATGCAGGAGAATGGATATCGAATTATCCCGGTAAATCCAAAGGTGAACGAAGTACTCGGCGAGAAAGCATACCCTGCTCTAAAAGATATTGATGTTCCATTTGATATTATCAATGTATTCCGGCGATCTGAATTTTTACCACAGATTGCGGAAGAAGCCGTTCAGACAGATGCCAGCATTTTCTGGGCTCAGCAGGGTGTTGAAAATGAAGAAGCCTATCATTACCTAAATGAACATGATTTTACGGTTATTATGGATACTTGTATAAAAGTAGCCCATGCTGTTACAATTGGTAAATAAACAAACGTTTGCTTAAGGAAAAGTCCCTGTTATAGCAGGGATTTTTTCTTTTTTGTTGAAAAAGGTTATTTGCGAAACTTGAAAAAAAGCTTAAAATAAAGAATACATGTCACATTATGTTGATGTTTGGAACATTTGTTCTATAATGGTAATATGATGAAGTTTTAAAATGGGTCCAAATGGAATCGAATTTGTTTGGGATTGAAAGGGGAACAGGCAATTGAGTAGTCAAAATTCGTATAATGATGACTCTATTCAGGTGTTGGAAGGCTTAGAAGCTGTACGAAAACGACCTGGAATGTACATCGGAAGTACCGATCATCGTGGATTACATCACCTTGTTTTTGAAATTGTGGATAATGCGGTAGATGAGGCATTATCAGGATTCGGCGATGAAATTAATGTTAAAATACATAAAGATGGAAGCATTTCTGTCCGGGACCATGGACGTGGGATGCCCACAGGTATGCATAAGATGGGAAAGCCTACTCCTGAAGTTATATTAACCGTGCTGCATGCCGGTGGTAAGTTTGGACAAGGCGGTTATAAGACGAGCGGAGGATTACATGGTGTTGGCGCATCTGTAGTAAATGCCCTGTCTGAATGGCTCGAAGTTACAATCTATCGCGACAAAAATGTATATAAGCAGAGGTTTGAAGATGGCGGAAAGCCCGTAACCAGTCTGGAACAGCATGGCGGAACCAGAAAAACCGGAACGGAAATTCGCTTTAAACCAGATTCGAACATTTTCTCCACTACGGCATTTCAATTCGAAATATTGGCGGAAAGGTTAAGAGAAGCAGCCTTTTTATTAAAGGGTCTGAAAATCGAATTAACAGATGAAATTCAGGAATTATCCGAAACCTATCAGTATCCGGAAGGGTTAAAATCCTTTGTTGATTATTTAAATGAAGAGAAGGATACATTACATCCTGTTGTTGCTTTCGAAGGGGAAAGCCATGGAATTGAGGTAGATTTTGCTTTTCAATTTAATGACGGTTATGCAGAAAGTATGCTGTCATTTGTCAATAATGTGCGTACACAGGACGGAGGGACACACGAATCAGGAACCCGTTCAGCCTTAACCCGAAGTATCAATGATCATGCACGAAAGAACGGACTTTTAAAAGAAAAGGATAAAAACTTAGATGGAAGTGATATTCGGGAAGGATTTACGGCGATAATATCTGTGCGTATTCCTGAGGAGATTCTGCAATTTGAAGGTCAGACCAAGAGTAAACTTGGGACTTCAGAGGCCCGTTCTGCAGTTGATCATGTGATATCGGAAAAGCTTTCTTACTTCCTTGAAGAAAATCCCGAAACAGCAACACAGCTGATTAAAAAGGCGATAAAAGCAAGAGAGGCCCGGGAAGCAGCGAGGAAGGCCAGAGAGGATGCCCGCACCGGGAAAAAACGCAAAAAGCGGGATGCATTGCTAAGTGGGAAGCTTACCCCTGCTCAATCGAAAAATGCTAAAAAAAATGAGTTATATTTAGTAGAGGGGGACTCTGCCGGGGGATCAGCCAAACAAGGCAGGGACAGACGCTTTCAGGCCGTTCTCCCTCTTAGGGGTAAGGTTATAAATACGGAGAAAGCGAAGATATCCGATATTTTCAAAAACGAAGAAATCTCCACCATTATTCATACGATAGGTGCGGATGTGGGGGCAGATTTTAATATTGAGGATATTCAATACGATAAGATTATTATTATGACGGATGCGGATACAGATGGAGCGCATATTCAGGTACTCCTTTTAACCTTCTTCTATCGCTATATGAGACCTTTAATTGAAGCTGGAAAAGTTTATATTGCATTACCACCTTTGTATAAGGTTTCAAAAGGAAAAGGGAAAAAGGAGAAATCAGAGTATGCCTGGGAAGAAGATGCTCTAAAGGATATCCTGAATAAATTTAAGAATGGGTACACGATTCAACGCTATAAAGGTTTAGGTGAAATGAATGCAGACCAGCTGTGGGAAACAACGATGAATCCGGAGACACGAACTCTTATTCGTGTTACGATTGAGGACTTGGCGAGGGCGGAACGGAGAATTACAACATTAATGGGTGATAAAGTAGAACCGCGGAGAAACTGGATTGAATCAAATGTAGCCTTCAGTCTGGATGATGATGAAAACATCCTGGAAAACGATAAACTTCATACGTAATAAGATAGGAAAAGGAGGACAAGTCATTGGCTGAGCAAGCACAATTTTTGGACCTCCCCTTTGAAGAAGTCATTGGGGACAGGTTTGGACGATATAGTAAATATATTATTCAGGAACGGGCATTGCCTGATGCCAGAGACGGATTAAAGCCCGTACAGCGTCGTATTTTATACGCTATGCATCAGGAGAAAAATACCCATGATAAACCGTTCCGAAAGTCAGCTAAAACCGTGGGAACGGTAATTGGTAATTACCATCCACATGGTGATTCATCTGTATATGAAGCACTGGTACGTATGAGTCAGACGTGGAAGGTTAGAAATGTTTTAGTGGAGATGCACGGAAACAACGGGAGTATTGATGGAGACCCACCAGCAGCTATGCGTTATACCGAGGCGCGTCTAGCCAGTATTAGCTCGCAATTGTTACGTGATATTGAAAAGGAAACGGTTGATTTTATCCCTAATTTTGATGATACCGACTATGAGCCGGTTGTGTTACCAGCGAAATTTCCTAACTTATTAGTCAATGGGTCAACAGGGATTTCGGCAGGCTATGCTACAGATATTCCTCCTCATAACCTGAAAGAGGTTATTGATGCTGTTATCATGAGGATTGATAGGCCGGATGCTGATGTTGAGCAACTGATGAAGGTTTTAAAGGGACCAGACTTCCCTACAGGAGGCATTATTCAGGGAATTGAAGGTATTAAGAAAGCCTATAAAACCGGAAAAGGAAAAGTGGTTGTTCGGGGTAAAGCAGAAATTGAACAGCTCCGCACCGGCAGGGAGCAAATCGTCATTAATGAGCTCCCTTATGAGGTTAACAAAGCTAATCTGGTTAAGAAGTTTGATGAATTCCGACTCGATCGGAAAGTGGAGGGAATAGCAGAGGTCCGCGATGAAACGGATCGGACCGGACTGCAAATTGTGATTGAATTAAAAAAAGATGCGGATAGTGAAGGTATTTTAAATTATTTTTATAAAAATACCGATTTACAAATTACATATAACTTTAATATGGTAGCCATCCATAATAAGACTCCGCAATTAATGAGCCTGCCAGCGATATTAGATTCCTATATTCAGCACCAGCGGGAGGTCATGATTCGTCAATCCCGTTTTGATTTAAGGAAGGCAAAGGATCGTGCCCACATTGTGGAAGGCTTGATTAAAGCTATTTCCATTTTAGATGATGTGATTGCAGCCATTCGCGCTTCGAAAGATAAACAGGATGCCAAAAATCGTCTGATGGAACTTTTTGATTTTACTGAGAAGCAGTCAGAAGCGATTGTCACATTACAGCTTTATCGATTAACCAATACAGATGTGACAGCATTGCAGGAAGAGGCGGAGGAACTGAAGAAGCAGATTGAAGAATTAGAATCTATTCTTAGTAGTGAATCTAAATTACTGAAAGAAATTAAAAAAGATTTAAAACAGCTTCAGAAGCAGTATAAGATTGATCGTTTAACAAAAATTGAAGAGCAGGTAGAAGAATTGAAGATTAATCTGGAAGTCATGGTAGCAAGAGAGGATGTACTGGTATCTGTTACAAAGGATGGTTACGTAAAACGGACTAGTCTCAGATCCTATTCTGCATCCAATGAAAGTGATATGCCCTTAAAAGAAGGAGACCATCTTTTAACCTTGCAGGAGTTAAATACAACGGATAAAATTCTTCTATTTACAAACAAAGGGAATTACTTATACATTCATGTCCACGAGCTTCCGGATATCAGGTGGAAGGATTTAGGTCAGCATGTGGCTAACTTAGTTACTATTGAACCGGATGAAAAAATCATTAACGTTCTTCCTGTCAGAGAGTTTTCAGATGATCAATACCTGTTGTTCTTTACACGTAACGGCATGGTGAAAAAGACGGAACTAAAACAGTATGATGCGCAGAGACGCTCAAAACCACTGGTAGCTATAAATTTGAAAAACGATGATGAAGTCGTCAGTGTTCATCAGACGGATGGCAATCAGGATTTATTTATTACATCCAATAAAGGCTTCGGCTTATGGTACCATGAAACAGAAGTGAAACCGGTTGGTCAGCGTGCTGCCGGTGTGAAAGCTATTCAGTTGAAAAAGGATGAAGTTGTTATCAGTGGTGAAGTCTTTGATGAATTAACAGCTCCTTCTATCGTATTGATAACACAAAGAGGAGCATGTAAACGTATGGCTCTGTCTGACTTCGAACAATCCTCACGGGCTAAAAGAGGACTGGTTATGCTAAAAGAACTGAAATCCAAGCCGCACCGTGCTGTTGGGTTACATTTAATTCAGGAAGAAGAGTTTGTTATATTTCAAACTGAAGATGAACAGATTCATGAGTTGTATCCCTTGGAATTGAAGAAACACGATCGGTACAGTAATGGTTCATTTGTTGTTGATACTGATTTAACAGGAAATGTGATAAGTACCTGGAAAAAACCTTCTTATGTTAAGCCATTTGAAGAATTAAAAGAAGAATAAATGATCGTCTAAAATAGAATCTGTTTTTATAAACAGATTCTATTTTTTCGAATCAGAATGCCGGAATATTCTGCCTGGTAGAGGGGTCACTTTAACTAATTTATTGAATACCTGGTTCAAATCATGTATATTAGAACCAGGTATTAAGAATAGATAACAACGTATTTTAGGAGGATTTTGAAGTGGATCTATTAAAGTTAAAGGATAAAAACATCGTAGTAATGGGTGTTGCAAATGAGAGAAGTTTGGCCTGGGGAGTGGCTCAATCCCTTTATAACGCAGGTGTAAACGTAATTTTTACATATCGCCAGGATCGCTCTAAAAAGAAATTGGAAAGACTCCTGGAGAAGCATGAATATAATGCTGAGCTGGTTGTACAGTGTGATGTGAATGATGATGAAAGTATTAAAGCAACGTTCAAAGAAATAGGTGATAAAGTTGGAACCATCCATGGAATTGTTCATTCGATTGCTTTTGCTCATGGAGAGGATTTAAAGGGAGACTTTGTTGAGACCTCCCGTGATGGATTTGCCTATGCACATGATACTAGTGCATATTCCATTATTGCTGTTGCCAGAGAAGCAAAACCTTATATGAATGAAGGCGGCTCCATTATTGGAATGACCTTCCTGGGAGCTCAAAGAGTGATTCCTGAATATAAGGTTATGGGTATTGCAAAATCAGCCTTGGAATCCTCTGTGAAGTATCTGGCAGAGGATTTAGGGGAAGATCAAATTCGTGTAAATGCCCTGTCAGCTGGTCCGGTTCGTACCCTGGCGGCAAAAGGAATTTCCTCCTTCAATGAAATTCTTAGTGAAGTTGAAGAAAAAGCCCCATTACGAAAGAACGTGACTAAGGAAGAGGTAGGGGATATGGCATTGGTTATGCTAAGTCACTTGTCCCGTGGTGTTACGGGAGAAATTATTTATGTGGACTCCGGCTATAACATCCTTTAAATACAAGTGAAGGGGACCTGTGAATCTTTGACTATCAAAGAAAACGGAGGTGACTGACGGTGGCTTCCGTTTTCTTTTTGTTGAAAAATTTCTGAAAATTGTGATATAATTAATCTGTATGAAAGGATGGGAGTTGATGTATGGCTGAATTAAAGGAGCGTATCGTTGAATCTTCTTTATACTTATTTGAACAGCATGGGTTTCACGGGGTTACGGTCAATGATATTGTCCAGCATTCACAGACGTCAAAAGGAGGGTTTTATCACCATTTTCAATCTAAAGATGAGCTCTTATTTATGATTCATGATACTTTTATCACATACGTTTTAGCAAAAGCAGACGAAGCTATTTCCACCTACGACAAACCTGCACTGCAGCTTCATGCAATTATCCAGTCATTTGTAAAAGTTTTTGATTTATATAAACCTCACATTTCAGTCTTCTATCAGGAAAGCAATTATCTTAAACCTCACTTTGATCAGCTTATTAAAAGAAAACGGGATCAATTTAAACAAAGGATTTTCCAGGTGATCCAACAGGGACAAAGCTCAGGAGAATTCCGTGCCTCACTTCCAGCAGAAATAACCGGAATGTCGATTTTGGGAATGGTAAATTGGACATATAAATGGTATCAGAAAGATGGGGAAAAATCGATTGAAGAAATTGCCCATACGTTTTCAGATATTATTTTACAGGGCATTTTAACACCATCTGCTAAAGATAACCCAGAACTTAACCACTTATTTCAGCAACATCCTGCACATAAATAAAAGCGCTTTCATTTATGGGGTTTACAGACCAACTGGTCGGTCTTAAACATTCTAGTTTTAAAGGGGGAGTTGGATGAACTTTGAATTGACAAAGGAACAGGAAATGACCAAAAGAATGGTGAGAAATTTTGCTGAAGATGTTATTCGGCCAAGAACCATTGATATTGACAGGAAAGCGGAATTTCCCAGTGATATCTTTAAGGATATGGGTGAATTAGGGTTATTAGGGATTCCCTTTCCTGAGAAATATGGGGGTACTGGCGGGGATACCGTGATGTATGCACTTGCAGTGGAGGAAATTGGCCGTGTATGCGGAAGCACAGGCTTAAGTTATGCTGCAGCTGTTTCTTTGGGTGCTTCACCGATTTATTATTTTGGAACAGAGGAGCAGAAGGAAAAATATCTTATTCCCCTCGCTACCGGAAAAGCTTTGGGTTCATTTGGTTTAACAGAGCCTAACGCAGGTTCTGATGCAGGTGGAACACAAACGTCAGCAAGCTTATCCGGCGATGAATATATTATTAATGGAGAAAAATGCTTCATAACGAATGCCAACTTTGCTAAAACACTGATCGTAACCGCAGTAACAAACGGAAACCATCCGTCTGAAGATAAAAAAGTATCCGCACTGATTGTACCAACTGATGCTGATGGTCTGACCATCACAAATCCCTATGAAAAAATGGGGGTCCGGGGATCGGATACCGCAGAGATTGTGATTGAAGACGTTCGAGTGCCCAGGGAAAATTTACTGGGAGATCCAACAAAGGGATTTAAGCAATTTTTGTATACATTGGATGGCGGGAGAATATCCATCGGTGCTCTGGGCGTTGGGATTGCTCAGGCGGCATATGAAAAGGCCTTAGCATATGCAAAGGAACGGAAGCAGTTCGGAAAATCCATATCCAGATTTCAGGCGATTCAGTTTAAATTAGCCGATATGGCGATGGAAATAGAATTGGCAAGAAATATGGTTCATAAAGCAGCCTGGTTGAAAGATCAAAACAAACCTTTCACGAAAGAAGCGGCCTACGCAAAGCTTTACGCAACTGAAGCTGCCTTCAGAGCAGCAAATCAGGCCATTCAGATTCATGGGGGTTATGGATATATGCGGGAATATGAAGTTGAGCGCTATCTACGTGATGCGAAGCTGCTTGAAATTGGTGAAGGGACATCAGAGATTCAGAGGTTAGTCATTGCAAGACAAATAGGTTGCTAATTAACGAGAAGGAGGAATTATTATGAAAGAAGTAAAAGCTACAATGGCAGGTAATGTGTGGAAAATCGTGGTCGAAGCAGGAAAGGAAATTACAGATGGAGAGGATGTTGTCATTCTGGAATCTATGAAAATGGAAATCCCTGTATCAGCAGAGTCAGATGGTGTTGTAAAGGAAGTTAAAGTTCAGGAGGGTAGCTTCGTAAATGAAGGAGACACCCTGGTCATTTTAGAGTAACTGCAATAACGTATTTAAGGAAATGCTTTTTGCACAGGTGCGTGTAACGGAAAATCCATCCGGAAAAATGACCGGAGAAGAGCCTGCTAAAGGGGGAGGTTATGGTGAATACTGTTTTATTTGATGTCGTTGAAGATCATATCGGACTGATTACGCTTAATCGTCCAAAGGCTGCAAATGCCTTTTCAGTTGAATTACTGCAGGATTTAAATGACTGTATAGATCTGATGGAGACCAGGGACGATTTACGTGTTTTAATTATTAAAGGAAGTGGAGAGAAGGCGTTTTGTGCAGGTGCAGATTTAAAGGAGCGGGCCAGCATGTCAGAGGATGAAGTGATTCAGACTGTAAAAACGATTAAAGAAACCGTAAATCGGGTGGAAGCTTTGCCGATGCCTGTTATCGCGGCCATTAATGGTGCTGCATTTGGTGGAGGACTGGAGCTTGCGCTTGCCTGCGATATACGAATGGCCAGTACAGAAGCATCTTTGGGACTGACAGAAACCTCTCTCGGTATCATTCCCGGTGCCGGGGGGACTCAAAGACTGCCCCGCTTAATCGGACCTGGCCGGGCAAAGCACCTTATTTACTCTGCTCGTCGTGTCTCCAGTCAGGAGGCGTATCAACTGGGAATGATAGAGGTGCTTGTGGAGCGGGGAAGGCTTGTGGAACAAGTATTATCCGAGGCATCTATCATTGCCGGCAATGGCCCAATCGGGATTAGACAGGCTAAAGAAGCGATTCAGTCAGGCCTCAATACCAATATTGAAACGGGCTTAGATATTGAAGAGGCATGTTATAAACGAACGATTCCAACCAATGACCGTTTGGAAGGAATACAAGCTTTTAAGGAGAAACGCAAGCCGAATTTTTCAGGAAACTAAAGGGGTGGAAACATGGGAATGGACGAACAATTATCTGAAGCTGTTGAACAGATTAAGCAAGGAGGCGGGGAGAAATATCATAGAAAAAATGAGGAAAAGAATAAATTATTTGTTCGTGATCGATTAAAACAATTATTGGATGACGATTTAAATGTAGAGGATGCTTTTTTTGCCAACTGTATGGATGGGAATCTTCCGGCTGATGGCGTCGTAACCGGAATGGGTCAAATCAATGGTCAGACCGTTTGTGTAATGGCGAATGATTCAACGGTAAAAGCCGGATCATGGGGAGCTCGTACGGTCGAAAAAATCATTCGTATCCAGGAGACCGCAGAAAAACTGAATGTTCCCATGCTGTACATGGTAGACTCTGCGGGAGCACGTATTACCGATCAGGTCGAAATGTTTCCAGGAAGACGTGGCGCCGGACGAATCTTTTATAATCAGGTGAAATTATCAGGGCGTGTTCCGCAAATTTGCCTGTTATTTGGTCCTTCAGCTGCTGGTGGTGCATATATTCCTGCGTTTTGCGACATTGTAGTTATGGTGGACGGGAATGCATCTATGTACCTCGGTTCCCCTCGTATGGCAGAAAAAGTTATTGGGGAAAAAGTCTCTTTAGAAGAAATGGGCGGCGCGCAGATGCATTGTTCCGTATCAGGAGTTGGTGATGTGCTGGCCAAAACCGAAGAAGAGGCGATATCCTTTGCCAGAAAATATTTATCATACTTTCCTGCAAACTTCAAAGAAAAACCACCAAAAGCACAACAAGAGTCTCCAAAGGCTTTTGAAAAATCTATTTCGGACATCTTGCCGGAGAACCAGAATGCACCTTTTGATATGTATGAGCTTATACACAGACTTATCGACGAAGAAAGTTTTTGTGAAATCAAGCGGAATTTTGCCCGGGAAATCATTACCGGTCTTGCCCGAATAGACGGCCGGTCCGTTGGTATTGTTGCCAATCAGCCACGCATGAAAGGTGGCGTATTATTTCATGATTCAGCAGATAAAGCTGCGAAGTTCATAACGCTCTGTGATGCTTTCCACATTCCGCTGCTCTTTCTTGCGGATATTCCAGGCTTTATGATTGGTACAAAAGTTGAGCAGTCAGGCATTATCCGGCATGGAGCTAAGATGATTGCAGCCATGAGTGAGGCCACTGTTCCAAAAGTTTCTGTCATAGTCCGCAAAGCATACGGTGCAGGTCTGTATGCCATGGCGGGGCCCGCCTTTGAACCAGACTGCTGTTTAGCCTTACCTACAGCTCAAATTGCTGTCATGGGTCCTGAAGCAGCGGTGAATGCCGTGTATGCAAATAAAATTGCTGAACTACCGGAAGAAGAGCGACCATCCTTTATCCAGGAAAAGCAAAGGGAGTATAAGGAGAATATCGATATTTACCGCCTCGCTTCAGAGATGGTCATTGATGATATTGTTCAGCCTGATCAGCTGCGTCAGGAGTTAATATCAAGGATTTCCTCATACGAAACAAAAGATGTAACGTTCAGTGAGCGAAAACATGGAGTATATCCGGTATAATATTAGATGATAAATGTTTAGGGTGCTGACCAGACAAACAGCACCTTTTTTTGTATGGTAAAATACATATATCTTGATGGAGGAGGGAGATCTATGAATAACGATCAAAAGGCTAAAGTTATTAAGCAGTTTTCAAAGAATGCGGACTCCTATGTCACGAGTCATTCTCATGCAAGAGGGAATGATTTACAACACATTGAAAAATGGTTGCATCCCGATCCAGACTGGAAGGTTCTTGATATTGCGACAGGTGGAGGGCATACAGCCAAAACGCTTGCACCTTTGGTAAACCAGGTTTTTGCCAGTGACCTCACGAAAACAATGCTTCAGAATACAGCATCCCACCTCAGAAACTATGAGAATATCTTTTTTATTCTTGCAGATGCAGAGAATCTGCCGTTTTTAGATGAAACCTTTGACGCTGTTACTTGCAGAATTGCAGCCCACCATTTTCCAAATCCGGAAGTATTCTTAAAGGAAACGTCCAGGGTTCTTAAGCCAGAGGGGAAGTTTCTTCTGATTGATAATGTTGTTCCGGAAGAAGACACATTAGCAGATTTTATGAATCGCTTCGAAAAAATGCGCGATGAAAGTCATGTAAGCTGTCTTTCACCTTCTGAGTGGAATCGATTAACCTCAAAATATCATTTCGAGGAGTTAAAAAGAGATGTACATAAAAAAACATATCCATTTCAAACGTGGGTACAGCGAACAACAGATAGTAAAAATGATTGGAAGCGAGTGGAGAACTATATTTTAGACGGATCTAATGAGGCACTTTCCTATTTTTCTGTCAGGAATGAAGATAATCGAATTGTTTCCCTTGAAGTAGATGAGATGATGAGTATATATGAAAAGGGATGAATTCCATTTAAAGTGAGGAATTATAAATGAACCGTACTGTTAAAAATATATTGGTTATAATTGCAAATGGTTTTATATTTGCTTTATCAGGTTTCTTAATAGGATACACGCTGGAAGATGAATTAAAAGACTGGGTCGGTCTTTTATACGGTTTGTTTGGATTCATGTTCGGTTTTGTAATCTCCATCCTATTCTTGCTTTTTCGGTTTCTTAAGTAGCTCAACAGCTTGTATTACTCTATAATAAGCCATTATATGAATAATCTATACAAAAGAGGATGGGACAAATGAGTTTTTACTAAAGAAAAATCCGAATTATGATAAGTGTATGAACCACCGATACGGAAATATACTCCGCTAAGGAATCATATCATTCGGTTTATAACTTAGCGAATGAATGATGTCCCAGCCTCTTTGACTTGTAAATTATAATTGTAATGGGTATCCAGGGGGTTTACTTCTTCAAATTCATATCTGAAAGATCTCTAATTTCTTCAAGACATTTCGGGTTTTCCAGAGCAGATAGGTCTCCACCATCCTTCTGTAAAAATGCAGACTTTATCGCACGTCGCATAACCTTTGCATTTCTTGTTTTTGGTAAATCGTGGACAAAAAAGAGCCTGCTTGGGGCTATGGCTTTACCCAACTTGGCAATAGCTAATTCTGTAAGCTCTTCTTTAAGTAATGTTTTATTTACATAATCGTGATTGCACACGACGAAAGCGACCGGTGTTTCACCTTTAACGTCATGGGGGACACCGATGACCCCGGCTTCCAGAACATCCTCATGTTCCACAAGTACGGACTCAATTTCAGCAGGTCCCAGACGCTTTCCAGCAACATTCAATGTATCATCAGAACGCCCGGTAATGGTGAAATAACCTTCATCATCTTTTATGACCCAATCTCCATGTACCCATGTATCCTTGAAGCGGCTCCAGTACGTATTTTCATAGCGTTTATTATCTTTATAAAATCCATTTGTCATGCCCACCCATGGCTGTTTGATCACCAATTCGCCAACTTCATTGGATACAGACTGACCATTTTGATCAAATACATCCACATCCATACCAGGTAATGCAGCATTAAAGGAAATGGGAGCAATCGGCTTTACTAGGACATTACCAAAAATCCCACCTGAGATTTCCGTTCCACCTGAATAGTTAAAGATAGGGACTTTCCGGCGACATACGTTTTCAAACATCCACATCCACGGCTCCGGATTCCATGGCTCCCCTGTAGAACCAATCATCTTTAAAGTGGATAAATCCCGTTGTTCAACCCATTCCTCGCCTTTCCCCATTAATGAACGTATGAGGGTGGGGGAGATGCCTAAATGGGTCACGCGATGGCGTTCGACCAGCTGCCAAATACGATCTGGATTTGGATAATCAGGAGTTCCTTCAAAAAGCACCATGCGTGCCCCATTCATTAATGCACCATAAACGAGAAAGGGTCCCATCATCCAGCCCATATCTGTATACCAGAACAAGGTGTCCTCGGGTTGAACATCCATACATATTCCAGCATCAAAGGCGGCTTTTACAGGAAATCCATGATGTGTATGAAGAGCTCCTTTAGGTTTTCCTGTCGTTCCTGAGGTGTATATAATCATGTAGGGGTCATTTCCAGATGTCCTGCTCCTTTTGTAATCGTTTACATTTTGTCGAATTTCCTTCCACGCTACATCCTGATTGGTATTCCAGTTTATATCCCGTTGTGTACGTTCAACGACAACAACCTTTTCGATGGAAGGTGATTGCTCAACAGCCTTATCCGCTTCTTCCTTCATACGAATTTCAGATCCTCTGCGATAAAAACCGTCCACAGTAATCAGCCATTTTGCTTCTGCGGCATTCATCCTCTTTGCTACAGCTTCTGCCTTATATCCTGAAAAGGCAGGGGAAAATATAGCGCCAATTTTGGATATAGCCAGCATTGCAATAACTGTTTCCGGAAGCATTGGCATGTAGAGGGTGACAACGTCTTTTCGTTGAACGCCCAGCTGTTCAAGTCCGTTGGCAACCTTGTTAATTTCTTTTTCCAACTCGGCAAATGTGTATGTTTTTGTCTGGCCATCGTCACCTTCCCATATTAATGCCTGTTTCTTTGATGTCGTTGCATTTTCCGCCCACTTGTCTACACAATTGTATGTAACATTCATTTCACCATTTACAAACCATTCCGGATACATTTTTCCATTGGTTAAATCGAGAGTCTTTGTATAGGGCTGATCCCATTTCACATTTAATTCCTTGACGGCCTGGTCCCAAAACCAGGCCATATCCTTGACTGACTGTTGGTGAAATGCATCATAATCCTCGTAACCAAGTGATTTCATCCAATGAAACAGGCGAGTGGATCTTTTAAATGTCTCACTTGGGAACCATACAGCTTTTGACATTTTAAACCTCCTCTGACATTAATGAAAATTCTGAAGAGTTCCTCATATTTATTATAATATAAAAGGGAAGGAAGTGAAAAGCAAATAGAGAAAAGATTAATATATCGGAGCATTATAAAAAATCATTATTCAGAGGTGACCTATCTATATGACGATAATCATTCGTAAGTGTACCAGGAAGGATTTAAACAAACTTCAGGAAATAAGTTATGAAACATTTAATGAGACATTTAAGCACCAGAATTCACTTGAAAATATGAAAACCTATTTGAAGAATGCATTTAATACTAAACAGTTGGCGACTGAATTGTCCATTGAATCCTCACAGTTCTTTTTTATTTATTTACATCATGAAATTGCCGGCTATCTGAAGGTTAATATCGATGATGCCCAGTCAGAAATAATGGGGGATGGTGCTCTCGAAATTGAAAGAATTTATATCAGGAGCAAATTTCAAAATCATGGACTGGGCAAAGACCTTTTAAATAAAGCTGAAGAAATGGCTGTGAAATGTGACAAAAGGAAGATCTGGCTGGGTGTCTGGGAGAAAAACGAACATGCGATTGCTTTTTATAAGAAACAGGGGTTTGTAAAAACAGGAGATCATGCATTTTATATGGGAGATGAAAAACAAATCGATTTTATAATGACGAAAAACCTTTAATTGAGAGAAATTATTTCAATAAAACACAATCAGAAGTAACTATGACTCTGATTATGTTTTAATGAAAGAGTTGTATGCTTAATTTTGCAGATGCTGATGCAGCTGGTGTTTACGCCCCTTTATATAGTAATAGGTATATAGAATGATAGATAAAAATACAGAAATTGCTGCGGTTAAATAAATGACTGAGTAATTAAAGATAAAAGCAATTTGGCCGAAAATAATTGCTCCTGTACCTACGCCTAAGTCAAAAGAGGAGAAAAAGGTAGCATTTGCCATTCCTTTGCGATTTTCAGCTGCCTTTTCAACCGCCCATGCCTGCAATGTCGGCTGTACAGCACCAAAGCCCAGTCCGTATAAGGACGCAGCAAGAAGCATCACAAATGTTCCAGGTAACCAGGAGAGTAGCAGCATGGCTATACAAATCAAAAAGGCTCCTGGGGGAAATATATACAAGTGGCCCTTATTGTCGTAAATTTTACCTGAAAAGGTTCTTGAGATCATTAAAAAGATAGCAAAGGTTAAAAAATAAAGTTCAATCCCATACACACCTTTTTGTTCAGCATACAAAGGGAGAAAGGAAGCAATTCCTCCGAATGTTACCGTAATAAAAAACAACAGGGAGGCAGGCTGCAATGCTGTCTTTTCAAAAACATCCAGTTTCATCGCTGTTGTTTGATTCGGTGACTGTTCGACTTTTTTATATTGGATTTTTGATGAAAGTAACAACGAAATGAGACCGAGGGCAGCACAGATTAAAAATAAATATGTAAACGACATAACCCCGGCTAACGTTAAACCCAGGGATGGTCCAAATGCCAGGGCGAGATTGCCAGAGAGTCCGAAATAACCCATACCTTCACCACGGCGTTTAGACGGAATAATATCTGTTGCAATGGTCCCCGTGGCTGTTGTAGAAAAACCCCAGCCCATACCTTGAAGAATCCTCATGAGGAATAAAAATACGATGCTGGCAGCGAAGGCGTATGAACCGACAGAAACAACAAATACGCCAAGACCAGTCATATAAACGATTTGACGGCCTTTCGACTCGAGCGCATGACCTGCAAATGGCCGGAGAAGCAGGGCGGAAAAGGTGAAAACACCCACAATGACACCAATTAATTTATCATTTCCACCTAATTCTTCCACGAACAATGGAATGGTAGGGAGTGTCATCTGAAAGCCTAAAAAAATAAAAAAGTTAGCGAGACAAATCAGAATAAAATCCCGAGTCCAGATTTTGTCCGGGTAATCTTTGGATTCGACGCTTTGATTGACAGACATAAGTAAGACGCACCTTTCTTCGTTACTCGAAATATATTATACATGAGGGAAGTGCAGATTGAAATGATGATTTACAAATCAGGACAAGCTGCTGCATGAAATTCGTCAAGTAGATGTGGATGTAATCAAAGACTTTAAATACATGGATTATATAGTTTATATATTAAAAATCTGTCTTCAGTTGGTTTCAGTAAAAAAAATATTTTGTCTCACTATCCAGAGTATACTTAGATATTGAGACCCAAATATGTAATTATCATTAACTTCCGATAATATATATTATGTAAACCTGGAAGAATAAACCTGTTCTTTTAGTTTTCCTCTGCTTTGCTACACTATATCTGAGCTGGATTTAACTTCTATAATCTTATGTATCCATTATCTTCTGTATTTTAAAGCTTTATATCTTACTCATGATCTTGTACTTGCTATAATGCTGTTCAAATCCTTACCCATTGTTTATTGCTATAACTCCTTTGTATACCTTCTTTTAAATAGCTTATGGATTGATTAGCTAATCTGCTATCTGTGTTTTCATCAGATTACGCACCTTCTATAAAAATACCATTTTCTGTATCAATTATTTTGAACTCCATTTCCGCTTCGATGCTTTGGTTAAATTGCATCTTTGTTTTTTTACAGAAAACGACACCCTCCCCTATTTTCTTAATTCCGGTAATACAAATTGTCAAATTGGTAAATAATGAATATGAAGTAATGTTTAGAGGTGGTGTATCTTTCTATGGAAGACAATCGCTTTACCATGAAAATTAATGACCAGGAAGTTGAAGCTATTGAAGGTCAATCAATTTTGGAAGCTGCTTTGGAAAATAATATTTATATTCCGGGTATCTGCTCCTCCCAACCTGATCTCGGGATTGGGGCTATTCAGACTTGTGATACCTGCTATGTGGATGTAAATGGCGACTTAAAACGTGCCTGCTCTACAGATGCACAGCCAAATATGGTTGTCAATTCTGTGTCCGAAACGGCTAAAGAGGCTCAATTAGAAGGAATGTCACGTATTTTGAAGAATCACGAGCTGTATTGTACCGTATGTGACAACAATAACGGAAACTGCGAGGTACATAACACAGCAGAGTATTTGCAGCTCGACCATCAGAAATATGAATTTACTCCAAAACCATATCCGCCTGATAACTCCCACCCTTTTTACCGGTATGAACCGGACCAGTGTATTTTATGCGGTTTGTGTGTGGAGGCCTGTCAGGATCTTCAGGTAAGTGAAGTGCTTAGCATTGATTGGGAACGCGAACAGCCACGCGTCATTTGGGATGATGATGTTCCCATTAATGAATCATCCTGTGTTTCCTGTGGGCATTGTGTTTCGGTCTGTCCTTGTAACGCTCTAATGGAGAAATCCATGCTTGGAGAAGCCGGTTATATGACTGGAACTCCTAAAAATATTTTAGAGCCTATGATTGATCTAACTAAAGAAGTTGAGCCTGGCTATCAGGAGATTTTTACCATATCAAATGTTGAAGCAACAATGCGGGAAGATAGGATTAACAAAACAAAAACGGTTTGCACATATTGCGGAGTTGGCTGCAGTTTTGAGGTTTGGACAAAAGATCGGGAAATCCTGAAAGTCCAGCCTACCAGCGATGCTCCTGTAAATGGAATCTCCACTTGTGTAAAAGGAAAATTTGGCTGGGATTTTGTAAACAGTGAAGAACGTCTGACAAAACCACTTATCCGTAAAGGGGATAAATTCCACGAAGCAACCTGGGAAGAAGCATTAACTCTGATGGCAGAGAAATTTACAGAAATTAAGGATAAGGAAGGGTCGGATTCTCTGGGATTTATTGCTTCCTCCAAGTGTACAAATGAAGAGAATTATCTGTTCCAAAAGCTGGCCCGGTCTGTATTTGGTACCAACAATATTGATAATTGCTCAAGATATTGTCAAACCCCTGCGTCTGCAGGACTTATGCGGACAGTTGGGATCGGCGGTGACTCTGGTACGATGGAAGATATTGCGACATCTGATTTAGTTATTGTTGTCGGAGCAAACCCTGCCGAATCTCATCCAGTGCTGGCTACAAGAGTAAAAAGAGCGCACAAACTCCACGGTCAGAAGTTAATCGTATCTGATTTGAGAAAAAATGAATTGGCTGACCGTGCAGATTTGCATATTCATCCTGAACCCGGATCTGATCTTGTATGGATTTCAGCAGTCACCAAGTACATTTTAGATCAGGGCTGGGAAGCGAAAGAATTTTTAGAGAATCGTGTGAATAATGTGGAAGAATTTAAGCAATCCCTGGAAAAGTTCACCCTTGAATACGCAGAAAAGCATAGCGGCTTATCAAAAGAAACAATCATTCAAACGGCTGAAATGATTCGTGATGCAGAAGGAACTTGTATTTTATGGGCTATGGGCGTTACCCAGCACATGGGTGGTACGGATACAAGCACAGCTATTGCTAACCTGTTATTAGTTACAGGAAACTTTGGGAAGCCTGGTGCAGGTGCTTATCCTCTCCGTGGCCATAACAACGTACAAGGAGCCAGTGATTTTGGTACGATGCCAAACTTCCTCCCTGGTTATGAGCCGGTGGAAAAGGATGAGGTACGTTCCCGCTACGAACAGGCATGGGGGACTGAACTTCCAAAATACCCTGGTTTAAACAACCATCAAATTGTAGAAGCCATTATGGATGGAAGCGTTAAAGGAATGTATCTGTTTGGAGAAGAGATGGGCTTTGTTGATTCAAATATTAATTACGTTGAAGAGGCCTTTGAAAAACTTGATTTCTTTGTCGTTCAGGACATTTTCTTCTCTAAGACGGCACAGTATGCAGACGTTGTCCTCCCTGCTGCACCAAGTTTGGAGAAAGAAGGAACCTTTACCAATACGGAAAGAAGAATTCAGCGTTTTTATCAAGTTATGGATCCGCTTAATGACTGTAAGCCTGATTGGCAGATTTTCCAGGAGTTTGCTAATAAAATGGGCGCCAACTGGGATTATAGTCATCCTTCCGACATTATGGACGAAGTGGCTAAGCTGGCTCCAGTATTTGCCGGTGTAAGTTATGATCGTATGGAAGGCTGGGATAGTCAAGTGTGGCCGGTAAAACCAAATGGTGAAAGTACACCATTACTTTATGAAGAGCGTTTTAAGTTCCTGGACGGAAAAGCGCGCTTATTCCCTGTTGACTGGACCCCTCCTCTGCAGATGGGAGAAGAATTTGATCTCCACTTAAACAATGGTCGTCTTCTGGAACAGTTCCATGAAGGAAACATGACCAATAAATCAGAGGGAATCAACCATAAGGTGTCTAACCCATGGCTGGAAGTTTCACATGAGCTTGCCAAGGAACGTAATTTACAGTCAGGATCACTGGTACGTTTAACCTCCCCTTATGGAAAAGTAAAGGTACGAGTTTTAGTAACCAATCGCGTGATCGGCAACGAATTGTATTTGCCAATGAACACTACAGAAAACGAAAAAGCCGTAAATAAATTGACCAGCAGTTATTATGATAAAGACACCCATACACCAAACTATAAAGAGACTCAGGTGAAAATGGAATTACTGGAAAAGGCCGGAGAACCCCCACTTCCAGCGCATAACCACCGTTTTGGCAATCCACAGCCCCACATTGGTGTTGAGGTGGACAAAAAGTGGAACAGAAAAGATTTCACACCTGTACCGGAAACGTTGAAAAGAGAGGGATCTTATCATGGCAAAAGCAATCACGCAAATTGAGAAAAAGAGGAAAAGTAAGCAGGAAGAACGTACGGAGGATTTATCGGCAATCATTAATCAGATTGCCGATAATCGGGAGATCATTCAGGATACATTAATTATTCTTCAGGAACTTCACGCAACAGGAGTTCTTGATATGCTAAAAGGTCTGCTTCGTACACGGGAAAAGGTCGGGCAAATTGCCATTGAGCAAATTAATCAGCCAGGCATGCATAACATCATTAAAAACGGAATGAATACCATTGGATTACTTGCCGAGATGGATTCCGATCAACTGAAGGCCATGTTCAGTGGCTTGAATACTGGCCTGGAAAAAGCAGCTGAGAGTGCTAAAGCCCAAGAAGAAGTTGGACTCTGGGGTCTTATGAAATCTGTAAGAGATCCCAACGTCCGCACATCCATGAATACGATGGTCAATTTTCTTGAAGGTATGGGAAATGGCCTGAATCAACAGAAAACACACTAATACAGGTGGTGTTATTCAATGATACAACATAAGCTATCCATTCCAAATCTGAAAAAAGAGGATGAGCGAAAAATCAGTGAGGCTCTGCATGATGTTTGGGGTGTGCGCAATGTAAAAATGAACACTCAGACGAATGAAGCGATTATTTCCTATGACGAAGATGCAGGTTCATTACAGGATTTTCAACAGGCTGTGATTGATATGGGCTATGAAGCAAATACGAATGAAGAAGAAATTTAACAGGAGGTGTGCATAGTGCCCCGTATTTGTGAGGTATGCGGTCGTGTGGATGATGTAAACCATGAGGAGTTCCCATATGAAATTCTTGATGTTTGTCCGGATTGTTCTGACCATTTAATTCACCCGACTCATGAACATGAAGAATAAAATAAAGGCTTTAGCCTTATTGGCTAAAGCCTTTATTCATAATGGTTTTATAGATCTCTTTTAGACATCATTACGCAAATACGCAAACCAATAGAATGCTCCTACGAATATCGCTCCTCCTACTGCATTCCCCAGAAACACTGCTATGAAATTCATGAGATAATCAAACCAAGTATAATACCCGGCGAATATGGCAGCGGGAATCACAAACATATTGGCGACCACGTGCTGAAAACCAATCGCTACAAAGGCCATAATCGGAAACCAGATACCCAGGATCTTCCCTGCAACATCTTCAGCTGCATAATTGAGCCATACAGCTAAACAGACCAGCCAGTTTGCACCAACACCGGATATAAAGGCTTCAAAAAAATTATCTTCAATTTTAGCACCTGCAATATCAACGGTTTTATCCAAAAACGGCCCGGTTTCCGTTAAACCTAAAATATGACCGAAAAAGTATGCTACAAAAATGGATCCGATAAAATTACTAATCGTTATGATCAACCAATTATTTAATACATGACTGGTCTTTATTTTGCCGGAAAATCTCGCGGTTGCAACGGCCATCATATTTCCTGTTAAAAGTTCTCCGCCGGCGATTAAGACAAAAACCAGTCCTACCGGGAAGACTGCTCCACCAATAAATGCAGCCATAGATCCCCAGATGTCCTCAGGAAGATTTCCTGTTATCCTTATATCCAATAAAAATCCAAAAGCAATAAAAGCACCTGCTAAAAACCCCAAAGCAAGCATTGTTGATAATGGTAAATGTGCTTTCTTTTCACCATGGTCTCTGGCTAGTTGTGCCGTTTTCTTGGGAGGATGAAAAGACATTTGAATAACCACCTAATCCTATATTTTTGTTCAATATCCTGGTGATATTTTTCCACTAACAACAATTACTTTATTCACAATCCTAAGAACCATTATCGCAAAATCCTCATTTGATCAGACGATTTATATTCAACTTCCCTTCTTTAAAATATTAGTAGGCAGCACCACTGAATTCTTTTCCCTCTATAATTCAAATTGGTTCTTTATGATGCGGGCAACCTCCTCTGAGCTTTTATCAGTATTATTAATTCGGATGTAATTTTTTCGGGTAATTTCTCCTTCCTTGGAATTTAGTCGATATTGATCCATGGATTTGATCAGTTCATTCTCTGAAAACTGAACATTTCTTTTTGTTGGCTTTTGCTCTAAACGATAAGGAGTTTTGTTACGTAAAACTCTTTCGTCCCTGTCCGCTTCAAGCTCCACAAAATAAACTTCTCCCCCATTCGATTCAAAAATGGAACAAATCTCATCTACAAATTGCCAGTCCTCCTGTTCATTAAAGGCCCACACATATGTGAAGATAAGCCCTTCCAGGTCACTCCTGGCGACTTCACGAAAGATTTCATAGCGAAACATATTATTCAGGTGGTTAAACGATTTACTCCCAAATTCAAAAAAATTCAGCACTAAGTCAATCGTCATATGGTTATGAAACAACTTTAAATCTGTTATTCTTGTTAAGGCATGGCCTACTGTCATCTTCCCGACTGCTTGTGGTCCAAAAATCAAAACAAATTTCATCGTCGCTCTACTTCCCCTCTTTTATTGATTTACATCTGCCCTAACCTTCTGAAAAATGGGACAATATTCCTTTATTAAAACACATCGTTTGGTTCTATTTCAAGATACGGTTATTTAGTATCATGGCAATAACGACAAAGAACTGTACACATCATCCCGATATAAGGAGGTTTTCTGAGTGCTGGAACAAGTTCGTTTGATTGATTATCAGGTGGTTGCGCAAATGGATACGACCAATCAAGTACCTGAGGGTGTCCGTTTTATACGGGCTCCGGAAGTCTGGGAAATGTCAAGGGGGGAAAATCAGACCATTGCCGTTTTAGATACAGGGTGTGCGGACCATAAGGATTTAAGAAATAACATTACAGGCGGGCGCAACTTCACAAATGACGATAATGGAAATCCTGACATTTATGCGGATTATAATGGTCATGGGACACATGTAGCAGGTACAATTGGCGCAACAGAGAACGGAGATGGAATTGCGGGTGTTGCTCCTGAAGCACAATTACTGATTGTAAAAGTTTTAGATGAAAATGGTTCCGGACAGTATGATTGGATCATTCAGGGAATTCAATATGCTGTCGAACAAGAGGTGGATATGATATCCATGTCTTTAGGGGGTCCTGAGGATGTGCCGGAGCTCCATGAAGCCATAAAAACGGCTGTGCATGAGCACAACATTCCTGTCGTTTGTGCAGCAGGAAATGAGGGAGATGGAGACCACGAAACCAAGGAATTAGCTTACCCCGGCTCCTATAATGAAGTAATCAGTGTAGGTGCAATAGATTTGGAAAGAAACTCCTCTGATTTTTCAAATTCCAATAAACAAGTTGATCTGGTTGCACCAGGAGAACAAATTACATCTACCTATCTTGATGGGAAATACGCAACGCTAAACGGAACTTCTATGGCTGCTCCCCATATTACAGGTTCCCTGGCACTAATTAAAAGCATTGAAAATAAAAACTTTGGACGGAATTTAACAGAAGCGGAATTATATGCTCAGCTTATTAAACGTACAGTTCCGTTAGGGTTTTCTCCAAAAGTTGAGGGGAATGGGGTTATCTTTCTGCCGCTGCTGGAATATATACAGGATGTTTATCGTGATTTAAATATTCAGCTAAAGAATCTTTCGTCTGACTAAACGTACGGCTTCACCAGGACTCAGTCACTAAATCCAATAGCAGCTATAATCAGCTTAAAAGGGATAAAAAGTGCAATTCTCAGATAATAAATCACGGACTATTTACATTTGGTCACATCGCTCTTAGAACGATTACATCCTCTATTAGCAAACTTGAGCACTGGCTTCTTTATCCATACAATGGGCAGTGTAAAGGGAATAATTGTTTTAGAGGAGGAGTGATCATATGAAAGACTTCTATCCATCCAGAGTAAACCCAGAACCTTCTATTATGGAAAGGAAGGATCCGGTACTTTACGGATCTCAATCAGATGGACCTCTAAACAACACAGAACTGGACTTTTACAAACAAAACGGCTACATATTGCTGGAAAAGATGTTCACAGATGATGAAGTAGATGTTCTGCGCAAAGAACTGGATCAGACGATGAATGACCACAAATCTATTGAGAGACCTGATATTGTCCGTGAGCAGGGCAGTGATGAAATACGTTCCATTTTTGAAGTGCACAAGAATACGGAATTTTTCCAGAAGCTATCTTCACATGAACGACTGGTCAATATCGCCCAGCAGTTACTTGGAGACGATGTTTACATCAACCAGTCGAGAATTAACTTTAAACCTGGTTTTAAAGGAAAAGAGTTCTACTGGCATTCTGACTTTGAAACCTGGCATGTGGAGGACGGAATGCCGCGTATGCGCGCTGTTAGCTGTTCGATTATTTTAACCGATAACTATGAATATAATGGGCCGCTTATGCTCATTCCTGGTTCACAGAATTATTATGTTCAATGTGCGAGTGGAACACCGGACAGCCACTTTGAACAGTCCTTAAAGAAACAGGAATTTGGAACACCGGACAATGAGAGTCTGAAATGGCTGGTCGACCAAAGTGGCGGAAGAATTGATCGTGCAACAGGTGCGGCTGGATCTGTATTATTCTTTGAGAGTAACATTATGCACGGGTCGAGTGGTAACATCTCACCATTTCCGCGCAGCAATGTGTTCTTCGTCTTTAACAGTATCCAGAATAAATTGGAGAAGCCATTTTCAGACCTGACACCAAGACCTGAATTTTTGGCAAACCGCGAAAATATTAAGCCGATTCAGCCGAAATCATTTGATTTAACAAAGAAACTCATACAATCTTAGTGGAAAGTTTGGGGAAAAGGTTCTTACCTTTTCCCTTTTCAATTTTATGGTGATATATTAGAGGATTAACGTTGTGGAATGATGAATACGTTACAATAGATGAGTGAGGAGGAATGAACAGTGAAGAATGTAAAAATTATACGTATACCAGTTGCTACGCCGACATTATGGCCAAACACCGAAACAAACTGTTATCTAATCGGAAGTGAGCAGGAATCATTACTGATAGATGCCGGGTATGATACAGAAGAAACAAAAAATAAAATTGAGCAGGCGGTTGAAAAACATGGAGTTCAGCCTCCTGAGTCAATTTTATTAACTCATTCGCATCCGGATCATGCCCCTGGTGTTCGTCAGCTAAGGGATTTATCTCCAACCGTTTATTGTCATGAGGCAGAATATGACCCTATCGCCGATTCAATCTCCCCTGTTAAAAACATTAAAACGTTAAATGACGGGGATATTTTAACGATTAGCCAAACAGAAATGGAAGTTATTCATGGCCCCGGGCATACGGCCGGCCAATTAAATTTATACATTCCATCAGAAAAAATGTTATTAGCCGGAGACAATGTTGTATCTGAAGGAACCACCTGGATTGGTCCACCCGATGGGGATATGAGTGACTATTTAAGTACCTTAGACCGTTTAAAAAAGTTAGACATTGAAAAAGTCGGACCGGGCCATGGTGAATGGGTTTTAAATCCAAAAGATAAGCTGGAATTTATTATTGCCCGTAGATTAAAACGGGAACAGCAAATCAAGGACTTACTTCACGAACATAAGGAATTGTCCGCAAGGGAGTTAACACAGCATATTTATAAAGATCAGATACATCCAAGTGTATTTGATGTTGCTAAGCGTACGATTGAAGCCCACTTAAACAAATTAATAAAAGAAGATCAGGTTAAGCAACAAAATAACAGCTATATACCTTCCTCATAAATGATTATTCTATTATGTTGTCCGGCATCCTGAGCGGTCCGCCGTTGTTGTAATGCGTAAGGGTTTGTAAAGATGTGATGGTCGGTGGAACCAGCTTTAAAGTTCCTTTTTCAAAATCGTTAAGGGCCTCTTCTGGTGTACTCCAGAAGGCATGATCAATTTCATTCCAGTCCGGAGAAGGTGCTTGATGAGTAGGTAAATCCGCAATAAAAAAACGAGTATCAAAACGGATCGGGCTTGATTGTGGGGTAATCCGGCGCCCAAAATAGTGTAATGCTGAGCTGTCAAATTTGAAGTTTTCCTTCTTCAGCATCTCCCGAAAGGAAATCCGGTTGTTCACTAATAAACTTCGATAATCGTCTTTGGAATGTTCCTTAAAAGTCAACTCAGCATTCCCCGATTTCGCCAGTAATACACCCACTTCTTCAAACAGCTCCCTGGCGGCTGCGATATAATGGGCGAATGAAAAGGACTGCTGCTGGAATTCTGCAAATGATTCATGTTCGTCTGGTTCATCATCTCTCTCCACCGCTCCTCCCGGAAAAACGTAGTATCCACCCAGAAATTTCATTGTTTCCGGTCGTTTTGTAAGATAAACCTTTCCCTTATTCATAAGAATGACCGTGGAAGCAGGTCTTGGATTTGAACTCAATTGGTTTCTCTCCTTTTCCGGCATTAAAAATATGCTTTTATATACATATTCAACACAAAAACTCTTATCCCTTTTCCATAAAAAAGACTCTCCATCCTGATCATCCTGGAGAGTCTATTTTGTATTTATTTTCAAGCCATTACCTTACAAATATCATTGGTGAACTCAACCGGATCCTGAATAGGTAACCCTTCGATGAGTAATGCCTGGTTATATAAAAGGTTCGTGTAAAGTTTTAAGGTTTCTTCATCATTATTGGCAAATGCTGTCTGTAACGAGCGGAATACGTCATGGCTGGCGTTAATCTCGAGAATTTTGTCCGCTTTAATGTTCTGATTATCCGGCATTTGACTGATGACTTTTTCCATCTCAATGGAAATTTCTCCATCTGCGGTGAGACATACAGGATGGGATTTTAATCGTTTTGAAACTTTTACATCTTTTACTTTTCCAGATAGAACGTCTTTCATTTTGTCAAAGAGTTCTTTATTTTCCTTCTCCTCATTCTCGGTTTCCTCTTTCGATTCTTCATCTTCTATACCCAAATCACCACTGGAGACAGATCTGAATTCTTTCTCGTTATACGTGTTTATCATTTTAATCGCGAATTCGTCTACTTCTTCAGTGAAATATAAAATTTCATATCCTTTGTCAAGCACAAGCTCCGTTTGCGGCAGTTTTTCAATACGATCAATAGAATCTCCTGTTGCATAATAAATATATTTCTGATCTTCCGGCATTCTGGATATATATTCATCCAGACTCACAAGCTTTTTCTCTTTAGACGAATAGAACAGCAACAAGTCCTGCAGGGTTTCTTTATCTTGTCCGAAATTATTATAAACTCCGAATTTAAGCTGTCTGCCAAAGGATTCAAAGAATTTTTCATAGTTTTCCCGGTCATTTTTCAGCATTTTCTTCAATTCATTTTTAATCTTTTTGTTTAGATTTTTCTGGATGAGTCTGACCTGGCGATCCTGCTGCAGCATTTCACGGGAGATATTCAGTGACAGATCTTCAGAGTCAACCAGACCTTTCACAAAACTGAAGTAATCCGGCAATAAATCAGCACATTTATGCATAATGAGGACACCATTTGAATAAAGCTCAAGTCCTTTTTCATAGTCCTGTGTATAATAATCAAACGGTATATTTTCCGGGATATAGAGAATAGAGTCAAAACGAATCGTTCCGTCTACCTGAATGTGCATATGTTTAAGTGGTTTGTCGAATCCATAGCGTTTCTCATTGTAAAAGTTTTCATAGTCTTCTTTGGTTAATTCGTTTTTGTTCTTTTTCCAAATAGGAACCATACTATTAACCACTTGTTCTTCTGTAACCTTCTCCAGTTCTTCCTCATTGTCTTCTTTAGGACGCTCTTCAGTTATATCCATTTTAATTGGATAACGAATGAAATCAGAGTATTTTTTAATAATGTCCTGAAGACGATCCTGTTCGAGAAACTCATCGTACGTTTCATCTTCTGTATTTTCCTTTATGTTCAACACGATAACCGTTCCAGGATCTTCTTTCTTATATTCTTCTATCGTATAACCTTCTGTTCCTTCAGATCGCCATTTCCAGGCTTTGTCACTCTCTAGAGATTTGGTATACACAGTTACAACGTCTGCAACCATAAATGCAGCATAGAAACCGACGCCAAACTGACCGATGATATCGTGACCATCTTCAATCTCAGTTTCATTTTTAAAGTTAAGGGTGCCACTTTCAGCAATGGTTCCCAAATTATTTTCCAGTTCTTCCTTGGTCATTCCGATTCCCGTGTCTCTAATTATTAATGTACGCTGATCCTTATCAGCTTCCACTTTTATGTAGTATTGATCTTTCTCAAAGGTCAGGGATTCATCCGAAAGGGCTCTGTAATAGATTTTATCAATCGCATCGCTGGCGTTAGAAATTAACTCACGTAAGAAGACTTCTTTTTTAGAGTAAATCGAGTTAATCATCATTTCCAGGAGACGCTTGGATTCAGCCTGAAATTCTCGTTTTTCCATGATTATCTCTCCTTTCTTCTATCATCCATCTTAATTTGTTTATTGCCCCTTTAGCACTCACTGATTTAAAATGCTAACAATAATTTAATATCATAAATAGAAATGACTGTCAATCATGGTATAGTTCTTCAACGACAACGACACTATTTTAAAAGGAAAAAGCACACCAAAACGCTTAGCGATCTGGTATGCTCTTTCACTAACAATTTTATTGAGCCTGTTTAAGTTAAATCACTTGGATTTTTCCTGGATTAGATTCAGTTACTTCCCCGATAATTGCTGATTGAACATCCTTTTTCTCAAGCTTGGACTGTATTTCTTTTGCATCCTTTTCCGGAACAGCTATTAACAGTCCTCCAGAAGTAATGGCATCACAAAGGATAATCTGATCAATTTCACTAATGGAAGAATCGTATTCCACTCGATCACTTAACCACATGAAATTCTTCTTAGAACCACCTGGCACGACATCCTGTTTAGCTAACTCACGGGTTTTAGGTAAAACAGGAATTTGATCCATCTTTAAGGTTATTCCTGTCTGACTACCTTCAGCCATCTCGCTGGTATGTCCTAATAAACCGAAGCCCGTTACATCTGTACAGGCATGCACTTCATAGTCCTCCATAATTTCTGCCGCTGATTTGTTTAAAGCAGCCATTACATTCATCACTTGATCAATATCATCTGTATCAAGCAGATCTCTTTTGATTGCTGTGGTTAAGATCCCTACACCAATTGGCTTTGTGAGGATAAGTTGATCCCCTGGCTTCGCTCCAACGTTAGTACGTATTTTATCCGGATGGACAGTACCCGTTACGGAAAGGCCGAACTTCGGCTCCTGATCATCGATGGAATGTCCTCCCACCAGTGCTGCTCCAGCTTCTCTGACTTTATCTGAAGAACCGGCCAAAATATCAGCTAGAATCCCTTTATCTAATGTATTAACCGGAAAACCTACAATATTCATGGCGGTAATTGGTTTTCCGCCCATAGCATATACATCACTGAGAGCGTTTGCTGCAGCAATCTGTCCGAACATATATGGATCATCCACAATAGGTGTAAAGTAATCAAGAGTCTGGACAAGGGCTGTATCATCATTGATTTTATATACCCCTGCGTCATCAGCTGTATCTAATCCTACCAGTAAATTCGGGTTGGGCTCGTTTTCAGGTAAATGCCGCAGAACCTGCGACAGGTCTTCTGGACCAATTTTACACCCTCAGCCACCCTTAGTTGTCATTGAAGTAAGTTTGAAAATTTCCTCATCTGACATCTGTATCCCTCCATTCTTATGAAGGTAGTCACTTTTTATTATACAAAAGCACACCTTCTTTAGTAAATCAGGTGCATCCAATACGATACTTACTAATTGTAACACATTAAAATGGAATCTTTGGGAATTCTATACTATGGAGGTGGTAAACATGCCAGGTCCGTATTTATGTCCCAACTGCAAAACGAATAAGTCCCGTTTCAATCTTATTGAACAGGTCGCAACTCCGATGAAGCTGGACCCGCAAACGGGTGATGTTCTAGAGGAGTTCAGGAATGAAAATACAGGGGTTATGCATGTCTCTTATAATGGCCCGGACTATAAGGTGCAATGTGGAGTGTGCGGTTTGATTGAAGATGAAAAAACGTTTATTAAACATGCGGAGTTTGATCAAAAAAATTCATAGACCTATTCTTAATTGCATAAAAAAACAAGCCCGCATTCAGGCTTGTTTTTTTATTTGACTATTGAAGTTCCGTTGCTAGATCAGCGCTACTGCTTAATCCTGCTGCTTCAAAGACTGGCGCAACTTTTTCGGTATAAGCTGCAATTTTATCCTCTGCTGCCTTAAAATCATGATTTCCGGACTCAATGGCAGATTTATAGGCTTCAAATGCAGCTTTTATATCTTTTACTGCTGACTGAAATGTATCAACTGTTTGTTTTGTAAGTTGATCAGCTTCAACAAGCTCGTAGGAGTCTAATTTACTGATGGCTTCATCTGCAGCTGTAATTGCGTCTTCTTTTAGTGTTTCAGCATCTATATCTTCACTGTCCAGGGCTGAAATATAATCATTCACCGCTGTATACTCAGCACGTATGGTGTTGGCAATCCCAACATGATTTTTTAGTAGTGCTCCAGTGTCATCTGCATTCTCTGTTGACTCAGATTCTTCAGCACTTTTCGTTTCCCCGGAGGCATTTGTATCTTCGGTTGATGAATCCTCCCCATTACTGCCGCATGCTGTCGCAACAGATAACACTAATACAAATATGAATACCATAAATAGTTTTTTCATATAGCTCTCCCCCTTTTAATATTCCATTTAGAAGTTTACGATTTAAAATTGTAAAAGTAAACAACTTGGTGAAATGTCCTACTAGGTACAAAAATTCGAACAAATATAATTACTTATTACGGTGTATAAATATAAAGTGAAACCTCCATCAATGAGGGGTTTACAGTAATAAATAAGGAACCGACCTGCACGGATCCAGGCCAGTTCCTTACAAAACATTCTTATATTTTTCGACAAATTCAAACAAACGTTTGATTGAATTCAGCTAATTACCCTAAATACCGGTGATAGACACTTTTTGCTTCATTTATATCCTTCGTACCATGAATTAACACTCGCCCATCCTTAAAAATAACCATTCGGTGCTGATCAATCAAAACGGATAGTAAAAAAGGATTACGGGTTTGAATTTCCCCCTGTTCCCCCAAGATTCTTGATAACTCATCCAGATTGCGATCACCCTGGCTGGCAGGTCGAATTTGAACAGTATCCCGTCCGCATAAAACAGCGGTTTTCGTCTGATTTTCATAGGAAAGGTTCGGATAGGCTGGCTTTTTACCGCAGGAGAGACAATTATCCTTCTTTAATTTATCTACCTTGATGGCTGTATGCTGATTATGCCATAGGTCAAAGGAGACCAGCTTCTTTCTCAAAGACTTATAATCTTCCACGAGTATTTTCAAAGCTTCCGTAACCTGATAGGAAACAACCATATGGACAGCCGGGCTTATAATCCCTACAGTGTCACATGTCATCCCACCCATGGGGACATTTTCCAGTAAACAGTGAAGACAAGGGGTTTCTCCCGGCAATATGGTATAAGTAATCCCATAACTCCCTACACAGGCGCCATATATCCACGGAATTTGTGCTTTTTGAGAAATATCATTAATCATCAGTCGTATATCAAAATTATCCGTGGCATCCATAATCAGATGGATATCCTGTTCGACTAACTGCTCTAATTCTTCTGGAGAAGCATCCATGATATGCGCTTCTATATCAACATCCGAATTAATTTTAGTCAATCGTCTTTTAGCTGCAACAGCTTTAGGCAATCGATCTTCAGCATCACTCTCGTCATAAAGCTGTTGCCTCTGTAAATTACTCCATTCCACATAATCCCGGTCAACAATGGTCAGTTTTCCTACACCTGCACGGACTAATGCTTCGGCACTGGCTGTACCAAGGGCTCCAGCACCAATAACAAGAACATGCTTTTGTCGTATTTTTTCTTGACCGTCTTTTCCGATTGGTGCAAATATTTCATGTCGTGAATATCTTTCTGTCACCCAATACTCATCCCTTCTGTTGGACTGCTTGCGGTTGCATAACGTTTCCTGGGGATTCGTCCTGCTTCATATCCCAAACGGCCCGCTTCTATTGCAAACTTCATTGCCCTGGCCATTTTCACAGGATGTTCAGCTCCTGAAACGGCTGTATTTAGCAGAACCCCATCAGCACCTAACTCCATAGCCATAGCTGCATCTTTAGGACTTCCAATCCCTGCATCGACAATGACGGGCACATTTGCTTTTTCAATGATAAAGCTTAAATTCAAAGGATTGATAATTCCCTGGCCAGAACCTATTGGAGATGCTCCTGGCATAATGGCATGACAGCCCAGTTCTTCCAACCGGCTGGCTAACATGACATCATCCGAGGTGTAAGGCAGGACGATAAATCCATCATTCAGGAGCTCTTCAGATGCTTTTAATGTTTCAACAGGGTCCGGTAACAGTGTCTTTTCATCCCCGATCACTTCTACCTTAATCATATCACATAACCCGCTCGCTTTGGCCAATTTCGCAGTACGGACTGCCTCTTCTGCTGTTTTTGCACCCGCTGTATTTGGGAGAAGACTGTATTTTTCCACATCAATTTTTTCCAGAAAGTCCGGCTGATCAGGCTTAAAGATATTCATTCTTCTGACTGAAAATGTAAGGGTCTCTGTTTCCGACACATTTACGGCTTCCTTTTGGGTTTCAAAATCAGGATATTTACCCGTTCCTAATAGCAATCTCGATGAAAATTCATAAGGACCAATTTTTAACATTTTAACCACCTCCGACAAAATGTACAAGTTCAAGTTTATCCCCATCAGACAGGGACTGATGTTGATTGTCTTTTTCCAGAATATTTCCGTTCAGTTCCACAACGACGACCTTGTCACCAAGCTTAAGATAACTTAACAAACTTGAAACTGAATCCATTTCAGACGGAATCTCCATATAATTACCATTGATGAGTAATTGCATAGGTAAGCCTCCTTACTTAACTTGCCGGGTTAATCTGTCAATCCGAAATGACTCCACATCCGTAATGGTTTTCTTCCCCTCAATTAAATCTGTCATAATCATTCCGGTAATAGGAGAGAGTAAAATTCCATTTCGGAAATGTCCATTAGCAATGAATAAATGTGACCACTCAGGATGCTCTCCTAAATATGGAAGTCCATCCAATGATTGAGGTCGTGTACCTGCCCAAGCTTCCTCCCATTCTGCTTCTTTAATGGCTGGTAAAATGAATTTTGCATCCTCCATTAGTTGGGTAATCCCTTCTACAGATACCGACCTGCTGAATGAGTATGGTTTTACCGTAGCACCAATGATCAGCCGGCCACTTGTCTTCGGAACAATATAACAGGAAGAACTAAAAATCGTATGTGTAAGCAATGGTTTATTTGTCAAAACGGAAAAACTTTCTCCCTTAACTGGATAGCCTTTTAAATCCAAACCTGACCCCTGGATAAGCTGTGTCGTCCAGGCACCAGCAGTAACAACAACCGAATGACTGTAAAAGTCCCCTTCATTAGTTGAAACTCCAATTACCCGATTTCCTTCTCTCAGGAAGCCTTTAACTTCACAATATTCTCTTGAATCTGTCCCTAAAGCAGCAGCGGCTTTAAGCAATCCCATCGTGAAATCAGGAGCAGATACCTGCCCACCGCCTTCAATGTACATGGCTCCATTACAACTACTCGATAGCAGCGGTTCCTTTTTTATGACCTCTTCAGGTGTAAGCCAATCAACCTGTTCACCTAAATGCTGTTGAGATTCAATAATTTTCAGAAATTTTCCTCTCTCTTCATTTGAAAACGCTATTTTTAACATCCCATTTTTTCTAAAACCGATATCAATTCCGGTTAAATCTTTAATTTCTACAGCTAACTCAGGAAATTGTTTACGACTTTTACATGCCAAATGAAACATAGGACTATCAGGGTCCAATTCAACTTGAGCTCCAATCATTCCGGCTGCTGCTGAGGAGGCTTTCCCTCCCAATTGATCTTTTTCCAAAACTAATACCTTGTACCCCTTTTTCGACAGTTGAAAAGCTGTGGATCCTCCCATCACTCCTCCACCAATCACAATGGCATCATATTTCTTCACCATATCCCCCCTGTTCTATTCAATAATTGAAACATTTGTTTAGCTACCTGATATGGATCTGCAGCCTCAAAAAAACCCGACATAACAGCGATGCCTCTGGCACCTGCCCGTTTAATATCCTGGAGATTTTCCACATTCACTCCCCCTATAGCTATAACCGGAATTTGAACAAGTCTGCAGACCTCCCTTAGCTGGTCCAGTCCTTTAGGTGGCAGGCCCGGCTTTGATTTTGTCGGAAACACATGACCATAGAAAAGGTAATCGGCTCCCTCCTGTTCCGCTGTGAATGCTTCGTCCGGTAAATGACAGGAATATCCCGCTCTTAAGCCAGGAAACTGTTTTTTTAAAAGTCGGATCGGAAGGGAGTGACCGGCAAGGTGCACACCATTTACTTTGCACGCCGAGGCCACATCCGCACGGTCGTTGATGATGATTTTAGATAAAGGAACCTCATTATCTGCTAATTTCTCGACAATATGATAGATTTCCATTGCTGACCTGGACTTTTCACGAATATGTATCGCATCTACAAATGGATGAATCGTTGTTGCGATGGCTGTAAGTTTTTCAATAGACTGTTTTCCGGTTGAAATCGCATGTATTTCATTACGTGTACCCATCACTCGATCCCCATCCTGGTTATCCTATTTTATGATTTTCCTTATAGATTAGAAGACACACTTGCTTGTAGTGGCCATTTCTCCTGATTGTAAGCCATTTCCCAAAATGAATACTCATAGGCACTGCTAATCACAAAATGCTGTTTCATTCGTTCACGATCTTCCTTTCTGCATTGGTCAGCAATGGTATTCAGACGATCAATTTGTTCATCCACTAATCCCTTAAACCATTCACCGCCATAGGCTTCAATCCATTTTTGATAAACCGGTTCGTCAGGGTTATGGTCTTTTAGCGTTTCTCCCACTTCAAAGTAAAGCCAGTAGCATGGAAGGATGACAGCAATCACATCACCCAGCTGCCCACTATAGGCAGCTCGATAAAGATGGGATGTATAGGCGTAAGCGGTTGGGGAAGGAATAAATTGCTTCTGGTCCTCCTCTGTAATATTTAATAATTCACTAAATGTACGATGCAATTCCATCTCCGCTTCATAGGTTCCACTGGCGTGATTGGCCATACGATTCGTGGTAAATAAATCGGCTGCTTTCGCGGCTCCGAGCGATTGAATCTTCGCAAAATGGGATAGATAATACGAATCCTGCATGACATAATAACGAAACCTTTCCAGTGGCAGACTCCCATCCCCAATTCCTTTTACAAATGGATGTTCAAAGCTTGCCTGCCAGTAATGGTCGGCTTCCTGTCTTACTTCCTCTGAAAACTTCATACGAAAAATCTCCTCTCCAAATAAATATTTAACCAATAAAAAACCACTTCCCTTACCTCGCGTAAAGAAAGTGGTTGTTGTATACACTTATGGATATATACAGCTCTCCACTTTCCTACGCCAGTATAAACTGGATCAGGTTCCAAGGGTCTTAAAGTCCATACTTTAATCTCAGCCTTTTGAAGGCTCCCCTAGTGGTTCGTAAAACTATTTATTTTATATTATCGTAACCATGGTCTGCCAAATTGTCAACATCATTCAAAAAATTTTACAGACTAAAATGCTCCAGACTTTGATCAACGATATCCTGATTGATTCCGATATAACGGAGGGTAATCTCAGGAGAGGAGTGATTAAAAATATCCTGAAGCAAAGCAACATTCCTGTTCATGGTGTAATGCCAAAAACCAAACGTTTTACGCAGACTGTGGGTTCCAAAATTTTGTATTCCCACTGTTTTCGCTGCTTGATTTAATACTTTATAGGCCTGAACCCGTTGCAGAGGTAAGTCAGTTTTATGGGATGGAAAGAGATAGGCGTCATCCTTCTTGTCACGGATATAATCAGTAATAATGCTCCGTAATTCAGCATTTAATAAAAAACGCTTATTTTTTCTTGTTTTCGTTTCTTTAAGCATTATATGGGTTTGATTTCTGACGTCTCTTACCTGAAGTGGCAGCAGGTCACTGATTCGAAGTCCGGTATTAATTCCCATAACGAATAAAAAGTAGTTTCGCTCTGAAGTTTTTCTTAACTCCCGTTTCATTTCCTCAATTAACAGACGGTCCCGAATAGGCTCCACTGTCTGCATTCCCTTACTTATGATGGCATGGAAATCAGATTTAATATTTTCTATTCTTTTAGGATTCCGTTGTTTGGATTGATTTAATCTATCTATCTTTCTATTTAATTCATATTCGCCGTACTTGTTGACTAAATACATATATTCTCCATCTGTTAAATAAACGTGTTCTGCATAAGGTTTTTTATTCACATCAACACCCCCCATTTTATGTAAGTTGTCTGTGGAAATGAACCGGAGTCTGACGCCCTGTCCCCCATCTCATTTAGCGAGAATGGCCCTTAAATTATTGCCATGGTTTTACAAATATAATGTTTTTTATTCATTATCCACCTTTAATTACCAGTAAATTCATGAACGAACCTATTCAATATGTATTATACCATATAATTCAATTTTATGCTTAATCATTTAAACAGTTATTATATAAAGCTTTCATTGAGTTTTCATAATGAAACATAATAAGAACTTTGTTTCATTACAATTTATGCATCTTATAAAAAAAGACTTAACATATTTTACTGATATGTTAAGTCCTTTGTTACTCTTTACTGTCGAACCATTTTTCTGGAAGATGTTTTGTAATAATAAACAAAACTAGTGATGATTGTTATTAATGCCGTTCCGCCGGTGATGTAAACTCCGTCCCAATAATGAGAACGACCTGTTAATATCCAAACATTATAAGGAATATAGATAAACGAAGATATAATCAAAATAACCCAAAACAGTGAGAGAGCTTTATGTTTCACCGCTTTTAAAACAGTATCATCCTCGGCAAAAGTAATCATTGACAGTCTCTTCAAAGCGATCAATAACACAAAAACAGCAATTAGTAGTGTTAATATGTTCATATGAATCCCTCTTGAAGTGGTGGTGAGTCTATCTGTTTTATGCAGGACATGTTTCACACACCTTCTCTATTTGAGTTTGTTATATCATCTGTTTCCATATCTGTATTCGTTCCCTGATGAAAATAAAGCCGCCATCTGCCATTAATCTGTTTCCAAATAGAACTTCTTAACGTATTTCGCTTCCTGGTATGATCCCTGATATAATAAGTGGATAATACCACATCGGCAGCCAATGGATAGATTTCATAGTTATATTTGGTCATTTCTGTTAGAGCAACACCACTTTCAAGACATTCTTTTTTACCAAACATCCTGCCTGAACTGCCGATTTCAAAAAAATCATCTGCAAGTATTCGGTCTAATTGGTGCCTGTTATTTCGGACTTCCAAATTTATATGTTTTTGTTCTAACGCTTTGAGTTGCTGTTTAAGATCTTTACTCCTTGAATGATCCATTTTATTATGCACCTCAATTAACACTAATCACCAGATGAAAAGAAGCTCATTTTAATCTGAGATTTTGTCTTTTCTTCTGCTTTTTCCTCTTCTAAACTTTTTGGATGTTTATTCCTGGGTGGTCTTTTGTTTGCTTTATATTTTCTCCATGCGATGAATGCAAAAAGGAAAAGAAGAAAGGAAATATATATAAATGTCTGCATTACAATCCCCCTTTTCTGAGTAAAGTAATTTTTTCAATGTATGAACACATCTGTGGTTTAAACTACGCCAGTATCTTTGCCATATTATATTCATCAAAAAATTGTCCATCAATATAAAGTGAATCCTGCTTCGTTCCTTCTCTTATAAATCCCAATTTTTTATATAACGCAATGGCTGAATCGTTTTTACTTACGACCGTTAATTCCAGCCGGTGAAGTTTATTTTCAACCGCCCACGTCTCCAGTTCTTCAAGTAATTGAGTACCTAATCCCTTTCCCTGATGTATGGATAACATGCCTATTACCAAATGGACAGAATGCTGATTTCTGGGTGAACTTCCCCCTATAGCCATGGCATAGCCTGCTAAAGTGCCGTTGAATTCTGCCACTAAAACCGTAGAATTGTCAGCATTTAAAATACCATTAATCATTTCCTTCTGTTTAGCCAGACTCGTCTTTCTTTCCCCAGCTCCATACAGCATATAAGGGGATTCTGCCTCCACTGCTCTGATTAGATCCATAAATGGTTCGGCGTCAGTATAACGAATGGTTCTTATATACATGGTTCTGTCTCCTATCTATCAATCATCTAAATCATGATCCAAAAAGGACGATTTCATCTTTGCTTGCGTGCTTTCATTGCTTTCTTCCTGTTTTTCCAGAAGTCTGACTAATCTGGAACTGTCAACACCATTACGTACAGCTGCTGATACAACTGCATATAGAATAAACAAAGATAAGATATAAATAGCTATTCCCGCCATATTTACGGTGTCTCTCCTTTCTTAACTGCTTGACCCTGTCCGTTTTGATTCCTCATGAAAAACAATGCCAATAAAATAGCTGTAAAACCTCCTGTTAACTTGCCAATGATCATCGCAAATACCATTTCTTTCTCAATACCGGCTACAAAACCAAGGTGCCCGCCAAAAACGAAAGCACCACTCACCGCGAAAGCAACATTTACCACTTTCCCCCGCTCATCCATATTTTTAAAGATCATAAACATCGGGATATGATGAGCAAAAGAAGAGATCAGTCCTGCTATGGATGTTTCATTAACCCTAAGAAAATGACCAAGTTTTCCTAATGGCTTTTTCAAGACTCTTTGTAAAAAAGTCACCATAGGAAAAGCTCCGGCCAGAAACAGTGCAATGGTCCCGACAATTTGAAATCCTTCATTTACAGGCGTCATGTTGGGAATCACAGCAAAACCGGTCATCGTTTCAATAGCAATTGCTGTTAAACCGGTAATCGCTATTATTTTGATAACTTCTCCAAAGACTTTAAACCCTTTAATCATCTGATGGGGTATTTTCCATAAACCAATAGCAATAAACATAGATAGAATCACGGCCGGGAACAGGTTCTGAAGGATCATCACCAGATTAAATCCACCGATAGCTCCTCCCACAAAGCATCCTATAGGGATCGTGATGATACCAATCAGAATCCCTTTAGCAAATACGGAGTGATCTTCTTTTTTGATGATTCCCAGTGCAACAGGGATGGTAAAGACAATTGTTGGTCCAAGCATTGTACCTAAAAACACCCATGAAAACAGCTCGGCATTAGGAGTGAGTGACATCTCCCGGGCTAATGCATACCCACCCATATCCAGCGCAAGTAGAGAGTTTACAAAGGAAGCAGGATCAGCACCGATAAGGGAATATATTGGTACAATGATAGGTGTAAGTACATTGGCCAGAACAGGAGCAAGCGAGATAATCCCTACCATAGCCAAGGTTAGCCTCCCCATGGCCATAAATCCATCCATAAACGGCTCTCCATACCCATATTTATTTCCGAGCATATGGTCGATGGCACCTAAAATAAGAAAAAAAACTACAATAATAACAATGATGTCGTTGATTCCCATATTTTACCTCATCTCTAAATCTAATAGTCTATTTCATAAGGATATATGGCCAATTTGTCTGCACTAAATTCCATATATGAAGGGTTTTAAAATAAGTATTTCTCTACATTTTGTCAGATTTATGCAATTATTGCAATTTTATTTTAGCTAAAAAGCACGCCTCAGGTTAGAAGCGTGCCTTCCATTCATTAGTCGATGGAGCTTTTCAAATGTGCATCCTGTTCGTATCGATCAATGGCAAGTTCAATTAATCGGTCAATCAGCTCGGAATAAGGAATTCCGCTGATTTCCCACAGCTTTGGATACATACTGATTTTGGTGAAGCCGGGTAACGTATTAATTTCATTTAAAATTAAAGAACCGTCTTTCTTCATAAAGAAATCAACTCGCGCCATTCCTTCACATTCAAGCGCCTTAAATGCATGAACAGCGGTCTTCTTCATTCGTTCGACTTCTTCTTCATTTAAGTTCGCCGGTGCTTCCAGCAAGGCACCGCTTTCGTCAATATATTTCGTTTCATAGGAGTAAAAATCTCCTTGGGGTAAAATTTCTCCCGGAGTGGATGCAATCGGATTATCATTGCCAAGTACAGAGCATTCAAGCTCCCTGCCTTCGATATTTTCCTCTAAAAGTACTTTATGATCATACACAAATGCTTCCTGAATTCCTTCTTTAAATTCTTCCTCTGTATTTATTTTGCTTACACCCACTGAAGAACCCTGATTCGCCGGTTTAATAAAAAACGGGATCCCCAGCTTTTCCTTAACTTGATCAAAATGAATACGGTCTTTTTCTCTTCTCCTTACAGTAATGGATTCTGCTACGCTTATCCCTGCATCCTTCATCAATCGTTTCGCAATATCCTTATCCATACAGACCGCAGATCCCAATACATTTGTACCTACATAAGGAATATTAGCTAAACGAAGCATTCCCTGCAGACTTCCATCCTCTCCTAAAGTACCATGGACAATCGGGAAAATAACATCCAATTGATCCAGTTCTGCATCACCGTTTGCATTCATTAGTTGATGATCGGACTGACCTGGAATAATCGCCACATGGTTATTGGATTTATTTAATTGAATGAGCGTTGGATTTTCTTCATTAAGTAAAAAATGAGATTGGTCATTAATATGCCATTTTCCCTCTTTGTCAATACCGAGAAGGGTCACCTCATACTTTTCCGGATCAATGGCATCCACAATGTTTTTAGCGGATTGTAAGGATACCTCATGCTCAGCGGACTTTCCGCCAAATATAATTCCAACTCTTCTTTTGTTTGTCATGTAATTCCCTCCATAATGAAACACAAACTTTACATTACATCAACCTCTTAAATGGGCTGTAGACATCGTAAGCCAATTTACCGGATGATCATAAATAGGCAGTGTAAGTTTTTGTAGTTTATTTATGTATTTTCAGGTCCTTTTGTGCTCCTTATCATTTATTTTAGCAAAAGTACTGTAAATAAGATATGCAGGAATGACCATCTCCCTAAGAATTACTTCCATACATTCATTCGATGAATATCCTGCGTTTATGAATGCATTTCATTCTGTAAAATTTGGGTCCTTAAATCATAACCCATCTATCTCATAGGTCCCTCTTTTTACTACAATTATTCCAAATTACTTCCAATTCGACAAGTTGTTCCTCATAAACTTTAAATGACTGGTACATTGGTACAGGCCAATCAGACAAAAATTCTGAAAAGCTTACATTTTTTATAGTTTATTTCATACAATTTTGTAGAGGTGATGGTAGTGGCGAGAGTAGCATATAACCAAAAAGATATTGATTTAATAGCAAGGATGGTGAGAGCGGAAGCCGAGGGTGAAGGACGTCTGGGAATGCTTATGGTTGGGAATGTCATTGTAAATCGAGCGAAAGCTGATTGTTTGGATTTTGAAGATGTAAGGTCCATACGCGAGGTCATTTTTCAGGTTCAAGGCGGGAACTTTGCTTTTGAAGCGGTACAAAAAGGGAATTTGTTTTACAGACCGGCTCGGGAAGTAGAGAAGAGAATAGCACGTCAGGTTGTAAAGTATTGGAGGCAACATCCTTCCAAGTTTGCCCTTTGGTACTTTAATCCGTATGGTGAATGTCCTCCTTCATGGTACGGTCAACCGCTTACAGGACAGTATAAGCAACATTGTTATTATGAACCAGTAGCTAATACATGCGAAAGTGCCTATAGATATTAATAAAATCCCCCGCTTTATGTGGGGGATTTTGTATAGGACATTATTCCAGGTCATAGCTACTAACTGAAATCTGCATGAAAGGCAAAGCTATGATTCCTTTCTAAGAATTTCTCTGTTTAATTCAGCAACGGAAGTTTTGCCTGATAAAGCCATACTCAGATCAAAGTCGGCCATTAGATTCCTGAGGACCTGTTTTACCCCGTCTTCTCCTGCTAAGGCCAGCCCATACATATAGGGCCTTCCGACTAAAACAGCCCTTGCACCGATAGCTAGAGCCTTTATAATGTCTGAGCCTCTGCGTATTCCACTATCCATAAGTACAGGGATTCGATCTTCAACAGCATCCACAATTTCCGGTAATGCATCAATAGCAGAGACGGCACCATCGACCTGTCTTCCTCCATGATTGCTGACAATAATTCCGTCTACTCCATGCTCGACAGCAAGTCTTGCATCTTCAGAGTGTAAAATCCCTTTTAATACAATTGGAAGGGAAGTCTGGGCCTTGATAAAATCCAAATCTCCCCAGGTTAAAGAAGGGTTACCAAAAATTTGTGACCATAACAGGATGGCCGATGTCATATCCTCTTCCGGTGATTGATCTAATCGTGATAAAAAGACAGGATCATTTAAATAATTACCGATTCCCTCTGCCTGAAGAAATGGCAAGTAAGCGTGATCAATGTCCTTCTCTCTCCAGCCCATCATAGGCGTATCGAGGGTAATCACAATGGCACTGTAACCCGCTATTTCTGCACGTTTCACCATACTGGCGGCGATTTCTCGATCACTGCTCCAATAGAGTTGAAACCAACGTTCCTTATCTCCCATAACCTCAGCTGTCTTTTCCAGATTATATGTAGAAGCTGTGCTAGCAACAAACGGAACATTCATTGCAGCTGCTGCACGGGCGCTGGCCAGTTCACCTTCTGGATGTATAATCGATTGGACCCCCACTGGGGCACACAGTATGGGAAATGATAGTTTTCTTCCAAATAATTCCGTGCTCATGTCTCTATTTGATGTATCACGGAGCATTCTTGGGATGATGTTCCACTTTTCAAATGCCTGTTTATTTTTCCTCTTTGTCGACTCTGCACCTGCAGACGCTGCCACATAATCATAGGGCTTTGCATCTAAATATTCCTTCGCTTTTTGCTCCAGCTTTTCAAATGATGGAGGGATTATATTCTTATCAATCCCCTGGTAGACCATTGCTTGTACTTCATTACCAAAACTCATACCCCCACCCCTTCAGAAAACGTTTTCATTTATTTCACATTTTACACCAGGTGGTAGCGGTTGGTCAAACTATTATCAGAATTTTTAAAATATAATTTAAGGGTCGACGAAGTCTCAACCCCTTACAAATTTGATTATTCTCTGTTTTTATGGTTATTTAAATAGTCATTCATTAACGTTTCTAATCTCTTATAAAATAGTGTACAGACAAACTGGAAAATCTCATATACACAATATTATGACAGCCGGTAAAGAAGATGGTATCATTCGGTATATAATGTTAGATTTTCAACATTTTCCAACCACTTTTTATGGTTCTTACCATCATGATCTGCTACCCATACATTTTTATCCGTATCGGTCAGGGAACTTCCTCTGAACCAAACAAACATTTGTTTAGAATCCAAGTACATTGGGTTATAATCTCCCAAATACTCTGGTGGCTCTGTGATTGCTTCCTGTTGTTTATCAGTTATATTTATGCGATACAGCTTTGGCAATGGGTGTCTGCCGGGTTCATTTGACCATTCCCTCTCCTCCACTCTGGATGTCACCAGCGAGTTGTTATCAATCCATGAGAAATCGAGTTCGGCATAATCGTCCGGAGTAAAGGATTGGTTCACAGGCATCTCTTTAATTTTCAAGTCTTTATCCTTAAAACCTAATACAATTCTGCCTCCACCTGCAATATAGGCAAGCCGGTCTTTATCGGGAGCCCACTTCGGTTTCCCCACACCCAGAATGACCTCATCAAGTACCTTAAAGGTAGAGCCATCGTTTCTCATGACACTTACCATATTGCTATCCATGGACCAGGAGGCGGTTGGTGAAATGATAAAGGAAATCCATTTTCCACTAGGGGAAAAAGAAAAATGACCAGCACCTATAGATAAAATAGAGGTCTCCCCTATTTCGACTTCTTTCGGAATCTTAAGAAGTCGATGGACATTCTTATGAAGTCTGACATCCCTTAAAGGCATATTTATGATTTTTTTATAAAGAATTGGACTTGTCCACCCATCAGGCAGCAAATCAGCCTGAGATGACAAAAGAAAGCCACTCCCATCAGGCAGCCACTGATAGCTGTTTACACCGAGCTCAATATTATAGAATCTATCCAAATCAGAGATGTTTAGAACTTCATCACTTTGAAAGGCGACGAGATTTTTTTCCGAAGACCATTTTGGGTTACGTCCATTATAGAAGATCTTTTTCTTCTCTCCTGTTTGAACATGAAAGACCCATATTTCCGTATGCGTCTTTTTATTATCCTCCGATTCAGCTTCTGCGTTTTTCTGATAGAGCAGCCATTGACCATCATGAGACCATTGTGGCGCAAACACATCCCCTTCTTTCGTAATTTGCACTTCTTCCTGGTTCTCATAGATCCATAAGTTTCCATCACGAATGAAAGCGGCTTTTATATCCTGAGGGGCTGTTTGCTCAACAGCAAGAACAGGTGTTGAAATAAAAAATAGGAAGATTGTTGTCAGCAAAAGGATACGTACAGGCAAAAAATCACCACCAATGTTGATACTCATTATCAGTATGTATCATTGGTGGTATGTTTAACCTTCCTCTATGTATATTTATAAATCATCCTAAGAATATAGCGCCGTAAATCAACGCTCCTAAAATCACAAAAGCAGGATGAACCTTTACTTTTTCCAGTAAAACCAGACTGACAATAGCTAAAAATAGTGTATGCCATAGGCCGGAACCTTTATAAGCTGTTTGAAAAAAATCAAAGGCCATAACCCCGAGTAGGATGGCAATCGTCGGCAGAATTAAGGCTGTCAGTCTTTTAACGCGTGGGGAATCCTTAAATTTGAATAAAACTTTTAGTAACGCAATCATTAAAATGAGAGAAGGGGCAACGATGGCAAATACCCCAACAAGTGCTCCTAAAATTCCTCCCTGTTCAAACCCGATGAATCCGGCCATTTTTGTGGCTATAGGACCTGGCAGTGCATTCGCCATGGCCAGCATCTCACTGAAATCATTAACTGTCATCCAGCCAAACCGATCGACCACTTCATTTTCTACCAGAGGAATGGAGGCCGGCCCCCCTCCATAACCGAGGATACCCGGAATAAAAAAGGCTATAAATATTTCCCAATAAATCATCTATGATTTTCCTTTCTCTCGTGTACCATTTTCAGCAGTGTTGGAATCATCCACTTCCTCATTACCTGACTGATCATCAGGAACAGGTTTAATCAGTGCATAGAGCAGGATAACAGCTATGAAGACAGCCGGATGCACACTTAACCATTCGATTAAAAGTAGGGAGGCAGCTAACAAGCCAATCGTAATCAGCCAGCCGTTCGCTTTGTGGGACTTTTTTACAAATCCATATGTTAATAGAGCCAGCATTACTCCGACCACAGGAACGACAGCCTCCGTCATACCATTTACCCAACTTAAATTACTAAATGAACTTAAGAAGGTTAATAATATAATAATTAGTACTATAGTCGGTATGATCGTAGCTAATACCGCATTAATCATCCCTGGAAAGCCGGATACTCTGTGACCAATATAACCGGCCATTTTAGTTGCAATTGGGCCGGGAAGTGAATTTCCCAACGCAAGAATATTCGCAAACTCTTCATCATCCAGCCACTTATATTTTTCAACTACCTCTTTTTGTACAAGAGGAATGGATGATGGTCCTCCTCCATAACCAAAAATTCCTACACGGAAGAAGGCTAAAAACAGGTGCCAATGTGTCATTTCTATAACCTCCGAAGTTCTTCTAATAAGAAGCGATGGTTCCGTCTGTTCTTGATTCTGTTCCTCCATACAACGTACCTGTCTCGTGATCCCGCCAGATGATTTGTCCTCGCCCGAACTCACCTTTTTCCATTTCAAATTGTATATTATGTCCTTTTCTAACCAAGGCTTCAGCAATGTAAGAAGGGAATGTTGATTCTACAGCAATTTCTTTACCCTGTCGCCACTGCCACCTGGGTGCATCAAGGGCAGCCTGTGGGTTTAGCTTAAAATCAATCATATTCATTAAGACCTGTACATGACCCTGAGGTTGCATAAAACCACCCATGACACCAAATGGACCTACAGGTATATGATTTTTCGTTAAAAAGCCTGGTATAATTGTGTGATACGTGCGTTTTCCTCCCATTAATGCATTGTCATGGGAAGGATTAAGAGAAAAGTTATGTCCCCGATTTTGCAGAGCGATTCCGGTGCCAGGTACAACCAGCCCAGAACCAAATCCCATATAGTTACTTTGGATAAAGGATACCATATTTCCGTATTGATCTGCGGTTGCTAAATAGACCGTTCCCCCTTTGGGTGGTTGACCTGGCTTTGGAGTTAAGGCTGTATCATGTATGCAGTTTCGTCTTTTTTCTGCATAGGTGTCAGAGAGGAGCTGGTCCGTTGAATGTCTCATGTCCTTCTTTTCTGTAATATAGGTTTGCCCATCCGTAAATGCCAGTTTCATCGCTTCCATTTGTTTATGATATGTATCTATAGATTCTTTCTCTGAAAAAGAAAATCCTTTGAGCATATTTAATGCCATAAGTGCAACGAGACCCTGACCATTTGGCGGAATTTCCCAGACATTATAGCCTCGATAATTTACTGATATGGGTTCTACCCATTCAGGCCGATAAGTTTCCAAATCCTTTTTCGTTAAAAATCCATCATATTGAGTCGAAAAACGGGAAATTTTCTCAGCAATCTCTCCTTCATAAAAGGACTTTGCCTTTGTTTCAGCAATAGATCTCAACGTGTCTGCATGATCTGTTGATTTCCATACTTCCCCTATTTGCGGTGGCCGTCCATGAGGCGCAAATGTATGGAACCAATGTTTGAATTCATCACCATCGAGTACTTCTTTATACTTTTGATACGCTTTTGTCCAGAAACGACCAAGTGTTGGAGATATAGGATAGCCATTTTCCGCATAATCGATGGCCGGCTTTAGCAGCTCTTTAAATGGCAGCACTCCAAATTGATCGGATAATTCCGCCCATGCGCCTGGAGCTCCCGGTACTGTGACTGGAATCCATCCATGAACAGGAATTTCATCATATCCTTTGGCCTTCACTTTATCTATGGAAATGGAGTATGGTGATGGGCCACTTCCATTTAAACCATACAGCTTCCCTTTTGTCCATACTAATGCAAAAGCATCACTGCCAATGCCATTAGAGGTTGGTTCCACTACCGTTAACGCAGCTGCAGTGGCTATGGCAGCGTCAACAGCATTTCCTCCTTGTTTTAACATATCAAGACCAGCCTGTGCAGCAAGGGGCTGGGAAGTTGCGACCATACCACGATTCGCAATGGATACCATCCGTTGCGAGGAATAAGGATAATTTAAATAATCAAAGGACTGCATGATAAATTTTCCCACCTTCATGAAATGTTATATCTAATATATTTCAAGAAAAATAGCAAAAGTCCTGTTAAAAACAATTTTGAATATAAAAACTGCCTGGTTAAATAACCAGGCAGTTATGTCAGATCTTTTCCTCAGCCAGTTCCCTCATCGTTCCGTTTTGCTTAAAATTCGTATGCCATGATAAGGCTTTTTCCAGCACATGCGGTGTCTGACCACCTCGGGAAAGAGCCTCATAATAATATTCTCTTAATTGATCCCGATAGATAGGATGGGCACAATTTTCAATAATGAGTTCAACACGTTCTCTTGGTGCTAAACCGCGCAGGTCTGCGTAACCCTGCTCCGTTACTAAGACATCGACATCATGTTCCGTATGATCTACATGAGAAACAAATGGCACTACGCTTGAAATATCGCCACCCTTTGCGATTGACTTGGTAACGAAAATTGCTAAACGGGCATTTCTGGCAAAATCACCAGACCCCCCTATGCCGTTCATCATTTTCGTACCTGTCACATGTGTAGAGTTGACATTCCCGTAAATATCAAACTCTAATGCGGTATTAATAGATATAAGGCCGAGTCGGCGGATGATCTCTGGATGGTTGGATATTTCCTGCGGACGCATAATTAACTTATCACGATAGTTCTCAAAGTTATCAAAGACTTTTTTCATTTTTTCTTCTGATAACGTAATGGAACAGCATGAAGCCATGTTGACTTTACCTGCATCAATGAGGTCAAAAACCGCATCCTGAAGGACTTCGGAATAAACTTCCAAATTCTCAAATTCAGATTGAACCATACCGTGCAGAACTGCATTGGCTACTGAACCTATCCCCGATTGTATAGGAGCAAGGCTTTTGGTAAGACGCTCTGCTTTAATCTCATTTCGTAAAAAAGTGATTAAATGATCCGCCATGATTTGGGTCTGATCATCAGGTTCAACGATTGTTGATGGTGAATCCGTCTGATTGGTAAAGACAATACCCTTAACTTTTTTAACATCGATAGGAATTCCTGCTGTACCAATTCGATCGCTTGGATCTGTTAGTGGAATTGGTGAACGTTCTCCCTGTTTTCCCAAACTGTATATATCATGAACCCCTTTTAATTTTTCCGATTGTGCGAGATTGATCTCTATGATAATATTCCTCGCCTGCTCAGCAAAAATTTGTGAATTTCCAACCGATGTTGAAGGTATTATCATTCCATCCTCTATCGAAATCGCTTCCAAAATTGCATAATCTACAGCCTCTATTACATTCCCCCTAAGTAATTCAGCTGTATGGGAAAGATGGTGATCGACAAACAGGTGCTCCCCCTGATTAATTTTCTTCCGCATAGTCGGATCAGCTTGGAAAGGGAGTCGTTTTTGAATGATCCCGGCTTCTGCAAACATTTTATCAATATCAGAACCCAATGATGCACCCGTAAATACATTCACTTTAAACGATTCGTTTTCCGCTCGTTTAACAAGCGCAGTCGGAACCGCTTTCACATCACCCGCACGAGTAAATCCACTCAGGCCAAGTGTCATTCCATCCTGTATCCATGTAGCCGCTTCCTCTGCCGAAACAACTTTTTCTTTTAGTTGTGAATCCTTAATGCGGTGGTAGTTGTTCCCCACAATATAACCCCCTTCATCTTAACTTTAAGAATATTTTAACTTATGAAAGGGTTTTATCTGGAGATTATGAAGAGAAACAGAAAAATTGTGTGTGAAAACACGAAAAGTTGACGTAAGACAGAATAATTAAAATCCCAACAGTTTTCTGAAATAACTGGAATATGATTGACTGACGGGAATAGTTGCACCATTTTTCATTTCCAGCACAAATGTAGAGTGCGTGTCGGGAAAAATCTCACGAATATGATGGACATTTACTATAAAAGAACGGTGACAGCGAATAAAAATTTCCCTTGGAAGAATGTACTCAAATTCCTGTAATGCTTTATTATGAGTTCCGGCAAATTCGTCTGAATAGACATACGTTTTGCGGTCCCGCACCTCTACGAACATGACATCATGAAAAGGTATGGGCTTCCATCCATCCTGACTTTTTACGGTAATGACCGATTTTCCTTCTGTCAGCGCCGGGTAGATGGCGGTTACACAGCCTGCAATCTGTTCATTATCGAAATATGGAACAGCCATACCATGATAAGGGATACCAAAAACATTACGATCTATAAATTCTGAAACTTTTTGCCTGGATTGAAAGGCTTTATCAGCAATGGTCCCCTGTTTAATCGGGTCCCCTGGTTTGATTTTTAAATCGATTCGTTTACTGGGACGATAATATATATATTCTCTTGTATTGGATATCGCAATGGATACTTCATCGGAAAAAAGCTCTCCAAAAACATCTAATAATGAATCCATTGTCAGCTTCTCCATAAATGCTGCCTCCCCAAAAGATGATTAAACGAAAGAATCTGTCGAATTCATTTCTTTTTTCAATTATAACGTAAAATACAGAGATTTTGGGAAACTTTAACCAATATGGACTACACAAAAAAGGAGTCGATATACCATGGCATCTAACGAAGAAATTCCCCATGAGGAGGGGCTGGACCACAGTATTGCTTTACTTCATGAAGGCTATCTGTTCATTAAGAATCGTGCCGACCAATTTAAAACAGATCTATTTGAAACGAGGGTGCTTGGAAAAAAAGTGGTCTGTATGACCGGGCCGGAAGCGGCAAAAACATTTTATGATTCGGAACGTTTCCAGCGTAAGTGGGCAGCTCCTTACCGCATTCAACAATCCCTCTTCGGAGTAGGCGCCATACAGGGAATGGATGGACAAGCTCACTATCAAAGAAAGCAGCAGTTTCTTTCTCTTATGGATAAACGTAGTCAAGAACGATTAGCTGAAATGGTTACAAATGAACTCGAACACTCCCTGTCCCCATGGGAGAAAAAGAAACAGGTTCGAATCTTTAAAGAAGTAAAAAACATTCTATGCCGTGTAGCCTGTCAATGGGCGAGTGTGCCTGTTAAAGAAGAAGACATCCATGAACTTGCTGATGATTTTATATCTATGGTCTATGCTTTCGGTAGAGTAGGTCCTGAGCATTGGCAGGGAAGAACGGCCAGAAATAGAACGGAAGCTTGGATGGAAAATATCATCGAGGATGTACGTTCCGGAAACATAGAGCCAGATGAATCGTCTGCTTTATATGTAATGGCAGTTCTTAAGGATGAAAAAGGTCAGTTTTTGTCTGCTAAAAAAGCTGCCATTGAACTTATAAATGTACTTAGACCCATCGTTGCCATTTCAACCTATATTACCTTTGCGGCTGTAGCTCTTCATGAACACCCTAAGATTAAGGAGCAGCTAAAAGAACACAATAGCAGAAATCTTGAAAGGTTCGTAAATGAAGTCCGGCGCTATTATCCTTTTGGCCCTTTTCTCGGCGCAAGAGTGAAAAAGGACTTTTCCTGGAATAATTATACTTTTAAGAGAGGAACACTTGTTTTATTAGATATTTATGGGATGCATCATGATGAAAGATTTTGGAAAAATCCGAATCAATTTGATCCGAATAACTTTAAAAATCGGGACAGGAATGACTACTCATATATTCCTCAAGGAGGTGGTGATCCGGGAAAAGGACACCGTTGTCCGGGAGAAGGAATAACTGTGGAAGTGATGAAGGCAGTTGTGAACTTTTTAGTAAACAATATGGAATATGATGTACCTGCTCAGGATTTCAATTATTCATTAGATGAGATGCCTACTTTGCCTAAAAGCGGTTTCCTCATAACAAATGTGAAAAGACTATGAAAATGAATGGCTGGCTTATCAAAAATGCCAGCCACCTTGAATTATCGGAACTCACTCATTACCCATTTTCCTATATCATGAAAGCCTAACCGTTTATAGATCTTTCCCGCTTCCGGATTATCATAAAAGAGGCATAGATGTTTCCCTTCACTCAACAGCTCTTTGCATAAAGCTGTCATACACGCACTGGCATATCCTCTTTTTTTATACTGGTCCAAAGTACATACGCCTATGACCATGGCTGATAGACTATTTTCTGCGGTGGTCATTGCAGAAGATACCATTTTTTCTCCATCTTCAATATAAAAGGTACGTGATACACCTTCCTCCATATCTTTACGGATACTCTCCCCCTCAGGATCACGATTCTGAAAATCAGCAATATTGCGGTGAAGCTCAACAATACGTGGAATATCCGTAAGTTCAGCATTTTTCACTTGTACATCGGGAATTTGCATATGGTTTAAGGACTCACATTTTGCATAGTAGGTTTCTCTTACTCTTTCAGGTTTACGGATTAATTGGGAGAGAACCTGGTCCACAATAGTTGATATACCTGAGACCATCTTTTCCTCTCGTTTATCCTGATCAATAATAGCCGCGATTCCTTGTCTGTCAAAAGAATCCGGAGCATAGATAATGTAATTTTGGCGATAACGTAATAATACAGCACGAAAATATCCCTGTTCGTCAAAATCACCCCAGACATCCTGGAAATCTTCATCAAGACCATAGGCCTCCAAATCCCCAATCAGAAAAAGATTTTCTGCGGGGCTTTTTTTAATAAATTCCATACAAGCATGAAGATCTGCTTTTGACAGTTCGCGAATCAAGCAATCCCCTCCCCCTATAAAATATTGAAATTGAGTATATATTACCAGAATTTATATATTTTACAAAAAGAATTTTATTTTACTGTTAATGGAGTATAAGTAAAAGGATTATACAAAAAATAAATGAAAAAATCACTTAATGAGGGAAGAATATTGAAGGAATTTTTAATTGCTGTGAATGTTTCACTCCTGTTATTAATTGCATCGATAAGTACGAAGAAAACATTAAATATACTGGAAAACAGTTTTCTATATTTAGTCCTTGTATTTTTTGTAACAGGATATACAGCTGTTTATTATATTAATTTAAAGCTCTGGTCAGTTGCTGATGATCCCCAATTGTTCCTGATTTTGCGGTTATATGAAGTGGTAATGATTCCGGTATTATGTTTATGGTACTTTAACTTGTTAGAAGTTTGTAAAAGCTGGGGATCTAAGGGTGTCCTTACTACTTTTATGACAGGTATTCTGGGAATGGTACAATTAGTCATGACAAATTGGGGAGTTATACAGTATAAAAACTGGCAATTCTGGCAGTCCATTGTAACATTTCTCGTCCTGTTACTGGTGGTACGCATGCTGCATGTATGGTTTCAATCAAAACTTCTAAAGGAAGGAATCAAATGACTTTACCAGAACATTTCGATCAAAATGAATGGTTTGTACTTACAGGAGTTATCCTGTCTTATCTGCTGGTCTATTTATTGCCCAGGCGTTTTCCTATAAGTGTTATGATTCTGGTTATGCTGTTTGCTATTGTTTGTGCACGATTTCTGGATCATATGATGGCTGCACCTTCTATTGATTTATATGACATTATGGATAAAGGCAGCTATGAGCTGTTTGATTTAGTACTTTATTCTTTTTACGCTCCCTTTGCCTACTTATATATCTTCTTATTTGATAAGTTTAAAATTAAAGGAATTTGGACGGGACTGTATATTCTAATCTGGTCTCTCATCGCAATTGGTTTCGAGAGGGTTAATATGTATTTGGGTGTATTTCATTACCATGGGTGGAAGGTTGCGTATTCTTTTCCTGTATACTTGGCTGTTCAGAGTCTTACATTGCTGTTTTTCTTATATATTCAGCATCATTATAACCATCTGAAATCAAAACAGAAGGAATCGTGAACGATTCCTTCTGTGACAGTAAGGGAAAAAGTATACCTATTTCAGCAGGTATATATGGTAAAACTAAGGTTTCTGCTCATGCAGGGACACTTTGTCTTACATCCCTAATTTGTTTTTTCTATTAATTCCAGGTGATAGTCCCCAACCTCACCTTCATGATATAAATTATTGATGGAGGTCGAGTACTTGGAAATCGAAGCCTGTAATTGCAGATTTTCTTCAGGGATTTTTACCGTAAAGTCATTTTCATAAAGCTTGGTTGTTACCTGATGATAATCATCACTCGTTACTTTGAAATCAATGATAACTTTACGAAGCTGTTTATCCCCGGTTAGAATCCATTCTTGTTGTAAAGATTCAGCCTTTATTCTTAAATCATCAAGTATGATTTCTGACATCATGCTTCACTCCTATCTTATTAGTTATTATAAGCTGTTTAATAGTACATCACAAACAAAAGACTGACCCGTAAAAACAACTCGGGTCAGTCTTTGTCTTATTGCACGACGATTTCATTATCTTTTACTGTGACCATAAGCTGATCTGTTTCTTCCTCTTCAAGTAACACATCGGCTATTTTATCTTCTAATTGCTCCTGAATTACCCGGCGCAATGGACGGGCACCAAAGGCTGGATGGTAGCCAAGCTCAATGAGTTTTTCTTTAGCCGCTTGATCAATCTCAATATTGATATGCTGTTCCTCAAGCTGATTTTTTACATCTGTAAGCATTAAATCAAGAATATCTAATAGATGATCCTTTTCTAATTGATTAAACTCTACGATTGAGTCGAAACGATTAAGGAATTCAGGTTTAAAGTAAGAACCAAGAGATTCGAGAATATGACTTTCCTTTTCCATATCTTCGCCTACTGTATTAAAGCCAACAGTAACCTTTTTATCTGTTACCCCCGCATTACTGGTCATAATTAATACAGCATCCTTAAAGCTAACGGTTCTTCCCTGACTATCTGTCAGACGACCGTCCTCCATAATCTGCAGGAACATATGCTGCACATCAGGGTGTGCTTTTTCAATTTCATCAAGCAGAATAATGCTATATGGGTTGCGACGAACCTGCTCTGTTAATTGCCCGGCTTCATCATGGCCAACATAGCCAGGAGGTGAACCGATAAGTTTTGAGACCGAGTGTTTTTCCATATATTCACTCATGTCCAGACGAATCATGGAATCTTTTGAGCCAAAGATTTCTTCGGCGAGTGATTTTGAAAGTTCTGTTTTACCTACACCGGTTGGTCCTACAAAAAGGAAAGAACCGATTGGACGATACTTGGATTTCAAACCTGCACGACTGCGGCGAATCGCTTTGGCCACTTTTTGTACAGCCTCATCCTGACCAATGACTTTTGACTGTAAATTCTTTTCAAGATGCTTCATCTTTTCTTTCTCATTTTCCTGAAGCTTACCTACCGGAATACCTGTTTTTGCTTCAATCAGACTCGTGATAAAGGCCTGATCAACAACACCAGCTTCTTCCTTTCCATCTTCAAGCTGTTTTTCCAACTCTGCTTCCTGGTCACGTAATTTTGCAGCATCTTCATAACGTTCCTCATTCGTTGCCTGATCTTTTTGTTTACGAACTGCATTTATTTTCTTTTGAATAGCTGTTTTTTCTGTTCCTTCAGATAGTAAATTTACCTTTGATCCAGCCTCATCTAACAAATCAATCGCTTTATCCGGGAGGAATCGATCCTGAATATAACGATCAGAAAGCTTCACACTGGCTTCCAACGCTTCATCGGTAAATTTAACCTGATGATAGTCCTCATAACGGGATTTAAGACCATTTAATATTTCCATCGTTGCCTCAGGCGTTGGTTCTTCTACCATTACTGGCTGGAATCGTCTTTCAAGCGCAGGATCTTTTTCAATTTGCCTGTATTCTTTCAGGGTTGTTGCTCCGATTACCTGCAATTCTCCACGGGCAAGTGCAGGTTTCAGGATGTTACCTGCATCCATGGATCCTTCAGCTGAACCGGCACCAACAATCTGGTGAACTTCATCAATAAACAGAATGACATTTTGCCGGGATTGCAGCTCCTGAATGATGGATTTCATTCGTTCTTCAAAGGAGCCTCTGACTCCTGTGCCAGCAGTCAGAGATGATACATCCATAACATATACTTCTTTATCCAATAATTTAGAAGGTACGTCTCCTTCTGCCATTTTCAGGGCCAGTCCTTCTGCAATCGCTGTTTTACCTACACCTGCTTCTCCGATAAGGACAGGATTATTCTTGTTACGCCTATTTAAGATTTCAATCACACGTTCAACTTCTTTGTCTCGTCCAATTACCGGATCAATGTTACCGTTTCTGGCCTGGTCGGTCACATTCCGGCCAAATTGATCAAGAACACCATTTCCACCAGTACTTTGTGTTTGTGAATAAGTTGGCTGTTTCATACCAAAGGCTGCTCCATTCTCCTTACCTATTCCCTTAAATAGATCATCAAATGGGAATCCCATTCCTCCACCGGATGGAATATTGTATTTCGCTTTTTCCTGTTCAAAGCATGATGTACACATTTTAATATTTTTCTTTTCATTATTCATTTGCGTATAAACATTAATCTTTGCTTGATTTTGCTGACAAATATCACAAAGCATTCATAAAACCTCCTCTTGAGATTTTTATTCTTTGACCTTTTTTGACCTTACATTTTCATTATAATTTGACCTTCTTTGACTTTCAAGATATTTGTTTATGGAAATTTGTGTGTATTTAACGATTGGTTTTATAAATCGGACATTATAGGCCGCTATTAATAAACTGATTTTTTAGAAGAAAACTAGTGATAAGACAAATGTGCCTGTGATACGATGATATAGGTCATCAGTTAAGGAAGAGGGTTTTTATAATGACTTGGGAGATTTTTAATGCGATTGGAACCATAGCTTTTGCTATCAGTGGAGCTATCGTAGCATTGGAAGAGGATTATGATATTTTAGGAGTTTATGTTTTAGGCATGGTTACGGCTTTTGGGGGCGGAACTACCCGAAACCTGTTGATCGGTGTACCAGTATCGGAAATCTGGGATCAGGGGCCACTTTTTATGATGGCTATTTTTATTATAACAATTGTCTTTTTGTTTCCTTCAGGGGCACTGAAACATTGGGGAAGGTGGGGCACACTCACGGATGCCATAGGTCTTTCTACTTTCGCGATCTTAGGTGCCATGCATGCAACAGAAATGAACCATCCTTTAAGTGCAATTATTATGGCTGCATTACTTACAGGAAGTGGTGGCGGGATTATCCGTGATTTACTTGCTGGGAGAAAACCATCTGTACTAAGAGAGGATATTTATGGTGCGTGGGCTATGCTTGCAGGCTTACTGATTGGTATAGATATGGTAAACCAGACATGGGGGCTATACCTCTTGTTTATTGCAGTTGTTACCCTCCGAATGCTTACTGTAAAGTATGGCTGGAAGCTCCCCCGCAGACAGTTTACAGATCAAAAGAAACCTCATATGTAGTGAAGCTTGATTCCTGGATGAATCAAGCCTTTACTTATTCTAAATTTCCTTTATATCAAACGACACAACACGGTCTGTGTTTGGGTTATAGACAACAGTACCACGAATGGTTATCGATTCCTGCGGAGACTGTAAAAAATAATCATACACTTCTCTCGTTTGATTATTCGTTATCGATGTTTTTTCCACGGATTGATATTCGGTTACTTTATAGTTAGGATAGGCCGTCTGCGTTACTTCTAACAGATACTTTCCCCATTTTTCCTGTTCCAGTTGAGGTGAAGGCGTTATTTGAATGTTCAGAACACCTATCTGAGGATTTACCCCTAAAGCTTCAAAGGCTCTCCTGTGAAGATTAATACGATTAGATGGATATCCTTGAACAGTATCCACTACAGTTACGATAATCTCCCGTTGATTATTGGGATTTGTAATTTTTAACATTTGACCACAGCGGTATGGGGCATTCTGACTGACAGCTGCCGTCATATATTCATTAGTAGACCATGGAATCCCACACTTGGTAACCTGCCCCCCCGTTGTCCAGGTAGCCTGCCCCTGTATGCTTTGCTGTCTATATGCGTCCACAGCTGGAAACTGCGATTTCGGAAGCGGATGGTACGTATATGGATGAAACGAGTAGATGTTTTGCCCATACCCATAATAGTCGTTTATAAACATACTCTCTCCTCCTGTCATAAGTCTTACACTCAATGATAGTGTATGTACCCAGGAGGCTAAATTGTGATTGTAATTTAACAAGGAACACAAAATTGACAGCTGGACGTGGCTGTATCTAGTTTGATTTAATCATTCTCCAGACGTTCAATTCCCCAGATACAAGGCATGTACCTGGGGAATGATCATGTTATTCACTCATAAAGTTCTGATATTCTTCTTCTATTTCATTTAATGTCTGATTCAATTGCTCGCCCCAATGGTCATTCTTCGTTTGAAAAATAACATTTCCGTCCGAATCCATCATTCCATAGCCACGATAAGCAATATCGCCGTTCTTCATACCCATTTGGTCAATCACTTTTAACTCAGGATCGGCAAGAATGGGGAGGCTTTTGCCAAACACTCGTTTAATTTCATCGTATAATATCTTCTGTTCCTCAACCGTATCCTTACTTATAATATAAGTATCAACGTTCAGGTTAAGGTCCTCCAGCTTGTCTAAATTCTGGTGCAACTGAACCAGTTGCTGCTGACAAATACTTCAGGTGTAAGTGGTGATAAAAAAGAACAGGACAGGCTTTTCTCCAGGTACATTCACCTCTTCCCCTGCATGATTCTGCAGAGTAACCGGCTCATCTGCTGCTGGTGAACAGGCCGTCAGCATGACCCCAAATACGAGTAACAGGGGAACTAGCTTAGACTTCATAAATAGACTCCTTCCTGAAAAAGCTTATTCATATTCCTTTTCAAATGTTTTTGTACTTCTTACTGTATCAATCGGTCGTACCATGTCTTCAATTTCTTCCCGTTTTGCCTCTAAAAATGGTGGTAAAGATAACTTTTCCCCTAAAGTTTCATATGGTTCATCGCCCATAAAACCTGGGCCATCTGTTGCAAATTCAAACAAAATCTGCGGTGCCACATTCGCATACAATGATTCAAAGAAGAAACGGTTAACGTATCCAGATGTCCGAAAGCCAAACTTAGCCATCCGTTCAATCCACTCTTCCAATACATCACGATCTTCCACGCGAAAAGCTGCATGGTGTACGGTACCAAACCCCTGTCTTGCCTGTGGAAGAATTGGATTATATTCTACAATAACCCGGGCACCGTTTCCACCTTCACCCACTTCAAACAAATGCAGGGAACCATCCTGATCAATTTCTTTAAACTGGAGCACTGTTTCCATCATTTTTTTAAAGTAGTCAAAGTTATCGACCCGAACATGTATGGGCCCTAAGCCTGTAATCGCATATTCTAATGGGACAGGTCCTTTTTGCCACGGAATGCCCGCCTTCACCCCATCAAGATTTTCGTCTGAAACCAACTGGTATTGCTGATCGTCAAAATCAACAAAAGATAGGGTGCTAACACCGAATTGTTCTTTAATTCCTGAATGCTTTACTTTAAGTCTTTCAAACCTTTTTTCCCAATATTCCAATGCTTTATCACTCGGTACACGGAAGGATGTTTTAAAAATTTCATTTGTTCCATGCGTACCCTTCGGAATCCCGGGAAAATCAAAAAATGTCATATCCGTACCTGGATTGCCTTCATCGTCGGCAAAAAATAAATGATAGGTTTGAATATCATCCTGATTCACTGTTTTCTTGACCAGTCGCATCCCCAGGATATAGGTGAAGAATTCATAGTTTTTCTCCGCACTGCTGGTAATGGCTGTGACATGGTGCATGCCTTTTATTCCATTCATACTTAGATCCTCCATCCAAACTTTTTAATTTATCATACAGGTTAACCTGATAAACTTACAAATATTATCTTCAAATTAATTATCTTTAATTCGAAATAAATATATCATGATTCGTATCATCTGTCAAAATCATTCATTCTAATAAGCAAAGGATTTTAGTCCCGGAGAAGGATATAGTAAAATATAGCTATTTTACCGAATCCATAAATTTAAGTGACGACGATTTACTTGCAGATATAGCTGAAAATTCCGGCTTAAATCGTGAGGAGTCATTAACTGTCATTAAAGATGACAATGCTTATGCGGATGATGTACGTATGGATGAAAGAATCGCCCATCAATACAGAATATCCGGGGTCCCCTTCTTTATTCTGAACCAGAAATACGCGATATCAGGTGCACAGCCACTGGAAACCTTCATAAGTGCATTAGATAAGGTCTGGGAGGAAGAAAATCCACAGCCCCAATTTGAGGATTTATCAGGAGAAGGAAACAACGATGCGTTTTGTGCAGACGGAAGCTGTGCTGTACCGACAGATGATAAATAAAGTTAACAACCTGCCTATTTTAGGCAGGTTGTTAGCTTTTTCCATCCATTAATTTTTGATCTGTTTTTGATGTTCGTAGCAAAAAACCTTCCCATTAAAACGGTCATTCATCAGACAGTAATTCTTCACTTTTTCTGAAACCTTCTTCTGACAAATCACACATTTATACTGTTTATCAGGGCTCTTGTTTGATTGCAGGCTCTGTACATGCAGTTCTCTTAATGATGAATCCGTGATATTTTCCTGGCTTAAGGTTTCATATATTTCTTTTATATCTATTTCTGAGAGTATTGGTTCACTGTGCAGACGTTTTAAGCTTCTGACTTTGCGATTTATAAATTCAGACAATTCCAAGTCATAAATAATCAGTTCATCTGATGATATCTTTCGTAATTCAGGCTCTATTTTAAATGTACATCTTTTTGTAAAGGAAACCAATGAAATAAAATGATTATGGAATCCAGGATCAATAATATTCTTTAACGCCTTAATATGACCGTAATTTTGATAAAATGGATTCATCATTTTAAAGTTCCCATTAACAGACCACGTTTTACGCTTTCGTCCTCCGTAAATGGTCCCTTGATAGTTTTTGGTTTCCAGAACAAAGATTCCATATGGAGATAGAATAATATGATCGATTTGAGAATACCCTGACTTCGAACGCGGATTTTTAATCATAATGTCACTCAAGTACTTAAACTCTTTAGGAAGTTGGTCCAATTCAATATTAATCTTGTATTCTCCTAATTCACCTTTACGGGATGCAATCCTCTTTTGGTCTTTATTTTGTTTTATCTGTTTTTGATTTGTATCGTTCTTTTTTGACTTTATTTGTTCTTTTTTTCCAAAAAGCTTTAAAAATGGCATCCATTCATCCCCTTATCTTCTTAAACAAATTCCTAAAAATACCTTGCCATATGGTGGTTCGTAAATTCATAGCCCATCTTTTGATATAGATGTACAGCTCGTTGATTATGAGCAAATACATGCAGGCTGATCTTCTTTAATCCAACTTTATGTGCATAAGTATCTAACGCACTCATACTCTTTTTTCCCATTCCCTTTCCACGGAAATCTTCGTTAATTAAAAAGTCATAGATAAATGCTTCTTTACCTAAATGGGTCCATTTAATATGTAACCATAACATCCCGATATGTCTGTTATTGTGGAAAATAGACAATAACTGATGGTTTTCTGTGTTTAACCCATCTGGTAGTAACTTACTGAATTGATCTTCTGCTTTCTTCAATGCCTGCGTCTTGTCTAAATTCCCTGCTCTTACTGATTCTTCTGCAAATTGTGTGATAGACTGTTCAATATAGTCAGAATACATATCTTCTGTCATAGACTCGAACTTAATATCCATATCTGATCACCCTCCTCCCGTGTATAAAAAGATTATGCAGCTAAACTATATTTTACCATAAATTTCATATAGAAATTTATAGCTTAATAGATTCTTTACTAAAACAAGGATGGCTTAATATAGCCATCCTTGTTATGTAATCTTACTGCTGCTGATTATTTTGACTTTGCTGTGCTTGCTGAAGCTGCTGAGTAGCTTGCTGTAATTGCTGTTGAGCCTGTTGGAATTGCTGCTGTTGTTGTGGCTGTGCAGACGCCTGTGCCTGCTGAACTTGCTGTTGGGCCTGCTGCAGCTGCTGCTGTGCTGCCTGAATAGCTTGTGGGTTTGCCTGCTGAGTAGCTTGCTGTACAGCCTGCTGAGCCTGCTGCACCGCCTGTTGTGCCTGCTGTGCCTGTTGTTGATTTTGTGCGATAATGAATTCCTCCTTTCGTTATTACCTTTTTATTTTTTTTAGAATGTGGTTCTTTTATTCATGTTTCTGAGAATTGTTGAAAACATATTGTTTTTCAAATAAAAAATGCATACCAGGAAATAAATCCTGGTATGCAAATCTTTAAATAGAGTGGACTTTTATAATTACCGAAAGTTTCTATTATTTTCGATTTCTCTTGAAACCAACACATAAAAAATGGTCGATACAAGGGAAATCAGTGTTACGCATAACGTACGTTTCATGTAAGAACTCCTCCCTTATTTTGTCCCATATTGTCCCATATTAAAAGAGACTAAGCTTACCTTTTTTAAGTACAAGGCCCGGGCCGCCGAGCATGAATAAGTAACGGTTATCGACAACATTTTTCATCGTTTTTGCCGGTTTTCCGAATAACTGACGATCAAATACAGTTCCAATGGCTTCAGAACCTCCAAGGGATGCGACTGTCCCCTTGTTTTCGAATTTATATTCCTGCATAGCTCCACCATAAATTAAAGAAGCAATATTCTGTGCTGCTGTATCTGCCTGCTGCATGGCATTTTGTGCATTTGGCGGATAAGGACGATCATTTTCTTTATCCATTACCCAGGCACAATCACCCAAAATAAAGATATCTCTGTATCCTGGGGCACGAAGGTCACTATTAACTGTTACTCTGCCTTTTGTAATTTCAAAGCCTGATTTTCCAAGAATAGAATTCGCTTGTACACCACCGGTCCATACCACAGTTCCGGCTTTAATCTCTTCACCTTCTCCTACGACAAATCCATCCTCTTTGCACTCTTTAATCATTGTGCCTGTTCTGAATTCTACACCACGTGCCTCCAAAGATGATTTAGCATAGGTAACCAATTCTTCATCAAAGCCTGGCAAAATACTTGGTGCAGCCTCCACATTGATGATACGTGCCTTATAACGAGGAATATCATATTTTCGGCACAGGTTTTTAACGCTTTCAGTAAGCTCACCAACAAACTCAATTCCGGTAAACCCAGAACCGCCTACTAAAATTGTCAGCAGTTCCTCTTTATTTCCTTCTTCATTCTTATAACGGGAGAATTGATACTCAATATGGTCGTAAATTAAACGACTGGAGTCAATGGTCTGAATAGCAAATGCGTTTTCTTTCATTCCTGTTATGCCAAAAGTAGCACTCTCAAACCCGAGTCCTACAACAAGAATATCATACTGTAATTCGCCATTCTCAAGTACGACTGTTTTCTCATCCTTTTTAATCTCAAGTACAGAATCCTGGATAAGGTTAACCCGGTGTTTCGTATCAATGACATCACTGATCATCATACGAACCTGATTCTGATTAATCGTTCCTGCTGCTACCTGATGCAGCCAGGTGGTTTGATAGTGATAATTATGTTTATTGACGAGTACAATTTCTGCTTGTTCTGGACGTAGGAGCTTGGTTAATTTTTTTGTTGTCATCATACCTGCATATCCGGCACCCAGGACGACAACTCTTGGTTTCTGATTACTCAAAACAAATCCCCTTCCTCTATATTTGACATCAGAATCATGTGTCAAATAATTTTTCTTTAAGTAGCCTTCAATTACTACTTTATCAGTAATTGAACGGTTTTTACAGTCAAAACCATTAACTTTTCATAACCTGACTAATCATCTGACATAATAAAAGTGTAATGTAATGAATGGAGGGCAGAATGATATGTTTCGATTCTTAAAGCCTATTCTTATTTCTACATTGATTTTGTGCCATGCCCTCTTCCCCTTTGCAACTGAAGCTAAACAGGATCAAAAAGAAACGATTTCTGTGAAACTGCTCGGGATCAACGATTTTCATGGTCAATTGGAGAGTATGAAAAAAGGAGATAAAAGGCTGGGAGGTGCACCGTACCTCGCATCCCACTTACATCAATACCAAATGGAACCTGATGAAAATACCCTGCTTGTCCATGCAGGAGATGCGGTTGGGAATAGCCCCCCCATTTCGGCCTTTTTACAGGATGAGCCGACCATTGAATTCTTAAATCGCACTGGCTTTGATGCTGGTACAGTAGGTAATCATGAATTTGATCAAGGCCTAACAGAACTGAAACGACTGATTTACGGAGGGCATCATGAAAAAACCGGTTATTTTCAGGGAGCAGACTTTCCGTATACAGCGGCTAATGTTATTGATAAAGCAACAGGTAAGCCCATCCTTCCCCCTTATATCATCAAAAAAGTACAGGGTGTTCCAATTGGAATCATTGGAGTTGTCACAACTGACACAAAATCAAGGGTAGACGAAGAACTTGTCAGAAATCTGGATTTTAAAAATATTACGGATTCTCTTAATCAAACGGTCAAACAATTAAAAGAAAAAGGTGTAAAAACCATCGTTGTACTGGCACATGCTTCAGCAAGCTCAAAAAAAGATGGCTCAGAACCTTCAGGAAAAATACCGGAAATCGCACCAGAGCTTGACGATGAAATTGATGTCATTTTTGCCGGACACAACCATAAATACGCCAATACAGTTGTAGATAATAAATTGATTATCCAGGCCTACTCAAAAGGAAAAGCTTTTTCTGTAGTAAATCTTCAAATTGATCCCCTTACCGGAGATGTCATTTCTAAAAAGGGTAAGGTCATGAAAACCTTTCATAAAGGAATAAAACCTCACCCTCAGCTGAAGGAGTTTGTCAATGAACTGAAACTTATTAAACATGTGCGATGAATCTACTCATGCCCGTTGTAACAGAATCAACCATTTATACCTCTCAAGATTCTTTATCTGCAATTTATAAAGAATCGGCTGTATAAGCCGATTCTTAACCTTTATTCCACTTTTATAGGGACAATCTCTCCGTCCTCAACTGCTGCCACTCGAGTATTGATTTCAAATCCGCCATTTTCATCAATACCAGGAATAACGTATACCTTTTTTTCTTCTGGTAAACCGTCTAATCCTGACTGAATATTTTCATAAATCGCTTTTGCATCCTCTGTATTGCCAGCTGCTTTCATCGCTTCAACAAATATATACATAGAAACGTAATGAAATCCAGCTTCAGAACCAGGGTCCTCATTATATTTCTCCCGATACTTTTTCACAAATTCTTCAGTTCCGGGATAATTCGCATTAACGAGAGGCATGGTTCCAATTGAACCTTCTAATGGCTTATAGGATTCACCAATAACTTTTTTCATTTCATCCAATTTCGCCTGATCCATAATCATAAATCCACCTTCATAACCGAGATCACGTGCCTGTTGTACCACTTTTGCAGTAGGTTCAGATGGTCCGCCAACCAGCATCACATCTGGCTCCTTTTTTATAGCGTTGGTGAGTAAAGTGAAGAAATCCGTGTCTTTTGAGAAATCAATGGAGGCATTATGAACGACTTCCCCTCCCTGGTCTTCCCAGTGAGGAATTAAACCCTCTGCCCAGTCCTTTCCATATTGTGTAACAGGCGGTAGTGCAGCCAGTTTATTTCCGAAACGATCCATCATGTACTTCGTGAAAGGTTCAACATAACCCGCATAGCTCGGAGGTATTCGAACCGTTAAGGAGTTCCCTGTTTCTGTAATGGCGGGCTCACTTGTATATGCGCCAATAATAAAATTTTCCTTTTCATTAAATACTTGGAGGGCTTTCACTCCTCCACTATGTGGAGTAAAGATTATGGGTGTATTATGTTCTTGAACTAAGCGCCTTGCATTTGCTGCTGCCTCATTAGGAAGATACTGGTCATCAAGTGTTTCAAGATTTATCGTATAGGTTGTTCCATTCACTTCAAAGCCTTCCTCATTTATTTCTTTAACAGCCATTTCCAAACCATTTAACGTATTTTCACCATAATAGGCAGCAGCACCACTTAAAGGTCCGGTATACCCAATGTTGACAACTGCCTCGCCATTTCCTCCCGCTTTTTCTCCTGAGCAAGCTGACAAGATGAAACCAAGAAAGACAAAACTAATGACACTAAAGAATACATTTTTCTTCATATTCGGCCTCCTATTTATAATATTCAGATATTTATTCGAAAAAAATATCTGATTCTTCTAAGCCCCGATATAAGCTTTTCTCACCTTTTCATTGGCAAATAACTCTTCTGAACTACCCTCAACAACAATTTTTCCATTTTCATAAACATAACCTTTGTTGGCAATTGCTAAAGCGGCATGAGCATTTTGTTCGGCGAGTAGAATAGTTGTTCCTTCCCTGTTAATTTGCCGGATACTTTCAAACATTTGATCAACAATTAAAGGAGCTAAACCAATAGAGGGTTCATCTAACAACATAAGTTTTGGCTTAGACATTAATGCTCTTCCTATGGCCAGCATTTGCTGCTGACCTCCACTTAAGGAGCCTGCCGGATTTTTTCTTTTTTCATATAATATTGGAAATAGTTCGTAGACTTCTTGAAGTGTCTGTTTAATGATTGCTTTTCTTTTTCGATGGACGTAGGCACCCATCATTAAATTTTCCTGTACTGACATTTCAGGAAACAACTTTCGATCTTCTGCACATTGAACAATCCCTTTATTTACAATTCGATCCGGTGTTTTGTTATGAATAGGCTCATTTTCAAATTTTACACTTCCTGCTGAAGGATTTTTCAGTCCACTTATAGTTCGAAACGTTGTACTTTTACCTGCACCATTAGCACCTAGAAGTACTACTATCTCACCCTTATCCACACGAATATTTATGTCTTCAACAGCTGTAAAATTTCCAAATTTAACAGACAGATTTTCTAAATCAAGCACTCGTACTCCCTCCTAAATAAGCCTTTATGACTTCCTCATTACGATTAATTTCATCAGGGGGGCCTTGCGCAATTTTTTCTCCATAGTTTAATACCATGATTTGTTCTGCTAAGTTCATAATCATTTGCATTTTGTGCTCAATTAGACAAATCGTCAGGCCGGATTCAGCCATTTTTTCGATTAACTCGGATAGTTCTGCCGTTTCGTCAGGATTAATGCCTGCAGTTGGCTCATCAAGAAAGACAATTTCCGGGTCAGTAGCCAGGGCAAGCGCGAATGCGACACGTTTCTTCTCTTCTTGTGAAATATTGGCAACCCGTTGATCGACGGCATGATTGAGTCCTGCGAATTCCAAAACCTGAAGAGCCTTTTCTTTACACTGGTCTTCTTCACGTTTTAATCGTTTAGTCCTGAATATTGAATCAAAAAGGTTTGATTTTGTTCTTAACCGGTGCCCTACCACCACATTATCGAAAACGGTTGCCTGCTCAAATAAATTAGTCGTCTGAAAGGTTCTGGCCACACCTAATTTTGCTACTTTATTAGCACTTAAGCTGGAAATATCCCTGCCTTTAAAGATCACTTGCCCTGCAGATGGACGATATAGGCCACTGACTAAGTTGAAAAATGTCGATTTCCCAGCTCCATTAGGCCCTATAATGGCATTGATTTTACCTTTTTCAATCGTAAAATCCACATCTTTAACTGCAAATAACCCGCCGAATTGTTTCGTCAATTGTTTTGTTTCCAGTATCATCTGTCCACCTCCTAAACCTGTTCTTCCGCTTTTGTAAACTTTGCGCTTTTCTTAAGATGTCTTTTTGCATACCACTGGGAGAAGAGTCCGGAAATCCCACCAGGTGAAAAAATGACCATCAAAGTTAATAGAGGTCCAAAGATAAGCATGCGATAGTCCTGTAAGAATTGCAGATTTTGTGAGAGCCAGACAATTAATAGCGTTCCCACAATTGGACCCGAAAGAGTGCCGATCCCACCCACAATTAAGTAAGTCAATAAGTCAAAGGTGATGTTGATATTACCTATATCAGGACCAATGAAACGAATGAAGCACGCATACAAAGTACCCGCAATACCTGCAAAAAATGTAGATAAAACAAAGGATAATAGTTTGTTTTTTGTTGTAGATATGCCTAAAGACAGTGCCAGATCTTCACTGTTTCGTATGGCGATGAATGTACGTCCGGTTAAGGAATGAATCAACCGATAGATCACAAGGATGACGAGTAACAAGATGGCAAAAACAAAATAGTATTGTGCCAATGGAGTTGACAGGCTGACAGGACCGATATTCGAGGGAGGAGGAATACCAATAAGTCCGCGCACACCTCCTGTTAGTCCTTCCCATTTATCAATAACCAGGTAGATAATATATCCTACACATAGCGTGTAAATGGCAAAAAAATGTTCCTTTGTTCGAAGGGCGATTAATCCAATTAAAAAACCAATGGCTGCTGTTATCATTGGCGCTATAAGAAATGCCGGCCAGAAGCCAAATCCTGCTTTTACGGTAAGTAAACCGAAAGCATAGGCCCCAATCGCAAAAAATCCTGCATGCGCTAACGATAAATATCCAGTGTATCCTGCTAGTAAATTCAATCCATAAACCGCGATCATCCAGATAAAGGCTAACGTCATGACATGAAGAAAATATTCATTTTGTGTTATAAATGGGAAGAGTATGGCTAAGAAAATCAGGCCGATGATGATATTTCGACTTCTTAAAATGGATGTCATTTAGGCTCCCCCCTTTGAAAAGATCCCCTGAGGCTTAATCGTTAGAATTATGACCAAAAGTGCAAAGGAAATAATATCACTGTAATTACTAGATAGATAAGTGGCTCCAATACTTTCACTGAACCCAATAATATAGCCACCAAGTATAGCTCCGGGAATACTCCCCATACCACCAATAATAATGATAACGAAAGCTTTCAGAATGACGAGGTGCCCCATGCTGGGGAATACCAGATTAATCGGTGAAGTCAGGGAAGCACCAAGCGCAGCTAAAACCCCTGCAATAAAGAACGTAAGCATCGCAACCTTATTGGTATTAATCCCAACCAAATGTGCGCCTTCCCGATTTTGTGCCATGGCAATAATTGTGGCACCTGTATAGGTTCTTTTTAGAAATAAATAAAGGATGATCATCGCTACAATAGCTGTTATCACTATAATCAGCCTTTGCATCGTTACTGTTAAACCAAATAAGTCTATAACCTGAGCGAAAGGCGTTTCCATTTGCTGATAATCAGCTCCCCAAATCAATTGGGCTAATGATTCTAAGAATAACAACATACCTATTGCAGCGACTTTATGCTGGATGGGTGTTGACTCTTTTAATGGATGAAACACCAATCTTTCCATTAAAACACTTATAAACCCAACAACTATAATGGAGATAACTAGTGAGATTAAATAGTGGAATCCTAAGGAGGACATCATGGTATAAGTAATATAGGCACCAATCATATACAAAGCGCCGTGGGCAAAATTAGGAATGTGTAAAATACCGTAAACTAGAGTCAAACCTAAAGCTACCAAACTATAAACACTTCCAACAGTAAGACCGTTAAAAAGCTGCTGAAGGAGTACATCCAAAATCCCTCTCCCCTTTCATTAACACAAATGGAAGTGTATGGTCAGACTCTCATAATCTAACCATACGCATAAATGAAACCGCTTCCATTCGATTGCTGATAAATAATTATTTCTCTTTAAAGTTCGGCTCTCGCTTTTCTGTAAAAGCTTGAACTCCTTCTTTATGACTTTCTGTTGTGACAATGGTTGCCTGTGAAATCCTTTCAAGTTCCAGAATTTCATCCAATGTAGAGTTGAAGGACTGATTCGTAATCTTTTTCATAAATTGATAGGCTTCAGAGGGGCCGTTTGCAATTTTATCAGCAAACTTTTCAACCTGATCTTTAAATTCCGCCAGAGGATAGGTATGGTTTACAATACCTAATGAGTGAGCTTTTTCTGCTGTAATAGGCTCAGCTGTAAACAATAATTCTTTCGCTAAATACGGACCAATCAATCTGGGCAGAAAATAAAGTCCTCCCCCATCTGAACTAAGCCCAACTCTCGAAAAACTTAAAACAAATTTACTCCCTTCCGCTGCTAAAACCATGTCACAGGCCAGAGCGAGATTAAATCCTGCACCAGCGGCATAGCCATGAACAGCTGCGATGATAGGTTTATTCAAATCTCTCATTGCTAAAATGAGTTCATTAAGATTTCCAATATGATGATAAGTAGCCAATGAATCAGCAGAACCCATCGTTTTGACATCACCACCGGCACTAAAAGCACGGCCTGCTCCGGACAATGTAACGACACGTATAGAATCGTCGCTTTTCGCTTCCTCGATCGACTTCTTAAGACCTGACATCATATCCGGACTAAAGGCATTTAGGCTGTCAGGCCTATTAAGCGTAAGATGCATCACCCCATTGTTTTTACTAACTAGCAAATGCCTGTTTTCAGTTTGTTCCATGAATCTTTCCCCTTTCTTTTTGATATTGTTCCGCCACCACAAACCTTTTATCTTTCACATACGGAACGATTGGAAACGCATCTTTTTGAGAGACAAATTCCAGTTCCTGATCAAATCCAAACTCCATTAACATTTGACCTACACTTGACGATTGCAGGACTTCTGCACTTTTATTTTGTTTACTCTTAAAAAATTCGCAGGCAGCATAAGCAGAATCGGATAATGACCAGTCAGTATGTGATTGTTCAATTAAGGCATGAATGAAATGACCAGCCCCATAAAAATCTTCTACATTAAACATTCCTGATGAGCCTGAGCATACTAAGATAATGGTTTCATTTTGATAATGTTTCAGCAATTGTTTAGCTACATATTTAGTATTTAGCAGGGAAGCAACGAATACAAACTTGGAATGTTCAGAGTTACGGATTGCAACTGTACCGTTTGTAGTAGATAAAATGACATTCTTATCAAAAACTTTTCCCTTTAGAGCTTTAGGATTAGGAGATTGAAAACCTTCTATAGGTAATCCCTCATATTCGCCTGCCAGAAGATAGGAGCCCCGCTTTTCGTTACGGACAATCTGTCTGGCTTCATCCCCATTCAAAACGGGGATGACTGTACGGGCTCCATATTGAAGTGCAGTAGTGATGGTTGAGGTGGCAAGTAAAATATCAAAGACAACCACAAGTTTATCTCCTTGTAGTTTTTCTTTATTTAATTCTTCTTTTTTCAATAGAACATGTATTTTCCCCATTTATAGCACCTCAAATTTCAGATTTACATTCGCTTACTTGCCATTTCAGACGCATAATGAATTAAATTTTTTACAAAGAGGTCTAAGTGAGCAAAGCGTTCATCCTGCGTTTGACCTTTTTTGTAACGATAATAGATTTGCTGACAAATAACCGCTAACTTGAAGTAAGCAAATGTAAGATAAAAATTCATATTTGTCACATCACGGCCGCTTTTTTTCGCATAAGACTCCATAAATTCCTTTCTCGTCATAAACCCGTACCGGGCTGTAATTGGCTCATCCCCCAATCCTCTTTTTAATAAATCGGAGTCATCCACTTCAATCCAATAACTCATGGCGACACCTAAATCTGCCAATGGATCTCCTACGGTGGTCATCTCCCAATCAAACAGCCCTATGACTTCACTGAAATCATCATTAAACATGGAATTGTTTAACTTAAAATCATAGTGGATAATGGCAGGTTCTGGAGAAGGAGGAATATTATTTACCATCCATCTGGTTAATTGATCAACTCCGTCAATTTCATCTGTTTTAGAACGTTCATATCGTCTAATCCAGCCATGTACCTGCCTTTCGAGGAATCCTTCTGGTTTTGTTATATCTTTTAAACTCGTTTTTGTGTAATCAATACTATGAAGGTTGACTAATGTATCGACCATCCGTTCAGATATTTGACTGCAGAGGTTTTCTGTAACCTGTACTCCATCTGGAAAATTTGAATCTAGGACAATGCCATGCTTTCGTTCCATGACAAAAAATGGACGGCCAATGACATTCTGATCCGCCAATACGTATGGTTTCGGTGCGGGTGAAAAGTATGGATGGATTTCTTTTAAAATGGTATATTCCCGTTCCATATCATGGGCTTTTGGGGCTACAGGTCCGAGTGGTGGTCGTCTGAGAACACCCTCCCACTCCCCAATTTGTAAAGCATAGGTTAAATTAGACCTTCCAGCACCAAATTGTCTAATTTCTAACGGAGCATTGGGTAAGTCCCGTATGTGTTTTCTTAAAAAAGTGTCAATCACTTCTACGTTCAATTCTTCTCCCTTACGAATGGGGATTGTGTCTGACATGATTTTCCTCCTCTTCCCAGATTATGCTTCCCGTTCAATAATGGTTGAGATTCCCTGGCCTCCGCCAATACACGCTGTTATGAGCGCTCGCTTCCCACCGGATCTTTGTAATTCATATACGGCCTTCGTCATCAAAATAGCTCCTGTTGCACCAAGTGGATGACCATGGGCAATTGCCCCACCATTGACATTCAGCTTATCAGGGTTCATATTCAGTTCCCGGTCAACGGCAAGAACCTGTGCAGCAAACGCCTCATTTAGTTCGATCAGGTCCATATCCTCTAACGTGAAGCCACTCTTTTCCAACACTTTATGGGTAGCTGGTACTGGACCAATTCCCATGATGTTTGGATCGACACCGGCAACTGCTGAATGCCGGATAATGGCTAATGGCTGTAATCCCAGTTCATCCGCTTTTTCTCTTGACATGACGACAAGTACCGAAGCTGCATCGTTTAAACCGGAACTACTGCCTGCTGTTACTGTTCCATCCTTTTTAAAGACAGCTTTTAAATTTGACAGTCCTTCCAAGGTAGTACTTGGACGTGGATGCTCATCCTTTACAAATTGAACAGGGTCTCCCTTCCTTTGAGGAACTTTGATAGGAACAATTTGTTCATCAAAACGGCCCTCTTCCATTGCACGAGCCATTCTTTGCTGACTGCGTAGCGCAAATTCATCTTGTTCCTTACGGCTGATTTCATATTTTTCAGCTAAATTTTCCGCTGTTATCCCCATAGGCGGATCACCAATATCCTCAGGCGAAAGTTGCGATTTTCTTATCTGAGGCGGAACCGGACTATAAGCTCTTTCGGGACGATCCATCAGATAGGGGGCTCGACTCATACTTTCTGTTCCACCAGCTATATAAATATCTCCTGATCCAGCCTGGATGGCTTGAGCTGCGAGAACAACAGCATTTATCCCTGAACCACATTGGCGGTCAACGGTTAAACCTGGCAGATTTAATGACAATCCTGTTTGCAGAGCTGTTAATCTGGCTATATTCCCTCCACCGCTTAACACATTCCCCATAATGACATCATCAATGCTTTCCGGCTCCACTTTCGTTCGTTTGATGGCTTCTTTTATCACCTCCGCTCCAAATACGTGTGCCGGAACAGAAGCTAATGTACCTCCCTGCCTGGCGATTGGCGTGCGGACAGCTGATACAATCACTGCATCTCTTTTCATTTTTTCTCCCTCCTAAAAAGTGAAACTTCAATCACTGAGTTTTCTCCATTCTCCATGATGCCTTTCGGTTCATTGATATTTTTTCAGTTCTTGTCTGGCTACGGTACGACGATGGACTTCATCAGGACCATCTGCCAAGCGTAGCGTTCGAATATTGGCCCAGCTTGCCGCCAGTGGAAAATCCTCACTCACACCTGCTGCTCCTAATGCCTGGATAGCTCGATCGATAACCTTCAAAGCCATATTTGGCGCTACCACTTTAATCATGGCAATTTCTGCTTTTGCTTCTTTATTTCCGACTGTATCCATCATATAAGCTGCCTTAAGAGTCAATAATCTCGCTTGCTCAATGTCCATTCTTGCGTCTGCTATCCATTCTTGAATGACCCCTTGCCGGGCAAGCTTTTTCCCAAATGCCTCCCGATCCTGTACCCGCTTACATAAAATTTCTAAAGCTCTCTCTGCTGCACCAATGGTTCTCATACAATGATGAATGCGTCCAGGTCCTAATCTTCCTTGTGCAATTTCGAACCCTCGCCCTTCACCTAAAATCATATTTGATGCAGGAACTCTTACGTTGTTGTATTCGATTTCCGCATGACCGTGGGGAGCATGATCATAACCAAAGACAGGCAAAGTCCTTTTCACATTAACCCCGGGTGTATCAAGGGGTACCAGAATCATAGATTGCTGTTTATATTTTGAAGCTTCTGGATCATTTTTTCCCATAACAATGGCAATTTTACAACGTGGGTCTCCCGCACCTGATGACCACCATTTCGTTCCATTGATGATATACTCATCTCCATCACGGATAATACTTGCTTCAATGTTCGTTGCATCCGATGAGGCGACATCTGGCTCAGTCATCGAAAAACAGGAGCGAATCTCACCTTCCAAAAGCGGAGTTAACCACTCATCTCTTTGCTCCTTAGATCCATATCTTGCTAGCACTTCCATATTTCCGGTGTCAGGTGCTGCACAATTGAATACTTCAGGAGCAATGGCAGACCTGCCCATGATTTCACACAGAGGCGCATATTCAAGATTGGAAAGCCCGGCACCATATTCACTTTCTGGCAAAAACATATTCCATAATCCCTGTTCCTTTGCTTTTTGCTTTAATTCCTCCATAATAGGGGGAACTGTTGCAAAACGATTCTGTTCATCCAACTGTTCACGATACGTCTGTTCGTTTGGATACACATACTCTTCCATAAAGTGATTCAGCTTTGCTTGATATTCCTTCACTATATCTGAATATTCAAAATTCATCAGCCACACTCCTACTAATTTAAATCAGAATCGACCTCCTATCGATTAGGTAAAAGGATAAGAGGTCATGTTCCTGAATGTTTCAATACTTAATACTTTGCAAAACGGACCTTACCCTTAATTACGGCTTTATCGTCCTGATTTACAGCCGCTACTGCAAAATCCATATATTCATTGGATTGATCAATCAGAGTGGCCTTTAATGTAATGACATCATTTAAAAATACCATACCGGAAAAGCGAATCTGATAATCCTGAATAAATCCTTGCTCCCAATAAGGCGTAAATAGCTTACCTAAATTCCCCATCGTCCACATTCCATGTGCGATGATACCAGGAAGTCCTGCTTTTTTGGCTTCTTCATCAATGGTATGAATAGGATTAAAATCACCAGATGCTCCCGCATATTTAATTAGATCTAATCTTGAAACTGGTTCCAGGGTGACTTCTTCCAAGGTTTCATTCGGGTTCAGCTCTGCAATACTCTTCATACCGTCATCGCCTTCCTTACTGTTTCTGTAATTATGACCGTTTGTTCTTCGGTGAAAATCACGTTTTCATTGGAATCTTCACCGAAGCGCTTTAAAATAAAGAATCCCATTAGACCATTCTTACCTTGTTTTTCATAGTAATCTTTCACTTCCGAATAGCAATAGATTTCTTCCCCGACGAACAGAGGACGCTCATAATGATAGGTTTCCTCACCATGAATGAGTCCTTTTTGGGGTAATGGTAGTCCCTCAATTTCTCCATATTCAAACACACGAGGAAAGGTTGGAGGGGCAATGTTCTGCCCATATCTGGACTTCCTGCCAAACTCTTCATCAACAAAAATCGGATGTAAATCCCCGATAGACTCCGCGAACCTCTTTACCAATCCGCGTTCAACAGTATTTTTCATTTTTTTGGATGCTCTTCCTATATAAGCTTCCAGCATTCTCTTAAGTCCCCCTTTTTTAAGCTTTTGGACCTCCTGCAACATAAATGACCTGGCCATTAACAAATGAAGACTTTTCATCCGCAAAAAATGCAACGGCATTCGCAATATCCTCTGGTTTTCCACTTCTGCCGACTGGAATTTGACTGACACTTGCCTGGACCAAATCTTCAAAAGAAATCCCGATTCTTTCAGCTGTTGCTTTTGTCATATCTGTTTCAATAAATCCAGGTGCAACGGCATTTGCAGTAATTCCAAATTTCCCGAGTTCGATTGCCAGCGTTTTTGTAAACCCTTGCAATCCTGCCTTTGCTGTGGAATAGTTCGCTTGACCTCGATTGCCCAGTGCTGATGTTGAAGATGTATTAATAATACGGCCATACTTTTGTTTAACCATATATTTTTGAGCCGCCCGTGCAGCATTAAAGGATCCCTTTAAATGTACATCCATAACCTGCTCCCAGTCACTATCCGTCATTTTAAACAGCATGTTATCACGAATAACACCAGCATTATTGACTAAAATATCAAGCGAACCAAATTGGGATACCACTTCTTCCATAGCGGACTCTACTTCATCTGAATGCACAACATTTGCCTTTTTCACATATATGTCATATCCTTGTTCCTTAAATTCAGCCTGTGTTACATTTAATGCTTCTTCATTCACATCAATAATCGCAACTTTGGCTCCTTCTTCAGCAAACCTTTTAGCAACCCCTTTTCCAATTCCACGGCTGCCGCCGGTTACAAATGCAACTCTGCCTTCAAATTGATGACTCATTCAAGACCCTCCCGGTTATTTTTGTAAAATTCACACTACTATTATTCTATATGAAATCTCCAATTTTTACATGTCCTTTTAATAGATTTCTGGAAATGATGACGCGTTGAATTTCATCTGTACCATCATAAATTCTCCATAACCTTGCTTCACGATACCAGCGTTCAATAGGTAATTCTCTTGTATATCCCATACCACCATGGATTTGAAGCACACGGTCTACAACTCGATTGCCCATATTTGCTCCGTATAGTTTGGCCATTGAAGCTAAATGACGATTATCTTCGCCATTATCCAAAGTGTAAGCAGCATTTAAGACAATCCATTTTGCTGCCTCAATTTCAACGGCAGAATCAGCAATCTGCCATTGAATCGCCTGTCTGTCCGCAATCGGTTTTCCAAAGGTTTTACGTTCTTTTGCATAGTCAATGGCCATTTGAAGTAAACGTTCAGCTGTCCCTACTGCACGAGCTCCAACAATCCATCTGGCAAACCCAATCCATTCTAATCCGAGTTTATATCCACCATGTAATTCCCCTAATATATTTTCTTCAGGAACCCTTACATTATCGAAAATGAGACTGGCAGGTCCCCACTCGCCCATAGTGTGAATATATTCTGATTTCCAGCCCATATCCCGATCAACAATGAAGCAGGTAACACCTTCGCGGCCTGTAGCTGCGTGTTTCTCTTTGTCAGTAATCGCAATGACCATGACAAAGTCCGCTTCATTACCGCCAGTAATAAAAGTCTTTTCACCATTAAGAACCCATTCATCTCCTTCTTTATGAGCGGTCATCTTAATGTTTCTGGTATCTGAACCTGCATCAGGCTCTGTCATAGCAAAACAGGATTTTTTATCCCCATTAATCGTTGGAATAAGATATTTTTCCTTTTGCTCTTCATTTCCATAGTAAAGAATGTTGTCAGCAGAGCCCCCAAATGTGAATGGAACAAAGGTTTTTGCTACTTCCATCGTTACGATTGCCTGCATCATTTGCCCCAGATCAGCTCCACCATATTCAGCAGGTGTATTAATCCCCCAGAAACCTGCTTCCTTCGCCTTTAACTGCAATTCCTTCTGTTTTTCATTTGATAAACCAGGCTTTCCCTCAAGTTCATTTTTAAGCACTTCATTTTCCAGCGGGATTAATTCCTTTTCCACAAATTTTCGAATGGTTTCCTGTACCATTTTTTGTTCTTCTGATAATCGTAAATCCATGTCATCCACTCCCTATATTTGTTGTTTGAAATAAATAAGTTACTGACTTGTTAGTATGAAAGGGCGACCTATGCGTTCGCTCCTTCTTTTAAGGCTCTTTTCAGAATTTTTCCTACTGCTGTTTTCGGAAGCTCATCGGCAAACTCGACTATTCGTGGAACTTTGTATGCTGCAAGTTCTTTTCTGCAATGTTCAATCACTTCTTCTTCTGTCAGCGAAGTATTTTCTTTGCAGACAACAACGGCTTTTATGGTTTCCCCTCTATATCTATCGGGGACTCCAATAACAGCAACCTCAAGGACATTTGGATGTGTATAAAGGACATCTTCTACTTCAATTGGATACACATTATAACCACTGGCAATGATTAATTCCTTCTTTCGGCCAACAATATAGAAGAAACCGTCCTCATCCATCCTGGCTAAGTCACCTGTCGAGAGCCATTCATCTTTTAACACTTGCTTCGTTTCTTCCGGCAATCCCCAGTAACCTTTCATTATTTGGGGACCTTTCACCACTAATTCACCAACCTCACCAACAGGCAATGTGTCTTCCCCTGTAGCCGAATCAACTATTTTAGCATCGGTATTTGGGATTGGTATTCCGATACTGCCAGCTTTTTGCAGGCCGGCAACTGGATTTCGATGAGTGACAGGAGAAGCTTCTGATAACCCGTATCCTTCCGCAACCGTTGTTCCGCTTAGTTCATTAAAGCTGTTCAGCATTTCAACTGGCAGCGGCGCAGAACCACTTATACATGTTTTTAAGACACTTAAGTCAAAGTGATGTTCCTTATAATAATTAAGCAGGGCATTATACATTGTAGGAACACCAGGAAAAATGGTCGGTTTGGTTTCTTCAATCACTTCTGCTACCTGTTCGACATCAAACTTAGGGACTAAAATTAAATTTCCGCCAATTTTAAAGTTCAAATTCATTGCGCTGGTCATTCCATAGACATGAAACAATGGGGAAATAGCCAGAATGCGTTCCTCACCTAAATTTGTTTTAACCTCTGATGTTGCGGTGCTTTGTAAGGTGTTAGCCACTAAATTATAGTGGGTAAGCATAGCTCCCTTTGAACGACCTGTCGTTCCCCCTGTATATTGAAGAACTGCAATGTCTTCCTTAGGTTCAATCGGAATATCCGGAACTGGCAATCCTTTGTTTTCTAAAAGACTATTAAACTTGCAATCGTTTTCAAAAGAAACGTCCACAATAGTTTTTAATGATGTTTTGTCCTTAATAGCTTCGATTAAAGAAATGGTCTGATCAAGAGCAATGATTGCTTCTGTTTCAGTATCGTTCAGTACGTGTAACAACTCAGAAGATTTATACATCGGATTGATTTGCACAATAATAGCTCCGCATGTCAAAGCTGCATAATAACTGATTGGATATTGAGGACAGTTTGGTAACATAAGAGCAACCCGATCGCCTTTACTAATTCCCATATTATATAAGGCGGCTGCCATCGTTTGAATGGAATCTCCCAATTGTTCGTAAGTATAAGTTCTATCGAAAAATGTCATGGCGGTATGTTGCGGATACTTTTCTATAGATTGCTTCAATAGCTCAGGGAGAGAAATTTCAGGAATCTCTATTTCCTGTGGATTTCCTTTTACTACATGTTTTAACCATGGTCTATCCATGATTTATGACCTCCTTTTATTTATCCCGTACCAATTTAAACGTTCCAATTGCTTTTGCCAGGACCGTTCCGTCAGAATCAAACATTTCCCCTTCAGCAATAACCGTACGATAACCTTGTTTAATGACTTTTCCTTCCGCGTAAACCACACCGCTATCACTTGGAGAAAGATAATGAATATTTAAACTGACCGTCAAACATCTGGTACCGGTTATCGATCTTATAGTCATTCCCAGCACCGTATCCAGGACGGTTGCATGTACTCCTCCATGCATCGTTTTGTTCACATTTAACAGTTTTTCTTCTACGGGCAGTTTCAGAAGTACATCGCCTTCTTCAAAATGGACAATGTCTAAACCAATATGAGATATAAAGGGACTATCCTGAAAACTCTCACGTATCTCTGTTATTGTCGTTTTCAAATGCACCCCTCCTTTACAAGGTACTGCCACCATCAACACTTATAACTTGACCGGTTATGTAATTGCTTGCATCTGATGAAAGCAATAGAGCCACACCTTTAATAGCGTCATCATTACCAATCATTTGAAGCGGGTTCTGCTCCTTGATACGATCTCCATATCTTTCCAGTACAACTTTTGTCATTTTGGTAGGGAAGAATCCAGGTGCGATCGCATTCACATAAATGTTATGCCTTGCCCATTTTCTGGCTAAGTCTTTTGTGAAATGAATAACCCCTGCTTTACTTGTACTATACCCAATAGTATTCAGTACTTCAGGGGGCTCCGCTTTTATACCTGCAGCTGAAGCAATGTTAATAATCTTGCCGGATTTCTGTTCAATCATATGTTTGCCTGCAGCTTTTGACATGAGAAAAGTTCCTGTAACATTGACCTTGATTACTTTTTCCCAGGCTTCCAGAGGCATGTTTTCTACATCTTCTCCCCATGTAGTTCCACTATTATTGACCAGGATATCAATGCCTCCAAAATCTTCTGCTACCGCTGCAACTGTTTGATTGACAGAATCTTCATCGGTTACATCACACTGGTAGGCTTTAGCTTGAATCCCTTTCTTCCGCAACTCTTCCGCTGTCTCTTCGCAGTTTTCCCGCTTTCTGGAACAGACAGCAATCGAACAACCTGCGTCTGAAAGTGCTTCTGCCATTTGTTTCCCTAATCCTCTTCCACCACCAGTAATTAATGCTACTTTGCCTTTTAATTGAAACAATTCAAAGGTATTCACGGTTTAATCACAACTCCTCTGCATCATATCTGACACCATAAAGTTTTGTTCACTGAATTTAAATGCAAAAATCATGCCATGATAATCGGAACTAGGAGATGAGCAAGTTCGTTCTTACTTAAATCTGTTGTTATATCAGGATTAAAATGGATTCAAAAAATTTTAAAATATTTATCATTTGCCTTTTTTATTATGAAGATGATCAATCATCATTCATTTTTGAATTATTTAAGTAGTAAAAGAGCCATGACAGCGGATTCATGTTTGAATCAAAAATTCATATTTGAATCAAAGAAAAAAAGACCCTGTTACGGGCCTTCATTTTAGGTGGATATCATATTTTTTTAATTTCCTGACGATTGTTGGCTGACTTGTATTTAGAGCTTTTGCCAATTCGTATGTATTCGTATACTTTTCTGCTGCCAGTGCAATAACTTTCTTTTCAGCCATTTCTACGGCTTCTTTTAAGGGAACAACTACATTGGCTGTCAGTTTATTCGTTGTCAGATATTCTTCAGGAAGACTCTCAATGTTAATGAGGTCCTCACGTGAAGTTACAGCAAGCCGTTCAATTAAATTAAAAAGTTCCCGAATATTACCCGGCCATTCATAAGATAAAAAGAAGTCCTGCAGATCATAATCCAACTCTTTATACAATTGGTATTTATGGTTTACTTCATCTAAAAACTGTTGAATAAGCGGCAGAATATCTTCCCGTCTGTTTCTGAGAGGTGGAATTTCAAGGGGGATAACATTTAAGCGATAATACAAGTCCTCCCGAAATTCGCTGTCTTCCACCATCTTCTGCAAATCCTTATTCGTTGCTGCAATAATTCGTACATCAATTTTTTTAGGTTTGGTTCCGCCAATCCGCTGTATTTCTCCTTCCTGCAATACTCGAAGGAGTTTGACCTGGAGAGATAGTGGAAGTTCTCCAATTTCATCTAAGAATAATATCCCTTTATGGGCTAATTCAAACATCCCTGGTTTACCATCACGACTGGCCCCGGTAAACGCACCACCTTCATATCCGAACAATTCGGATTCCAATAAATCAGGAGGAATAGCCCCGCAATTTATTTTGATAAAATCTCCTTTTTGTGATCGATTACTGTTTGTATAAATATAATGTGCAAGTACATCTTTTCCGACTCCTGTTTCACCCAGTATTAAAACCGTAGCATCAATATTGGCAATACGAGTGGCTGAATCATAAATTTGTTTCATTGACTTACTTTTCGTTACAATTCCCTTTACCTGATCTGGTTTATTTTTTAGTCTTTCCAATTCCTTTTTATATTGGGTATTCAATTGGTTTGCTTTTCGTAATTCAGTCTGTAGTTTATTCAAATCAGAGAGATCCCGAATATTTGTTACTACTTTTTCCACCTCTCCATTTTCATTGAATACAGGGGTTCCAGTTAACAGGGTTTCATTCCCTTCATAGTTATTCTGAACAAGAGATACGGTTCTCTTTTCTTCTACTACTTTTCTAGTTACGGAATTTTTCAGTATGCCCCGTTTTATCAGGTCTTTGACATTTTTACCAATGTAGTATTCTTTAGGAATACCTGTAATCCGTTCGATAGCGGAATTTGTTTTTAATGTAACCCCATTTTTATCCGTAATATAAATCCCATCATATGAGTTCTCAATAATGGCATCCAGTTCCCGATTGACATCTTTAAGGTTCTGATTTTCTTTTTGCAGGTTTACACCGTCCAAACAGCACACCCCCTTAATAGTTCATTTCTTTATTAGTAGCGTAAATCCTCTATGTCTTTTCAAAGGACTTCATGAAAATAAGGACATTTTCGCAAAACAAAACTACTGCATCGTGGATAAACATATAGTAAAATAAAATAACACCAGTTATCAGGATCACTAAGGAGAGATTAATTTGGAACTGAAGATCACTGCATCAGCTGAAAAGGCATTGAAGGAACTTAATAAAAAAGGAGATTCATATCTATTGCTGTGGTATGACACTGATGATTGCGGCTGTGGTGTGAATGGCCTTCCTATGGTTAGTTTTGTTAGGGAATTGAACTCCGATTATCAGAAAGTTGAGAATGATATTTACCCAACTTATATCGATCGACAACAGGCCGTTTTCTTTCATCCGAATCTGAAACTTGATGTGGTCAATAACGGTACATTTCGACTCTCGAGTCCTGAAGGCATTTTAAATCCTTTCATTTCTGCCTTTAAAGTCAAGAGCATTTAAAGGAAGGAAAGAAACTAAATAAATCCTTTTGAACTGTGAAGTGTATACTGGCTTTGGGAATTTTAACATGGACGCCTGGTCTAATCAGTACGCAGGCGTTTTTAAGTGTATTAGGGGGGTCTCTTTCCCCCCAATATTTATTTATGAAAATCAGTTAAATTTTCCCATTCCTCGCGAAGCAGCCCCATACGTATGGAATCATAAAATTTCCCGTTATAATATCGGCATTTTCTCAATCGTCCTTCAAGTTTCATTCCGAGTTTCTCACCGACTCTCATCATACGTTCATTGCCTGACCACGTAGTAAAGCCGACTCTTTCCAAGGGTAATGTGTTAAACAGATGATTTATCCATAAGCGAAGTGCTTTTGTGCCATAACCTCCGCTCCAGTATTCAGGATCAAAAATGCCAATTCCCATTTCCAGCCATAATGAAGCTTTATGTTCCCAATAATAGCTGACAGTACCCATTACAGAATGATTTACTTCGATCACCCAGCGATCCTCCTGGTCAATCCATTTATTTTTTCTTTCAAGAAACCTTTCATAGGAAATAGGAACAAGTTCAAAATAAGGGGCATCCCATTGCTTCCATAGCGGATCTTCTTCTTTGTAAATGAGCTCCCATAATCGTGGTAAGTCTTTTTGTTCAATTGGACGTATAATTAGTTCATTATCCTGATACATCTAAGGACCTCCAAACGGCTTAAGGTTATTTTTAATTGGTAGGATAGATATCAAGTTTAGAATAGAAAGCGTAACCATCATACAAACTATAGATGGAATCTGCAGAAAGGTGGGATCTTCAATGGCCGAAGAAACCCGGGAATATCGGACCGGACAAGGTGTTCCTTTGACGGGTGAATATATCTGTCAATCAGGTGAAATCGCAAAATTAAATGAGAACGATTCTTTCCCCAGATGTCCTGTGACGGGACAGGAGACTACCTGGAAGCATGAAAATGAAGAACCCTCTAGTTAGTCACCCATGTAAGGACGAAAGTAACCCTGATGATCTGTATAAGGGTTACTTTCTCACCCACCTCTATATCACCCAATTGGATAACTAACCAAATAGTGAAATAGCTGATTATGTTTACATAATACGGTTATTGTAAATCCAATACGAATGAATTTGCTGTGATTTATTGCTCTGAATGAACATTACTCTGTAAGGTCCCTTAATTCCTTCTTGATTCCTATAGTAAGTTCTGTCGGAGTAACTCCATAACGTGACCATTCCCCAGCTTGATGTTCTCCAGCTTTCGCATGTAAATAGACTGCCGCAATTAAGGCCTTATGAGGAGCAGCCTTCTGTGCCAGAAACGAGGCAATCAGACCTGTAAGTACATCTCCGCTTCCTCCCTTACTTAAGGCATCATGGCCGATCGGGTTAATAAAGATGTCTTTATCAGGGGTGGCAATAACAGACCGGTGACCTTTTAACAATAAATATACCTTATATTTATGGGCAAAGTTCCAGGCGACGTTTATCCGATTTTCCTCTACTTTCTTAACGGTTGTACCGAGAAGCCTGGCCATCTCCCCTGGATGAGGAGTAAGAATAACATTTCCGTTAAGACGAGGTAAAATATCCAGTTCATCCTGGAGAAAATATAATCCATCTGCATCCACAATTAAATGCTGATCCTGAAGCAAGCGCAGAAAGGCAGACATCCATGCTTTCCCATTAGGAAAACGACTTAAACCAGGACCGATAGCAATGCTGTCAAATTGGTCCAATTTTCTGCTTAATACATCAAGAGCCTCATCATTCAAATGACCATCTTTATCTGGTAACGGCAGCATAAGTGATTCAGGATTCTGTGAGGCTGCCACCGGATACAGGCTTTCAGGGATGGCTAAAGTCACTAAACCGGATCCAGTGTGAATAGCGGTTTTTGCAGTGAACATGGGAGCACCAATATATGGACGGGAACCACCAATAACGAGAACATGACCAAAAGTACCTTTATGACCTTGTGGGATTCGTGCAGGAATGGACGTCTTTGCCAAATCTTTCGTAATAACAGACGGAAGATATAAGTCAAGCTTCTCCGCATTGGTTACAGGAACAGAAATGTCCACAGCTTCCCATTCGCCTATGTACGCAGGACCCTGATTAAGAAAAAATCCTTTTTTCGGAAAAACGAAGGTGATCGTTTTTGTGGCTTTAACAGCTGTACTTTCTGCTCTTCCATTATCACTTCCAATCCCCGATGGAATATCAACAGCGAGGATCATTTTTTCTTCAGAATATTGATTAACAGTAGCAATCATCTCATCTATAGGTTTTCGAACCGGACCCTGAACCCCGGTACCGAGTATAGCATCAACTATTACATCTGCTCCTTCAAGTAACAGCGAGAGATTTTCCGGAGATTTTTCAGAGAAGTCAACGAACGGCAACTCCCGGTTTATGTATACATCAAAATGAACCCTTGCATCTCCTTTAATACGGTCTGGATTCACCATGAGGCATAATTGAACATTGATTCCTGAGTCATATAAACGTCGGGCGACCACAAATCCATCTCCGCCATTATTTCCACTTCCGGCAAGAACAATCACCTTCGACTGTTTATGAGACAGATGTTTCATCACTTCTTCGGCTACCCTGAAACCAGCATTTTCCATAAGCACAGGCCCAGGTAATCCCAGTTGTTCAATCGTGAACTGATCTATCATTTGCATGTCTTTTTGACCTGCTGCATACATGTTAGCGCCTCCCTTCCTCCATCATTTACATCTATTATAAGGAATTATGATCTATAAAAAAACCTGAGAGATTCATCTCCCAGGTTTTCATTAATTCCCGAACATTCTTTGTTTACGCTGATTTTCTTCATTTAAAAAGTTAATAAAAGACTGAAAACCATACTTTGGCTGTTCTTTTATTGACTTAATATATTCTGTCTTGCTGTAGTCGTTCATATGCTCACTCTTTTTAATTCTCTTAATCATTTGTTCTGTGCTTATTGTTTCTATTTGCTTTTTCACATGCTTGGATTCTTTGTAAAGAGCCAGCCCTATGGCAGCCATGAGTGCATATATGGCCAATGTCGGCAGCATATTGAGATACCAGCCGCCGGTGAATAAATAGAAAAGCAAATTAAAAATCGCAAACGTCATGAGTGGTATGGCAAAGATTATATATTTGGAGTGTTTTTTAATATACGGTTCAATGGTTTCAGAAATAGCCTCAAGTTCCTTTTTTACAAAATTTGGCATATGCTTAAACATCATTGGATTATTCATATCCAGCATTCTCCTTTAATAATGGTAAGGGATCAGCGAATAGCTAATTGAGCCGCAACTACTTGGTAATCCCGACTTTGCAGCAAAATACTGTTCCCTATGAATGAGCTCACCATTATTATAATAGAATTTGTGATTATAGTCACATAAAACGCTTACTGTCCTATTTTCCAAACGATTATATCCTTTTCTGTTCAATTTTACTATAATAAAGAATGAGATATGCTAATGGAGTGATCAATTATGAGTGGAATTGTTGGTTATATAGGGAATCGTTCGGCACAGGAAATTTTGATACATTGTTTAACAAATCTGGAATACCGAGGCTATGATTCGGCAGGTCTTGCGATTTCAAATGGCGATCACATTGAGGTTCGGAAAGAAAAGGGAAGAATTCAGGATTTGGAAGCATCCTTACAATTGGATACTATGCATAACGGTACTCTTGGTATTGGGCACACGCGATGGGCTTCACATGGAAACCCGTCGGCAGAAAACTCGCATCCTTTAACTGACGAACATAAGCAATTTTTCGTCGTTCATAATGGTATTATTGAAAACTACCACGTTTTAAAGAAGGAACTGATATCGGAAGGGTATTCCTTTAAAACAGATACCGATTCAGAGGTCATCCCTCATCTGCTTTCCAAGTATAATACAGATAATTTTGTTGAAACGGTTCGGATCATATTGCCGATGTTGCAAGGATCTTTTGCACTTGTGATGATGTCCGCCCTGCATCCGGATATGATTATCGGGATATCTCAGGAAAATCCGCTGATCGTCGGGTTTGGCGAATCCCAGGCGTATCTTTCTTCAGATATTTCCGCTTTACTTACCTATACGAAAGAGACCTATCCCATAAAAAATAATGAAATGGCCATCTTAACAAGAGAAGATATTATGATAGAAACCGTTGATGGCATGCAGGTCCATCCTGATAAAGTAGCCATAGAATGGGACGAGGAAGAATTTTATTTAAATGAATATGATCACTTTATGCTGAAGGAAATTCTTGAACAGCCGTCTTCTATAAAGAATACGTTAAATAACAGAATTAAAGACAATCAGGTTTATTTACCAGAAGCAGAATTATTTTTTCGTGAGCATCCCTATGATCAATTTTGTAAAATCGACATCATCGGGAATGGAACTTCATATCATTCCGGAATCATCGGGAAGAGTATTATGGACAAATTATTATCATTTCCCGTTGAGGTTTCTCTTTCCTCTGAATTTACATATGAACACGGTAAATTAAGTGAGCACCATTTGGTCATTGTCGTCAGTCAATCCGGAGAAACAGCAGATTCACTTACGGCGATTAAAGAGGCTAAAGCAAATGGAGCGAAGACGATTGCGGTAACCAATAACGAACGCAGTAACATTGCACGTCAGGCTGACTGCATCATCCCAATGAACGCAGGACCAGAGCTGGCAGTGGCCGCAACGAAAGCCTATACATCTCAAATTACGGTTTTAAGTTTATTATCCATTCATTTATGTGAACAAACGGAAGATCCGAGTTCCAACTTTATAAAGGAATTAATAGAAGCTGTTCAATCTTTGCCTGAAATTGTACAGCAAACCTTAGTAATGACTGAGGATGCCATCGATTCCTTTGCTCAAGTTACAAATGATCAGACAAACTTATTTTTAATAGGACGCGGGCTGGATTATGTACTGGCATTAGAAGGCGCATTAAAATTACAGGAGGTCGCTTACCTGCATGCTAACGCCTATGCTGCTGGTGAGGTGAAGCATGGAACGATGGCACTCATTACTCCTGGAGTACCCGTTATTGCACTCGCCACACAGCCCCATTTGAAGGATAAAATGGTAAGTAATATACGAGAGCTTAAAACAAGGGATGGCTATGTTGTTGGAATAACGAATGTCGGGGACGATGCGCTGACTGATGTCGTTGATGAAATCATGTATATTCCCGAAACACACCCGTTACTAATGCCCATTGTTGCAGCCATACCGCTCCAGCTCCTTGCCTATTATTCAGGAACTGTTAGAGGGTATAATGTAGACCGTCCCAGAAACCTGGCTAAAAGCCTGACTGTGGAATAATAAATAAATCTTATAAATCCTTCCCGCTCAGGATAGACTAAAAATAAAGTCTGCAGGAAATCCTTTTTCGGGAAGGTGAATCGAAATGAAAAAATGGCTAATGACTCTTGGACTTATTACCGGTATCATGATAAACCCTGATTTAGCTTCAGCAAAGGAAGATGATCAACCAAAGGGAATTACACATGATTGGGAAAAAGTACATACGTATTCAAAAGAGCACTTGGTTGACAGCTTCCAAAAGAAAGTGCAGACATTTGTCAGTTATCATTATCATGATTACCATGTTTACCGAACCATTACTGTACACACATACCGCTGTACTCTTCACGGAGAGTATAAAACGAAAACCCACTTATCGGATAAGCGAGTAGAAAAACAGCCACATTAGCGTTAACGTTGACTTATCAGGACAACTTTTAGAAAATGACAGGCCCATCCAGAAAAAAGATTCTTTTGACATTCCTAAATTCGAATAATAATACAGTCCCTAACCGTTCTCCCGTTAATTGCTCCCAGGCAGATTGATAGAACTCCAACTGAGACTGGTAATACTCTTCCAGTCTCTTTTTATCATCCCTTCTTTTTACACGATCGGTTTTAGAATCAACAATTTTCCATTTGTGATAGACTTTATATACGAATTCTAAATCTATAATTCCTTTCACATGGAAGGCTTCAACATCATGATTGTGCGCAGCAAAATCATAAACGGCTCTTTTACAGCAATAAAAAGATGGAACGTCAGGGGGTACCGTTCCATCATGATCATTATCCTTTACTTTTTTTGGCAAGTTCACCACGATCGGCAGTCATTGGTGGTTGTTCCATCCATCGGTTTTTGATTAAAATATTTGTGCCATCTTCTGAGTATTTTTGGACTTCAAGAGATAATCGGTTATATAAAACACCTAAATCAACCCTTGGACTTTGAGACATTGCTGTACCGTAGAAACCTATACTTAAGCCAATTAATGCTGAAGTGAAAAACATCATCAGCTTATCAGAAAACGTAAACGAAGTACTTGTTGTTACTTCCGATGAAATCGACATAGGTACAGGAAGATTTTCTTTTTCCAGTTTTCCCCCAAATACCTTAACATGCTTTTTCCCAATATCGATTCCTCTTAAAAGGAACTTTTTTACTTCCTTAGACTGTGCAACCTGACTAAAACCTGTCAATGTCACAACACCAAGTGCGTTTCTCTTCAGGTTGGAATATAAGCTGGAAACCTCGCTGGCAAGAAGAGGTCTTTTCTCACCTATGATATCCAGAACAAACCCCTGCTTCTCCACATAATCGATTTCTTCAATCTTTGGAAGTTTTGCTGATCTCTGAAACAAGCCCTTCTTTAACAGTAAATCCTTTGTGACTTTATATAAATGCATAGTTTCCTTCATGCATTCTATATAGTAATCGGTGATATCCCGTCGAATCGATCCTGAGACCGCACCGGAGTAATTGGTCTGACCAATAATGGCCATATGATTGAGATAATTTAACACATAAACATCTGAAAAAAGTTTTGGAGCTTTTAAATCGACATCCTCATCAAGTTTAAATCCATCTGGAATTGCATAATTTTCCCCTTTGAAAACCTCTGTAATTTTTTTTATGTGACCCTGAGACAATTCCAGAGCGTGTGAGGTTACCGATTTAATTTCTTCGTCCTCTATATTTCTTAAAAAATAGGACAGTATACAAATACTTGCGCTATCGTTTAAATATTGGGCCCATAATGGTGAAATTTCCGAGGCTGTTAACCCAATATTTTTTTCATTTTCCATCTGGTACCCTCCATGTCAAGACTGTTACTGGTTATTATCTACAAAGACTAATGAATTATACTAAGGAATGTTTGAGAAGAAAAAGACTGCCTTCTCTTATAGAAGAAAAGCAGTCCTTCGCAACTAATACAGAAGTTCATACACTTCATGTAATTGATACCCGCGTTCATGGTCGCCTGATTCATTGGCATGATGAATTTCTTTTAACAGGATTTCTCTTAGTAAGCGACTTTCCTCTTCATCCAGATCTCTTGAAAAAAGATTCTCCGACGAATAGTGATTTGCAGCAATTTTGTGATCAATATCCCTGACAGCATCAATGTCTTCTGTGTAGTTTGATAAAACTTCCTGTAAATACGATAAAGATTGATCCATCTTTATACCTCCTAACACTTGCTTCTTATTGTTAGGATGGATTGATACCTGGTGAATATTCACCTAAATGAACTAGCGATGATAATAAGCAATGCTTAAAACACCTGTACGAATTTTCTGTCATTATGGCGTTTATTGTCACTCTTTGCGCTTACCCGGGAAATATTATAATAGCCTGGCTATAAAACCGACGATTTGATCCTCTATAGACTTGCCATACTCTTCATTCTTCATATTGTTTAATAAGATAGAGAAGGTCACTGTTTTTCCATTAATGGTATCCGCATAACCAGACAATGAACTAACGGTTGAAATTGTTCCGGTTTTTGCTTGAACCTGTCCGAGTAAAGGTGGTCTCTTCATACGATAACGCAGTGTACCACCCTCCATTCGGTCGTCTGAGCCTGCAATTGGAAGAGAATTTTTATATAGAGAGAACCAGCTCTCCTCTTGAATACGAAATAACAGCTTGGAGATTTGATTCGGTGTGACTAAATTGATATGGGATAGACCTGATCCATCCCGTAAAACCATAGAATTTGTATCGATATGATATTTTTGTAAATTCTTCTTCATAATACCCAGCCCCTTTTTCCAGCTCCCTTCTCCCGTTTTCACTCTCCCTAATTCCTTTATAAGAATTTCGGCATGACCATTGTTGCTTAACTTCATAAAAGGAATGAAAAGCTCTGACAGAGGAATTGACTTTTTGGTCAATAAAGTTTGGGCTGAGGAAGGTGTTTTTCCTTTAGCACTTTCTGAAACCGTAATTCCCTGATCCTTGAGATTCTTTTTAAACAGACGCATAGCATATTTGGCTGGATCCCAGACAGCTATCCATTCTTTTTCTATTGCTGAACCGATTGGAATTTGCCCTGAAATGGTCACATCATTTGTCCCGTGTTTCCGATTTACTTCAATGTCTTTTCCTTCTTTAGCTGGAACGGTTTCAAGCTGATTATTGATGGAAACATAATTGGTTTCAGGTGATAACGTAATTTTTGCCTTCCTGCCAGCCTGATTTGCAGGCGCTATATTGGCAATCATTGTCCCTGCATCATAATCCCGGTCAGGTGAAATGGATAAGGCAGAAACCTGCGCTCCATAATACGTATCTTCATCCGTCCAGGGAAGGTCCTGTGAGTAACGCTTCTCATCATACCAGGTATCATCCCCTATCAGTTTGCCCTCAATTTTATGTATACCTTTTGCCTTTAGCTGTTCAGCAAAATTTGCGAGATCCTTTTCCATTAGTGTGGGGTCTCCTTTTCCTCTGATATAAAGATTTCCCTTTAAAACACCACTTTTCACCTGTCCATTAGTTAAAACTTCTGTGGAAAATCGATATTCAGGTCCCAAAATGGATAAGGCTGAAGCAGCTGTCAGCAATTTAAGATTCGAAGCAGGTCTGAGTAATTTTGATCCATTGTGCTGATAAAGAAGTTTCCCTGTTTTTGCATGGCGTATACTTATACCCGCTATTGCACCCTCCAAATGGGGTTCATTTTGCATAAGCTGCTGAATCTGACGGGAGAATGAATCCGTTTGTGCTTCAAGCGATGTTGCACTCCTGTTTCCGATTAGAGTCAAGACAAGTACCAGAACGAGGAAAATGAATCGAAGGGTATGTTTATTCATATTTATAACCTCCTGCATAGACATAAAAAAGCTGGAAATATAGCCTGTAATCAGACATGATTTCCAACTTACTGTATTTCTATCCTATACATAGTTTAAGTTAACATAACCATTTTATAGTATATTAACTCACAATAAATTATTCCCATTTTTTTGTTCCACCTTTTTTTCCTTCAAAAGATGTCCCAAAGCCCGTTTAAATGCAGCTTTACTTATATGAAAGGTAGCACGAATCTCCTCAGGATTACTCTTATCATCAAATGGCATCATCCCTTCGTTAGCTTCCATATAAGTTAAAAGTGACGCAGCATCCTCTGTAATACTATTTTGTTTCAATGGACGTAAGGAAACATTTACGGACCCATCAGTCTTCACATCAATGATTCTCCCCTGTACAATCTGACCGAGCCGGGGTTCCTCTTTCCTCTCGGTATGATGGATAAAACCACGATAACCATCATCAGTCAGCATTACACTTCCTTCTTTACTGGTTCTGTATATTCGTCCACTGACAGACTTATGAAGTACATCGTTACTGGCGTACAAAAAGTTCTCGCTTGTGAAGACATCCTCTGTGGCCGGTATTGCCAACAAACGATTTCTTTTGTCCAAATCTAAACAGACATACAGGAAATCCCCTGCTTTTGGCCAGACCGATTCATAAAGAGGTAAATCATCTTTGGATACAAGGATTTCTTTATCGATTCCAATATCCACAAACACACCCAGATTCGGGATGACATCGACAACTTCGGCCCAGTCATATTGATCTCTCCGGACGGTTGGGATTGCAAAAGTTGCTGCTACCTCCCCTTTTTTATCCTGATACAGAAAGACATCCAGCTGTTGCAGGGATGGGTCGATGTTTTCAGCAGATTTTTCGACATCCATAGTGACATCAGAAGCCCCATCTGTTAATATCCAGGTCTGCCTTTTCTTTTCTTTCACTCTTAAAGATTGAATGGTTCCTGCTTTATCCTTCATGTAAAACACTCCTTTTAACTCTAGAACATTGACAATTTATGTATCTGCAATTATTATCACACGTGAACTCGAAATTATTTTTCAATCGTATTTCAGCACCTGTTTTTTAGGAGGATTGGATGAAAATATACGTGGATGCAGATGCAAGCCCAGTCAAGGATATCATTATTGCAGAGACAAAACCACTGAATATTCCTGTTGTACTCGTGATGAGTTTCTCACATTTCTCAAATCAAACGAATGAACCTCATGTTGAAACCGTGTATGTGGATGCTGGGGCAGATTCAGCCGATTATCGTATTATGAAGCTGGCTCAATCTGGAGATATTGTCGTGACTCAGGACTATGGCCTGGCATCTCTGGCTTTGGGAAAGGGTTGTACCGTTCTTCATCATAAAGGGTTTCAATTTACCCATGATAATATTGATCAAATGATGACCATGCGTTATGCAAATGCTAAAGCCAGAAAAGCCGGATTTAAAACGAAAGGACCAAAAGCCTTTACGGAAGAAAACAGGGAATATTTCAGGAATTTCTTTAGGAATATTATAAAGTAAAACGTCCATCAACAGGGGCCTTACAACAGAACGTTCATGCGTGAGATAAAAAAAGCCCCCTTGGAAAGGGAGCTTTTTTATTTCAAGTCCATCCGTATTTATTTGTTCATAGTTTGTTGTGCCTGAGTTACAAGGCGCTTAGTAATTTCTCCACCTACGGAACCATTAGAACGAGATGTTGAATCTGCTCCTAACTGCACTCCAAATTCTTGTGCAATTTCAGTTTTCATTTGGTTTAAAGCATTTTCAGCTCCAGGTACCACTAGTTGATTGGAATTATTGCTGCGGTTTTGTTGTGCCATTATTCTAATGACCTCCTTGAGAAATTTATCGTCTTGCACCCTTAGCCTTATGGAGGATTGGATGTTATTATGCTCTCTTCATCCATTTGTTGACTGGTAATGTTTGAGAATAATGGATGTTAATGGCCTTGATCAAAAGGTTTACGTGTAAATGCAGAATAGACATAATTGATCATACTGGTGTAATCAAACACAGGCAGATCCACTTCATCCTGTAAAGCTTCAGCATAAGGAGGAAGCATACTGCACTCCAATAAAAACATTTTAATATCAGGGTTTTCAGCACATAATTGTTTGGCTGCTGTTATTACCTCAACCTGAACTTCTTCCGTATCTAACATCCCTGATTCGTCGATAGCAAAGCTGCGAAAATTCGGCTCATTTTCCAGACCTTTGATTACGATTGGATCCTCCATTGAATGAAAGTCTATACTTGATAGCAGATTTTGATCCAGTAAATTTGAATTTGCTGTTATAACTCCTATTTTTTCATCTTCTTGAATCAGATGTTTCAGAAAATGAAATTGAAGCAGACTGGACAGAAAAACCGGTACCTTTAAATCCCTTGACAGGCGCTTTTGGAAGATAGCCATATACCCGCAGTCACCGGTAATGGCTTTCACTCCACTTTGCACAAGATGACGAGCAGCCTCAAGAAACGGGTAATAAAACTTATCATCAGACTCAACCATATTATTTGGTTTTAGTCCTTTTACTGTCTCATACCTCACCGGAAAGGGAAACGTATGGGCATTTCCAATATCACCAGGTATAAAGGGAGCATAGGAATCAAGCATAAGTATTCCCAATGTTTCTCCATAGCTGACTTGACCAGGATTGGCGTAATAAATCACTTGGTTATCACCCCTTGTCCGATTAAAAAGTCCGTTCCTTTCTCATCCTTCATCATGAATTCTGGAATAAACTCCAAGGAAATTCTCTTGGTGGATTACATTCAACATGAACATCATCCTCGCGTGTCGGATGGGGTAAATGAAGCGTATTTGACCAGAGTGCAATTTGCTGGCCCGGCTTATTGACAAACTGACCATATTTCTGGTCCCCATACAGAGGATAGCCTGTTTCCGACAGCTGTACCCTGATTTGATGGGAGCGCCCTGTCTCTAGCTGAATCGATAAGAGACTTAGATTTTCCTGTTCTGACTGTTGCAGTACACTGTAGTTAAGAACAGCTTTTTTCGCCTGTTTATGATTGGGCGAAACAGAAAAAACTTTATTTTGACGTCTGTCTTTATACAAATAGTGCTCTAACACTCCGTCTTGCTGATAAGGTAGACCACGAACCACAGCGAGATAGGTTCTCTCGAGCACTTTTCTGCGAATCATATCCGAAAGTCTTGACGCAGCCTTTGAGGTTTTTGCAAATACCATGACACCCCCTACCGGTCGATCCAGACGGTGAACGAGGCCCAGATAGACATTACCGGGCTTTTGATATCGGATTTTAATGTCTTCTTTTAGGATATTCAACAGGTCCTTATCCTTCGATTGGTCAGACTGAACAGGGATATTAACAGGCTTTTCCACAATTAAAAGGTGATTATCTTCATATAAAACAGGTATATTCATTGCTCTTATTAACTCCTTCATTCAAACTTAACTATCATATCTTAATCCTAGTGTTACCCAAAAGATTGCCGATTAAAAGGCGTGAAGCGGGGGTTGCGGCCAGTGAATGCGTGACATAATATTATACTTCTATAACATGTGCTGAAGAAATAAAGGTTTGTATGCGTTCAGTATCCATTTTTGCCTGTTCATACCCCTGATCATATAATCTCTGCAGTTTGACAGGATTTTTTTCAATTCGTCCAACATCCAGCTTTTCTTTTGGCCGAATGATCAATACATTTCCCTTCTCTTCCTGCTCCTCTAAATAGTCCATCGTCTGATTATATTTTTCATGGCGGTTCATCACGGATTCAATTAACCCTTCATAATGACCGTATTTTTTCTTCAGCAGCCATTTGTATTTTGCTTTACTCTTTCGATATCCTTTATTTCTGGTTAGCACGACAATGTTTTTACTGTATCCATCCTGCTCTGCTTTTTTAATCGGTATAGGATCAGCAATTCCGCCATCTAATAAGTACCGGCCTTCAAATTCAATTTCCGGAGCCATAAACGGTAAAGAGCTTGATGCCCGCAGCAGAGTCAGCATGTCATGTTTATAATTTGACTTATCAAAATAAACAGGCTCGCCAGTCTGACAGTCCGTGGTACCGACAACAAATTCTTCGGGTGCCTGATTAAAGGCTTCATAGTCAAATGGGACCAATTGATTAGGCAATTGATCAAAAATAAAGTCCATTCCAAAAAGCTCTCCCTGTTTTAAAAATCGCTTGTACGAAATATATTCGGGATGAGTAATATAATCAATGTTAACGGTTCGATTACGATCTATTTGTCTGGCTAAGTATGAGCTGCCATTACATGCACCTGCTGAAACACCAATGACATATGGTAGGTAAAGTTCTCTTTCCATCAGATAATGTAAAACACCACCGGTAAAAACGCCTCTCATACCCCCGCCTTCTAATACTAAACCAGTATTTTGCATAATCAGTCATTCTCCTCATCTGTAAAATCGTTTAAATCCTATTTTAACATAATGATTAGCTCATTTAAGTGTATGGCATGAAAAAAGCTGACACAAAGTCAGCTTTCACACGTCCCTGTTCGAATAAAATACGACAGCAGGAATTTCTTAACCTCCCTAGGATTTGCTTACAGAATTCCAGTAGTAAACGATCGTTTCCATTCCTTTGTCAAAGCTCTCAAGAGGGAAGCTCTCATTTGGTGAATGAAGTCCATCTTCTGGTGTCCCAAACCCCAGTAATACAACAGGGTGTTTATAGAGTTGATCAATCAATTCAACTACAGGAATCGAGCCACCCATCCGGACAAAGACGGTTTCTTTCTCAAAGGCTTTAGTAAAACTCTCGGCTGCTTTTTGTATAAGAGGATGTTCAGGATCAACTTTATAGGCCTTTGCTGATAAAGGCTCTCTTGTTATCTCAATCGTTACACCTGCAGGTACGTGAGTTTCCAAATGGTTCACAATTAAATCCTGGATTCGATCCGGGTCCTGGCCAGGTACTAATCGGCAGGTAATTTTTGCAGTAGCAGCAGAAGGAATGATGGTTTTTGTTCCTTCTCCCTGATATCCACTGTAAAGGCCGTTGATTTCCATCGTAGGACGTGCCATCGTGTGTTCTTTTGCCGTAAATCCTTTTTCAGGTGTGGTTTCCGGTACACCCGTACTTGTTACAAAATCCTCTCCCGGCACTTCTTTTATTAGCTTTCTCTCCTCTGCTGAGAGCTCTTCAACTCCATCATAAAAACCGTCTACGGTTACAACCTCTTCTTCATTTTTCAGAGATGTAAGGAGGTGGGCCATGGCCATTGCCGGATTACGGACAGCCCCGCCATACATACCTGAGTGCAAATCACTGGAAGGTCCATTTAATGTAAATTCAAGACCTGTAAACCCTTTTAATCCATATGTAATCGTCGGCTGACCCTGTTCAACCATTCCTGAATCAGAAATAACAGAAAAATCAGCGGCAAACTTGTCTTTCTGCTCTTTTAAAATTTGAGTTAAGTTTTCACTCCCAATTTCCTCTTCTCCCTCAATGCATACTTTTACATTAAGAGGAAGCTCACCTGTTGTATTCATGAAGGCTTCGAATACAGCTAAGTGCATAAAAACCTGCCCTTTATCGTCACTTGAACCCCTGGCATAGATACGCTCATTTCTAACTTCCGGTTTAAATGGCTCACTTTTCCATTCCTCATATGGATCGGCAGGCTGGACATCATAATGGCCATAAAATAAAGCAGTTGGGGCTCCCTCTGCCTTCATCCATTCACCGAATACCAATGGATGTTTGTCCGTTTCCATCACTTCTACCTTGTCAAATCCAATTTCGGTTAAGTAATCCGCAACGAATTGAGCGCCCTTTTTAACATCTTCCTTATGTTCAGAATCGGTACTGACACTTGGTATGGACAAGAATTCATACAAACGATTAAGCAAAGCTTCCCGGTTATCCTGTAAGTATTGTACAACTTTATCAGTCATGATATTTATACTCCCTTTCTTACTATGCCTGTTTTACTCCTCTCCCTTATTGTAGCATAATTCGATTGATTGCATATAAATGGAAAGTCTGAATTTAAGATTCTGACGGCAGTTCACCCTCTTTTTTCTTTCGTTTCCTGTCAGGTCTGGGCTCTCTCTTTCTTTTTTGCCTCGGCTCCCTGCTTAGAGCTTTAAATAACGAATAGCACATCATAATTAGAATGACTGCAAAAGGAAGTGCCGAGATAAGTGAAGCCGTTTGCAGTCCTTGTAAACCACTGCTGATAATCAATACTGCTGCAATAGCTGCCTGAAGTACACCCCAAATAATTTTAACAAGCATAGATGGGTTCAAGTCTCCATTTGTGGTCATAATGCCTAATACGAAAGTTGCGGAATCAGCTGAGGTAACTAAAAAAGTAAAGATTAATAGAATGGCCAGAACGGATAACAGCATAGTAAATGGAAAATGATCAAATGTTGCAAATAAAGCACTTGTTACATCCTGATTTACAGCCTGGGCAATGTTTGTACCATGAAATAAATCAAGGTTTAACGCGGAACCACCAAAAACAGACATCCACACCATAGCCAGCACAGGGGGGACAATTAGAACTCCTAAAATAAACTCTCTTATTGTTCGCCCTTTAGAAACCCTGGCAATAAAGGAGCCAACAAAAGGTGACCAGGCAATCACCCATGCCCAGTAAAAGATGGTCCAGTCCTGAACCCATGTTCCACCTTCATACGGAGTAAGACGCAGGCTCATACCTAAAAAATGCTGGAGATAATCCCCAATCCCAAGGGTTAGTGAATTTAAAATAAATACAGTAGGTCCCAAAAATAAAAAGAACAGCATTAATAGCAGGGCAAGACTTAAATTTAAGTTACTAAGAAATTTAATCCCTTTATCCAGCCCTGTTGTGGAGGAAAGCAGGTACAGCACAAGCAAAACAGCAGTGATGATCAGCTGTGTTGTTGTTCCACTTGGCCACTGAAAAACATAATTCAGTCCTCCATTTATTTGCATTATTCCCATACCAAGAGAAGTTGCAACCCCCATAACTGTTGCAATTACAGCAAGCGTATCTACAGGAATTCTGATTCCACTTTTCTTCTCCTTACCGATAATTGGATTTAATGTTGAGCTGATTAAACCGGTTGTCTTTTTTCGATATTGAAAATAGGCCAAAGCAAGCCCTACGACAGTAAACACAGACCACTGGTGAATCCCCCAGTTAAAAAAAGCATATCGCATCGCCTCCCGTGCTGCGTCTGCTGTAAGTGGTTCTGTATCAACCGGGGTAATCAGAAAATGCTGCATCGGTTCTGCTACACCCCAAAATACAAGTCCTACTCCAAAACCAGCACTGAATAACATCCCAATCCATGTGAAAAAAGGATAGTCAGGCTTACTGTCATCACCGCCCAATCTGATTTTTCCATATCGGCTGATCGCCAGAAAAACACAGAAAAATACAATGCCCAATACCGTTACAAGATAAAACCAGCCAAACGCACGTGTCGTAAAACCATAAATGGCTGTCGCTACCTCAGCAAAGCTTTCAGGTGATACCGCTCCCCATATAACTAAAATTGTAATAAAAAAAGAAGATGCCCAAAAAACAATATTATTGGGTGAATGATTTCGTTTCACAAAAAAACCCCCATTTTGTTCATTCATACAGTTATTATTCGAAAAACAACCGGAATTATACAAGGGGGGTAAAATTATACTTTTGTATAATATCAAAACAAACATAATATTGTTACGATTATTTTGATAAATGAGCGTTTCTAATGAATGTTTCTGAAGAGGGATTGTTCGTTTTTTAAACGTTCATATGTACAAACCACAAGGAGGTATTATGATGTCTGAGTCCGTAAATGAACAGAATGAACAACAGACAGAAAAGTCTTCAACGGGAATGGATTTAAATGTAGCTGGATTGCTGTGCTATTTAGCCGGTATCGTAACAGGAATTATTTTTCTGGTCATAGAAAAAGAAAGTCCCTTCGTTAAGTTTCATGCCCTGCAATCGATTTTCACTTTCTTAGGCGTTTTTGTGATCAGTACGATTTTAGCTTTCATCCCAATAATTGGATGGATATTGAGTCTGCTTCTCTATCCATTGGTATTAGTCCTATGGATTATTTTAATGGTGAAAGCCTATCAGGGAAAGCAAATAAAACTTCCCATTGTAGGCGATATGGCCGAAAAGCAGGCAAAATCACCATCGTAAGTAAGATACTTTCCTCTTATCCAGCCTTGGAGTAAGTTCATGATATATTGATAAAAATATCAAGGAAAAACCAGATAATCATCACAAATTGAACAATGATTTTTGCAAAAGTACTGCCAAAGAAGCCTAGTAATGATCCAAATGCAGCTTTAAATGACTTTTCCATGGACTTCTCCTGAATCATCTCCACAAGAAAAACAGTGATAAAGGGTAAGATCATTATCCCAAATGGCGGAATGATAAAAGATCCTACAATAACGGCTATGGCAGCGGACCTTTCCCCCCATTTACTCCCACCATATTTCTTGACATAATGACTGTTAACGATTATATCAGCCACTAACAGGACAATCGTAAGAAATATCATTGGGATCCAGAAATAAATAGAAAGAGTTTCATTGTTCATTCCAAAATAATAAACGAGAAAACCGCCCCATATCACAAGAACTGAAGGAATAATTGGAAAAATCAGCCCCGCAAAGCTTAATACAAATAACCCCATAACAACGAACCATAGTACAATGTCCAGCATGAAAAAGCCCTCCTGATTAACGATTTAACATTTTATTCTGTTCTCACCTAAAAACATACCAGAATTGTAAAGATTTTGTCACTCCTCATTCATGACTCATTCCAAATTAAAGGCATTTTTGTTATAAAATGAAGGTAGTCACAAAAGAAAAATGGAACCAGGAGTGATTCATATGAAAAAAATCTTGCTCATTTCTTCATTCTTCCTGCTTATATTATTCTTTACCGGCTGTGGTACACAGGAAGAAGAAGGGACACAATCAAAGACAGGTGATGAACAACTGCAAATGATTGACGTTTCCATCCAGTTGCCATCATCCATTCAGATTAATGAAGAAGTGCCTCTGAAAGCAGCGGTTACATTAGGTGAAGAAAAGGTTGAGGATGCAACCTACGTAAAATTTGAAATTTGGAAAAAGGGATCAGCTGAAGAAGATCATGAAAAAATCAAGGCAGAACATAAGGGTGACGGTGTCTATTCCATTACAAAAGCGTTTCGTGAGTCAGGTACCTATAATATGATTGCACACACCCAGGCCAGAGGAATGCACAACATGCCAAAAGAAGAGTTTACCGTGAGTGAATAATAAATGTAAAAAGGGCTGGAGCCAAGTGTCTAACCTGGCAGAACAGCCCTTTTTTGTTATTTTATATTCAGCCTTACATAGCAGTCTTTATCCTGTCGTACCTATTTTCTTCTTAAGGTTACAGTACAGGATTAAATTTTAGTGTTTTTCTTCTTAGTGCGCTGCTCCAACTGTGATCTTGGCTGCTGATCAGCAACATCTTCAGAAAGACCTTGAGGATTTACGCTTGAAGCCTTTTGTCCTTTGTTACGGGATTTTTCATGTTTAGCCAAAAGAAACACCTCCAGTCCTATTTTGGGAAGTGTTTCTTTTTTTATTCTGTCTATAATGTTTGTATAAAAATTCGTCCTTTAGAAAAAAGTAAGAAACAGAAAGGTGGTGCTTCTCTTGGTCTTTCAACCGGAATTTCAACAGTTGTTTAAAGAGGTTGTACAAAAGCTTGAACGTGAAAATGTTATCTTTACACAAGACCAGCAGCAGTTGCTCAAGCAGGCCTTCAATGATTGTTATGATACGGGCTATGAAGATGGTATAACAGATGGAACAGAAATCAGTGAACGACCGATTTCCGGGTAAAGGTTATACGATTTTATCTACTTGTTTCATCAAATTTTTAAACTCAAGCTCTTCAAATTTCTGGTTCACTCTGGTGATATCTACCGTCCACCTTGCGTCATCAAGGGTGCTATCCAGTGGAACCTCACAGAAAATCTCAGCCAGCTCTCTGGACAAATGGAGGTCTGCCAGATTTTCTTCAATCTTTTTTCGTATACCTTTTGAAAGATGGTTTAAATTTTCTAAAATGCCATCGATACTTTCGTATTGTTGAATAAGCTTTAATGCCGTTTTTTCCCCAATGCCTTTTACACCGGGATAATTATCGGACGTATCCCCCATCAGTCCTTTGATATCTACAATCTGCATGGGGTGAATTCCTTTTTCTTCGAGAAAGTTGTCTTTATGATAAACAGCATAATTCCCCTGACCTTTTTTCATGATAGCTACTCTAATGTTTTCGTCCACCAGTTGAAGAATATCCTGATCACCTGTCAAAATCAAAACGTTATCCTGCTTCCCGTACTGTTTTGCCAAGGTACCTATACAGTCATCTGCCTCGTAACCTTTCATTCCTATATTCGGTACACCAAAGGATTCTACAGCCTCCTTTACCAAATCAAACTGTGGTATGAGTTCCTCAGGTGGTGCACTGCGGTTGGCCTTATAAGATTCATATTTATCATTTCGAAATGTTTTGCTCCCCATATCCCAGCAGCAAATCACATGGGTAGGCTTAAATGTCTGAACCGCATTCAGAAAATATCTCATAAATCCGAAGATTCCATTGGTGGGTACGCCTTTTGAATTCATCATAAAGTTGCCTGTAAAGGATGTAGCAAAAAAACCTCTAAACAGAAGCGCCATGCCATCCACAATCATTAAGTCATTTTTATTCATCGTTACGATTCCCTTCTTCATATTCTCAAATTCTATTTTATCAAATATTGTTCCCAAATCGTGCAGAGAATTACAGGAAAATCGTCCAATTAGAACGCTTATTTTTTAGAATATTTTAATAATGGGTGCGTATAATATCATGAAATCTCAAATGAGTGGAGGTTTTCTGTATGGAACAGCAGGGAACACCAATTAAGCCTAAAGATCCAGACAGTAAAGGGATGGCCATAGCTGCTTTGGTGTGTGGGATTGTAGCACTGGTCCTATACTGGTTTCCCTTTCTCCCTTATCCTCTGGCTATTTTAGGAATTGTTTTTGGGTTCATTGGATTTAAACAGAGTAAGGCAATGGGATTGACAGGAGTGATCACCGGGATTATAACACTTATCCTGAAGGCCTGGTTCTGGATTGATTTCCTGTCCTATTTTTAGGGATTCCTTAAGGACTGCTATCCATGGAAAATAGCAGCCCTTTTTTTGATGATGCATATGCTCATAATTCCACGGCTTCAGCTAGAAGAGAATAGCTTTTTAGTTTAGCCTGAAAATCATAGATGTTCGTAATAATCATAAATTCATCCGTTTGATAAATCTCGCTCAGCTCTTCTAATTTTTGTTTTACTTCAAATGGGGTCCCAATCACACACCGCTTCCGATTATTCTGGACCTTTTCCAGTTCACGCTGTGTAAATGTCTTTCCTTTTACCTCATCAATAGATGGAACTCTTGTATCCTTTCCCATTTCCACGTTAAGTAACCAGAGATCCTGACTTAATGCCAATTGTTCAGCTTCAGTCCTCGTTTCAGCACAAACCACAAAAATACAGACATTTACATAAGGTTTCTTTTGTCTTGAAGAAGCCTGGAAATGTCTGTAGTAGGTATCAATGGCCTTTTCACCATTTGCAGGGTTAATAAAATGTCCAAAGGTGAAGCTGGTACTATTCTTAGCTGCGGTTTTTGCTCCTCTTTCGGATAAACCCAATACCCACAGATTCGGATTTGTAATGGTTTCCGGGGTCGCTTTTACCTTATGAAAATCATGGCTGGACGGTAGATTCCCACTTATGAAGCCGGATAGATCCTCAAGCTGTCTGGGGAAGTCATTTAAGCTTTTGTTCATGCCATCTGTTAACGCTAGTCGAGTTGAATGATTTCCACCTGGAGATCGTCCTACGCCCAGGTCTATGCGGTTCGGGTAAAGGGTTTCCAGAACCTTAAAATTTTCTGCTACTTTTAAAGGGCTGTATTGTGGTAATAATACCCCGCCTGATCCTACTTTTATATGGTTTGTTTTCGCTGCGATATGTGAGATAAGAACTTCTGGTGATGTCCCCGCCAGTCCTTTCGTATTATGATGCTCAGCTACCCAGAAGCGTGTATAGCCGAGGTTTTCTGTATGTCTGGCTAACTCAACCGATTTCCTGAATGATGTAGCAGCTGTATCGCCTTTAGATATTGGGGACTGGTCAAGTACGCTTAGTTTCAAACTTGATTCTCCTCTCAATGTTCATGGTCCGTTGTATATTTTTTCATCGAATATTTATTTCAGATGGTCCGGGTTATCCTGTTTGGTTCCGATTTCTGAAAATAGGTTTTGGGTATTTTCTGAAGGCTGTTGATCATACATATTCATTAGTTTCTTAAAATCTCTGACCGTTAACGGTTTTGCTTCATCAGCTAGTTCATACCCAATTTGACCATTCGGTTCAAGAGTAGCAGTTTTCACATCAGATATGCTTGATATCCCCTGCTGTCTGAGCCGCATTTCCAGCTGATCCACCGTGAAACGTAACGAGCGTAAGGTTTTTACATCAATCTGCCCATTCTTAATAATGACCTTCGACTTACCTGTAATCCATTTCTCTAAAATATTAAATTTCAACTGTATGAACTCCATAATAATCAGTACTAAGATAAAGATTCCCGAAGCTAAAATCGTACGGATCACACTTTTCTCGATAATCGGCTGAATAATAATGGATCCAATGGAAATCATGACAACCGTCTGTGCTAACGTCATTTGAGATATTGATTTTCTTCCGGCCATCCTCAATAATAATACACCTGATAACACCAGAATAGCAGATTTTACAATAGCTGAAACCAATTTGGATCCTCCTTATATTCTTCTCTACTTCTTAGCATGTCTTTTTTAAAAGCATTCATTCCAGTTGCTGATAGAGAGTTAGGAATATGCGGAACGAAAATAGCCTGGATCCTTGTAATCCAGGCCGAATGCTACAGTTATCGTATGTAGGACACTTAAACATCATAAACTTATTCAAGACCTTTTCTTCTGAACCCTGCTCTTGAGCGATATTGCTGTGGCGCACGATGAAGATACCCTAACGGTAGACTGTAAAAATGAACTAATTTTGTAAATGGAATGGCTGCAAACAGAAGCAAAGCGGTTATCACATGAATTTGAAAGATGGGCGGTACAGTCAACATTAGTTTATATTCAGGCTGGAAGGTAAACAGACTTCTGAACCAGGGCCCTATCGTTGTCCGATACTCATATTCGATAACTGTAGTGTTGTAGATAAGAGTCATATAAACACCAAGACCAGCTACAATGATGAGAGAAATAACAGAGAAATAATCGGCAAAAGTAGCGTGAACTCTAACTGGATCAATGACAATTTTCCTGATTAGTAAAATCACTGCACCGACGACGACCATTAATCCTGCCAATCCACCTCCCCAAATAGCTAAAAAGTGATACATATGATCAGAGATCCCGAGAGCGTGATAAAATTCTATCGGAATCAAAATCCCCATAACATGTCCAATAAAGGCAAATAATAGCCCGTAATGAAACAGCGGGGATCCAAGTCGCAACCACCTCTTTTCAAAAATTTCCGTAGACGGTGCAACCCAGCTAAGCTGTCGAAATGCAAAACGATAAAGACTTCCAAAAATCATAATAGCTAAGGTAATATAGGGCACAATCACCCACCAGAAAACACCTTCATCCATACGATTTCCTCCTTGTAAGTCATGATGGAAAACTTGTGTGACAATTTCCGGTCGCCTCCGCTTTTCTATTGTCTAGCTGCGGCTCCCAGGTCACGGCGGATATAAGCCAAAGCCTTTCCGTGGCCAAACCCATGCCACTCCATGTCTTCGTCTTATTCCGCATGACCTAACCAGTCGCCTCCGCTTTTCTACCTACTGATACATGATTGGGTAGGGGAGTTCTTCGAGGTCGGTTTTTTCCTGTTGCTGTTCCATTTTTTCCAGGTCTTCTTTTGTCGGTGGTTCAAATACATATTGCATGAGCAGGGAGATGATTGGATAATATGGGTTTTCTTTTGGCAATTCATTTAATAGGCTTTGCGTAACTACAGACAATCGTTTAATTAAGCGATTTTTATTTTCCCCCTCCTCCATAATGGCTAAAAATTCATATAGCATGGGAATAAAATCGGCTAATTCTCCGTCTGTCCTTTCATATCCTGCCTCGTTGATGATTTTCTGCAGACGTATGAGGGCAGCCCCGCGTTTAGGGCTGTCCCCGAATTCATGGGCAGATAGGTATAATCCCAGCTTGGATCTTAAGTCAAAGGTTTCCACATAAAGCTCCTGCAAGTCTGTCATATCCATTTGGTACAGGGATTCAACAGCCTTTCTTGCGGCCTTTTTTTCACCGGCTGTGTCCTGTATTTCTTTCACCATTTCCATTACTTCCTGTTTATCTTCTTCCGTTGGATAGCTTAAAATACGGGAAGCTATGACTAATAGTTCAGACTTGAATGTATTCACACTATCAACCCCTTTCAAACGGATAAGTAACCATTCCTTCAGGAGGAGCAAGGTCCTCGAGACTGCACGCTCCCTGTCTATAGTGCAGATCATCATTCATTTCTCTTCGGCCGGTAGGAATGACATAACGTTCATCATACTTCGCCACGCCTAATAAACGGGCCATTTCTTCAATCGTTTCTATATCCATATCCGCTTCCTCAAGTAATTTACTTTCATTCAATTCGTCAACTCCGCCTACGTTAACCCGTCTCATGTGAACACGCATAGCTGTTAACTTTAACAAAACTTTACGAACCACTTTGGTGTCACCAGCCGAGAGCAGGTTAGCTAAGTATTCTACCGGAATACGCATCTGGTCTACAGTCGGAATATATCCATCTGTATCCAGCTCATCTTCATTCGTTACATGATTCATTATTGGACTGAGTGGCGGAACATACCAAACCATTGGCAATGTCCGATATTCCGGGTGTAAAGGCAGGGCTATTTTCCATTTGAGCACCATTTTATAAATAGGTGAATCCTGTGCAGCCTTTACCCATTCATTATTAATTCCATTCTTATAAGCCTCTTCCTGAACTTGTTCGTCAAATGGATCCAAAAAGACTGATAACTGAGATTCATACAAATCTTTAGGATCTTCTACAGATGCGGCTTCTTTCACCCGATCTGCATCGTACAACACAACCCCTATATAACGAAGTCGTCCTACACAAGTCTCTGAACAGATGGTTGGGAGGCCTGCTTCTGTTCTTGGATAGCAGAAGTTGCACTTTTCGGCCTTATGGGTATTCCAATTATAATAAACTTTATTGTAAGGGCAGCCGTTCATACAGAAGCGCCACCCTCTGCATTCCTCCTGATCAACCAGCACAATACCATCTTCATCTCTCTTATAAAGAGCTCCGGATGGACAGGAAGCTACACAGGACGGATTTAAGCAGTGTTCGCAAATCCGTGGTAAATACATCATGAAGGTCTTTTCATATTCCATAGCGATATGCTCCTGCATCTGCTGGTTGCTTGGGTCACGTGGAACAACCTCACTTCCGCCAGCCAGGTCGTCATCCCAGTTAGGTCCCCATTCTGGTTTATCAATGTATTCACCTGTTATCATAGACTTTGGTCTTGCTACAGGCAGATGTTCTTTTTTAGGAGCATGGATTAAATGATCAAAATCGTAAGTCCATGGCTCATAGTAATCATCTATAGACTCCAAATTTGGATTGTAGAAAATATTTAGTAGTTTCGTTACAGGACCACCGGCACGTAAACGGAGCTTTCCATTTTTGTATTCCCAGCCCCCTTTATAGCGATCCTGGTTTTCCCATTCCTGCGGGTAGCCGACGCCCGGTCTCGTTTCCACATTATTAAACCAGACATATTCCATTCCGGGTCTGTTTGTCCAAGTCGTTTTACAGGTTACTGAACATGTATGACAGCCGATACATTTATCCAGATGCATGACCATCATTACTTGTGCTTTAACGTTCAAGCCAATTTACCTCCTTCAATGGTCTGATTACGGCCAATGTATCCCGTTGACTTCCCGTAGGACCATAATAATTAAATCCATAACTTAATTGTGAATATCCGCCAATCATATGGGTTGGTTTCGCTTTGATCCGTGTCACACTGTTATGCGTACCCCCGCGTTTATTGCTGACCTTGGATCCAGGAACACCCATGGTTCGGTCCTGGGCATGATACATATAGGCCATTCCCTGTGGCATTCGATAAGTTAAAACAACTCGTGCGGAAATAGCCCCGTTACGGTTATATACTTCAATCCAGTCATTATCCTTCAAACCAATCGAAGACCCGTCCTTTTCATTCATCCAAACCACTTGCCAGCCTCTGAACAGCTGGGTCATCCAGGCTGTTTCGGTAAACATTGTATGAATTCCCCATTTCTGGTGGGGAGTAAGGTAACGCAGGGTAATGGATTTCCCGTTTTCTTCAGCTTCCTGTTCCCCTTTTATATACGGACCATAAGCTAAAGGGGGTAAGTATGTGGGTAAAGCTTCTCCGTAATCTAAAATCATCTCGTGGTCCAGATAGAAGCTTTGCCGACCTGTCAAAGTTCTCCACGGAATGTTATATTCTGTATTCACGGTAAATGGAGAATATCTGCGATGGTCCTTCTCCAAACCGCTCCAAACCGGTGTTGAAATCGTATGGCGGGGCTGGGCTGTCAGATCCATTAACGTGTAGGCATCTTCTTCACGGCCTTTAGCAATGTCAGACAGTTTCTGGCCTGTTTTCTTTTCAAGCGAAGTCCAGCCCTCCACGGCCCTTTTTCCATTCGTTGCCCCTGACATAAGCAAAATGGTTTCAATCGCTTTTTTATCCGTATATAAATCAGGATGTCCTTTCCCAATTCCTTCCCGTTTAGAGAGCCCTAACCGTTCCTTTAATTCTTCATAAACCTTATCTCCCGGAAGACTGACTCCCTTATTTCCGTAGCCTTTTTTCAGGGTATCCCCAATCGTTGTCATCTTTTGATAAACATTAGGATAATCCCGTTTGACCACTTGAAATTTTGGCATCGTCTTACCAGGAATCGCTTCGACTTCACCTTTTCTCCAATCGAGAATTTCCCCATTCGGCTGGGCAATTTCATCCTCTGAATCATGACCTAACGGGGACATCATCAGTTCTTCTGTTTCAGGTAAGTGTTCTTCGGCTAACTCAGAAAATACCTTACTGATTTCACGGAAAATATCCCAATCACTTCTCGCATCCCATGGAGGAGAAATCGCTGCATTAAACGGATGGATAAATGGATGAAGATCCGTTGTACTAATGTCATACTTTTCATACCAGGTTGCAGTAGGAAGAACAATATCTGAAAACAGCCCTGAACTGGTCATACGAAAATCAATACTGACAAATAAATCTGTCTTCCCTTCTGCGGATTGTTCTTTCATATTCACATCCTCAGGCAGCCAGGAAACCTCAGAATCTGCCAGTACCTGATCATCTCCTCCAATTAGATGCTTTACAAAGTATTCATGACCTTTTCCACTGTCCCCTAATAAGTTTGAACGCCAATTAAAAAAGACTCTTGGGAAATTTCGCGGGTCATCTGGATTTTCAATGGCCCAATCGATTTCTTCCTTTTTTATTTTTTCAACGACATTGTTTACAATTTCTTCTTCCGTAGAAGCTCCACTTTGTCTTGCTTCTTTCACTAAATCAATCGAGTTTTGTGAGAATTGCGGGAATGAAGGGAGCCAGCCAAGTCTTGCAGCCAGTGCATTTACATCAGCCGGGTGCATATGTTTATATTTACTTCCCCATTCATCCTCTGTTGTTTCTGACTTTTCTTCATATCGATATTGATCCGTTGCAAAGTAAAAGAAAGAGGTCCCATTTTGAAAACGAGGCGGTACTCCCCAATCTCTGGCAAAAGCAACGGTCTGCCACCCTTCAATGGGCCTTACTTTTTCCTGACCTACATAATGGGCCCATCCTCCACCGTTTACTCCTTGTGAACCTGTTAAGAGGACGAGGTTCAAAATCGCCCGGTAAATTTGATCACTATGGAACCAGTGATTTGTTCCACCTCCCATAGCTATCATCGACTTTCCTTTTGTTCTGGCTGCAGTATCAGCAAACTCTTTGGCCACTTGAATCACATGCTGCTTATTGACGCCCGTGATGCTCTCCTGCCAGGCTGGTGTGAATGGTTTAGGATCGTCATAATCGACCGGATAATCACCGGGTAAACCACGATTTATACCTGTATGAGCCATCATTAAATCATATACAGTGGTCACACATAGCTCATCACCGTCTTTATTTTTAATGTATTTAACAGGGACTCCACGTTCCACGTTTTTGCCATTTTCCTGTGCAAACTGTGGAAACTCCACCTGAACAGTATCATCATACTTGGAAATAAAACTAAGCTCAGGATTCATTTCTGTACCATCACTTTTTTCTAATTGTAAATTCCAGTTGCTTTCACCATCCCAACGATGTCCCTGTGTCCCGTTTGGTACCTCTAATTGATCTGTATTCGCATCCCATACTACCGTTTTCCACTCTCCAAGCTTCTGATTTTGGTCAAAATCTGCAGCATGTAAAAAGCGACCGGAACGGTGTTTGCCATTTTTCTGGTTAAGTGTGACTAAAAATGGTAAGTCCGTGAACTTTTTTGTATATTCCTCAAAGTATGGAGTGGGCTGCTTTACATAAAATTCTTTTAACACCACATGGGTCATGGCCATCGCAAGGGCTCCATCTGTTCCAGCCCGTGCCGGCAGCCAGATATCCGCAAATTTTTCATAGTCTGCATAATCCGGACTGACTCCGACAACCTTCGTTCCGTTATATCTGGATTCCACCATAAAGTGGGCATCTGGTGTCCTGGTTTGGGGGAGATTGGTTCCCCAGATGATAAAATACTTGGTGTTGTACCAGTCAGCACTTTCAGGTACGTCCGTCTGCTCTCCCCATACCTGCGGAGAAGCTGGAGGCAGGTCTGCATACCAATCGTAAAAACTTAAAATGGTCCCTCCGATTAATGATAAAAATCGGGTTCCACCGGCATAACTCACCATGGACATGGCAGGTATCGGACTAAAGCCTGTCACACGATCGGGGCCGTATTTTTTTATTGTATGAATGGTTGCACTTCCAATCATTTCGCACACTTCACGCCAGCTTGCTCTTACAAATCCACCTTTCCCCCTGGCATTTACATATTTAGCTCGTTTTTCCGGATCCGAGGTAATATGACTCCAGGCTTCTACTGGATTGTGCCCCTCTTCCATTTCTGCTTTCCACATCTTATATAAGTCGCCCCGAACATAAGGATATTTCACACGAACCGGGCTGTATGTATACCAGGAATAGCTTGCACCTCTAGGACAGCCTCTGGGTTCATATTCAGGAAAATCCGCACCTGTAGTTGGATAATCCGTTTGCTGAGTTTCAGATGTGATAATTCCATCCTTCACATAAATTTTCCAGCTGCATGACCCCGTACAGTTTACTCCATGAGTGGATCGGACAATTTTATCGTGCTGCCATCTTTTTCGATACATCCCTTCCCAATCACGGGGTCTGGGACTGTGTTCAGTGAAATTATCATTGATTCGTACCCCGTGCTTCAGGTGTTTCAGTCGTTGCCATACCTTGTTATGTTTATTAACCATTCGCCTCATCCTTTTTATTTTCTTGCGCAATTGGATTAAATCGTTCACCTAATACTTTAAAACTGCCCTCACCTTCCTGTAATTCCTCGAGGAAAGTTTTAAAATCCGGGGCATTCCCGGCAACGAGGAACAGCCTTTCGATGTCATCCAGTTTATTCTTTTTATAGATATCCTGAATTACTTCAGGAGGAAGGTCGCCAAAACGCATCGTTACCAACGCAATCAGGTCTTCCCGATCCTGAACGAGATCAGCCTGTTCTTCAAATTCAAACATATTTAATCCTCTCCTTAAGGTTTTATCATTTTAAAATAATCCGCAATCATGATTTCCTTCATCTTTTCAGCGGATTCACGTATGAATTCTTTGATTTCATGACCAGTGTTTTCGATTTGTTTTGATGTGAAATTTTTTGAGAGCTGTTGAGAAAAGCTCTCTCCAAAATGAAGGATAATCTCCATTCCATCATCCTTTTCTATTGCCTTTGCCTGTACATCAAAAGAATGTATATGAAACTTTCCTAATTCTGAGATCAGCTCTTCATATAATGGTTTTGAAACGGTTCGAAGAGGCTGTACTTTGAGTTTATTTTCTGTTGACTTCATATCTTCACCACCTTTTTAATGTTCAGGTAATACCTTTTCTTCCTCGTCATTATGTAATTGGTCAATTAAAATCAATGCCTGAAATCGATCTAATACATTTTTGCCTACCCCGTCTTTATTAAGAAGGTCTTTAATTTCCCGGACGAGAATTCTTAACAAATCATGGTCTCTCGTTAATGCAATCACCGAATCCCTTAATTCTGAAGATTCTTCTGCCATTTCTTTGTATAACCCCTCTTCTTCTGAAGCGGCATGTTGTAACGTGCGTGTTTCCCAATGCTCTAAGGTTACAAATGCAATCTCTTCTGCCTTTTCCCAATCTCCTTTTTCTAATAGATATCCAAGAAGCTCCGTTAATTCCTGCGCCTCAATTATTGCAGCTTCATGAATGGCGGAATGACTGGCTAACTTTCTTAAGCCTGGCGCTGACATATATTCACTTCCTTTCATTTGCACTTACCATTAATTATTTGTCGAACCAATTATTTCTATTCATGGAAAAGAATAAAAAAGAGCTGGACCTGAAGTCCAACTCTTAAAAACACTTATTTTTATCCTATAAGATTCCTATATGTAAATTATGTACCAGATTTGCAATCACTTAAACCTTGATAACTCTCTATTTCTCTAACCTTAGGTAAACAAATCGTAAAAGTAGTTCCATCATCCGGTTTACTGTTCAGCTTAATTTTACCCTGATGATGTTCAATAATTCGATAGGATACCATTAAGCCAAGGCCTGTTCCTTCCTCTTTGGTTGTATAAAAAGACTTGCCGATCTTTTCCAGTTGATTCTCAGGAATTCCCGCACCATAATCCGTTACTTTTATATACCCATTTATGCAATCCTGACAAAGCTGAATTTCGACGTTATGGTTAGGAGCAGATGCCTCTATGGCATTCTTCACTAAATTAATTAATACCTGTTTTAGTTGAGCTTCATCACCATGTACAAACACATCCGGTAAATGCTCATTCTTTTTTAGATATATATGATTCTTATTCGCCTGTATTTCCATAAGGGAGAATACATCCTGTATAATATCCTTCAAATTATGCTGACCAAAGTGATTATTTGGCTTTGCGAACGAAAGCATGTTTACTGCCATTGTTTCCATTCGTTCCACTTCCGCCTTTAATATATTGATATAGTCTTTCGTGTTAATAGTGCCTGCCTCCATGAGCTGTAGAAAACCTTTAATAGAAGTCAGTGGATTTTTTATTTCATGAACTATACCGGCACTCAACTCTCCTGTCAGAGCCAGTTTTTCTGTTTGCATAGCCAGTTTTTCAGCTTCAATTTGTTTATCAATGGCCTTTAGATTCCCCAATATGTAAGAGTCCTGATCTTTCTCTATTCGGTAAAACACGGAATCAACCCATACATAGGAACCTATATTTTTCTTTACACGAAAGCGTACTTGTTTCTCCTCAGAATTATACGATAGAGTTTTAAATATATATTTAACCCGGTTGCGGTCCTGGGGATGAACATAGTCAAAGGCCGAACGTCCTATCAACAGATCTGATTTGTAGCCAAAGGCATGATTTACAGATGGTGTTACATATGTGATCGCACCATTATCATTATAGTAAGCAATGACATCGGAAATATATTTTGAGAGATTATGATATTTCTCCTCCAGTTCAACAAAATCATTTCTGAGTTTTATGGTATCTGCATAATCCATGCAAAGCTGAACATAGTTTTGGCGACTGTCGTATGGGTATATGTAAAGCTTTGTTGTAACAAGATTGTCCCCATTGGTTCGCAAGGTTATATTTTGGATTTCTGCGGATATCCTACCTGTTAATACCTCATCTATATATAATTGGAGGCGGTTATAGTCCTTTTCCGGAAATATATCCTGCAGGAAAACAGGCGAATTTTTCTCATATCCTAACAGTCGATAGCTTTGCTGGTTTGCATATACGATTGTATTGCTATCCGTAATCATAATTGGACCAGGTACATTGTCTAAAACCTTATTGAAGTTTAAAAGTGTTTCCTGCATGTTCATTATGAATACTCCTTTAACTAGATTTCTCCGATGATGTGACAAGTGCGTTTATATCTATTTTATAAGCTTCATACCCTCAATTCCCTCTATATAAACACTTTACACTTAAAAATGTATAATTTATTGAACTTCAGTTACATTTTAAGAATATGCATTATTTTATTTTTATCGTTCAACTTAATACAGAGTAAACCAATAAGGAGAATTCACAATGCTTGAACTTTTAAAAAAAGGAAACAAGTCTTCAGGTATTGCCGCACTTGGAAATGCAGGACTGGCAGTAGCTAAAGGAATTGCTGCTGCCATCAGTGGCAGTGGTGCGATGTTTGCAACAACGATTCACTCCATAGCAGATGCTACAAACCAGGGATTTGTTTTTTTCGGAAGTGCATTAGCAGAAAAAGAACCAACAGAAAAATTCCCTGCCGGTTTTGGGCGAGTCGTAAACTTGTTCGTGTTAGTAGCTGTAGTTGTAATTTCAATAATGGCTTACGAGACCATTATTAAAGGATGGCATTTCATTCAGAATCCAAGTGAAGCTACACATCTATGGTTAAATATTGGGATTTTAACCTTATCCATTATGGTTGATGGCTATATTTTATGGAAAGCAATGAAGGAAATTGCCGAGGAATCCCGTACAGAAGCGAGTGGATTTTCCGTTATTCCGGAAGCATTTCGTCATTTACAATATGCTTCTCCCCCTACACGCCTCGTTTTTTATGAGGATATTGTAGCGACATCAGGTGCATTCTTAGCCTTAATTAGTATTCTTCTTGCCCATTTTACAGGCTTTCTGCTTTTGGATGGTATCGGGACAATGCTTATAGGTATTCTTTTAATCGGAATTGCATTGAAAATCGGATATGATAATACGATTGGTTTAATTGGTGTTGCCGCACCTGCCAAAATTGAAAATCGGATTGCTGAACTTATTTTAGATGAACCCCAGGTCGTCGATATATCTGAAATGAAGGTTATACAGGTAGGAAGACAATATCATGTAGATAGTTATATCGAACTGACAGAAGGCTTGTCCCTCGAAAAAGCTGATGACATTAAAATTAAGGTTCAGAATAAAATCTTGAAGGATCCGGATATTGATGATGTTACTTTAGGAATTTTAGAGTCTGATGACAAAAAATCATGGGAAGAGAGAAAACCCTCAAATTAATTCAGAAGAGTTGGGACAAAAGTATTCAATTACCGATTATCCGTGGTCAGAGTCATGCCGCTCCGGACGAAACCGGGAGTGGCATGCATTTAACCACAGAATGTCTTATTTCCGACTTAAAGCAGGAGTCGCAGCCTGACAAACGGGCCCTTCATTACATATCTTCCAGCTCCATTTCCATAAAGCGTCGTGTATTTGGACCATAGATCCCGTCATTATCCAGTGCGCTGAACATGGACTGGAATCTTGCCACAGCATCCTCAGTTAATGAACCATAGATGCCATCTATATATCTTGGATCAAAGTTTAACCGTTTCAAAGCTCTTTGTACTTGTTTTACTTCAGGTCCTTCATCGCCTTTCTGCAGAATTCCACCAGGTAAAGGAAAGTCTGTACTAGGTTTACTGGCGTTTGTAACCTCTTTTAACTTTCCTAATGTCTGCTGACCTACCAATCCATCGACAGCAAGATGATAGTCTCTTTGGAATCTCATAACTGCTCTCTCTGTTTCGGAACCAAATACACCGTCAGCACCATATGCAGGTAAGGAATAGCCTGCTTTGATTAAGTCCTTTTGAATATCCCGGACAAACTCTCCACTATCACCTTTACCAACGGGCAACTGCACAGAAGCACCACCCACAACTGGCTCTGGCAGACTTTCTTCTCCCTCAAAATATTTCCGATAGGCCTGCTCTACATCATTGAGGAAATCGTTCCAGGATATCCCATAGCGATTCATTGCATTCTGTGGATCCGTTCTGCGGGAAGGATCAAGCATACTATGCCCAATAATATCTTCATCAGGATCCAAATTAAATTTGTCAATTAAATAGGCATGGTACCAAACATAGCGTTTATAGGCTTCCTGGAAAGAAATATTCCCGCCATAACATAGTTCAACTCCAATTGCGGCATCATTTGCATTTGCTCCGTAGCGACGGTTATCTGTAGATACATTATACCGAACATGCCATGCTTTTTCGTCTAATGGAATGATTTCAAGAATATATCGATCATCAATGAAGGTATGTGCTGATGCAGTTGGGTTCGTATTTTCAAAATAATTTCGATTGCCGTACGCACTTGAACCAGGATTACCGGTGTCATGACTTACAATGAATTGGACATTCTGAATACTTTGACCGGATCGTGAATTTCCAATGCTTATATAGTCTCTTGTAATTTCGTACTTCATATTCCTCACCCCATATATCTCGTAAAATCCCCTATGCTTACTTTATTAAAGGGATAGAGAAGATGTGATAACAAAATGAGAAGACAGGAATAACGAAATCAGCCACCTCTGTGAGTAGGCTTTTCAAGTGATCTGATATCCTCGTCTAAAGCCTCCATGTTTTGTTCCGCCATCATTCTGGCATCATGAACACCTTGATTATAAAAGAAGGGCGCAACTTCATTTTTTATAAACTCAAATGCCTGATCTGCTGCCAGTTCTCCTATTTCCTCTCCCCGTTCTTCAAGAAAAAACATCTGGATTTTTCTAATTAGTACTCGCTTTTTTTCTAATGAAATCTTCATCTGAAACCATCCTTTCTATGATTACTCTATACAATATACCATTTCCAGAGAAACATTTTAGTTGATGGATAAAATTTCTTTGCAGTTGTCACCTTTTTATGGAATGAACGTCTAATTAAAAAAGTGTTCTAATAGGGGGTTTTGTGAATGAAGTGGTTCATGAAATTAGGTATGATTTGCACCATATTGGTATTAGCTGCATGCAGTTCAGATGATACAGGTAAATCAGAAGAATCCAACCGTTTAGATCAGGCCGATTCTTCTGCGGACATGGTGCAATCGAATGAAAAGGGGCAGGACCAAATGGGAACCGAGGAACAAGTTGAGCATCAAAAAGATACGAATACAGATAATCGCATGATTATGTATCATGCCCGGTTAACCCTTAACATAAAAGATATTGACAGGGCTGTCGAGGACATTACGAGTCGGACCAATCAGATAAACGGTTACGTGGTGGAAACAGCGTCAATGAATCGTGATGAAAATGTTCAATCTCACATGACGCTCAGAATTCCGAATCCTGAACTTCAATCGTTTATAAAAAAATTGGAAAAACTAAGTGAAAAAGTGGTGGAAAAACGAGTAAGAGGAGAAGATGTAACAGAAGAATATACTGATCTGGAGTCCCGCTTAAAGGCCAAAAAAGTGGTTGAGAACCGATTGCTTGATTTTATGAAAGGAGCTAAAAAAACGGAGGATCTTCTGAATATTTCAAAGGACCTGGCAAAAGTGCAGGAGGAAATAGAACAAATGGAAGGCAAAATAAAATACCTGGAAAACCGGACAGAATTTGCTGAAGTGAGCATTACCCTTAATGATATATCTGTAAATGTCCCGGGTATTGCAGAAGAAGACTTACAGACAGGAGAACGAATTCAAAAGGCATTTACAAATTCATTAAACCAGCTCTCGAGCTTCTTCTCCGGAGCAGTTGTTTTTCTAATTGGCTATTCCCCTTTCCTTATTATGTTAGTGATTTTCGGAGGGGCAATCTGGTTCTTTAAAAAAAGAAAGGTTCATAAAGACACGGATTCATAACGTGTTTAATAGAAATAGCGGAGTCGACCTTTGATGAGCGATCGTCTCCGCTTTTACTCTGTGCTATTCCAGAGCCCTATTCAAGTCCTCAATCAAGTCTTCAGCATCCTCCAGTCCAACAGAAATACGAATTAAGCCGTCTGTTATACCTAATTCTTCTCTTCGGTCCTTTGGAATAGAGGCGTGAGTCATTCGTGCAGGCACGGAAATTAAACTCTCAACCGCTCCCAGACTTTCTGCCAATGTAAAGTATTGAATTCGTTGTAAAACCTGATCAGCCATTTCACCACTGCCTGCATCAAAAGAGAGCATTCCACCAAAGCCAGCAGCCTGGGATGTATGAGTATCGTGGCCAGGGTGATTCTCTAAACCAGGATAATAAACGCTTTTCACCTTTGGATGGCTCTGCAGGAATTGGGCGACCTTGTTTGTGTTTTGCTCAATTTCTTCCATTCTGACTCCAAGGGTTTTCATCCCACGAATAAGAAGATAAGAATCCTGTGGACCTAAGATACCACCAGCAGAATTAAGAATAAAATGCAGGTCTTCTCCAAGCACATCTGAATTAACCACAACTAATCCTGCGACCACATCACTATGGCCTCCTAAATACTTTGTGGCACTGTGAAGGACGATGTCAGCGCCATATTGAATCGGGTTCTGCCAATATGGAGTACTGAATGTGTTATCTACAATCAATAGCAGGTTTTCTTCTTTTGCCAGGTTGCTCATTTTCCTTAAATCCGTTACCTTTAACAATGGATTTGTCGGGGTTTCCACATAAATAGCCTTTGTATTAGATTGAATGGCTTTTTTCACCTCATCAGGTGAGCTTGTATCTGCAAATGTAACCTCGATTTGAAAACGGTTAAGAACTTTTGACACAACCCTGTAGGTACCGCCATAAACATCATCTGTCATAATTACATGGTCCCCTGCAGAAAACAGCATAAATACAGACGTAATCGCTGCCATTCCTGAACCAAAAGCAAATCCCTGCTTTCCACCTTCTAAATCTTTGATAAATTCTTCTAATGCAAAGCGTGTTGGATTACCTGTCCGTGAATATTCATAGCCTTTATGATTGCCAGCTGATTCCTGCTGATAGGTGCTTACCTGATAAATCGGGACATTGACTGCACCTGTCTGTTCATCTCCTGTTATTCCGCCATGAATTAGTTTTGTTTTTTTACGCAATAAAAGCCCCTCCCCTAACTATTATATTGATAGATTCCCTTACTTAAGTAGCGTTCACTACTATCAGGAAAAACTGTCACAATGTTTGTACCAGGAACGGCCTGTTCAGCTTCATTTAAGGCTGCCTGAAATGCAGCCCCTGAAGAACTGCCGACAAGCAATCCCGTTTTTGACGAAAGCTCCTTAACTCTGTTAAATGCCTGAATATCAGGGATGGTATGAATAGCATCAAAATACTGCGTTTCCATATAATCAGGAATAAATTCCATCCCTATTCCTTCTGTATCATGGGAACCTGCCTCACCACCATTAAGAATGGAGCCCTCTGGTTCAACAATGACCGTTTTTATCTTATCGTTTTTTTCTTTCAGATATTGCGCAGTTCCCATAAATGTTCCACCAGTGCCTCCACCGGCTACAAAAACATCTGCTTTTCCGTCTAATTGCCGAACAATTTCCGGACCAAGCGTGTCATAATAGGCTTTGGGATTATTGTCATTTGAAAACTGTCTGGGGGAGTATGAGCCGGGAATCATTCTAAGAAGCTCCTCTGTTTTTTGAATAGCACCTTTCATTCCTTGTTCAGTGGGGGTATGAACGATTTCAGCACCAAGGGCCTTCATTAATTCCTGTTTTTCCATGCTGAATTTTTCCGGTACGACAAACAGAACACGTATCCCCCTGCCGATAGCAGCTAAAGCAAGACCTATACCTGTATTTCCGGCGGTAGGTTCAATGATCGTCCCATCTTTTGGGAGCTCTCCGCTTTGCAAGGCTTCTTCAAGTAATTTCTTACCTAACCGATCCTTAATACTACCACCGGGATTGAAGTATTCCAGTTTTGCAAAAATACGAACATCTTCAGGAATATCAAACTGATGAATTTCAATTAAAGGGGTTTCCCCTATAAGTTCCTGTACATTACGTACATACTCCATTTTACTCCCACCTATGCAAATATCTCTGACCATTCATTTTTCTTATCAAGCATGTTACGGGCTAGCTCTTTGGCACCTTCAAGACTGTGACTGGCAGCCCAGCCGCATTGGACTTCATTACATGCAGGTACTTCGGTTGCCTCTAATATATCATTCAGCGTTTTTTCAAGCAGGTCTAATACATGATCGTAATCCGCATCATTTAAAAGAGCCATGTAAAAACCGGTTTGACACCCCATAGGTCCAACATCAACCACCTGGTCATGATGATTACGGCTGAATTCAGCCATCATATGTTCCAGTGAATGGAGTGCAGGCATATCCATATGCTCCTGGTTTGGCTGTTTGAAGCGAATATCATACTTATAAATCGTATCGCCTTTTGTTCCTTCTGTCTTACCTGCCAAACGTACATAAGGTGCCTTTACCTTCGTATGATCGAGATTAAAGCTTTCTACGTTCATTTTACTCATCATTTATCGCTCCTTTTTATTTTTTTGCTTCTAAAAGCCAGACAAAATCATTAAGCTGAGTGAACCTTATGCTAAAATCATTCTGTTCAAACATCTTTTTTATTTGTGGAAGGGTTGTATAATACTCTGTTTTTAAATCGTCAGCCAGATTATAAAGTTGATCCTGCTCTGCTTTTTCTATCATATCAGATTTTTCCTTCTCGGTTAAAAAAATTGTATCTGCAAACACAACCTTGCCGCCGTCTGGAAGTATATGTTTGTATTTCTTAATGGCCTGCCCTTTTTCCAGCTCTGTTAAATGATGAAAGGCATACGTGCTAACAAAAGCATCGATGGGTTCATTTGTGGGAAAATTGAGAAAATCCCCATCAATTATCGTAGCCCCGGTTATTTTTTCTTCTGCTTTTTTCCTCATTAAAGGAGACGGCTCAATACCAATGACTCTGCATTTACGATTGATTAACTTTTCCGTTAAGTTACCGGTTCCTGTGCCGAACTCCATGACTGTACCCGTGACACTGTCAGCAACCACTTCTAATATATGGTTGTAATTTTCAAACACCTGCCTGTACTCAATGTCCAATCCCTTAACTGTGTCATCGTAGGAATCTGACCATTCATTAAACAGTTCAACAAATTCTCTCCCCATGTTGTCACCCCACTAAATTATTATAATTCCTATGGGTATAGTATGAATTAGACTTAACAATGTTTATTATAACATAGAAATTTCATGAATTGGGCTGAATAAATAAAAAGCCTGACACGAAGTCAGGCTTTTAATCATTTAGAGCTGTAGATAAAGATTCCAGGTTTTTTCTCATAAGGCTGAAGTAATCGTCCTGATTCTGAATCTCTTCCCGGGTACGCACGGATAAGTTATGAATGGGAAGAACCGTTGCCCCTACCTCATCTTTAATTAATTGAGCAACATTGGAAACAGACGTATTTTCAAATAGTAAATAATCGATTTGTTGTTCTTTCACTTCATTAATAATATTGGTTAATTCCTTTTGGGATAACTCACTGTTCTGGTTCATACCAGAAATGCCAATTTGCTTAATTCCATAGGCTTCTTCCCAGTACCCGTAAGCAGCATGGGAAACAACAAACTGCTTCCGGTCTGCATGACGAATAACATTATGGAATTTGGAATCCAAAGCCTCAAGGTTAGCCTTCAGTTCCTGAAAATTTTTCTGAAAGAACTTTTTATGTTCTGGTTTTACTGAGATAAGTGATTCTTTAATCGTTTCTGCTATATCGATGGAACGCAGAGGATCCAGCCAAACATGAGGGTCTTTATCTCCATGTTGATGGTTATGATGACTGTCTTCTTCCTCACTCTCATGAACAGGCTTCGAAACAGTCACTTCTTTTCCATGACCATGATGAACTGTACCAACGTCTTTTGCTGCCTCTACAATCAATACTTCTTCAGACTCAACGGCCTTCGATATTTTCTCTGCATAGGCTTCTAAACCAGCTCCACTGTACATAAACAAATCGCTTTGTGCAATTTCTACAATTGTTTTTGAAGTAGGTTCATAAGTATGAGGATCCATACCATCTGACAATAGATTGGTCACCTCAACGTATTCCCCGCCAATTTTTCTGGTAAAGTCCTCAATGGGATATAAGGTTGTATAAATCGAAATTTTGTCCGTATGATTTTTATTTGCTTGGTTTTCACCCTGAGTACAGGCAGTAATAACAGGGATAAATACGACAAGAATGATGATAGAACGTACTAAATGCCTCATGAGTGTTTCTCCTCTCCGTTGATAACCTTAAAAAATTATATCGTAATCGTTACTATTTGTAAATGTAAAGATTACGATTTAGGAGAAGAATTTTATAAAGGGAAACTTTCATCAGTGGGAGGATCTCTATTCCCTGCCTATTCTGTTGCTTTAACTATAAAACTTGAGGCGGGGGTATTACGGCCAATTCATGCTTGAAAAACTTTTTTCATAATAGAGAAACAGGGGTATAATCCCCTGTTCACTTACATTCTGGACATGTTCCATACACTTCAAACTTATGGTTTTCGATTTCATAACCTGGAAGCAACGAATTGACCTGTTCAATCGCACAAATTTCAACGGGCTTTGTCCGCCCGCAATTTGTACAAATAAAGTGATGATGATGTCCAGTTGTATCACAATGTAAACGGAAAAGCTGTTCCCCATTTAAACTTGTTGATTCCAGAATATCCAGATCTTCAAGCGTATATAAGTTCCGATAAACCGTATTATAACTTGCTCCCGGAAATTCATCCTGAAATTCATCTAAAATATCTTTAACGGGAAAGTATTGATCCTTTTGTCTTGCTTCGAATATTCGTATCAGTTTCTCACGTTGTTTTGTTTGTTTATAGCCATTTTCCTTTAATATTTCAATCGCCTGGTTAGCATTCAATAGTCTCATCCCTTTTTCGATGAAATCCTTTTTTATTATTATAATGGATTATTCATTCTATGTACATTCCATAGGTTCGCAAAGTCTTATGGTATGAAAACTTTATAATATCCTTACATGAATTAAAACAGGATATGGAAGGATATTAAATGATGAATGAATTTTAGGGAAAGAGGCGATTATCAGATGGATAACATGGATAAAAACAAAAGCAACCAAACCAACATTGAAAAGGATGATTCTCTAACCACAAGACAGGGCCATCCGGTTACTAATAACCAGGATATTCGGACCGTCGGAAACCGTGGTCCTGCAACTTTGGAAAACTACGATTTCATAGAAAAGATCAGTCATTTTGATCGGGAGAAAGTCCCGGAACGGATTGTGCATGCTCGTGGGGCGGGTGCTCATGGCTATTTTGAATCCTACGGGACCGTTGGAGATGAGCCTGTCAGCAAATATACCCGCGCAAAGGTATTTCAGGAGAAAGGAAAGCAAACCCCTGTATTTGTCCGTTTTTCCACCGTTGTTCACGGCAGGCATTCCCCTGAAACCGTCCGTGATCCCAGAGGGTTTGCGGTTAAATTCTATACAGAGGACGGAAATTGGGACTTAGTAGGAAACAATTTAAAAATCTTCTTTATTCGTGATGCGATGAAATTTCCTGATATGATTCATGCCTTTAGACCTGATCCCGTTACAAATATACAGGATAGTCAGCGTTTCTTTGACTTCTGCTCCAATTCTCCTGAAACCTTCCATATGGTGACTTTTGTATACTCCCCGTGGGGAATCCCTGCCAATTACCGTCAAATGCAGGGATCAGGAGTAAACACGTATAAATGGGTCAATAAAGATGGTGAAGCAGTGTTAGTAAAATATCATTGGGAGCCTAAACAGGGAATTAAAAACCTGACTGTAGAGGAAGCAGAGAAAATACAAGGGAAAAATTTTAACCATGCAACACAGGATTTATATGATGCCATTGAACAGGGCGACTATCCGGAGTGGGAATTGTATGTGCAAATCATGAGCGATGATGAACATCCTGAACTGGATTTTGATCCACTGGATGATACAAAAATCTGGCCTGAAGATCAATTTCCATGGCTGCCTGTGGGAAAAATGGTTCTTAATAAAAATCCGGAAAATTTCTTTGAAGAAGTGGAACAGTCTGCTTTTGGAACAGGTGTCCTCGTTGACGGCCTTGACTTTTCTGATGACAAGATGCTGCAAGGGCGTACTTTTTCCTATTCAGATACTCAGCGTTACCGGGTAGGAGCGAATTATTTACAGGTACCAATCAACAGAGCCAAAAAGCGGGTCGCAACCAACCAGGAAGGCGGGCAATTGCGGTATGAAAGTGATAAAGGACCGAATCATAATCCACATATTAATTATGAGCCTTCCACATTCAGCGGCTTAAAAGAAACGGAACAGGTCGGAAAGGAATATACGCCGGAAGTAAAAGGAAACTTAGTACGGGAACCGATTGATCGTAAGGAAGTAACCAAACAGGCAGGAGAAACCTATCGCTGGTTTGAGGATTGGGAAAAGGATGAATTAATCAAAAATATGGCTGGTGACTTATCTGAGTGTGACCAGCGAATTCAGGACAAAATGATTGCCTTAGCTGAAGAAGCTGATGACGAATATGGACGTCGATTACGCGAAGGCCTGGAAGAAGCCAAGAAAATGAAAAAAGACGGAAGCTCAAGTCAAAACCCACTGGGAGCAAAAGACGCAGAACAAGCTCCTAAACAAGCAGAGCAAAACAGCCACAACTCCAGACCTTATTAATAGAAAAGCGAAGGCGACTGGGAGCCGCAGCTGGACAGAGAAAAGCGGAGGGGTCTTGTCCAGACCTGACTGTGTAAGCAAGCCCCATGGAGCGGCTTTAGCCGCGTAGTGGGGCTTGCTTACATCGGCGAGGGTCTAGGCCTCGTAGCTGGACAAGAGAAAAGCGGAGGCGACCGTTCAGGCCCGACTGCATAAGTAAGAGTAGCATAAAGGACAAATAATCTAAGTCTTAGCTAAATAAATCAATCAATTTAATTCACAAGCTTATCAGCATTCCTAAAATAACTGAATTTTAACAGCAATGCGCATCTACCCATGCAGAATCATGCATGGGCTTTACATAATAGCTGCTTGATTAGTCCATTCCCTCATTCCCTCTCTTGTGTCAATTGATTTACTCTTTCCTTCAAAAGACATACAATGGTACCGTACTTGATATATAGAATTGAAAAGGAGCATCAGCATGAATCTAGATTTACCAAAAGAGATTACCGACTATATTCAACAAAATCAGCAGAACAACAATCATGATTTTGAACACTTAAATACCACTGACGGATATATGGAAACGGAAGATCTTGTTCGTAAGACAGCCATCGCTTTTTATTTAGGAAAAAATATTCTTCTGAAAGGACCTACCGGAACCGGAAAAACAAAATTAGCCGAATCCCTGTCATCGTTATACCATAAGCCTATGCACAGCATTAACTGCTCTGTAGATTTAGATGCAGAAAGTTTGTTAGGCTTTAAAACCATAAACGAGAAAAACGGAGAATCCATAATCGAATTTGTCGAAGGACCCGTAATTCAGGCGATGAAAAACGGCCATACGTTGTATATAGATGAAATTAATATGGCCCGGCCGGAAACCCTTCCCATCTTAAATGGTGTGCTGGATTACCGTAAAACGATAACAAATCCCTTTACCAATGAAGTGATTACTGCCCATAAAGATTTCAGAGTTATCGCTGCCATTAATGAAGGGTATGTCGGCACTACTCCTCTAAATGAAGCTTTAAAGAACCGATTCGTTATCTTCCAGGTTTCTTACTTAACGGGGCAACCTTTAAAAGAGGTTATTAAAAACCAAACGGCGTTGGAAGATCAACAGACCATCGACTATATGGTGAAGCTCTCAGAGGAATTAATTAACGAAACGAAAAAAGGAAAAATTTCCGAGGATGCCGCTTCAACCAGGGCGCTGTTGGATGCTTGCGATTTATCGGTTTATTTAACGCCTTTGACAGCGATTGAGCATGCGATAGCCGAAAAATTAGAAGACGAACGGGAAAAGCATTTTGTTCTGAACTTAGCTGAAACCTACTTTAAGGAATGATTTCATGAGCTTTATTGAAAAAGAAACAAATTATTTCATGTTTATGCAGTTGAAAGATTTAGCTTTTTCCTTTATGAAAAAGGATGTCGATATTCAATATAATCAGGTTTCCTTTCTGGATATTCATGCTCCTAAAGTGACGATTAGCAGCTTCTGGGAGAATCGTACAACTAAAAAACATTTGGGTGAAAAAAGCGATATTTACCTGCGCGCTCTCGGAAATTATCATTTTAGTGACCGTCAGGCTTTTGTTCAATTTTTAAATCAAAATCAAAGCAACCGTCTCCCTGCTTTTATTAAACAACTGACAGCTTTTCTGGAAGATATACGACTCGAGGAAAAAATACGTTCATTGCGGCCTGGTACAGGAAGATCTTTTTCCTTCCGCAGAGAACAATATGCCCGTTTCTTTCAGGACCAATTAAAAGTCAACCGTAATCGAGGGTTTGATTCAGATACATTATTCTGTTATTTATCGTTAGCCATCTTTAAAGGCATGGATGTATTTGAAGAATCCATCTTAACTATTCCGGATGCGACAATGGCAAAGATAAAAGAAAGATTGTATCGTATTTTTGATTGCAGGAATACAGAAGAGGTTATTGATTTAGCATGGAATATTTACGAAATGACAGAGGAATATGTGGCCATAGATATGATTAACGCCTATTTTACCTTACCCAAAATTAAGAGCAGGGATATGAAAGAGAATGAAGAGGATGAGTCTATCGATGAACTGTTCCCTACGTGGAGCAGAAAACGTAAAAAGGAAACCAAGGAAACCTTCCTGCAATTTGATGATGTAGATGGTGAGCATCAGGATACGAAATTTACAAAATCACCGAGAGAAAGTGAGTCTACAGATCAGGTAATGGCAAGTGTTCAAGGCCAATCACAGCAAGCTGATTTAAATGATCACTCAGAGGCCTCCAACCAGCAATTGCAGGATGAAGAGGATAAAGAGGAATTTAACAAAGGTAAAGCCAATCGGTATGCTTTAGCCATTGAAAAAGATATAGAACCCTTAACAGAGCAGGACCTGAACGATTATGAGAGGCTAAGACAAAAAGTAACCTTAGAAAAGAAAAGGCTGGTAAAGCTGCTTACAGATATACTTGACCGGAAAAAGGAACATAACTACAGACGTCTACATTATGGAAAGCTGGATAAAAAATTGGTTCGCTTTTTAACCGAAGAAAATCCTAAGATGTTTGTTAAAAAGGATGAAGACATGACGTTTGATTGCACGTTCTCCCTTTTAGTGGACTGCTCCTCATCCATGATGAATAAAATGAACAAGACAAAGGAAACCATTGTCCTCTTCCATGAAACGTTAAAACAGCTGAACATTTCCCACTCTGTAATGGGATTCTGGGAGGATGGTCTCGATAGCGATGATGAATATCAGCCCAATTACTTTCATGAAGTCATTCCTTTTCAAAACAGCTTGCAAAAATCTTCCGGACCTCATATTATGCAGCTTCAGCCTGAAGAGGATAACAGGGATGGATTTGCGATTAGATATGCCGGGCACAAGCTGTCTAAACAAAACGAGCAAAATAAATTCCTTTTTGTATTAACAGATGGAAAGCCGGCAGCATTTAATTACTTTCAAAACGGAATCATGGATACAAAAGAAGCAATACAACAGTTGAATAAGAAAAATGTCCGAACCATTGGTGTCCAAATGGACCAACAGGATGAACAGCAGGAAAAAATTATGGAATCCATGTATAATCAGCATTATCTTATGATTGACAATTTAAATGAAATGTCTGCCCAGTTTGCGGGCATTCTAAAAAAATTAATCATGCAATCAGGAAGTTAATGAATATGCATTCGATGGATTAGTTTATCCAGATCCTGCAGAAGGACCTCTGCTTCCTCCCTGCTCAATCTTACAGGCATTTGATCATTTACGGTAATGACACAGGATTCATCATCCTGTATCTGTTTAATTAAGTATTCATGTAATGCCTCAATTTGAGACGACTGCAAAATGGATTGAGTCTCAAGATGTTTAATTTCCTGTATAATAAACTCATTTTCCTGAATGGAAAATTCACCCTTAATTAATTGTCCCTGATAGGTTTCCATATCCAACCCTTCCTTCTATACATAAGGGGAATCATAAAGATTCCCCTTATGGTGTTTGTTTTATTTTCTCCCTTTCGCTCTTCTATCTGCTGCATTGGAGCGCTGCTGTGCTTCAAGATCCTCATGGTCAGCCAGTTCCTGGGAAAATTCAATGTCCCGACCGTCAGAAGCAATATCCCTTCGAGGGGTTTGAGGCAGCTTTTGTTTGTTCTTATCTCTTGGTTTTTGGCTTTGTCCTCGTCCCATTGTCATGCTCCTTTCCCGTTTTAATGAACACACGGTTCACTTTTTAGGTTCCCATTTGTTGTAATGAAGTATGTTTCCACTTTCTGCTATTTGTTTAAATAAAATGACGCTTCATCGACCATTTCTACTTCAGGATTTGATTTTAGATCTTTAACTAATTGAAATAAAGCCTCGTCCTTTTTTTTGGCCTCAATCATACAATCAATTTGGTCTGTGCTCCCATTGACTTCTTTCGCAAATTGTAAAAACATATCAGAATCAACTGTATCTGCATGGGCACGAAACTGCTTTTCACTTTTTGGACTGGAGATATGCATTTTCACTGCATGCGGAGAGGCATTCCACGTATTTAAAATTCGTTCCCACTCCTTTATCCAGTTTTCCTGTTCATGATTAGCAAGATGGTGATGGAGGTCAAACACTGCTGGTATATTTAATTTTTCACAAACATATAAAATATCATGTATATGATAGGTTTTATCATCATTTTCAAGCATAATCATTTCCTGTATACGTTCAGGTACATACGACCAATTTGTTATAAAACGCTCCAGAGAGTCCTCTTTGCTTTCATATTTTCCTCCAAGATGTAGTACACACCGGTGCCTTGGACTTAGCTTCATATTGGTTAACAGCTTATAATGATAATCGAGTGTGAGAATAGAGGTCTTTAAAACCTCTTTTCTGGGGGTATTGAGTACCACAAAGTGATCAGGGTGGAAATCAATTCGCATTTGATTTCGTTCGGCAAAATCCCCTAAATCCGCCAATTCCTTCTTCACGGGACTGATGTAATCCCATCCCTTTAAGGCTTCGTGAGTTGCCAGGGGTACCAGTCTGGAGCTTAGACGAAAGAAATGAATATCATTTGCCTTGTTATGCTTTAGAAGACGTAGACAGTTCTGTACATTGGATTGGGCGACGCTTTCCAGCTTATGGACCGCAGCCTCCTCATCGTCAAATTGTGAGTAGCGTTTATAGGTCATCGTTTGTGACGGAGAACTATTTTTCAGGTGAACACTCATAGCGACATATCCAAGTCGAAATAATGTTTTTGTCATTGTATCCCTCAGTTTTTTCACTTAGTCTATGTAATCGAACCATTTTTATCAGAGAACAAAAAATCTTATACATAGTTCAATACTCGGAATAAAGTAAAAAAATAACCCGCATAAATATGGGGGTTATGCAGGCATGTTTCAATATCCAGACAAGATTCCTATTTTTTCTTTTCTAAAATCTTCCGGATACGTGGCTTTGGATCCCAGCAATTAAATTGATAATTTGATTTCGTATAATATCCCAGGCGTTTGCATTTTGTTACGACCTTTCCATCCTCTCTGCCAGCCAGAAAATGAACACACGTTGCACAGCAATGGTAGTTGTTTAACCGATTCTCTTTCATTAAGTTCATTCCTCCCTCTTTTTATGAAAAATATCCAGGTAATCCCACGTCTTTTCAAGGTCCTCCAGTTTTTGTTTTATATCCATATTTCTGGCGTTCCCCATTTGTGTAACCAAAGCGTTCATTAAACTTAAAGGGGCAACAAAGGAATCTATAAAAGACGGCAATCTGCTTGAAGCGGTTAGGGGTACATCTGCAATGGGGACCAGTGGAGATAACAGATTATCTGTAATAGCGATGGTAGTTGCTCCTCTTTCCCCTGCAAAGGAAAACATTTTCAAGGTTGATTGGGTATAACGGGGAAAGCTGATACCAACCACTACATCATTTTCATGTAGGTTATAAAATTTTTCAGATATGAGCTCAACTGAGGAAATAAATTCTACATGACTTCTCATAATGCGAAGATAATATTCAAGAAAAACTCCAAGTGAAACTGCACTGCGACTGGCCACAATATAAATATTATTCGCGCCCAGCAGGAGGTTTACAGCTTTCTGGAACTGTGTCTGATCCAGGTTTTCCATAGTGGAACGTATATTGGAGATATCATCCTGAAAGATGTTATACAGCCACTGATCCTCCTCATCATATACCTGAGAGCTCATTTGTAAGCGTTCGGTTGTTGTAAGCTGTTTTTGAAGGGAATCCTGCATGGCCTGCTGCAGTTCCGGAAAACCTGAATACCCTATAAAGGTTGCAAACCTGACTACTGTTGCCTCACTGACCGAAGTAATCTGGGCAAGTTTACCTACCGTTAAAAAGGGTACTTTATTAGGATTTCTTAAAATGTATTCACCAATCTTTTTGTGTGATTTACTCATATTAGGAATCTTTTCTCCGATGGTTTGATAAACATTGCCCATGGTTTTCTACCTCCTCAGTTTCTTTAATACTTCCTCATGTAATTCTGCAGTTTTTTCAATGTCTTCTACTGTATGCACGGTTGACATCGAATAACGATTCATTGGTTTTGTGTAAATACCTTTCTTCAGCAATTCCTGATCAATCATTTTTCGAAAGGATGTATTTGCTTTCTGTAAATCACGATAATTTTTTACAGGCTCATTTGCTAGAATAATATTGAAAATACTCCCCATTCCAATGGTTTGCATTTCCACGCCATATTGTTTATAGACTGTTTCTAACCGGTGACGCAGATAATAAGTCCTCTCCACCAATTGTTCAAAAACCTGATTGTTTTCTAAAGCTTCAATGGTTGCAAGCCCTGCGGCTAATACGGTTGGATGACCATTGTAGGTGCCACTGTGGAATAGAACATCTTTCCCCTTCACTTTACTTCCGGCACTCAGGATATCACGGCCGCCATTTGGAGCACTAATCATCATGATCTCTTCCCGTCCACCGACAGCTCCAACTGGAAAACCTCCTCCAAGGACCTTTCCCAAAGCCGTCAAATCGGGCTTCACATCATAGACTGTCTGACAACCGCCAAGGGATGTTCGAAAACCGGTCTTTACTTCATCAAAAATGAACAGAATTCCAAGCTCTTCTGTTACTTTTCTTAATCCCTGTATAAATTCTTCATCTCCAGGAATAAATCCTCCCTGAACAGGTTCGAGAATAACAGCAGAAAGTTCAGTTGCATGCTTACGTAAAAGTTGTTCGGTAGCATCTAAATCGTTAAATGGTAAAATGACGGTATTCTCAACAAAATAATCCGGAATTCCTGTTGATTCAGGGATTGAGTTTGGCTCATTCTGTGATCCCGACTTCTCGATCTCCGGGTTAACACTTACTAAAAACTGATTAGACCCTCCATGATAATGTCCCTCAAATTTTGCGATTTTTTCCTTACCTGTATATGCCATCGCTGCCCGTACAGCCAAAAGAGTGGCTTCTAAGCCTGAGTTTGTATATCTGACCATTTCAATGCCAGGATACAGATCCACCAATTTTTCCGCCATTTTTATTTCCAGTTGGTGAGGTGTGCCGAAAATGGTTGTTCCCTGACTCTCTAATTGATCATAAACGGCCTGCATCACGGGGGCATATCCGTGTCCGTGAATCAGTGCACCATAGCTTAGAAGGTAGTCAATATATTCGTTACCATCTGCATCATATAATCGGCTCCCTTTTCCCTTCTCCATCATAATCGGATGTGGTTCAAAATATTTAATGTTCGCAGTCACACCACCTGGCATGACCTCACACGCCCGCGCATATAATTCTCCTGACTTTCGATTGGGACCTGAATCAAAGGAAGCTTTTTGTTTTAACACTTCTTCATTCTCCTTTTAAATGAAAATTATGTTTCTTTTTTTGTATTATATGAAATATTCATTTCATTTTGAACCCCAAAATGTAAAATTACTTAAAATTTGCCGTTTATGTACAAGCCATTCATAATCAAAAATACCCTGGAATTTATCTCCCAGGGCAGCGTCCTATTTTATTAACCTTTAATGATGAAACCATGCCTTTTATAGATCTTTTCAGCCGTCTCGGATTGGGCAAACTGGTAGAAGGCATCTTTTGCCTTCTTAATCGCTTTATCTTTTTGATTATCATCCTTTAACATCGCTAAATAGTACTTAATGGGCGAATGTAATGCGGTGTCAAACTCCCGTACTGCCGTAACATTTTCAACCAGATCCGCATCACTGATATAGACGATTCCTAAATCTGCGGTTCCTTTGTTAACCAGCGTTAATACTTGTGTGACATCCTTTGTAAACACCAGTTGATCCTCAAGACGTTCCCATTTATTAAGCTGCCTTAAAACTTCTTTTGCATAGGTTCCTGCGGGTACGGATTCCGGGGTACCGATAGCTAATTTTCTATCTGAACGGAGCAGTTCATCAATAGTCCGAACAGATGCTTGTTCGGATTTAATTAACACTAAAGAGTTTGTCAAAAGCTGATTCCCCTCTTTTACAAAGTCCTGTTGCTTAACCCGTTGATAGTCCCTTTCGGATGCTGAGAAAAACAAATCAATAGGGGCTCCCTGCTCAATCTGTCTCCGCAAAGTCCCCGTACCACCGGTATTTAGATGAACACGAATAGATGGGTATTCGTGTTCAAAAGCACGGATCACTTCCTGCAGGCTCTCTGACATACTGGAGGCTGCTGAAACTGTAACCTCCGTTTTATCCCTCTCACCATTAGATGTACAGCCTGAAATGATGATTAAACATCCCATCAGCATTGCAACAAATCTTTTCATCGTTCACCATCCTGACTAACGAAAAACTTCATTTACTCTCTCTATCGTTATGTATATAAACCTGAAAATCGGTAGAGTCGTTTATATTGTAAAAAGGCTGATGTTCTTCAATATTTATATACTTTACCTGGCACATATCAAGTAGTCTGGCAACAGAATAATCATCTGAATCCAGCACACGTTTAATATTAGATTTAATCCGTGCTGAGTAGGCAGCAACTAACGGCTGTTTCCGACTTGCAACGACAGGAAGGACCACATCAGTATCTCCGTCTATGTTGTGGACTAACTGTTGTAATACACGAGTTTCCATAAAGGGTACATCTACAGGAAGCACGATATACCAGTCAAAGGTTTTAGCATTCATAGCTGTCCATAAACCAGAGAGCGGTCCCCTCTCTTTCAGTTCCGGGGAGTCATTAAGAACGGTAAGATTTTTCATGTAATGCAGGTCAAAATGATTATAAAGCTCAGGATTGGTAATCAAAAAGAGTTCATCGACTACAGGCCGTAATGCATCCAGTGAATATTGATAAAAATCCTTCCCCTCTCTTTTGGCAAATGCTTTAGGTGAGCCAAAACGTCTGGACTTCCCTCCTGCCAAAACGACACCTGCTAAATTCATAACAACCCTCATTTCACAATAATTTTGCATATTAGTCACAAATTCGTTATTTATCAGGAAAAAAGAGATACGTCTACGGTGCTAGAATAACAGTATACAGAGAATTTTCAACTTATGAAAGAATATCGGTGTATTTACATAGTTAAGGAGTGTTTGAATATGCATTCAGACCTGTTGCTTAAAGCACGAACCAATGATCAGCCTATTTCTCATGAATTACAGGACCTTCTCCATTCCATTAGTACCGTTCGGAAAATAGATAGAGACAGTTTCCTCTTTCATGAAGGTGATATAGCAAATGAAATCTTTGTCATCAAACATGGCCTCGTGCAAATATCCAAGCTGACAGCAAACGGGAAAGAAATGATTCTGCGTATATGTAAAGAAGACGATATCGTCGGTGAATTGATTCTTTTTATTGACGATGCCACTTACTTGCTTAGTGCAAAAGTCGTTGAACCAGGAGAAGTATTTGTTATCCGGAAAGATCAGCTGGAACAGGCATTAACCACGAATAATGCCCTTACTGTAGAATTTATGAAATGGACAAGTCAGCACATGAGAAAATTCCAGACGAAAATTAGAGATCTGCTGCTCAATGGAAAAAAAGGTGCCCTTTATTCTACACTCATCCGTCTTTCCAACAGTTATGGGACCAAGGTGAAAGATGGTATTTTAATTGATATTGTCCTGACTAATTCCGAGCTTGGGAAATTCTGCGCCGCTACTAGAGAAAGTGTTAACCGGATGCTTGTTGAACTAAGGAAATTAAACGTCATTTCCATCAATAAGGCTGGAAAGATTTTAATCAGAGATTTACCATTCCTCCGTGAACAAAATGGCTGTGAAAATTGTCCCATTGAGACTTGTAATATCAATTAACAGGGACGTTCAGGTGTCTCTGTTATTTTCTTTTGTGAATCCTCAACCTCCTATATAGGACATTTCAATTTTCTTTTTATTCCTGACGGTTTCCGCTGTACGCTCATCTGAATACCGGTCTGATCTCATGCTCCAGATATCCGTAATCTTCTCCTTGATCTCCTCTTCTGTTTTCCCGGAACGAAGCATGTCCCTGAAATTAAAACCATTTTCTGCAAATAAACAGTTATACATCGATCCATCAGCGGCCATCCTTGCTCTTGTACAAGCAGAACAGAAAGATTCCGATACAGACGTAATAAAACCTACTTCTGTATTTGTTCCTTTATAACGGTATCGTTTGGCAACCTCTCCAAAGTAGGCAGGTTCAACAGGTTCCAGGTCAAAATGTCGGGATAGTTCAGCAAATATTTCTTTCTTCGTAATCACATGGCTGAAATTCCACCCATTGGATTGTCCTACATCCATAAATTCAATAAAGCGAAGAGAGATTCCCTGTTCTTTAAAGTACTCAGCCATCGGAATGACTTCTGTATCATTCATTCCTTTTTTAACCACCATATTTACCTTTACGTCCAGACCGCATTCCTTTGCCTGCTGAATACCTTTTAAGATCCGTTTCGTCCCCACATTACTGTCATTGATTGATTTAAAGACTTCATCATTCAAGGCATCAAGACTTACATTAACCCGATGAAGTCCGGCAGCCTTAAGCTTTTCTGCATGAGCAGCCAGTAGCGATCCATTGGTTGTCAGCCCAATATCCTCCAGTCCCTCAATCGCTGTCAGCTTTTGTATTAACACGTCCAGATCTCTTCTTAATAGGGGTTCACCACCGGTAAGCCGGATTTTTTTTACACCTAATTCAATAAATAACCCGGCGATCTTCTCGATTTCCTCAAAACTCAGCAGTTCTTCTTTTGGCATAAAAGCAAAATCCCTGCCGAAAATTTCCCTCGGCATACAATAAGTACACCTGAAATTACATCGATCAATAACAGATATACGTAAATCCCGCAGCGGTCTTCCCAGCTTATCTGTAATAACAGTCATGGATCCTCTCTCCTTACTCTGTCTCCTCTATTTCGCTGGCTGTTCAAACATCTTTTTGATTAAGAACCAGCTTGACATATTTATCTTCATATTTTCGTCTTTTCTCAAAGTTACCAATCCGTGTGTGATAATCTATAATAGCAGCCAGAGCTTCCTCAATTACCTCCCGATTGCGGCCTTGTTCAATGAGTTTAAAGCCTTTTTCGTAGTACCGCTCTGCTTTCTCAAAATTATTATGGTCGGTGTTTTCGCAGCAATAGGCAAGACGAATGGAGCACAATCCCTTTTCTTCTCTGCAGTTGCCCACTTTTTCGTAAATCAGTAAAGCCTCTGTATAATACTGGTAAGCTGTTTCGTAGTTTTCCTGTTCAATATAATTATAAGCAATAGACTGAAGGGTGTTGGCATAGGCCTTGGATATCCTGCGCCCGTCAGCCTTCAGCTTATCCATGAACTGTGTAAACATATCGAAAGCTTTGGTGTATTCCTTTTTAGATGAATAGATTTTACCTAATGCATATAAAAATTGCAGTCTGATTTTAGGGTAATCTTTAGATAGTTCCAAACCTTCTTCAAGATATTCTCTTGCCTGCTTCTGATTGTTAATTTTCAGGGAAATGGTTCCGATTTTTGAATACACATAGACAACCATAAAATGGTTCTTATTATACATCTTTTTTAAGTCATCTAAGGCTCGTTTGTAATACGTGATCGCTCTTGGAAAATTCATCATGTGTTCATCTATCTCAGCCAGCATTAAAGTCGCTTTCGTTATTTCCTCCTCCATCTCAGAGGAGTTTTCGGTTATAAACTTTATGGTATCCGTCATTTGCCTTCTTGCTTCTTTCAGGTCGATATAAAAGTAGATTTGTCCTATTTCCATCCGTTCCTGAACTCCGGCAGAAATATTCTCATCCTCCTCATAAGCCTTTAACAACTCTTCGTGCAGCTTCAATGCCTTTGAGTAATTTTCTGTTTTAATATAAGTACCTGCCAGGAACCGAATGGTATTCCGAACGACGGGGTTTGTTACAGGCTGCACGGCCTTGAAGTATTTTAAAGCCTTTTCCATCTGGGTAAATCCAGCTTCAGGATTTTCTTCATCAAAGGAAATCTTCCCTAAATGGCTGAATATTAACCCATAGGCATAATCATCCTTGTATTCCTTCTTATCTAAAAAGGCAAGCAATTTTGCAAGTTCAATTCGGGCTGTAGACTGTTGTTCATAATCTCGTTCCAGAATCGCATATTCAATATACGTATCAATCACCATTTTAATGCTGGAATCAGCGACGTCGTTTACCATTCGTAAGGCATCACGACTATATTTCCCAGCTTTATCATAATGATTGATACTTTTATAATATTTAGCCAGTGTACTTAATAGATAGAATTGGTTGTCTATTGTTTCTGTCTGACAATCCTTACTATTTTCAAGGATATCTATATCATGCTTGACTTCCTGATTTATTTTTCCAATGGTAATCTGGTTCCTTACCTTTTCTGCAAGGCTCCTGATATTTTTCTGTTCTTCCTGGATTTGCTCCATACTGCTCACTACCCTTATATAAAATTAGTGTGAAAATTCATACTATGATACACGTTTATTTTTAATGGCCTGATCTGGGATTCTTCGTTTGTAGATTACATAGCTTCGTCGTAAATACCGAAGTGGAAAACTGAATACATGAACAAGTCTCGTGAATGGCCAGGCCACATATAATGAAAAAGTAGTGAGAATGTGTATCTTAAACCAAACGGGAACCTGTGCCATTAACTCGGGCTGCACCTGGAAAATGAATAACCCACGCAGCCACGGGGCAATTGTCGTCCGGTAATCAAAGCCATTTGAATCTACATTCAATGTCGTAGCGGTTAAACCCGTTACAATCACGGCAATCAGCAGTATAAGAGTGAGCCAGTCACTTGCCGAAGTGGTTGCCTTTATACGCTTGACACTTATCCGCCGCCAAGTTAATACAATCGCACCTATCATGGCGGCAACCCCTGCAGGTAAACCAAAGGAAATCGCAACAATATGGTACATATGCTCTATAACCCCAAGCCATTCATAAAACTGAACCGGAATCATTAACCCTAATACATGACCCCCAAAGACAAAGAGGATTCCCCAATGAAACAACAATGAACCAATTCGAAGTCTTTTCTTTTCTAAAAACTCGCTGGATTTAGTTGACCAGCCAAACTGATCCTTTTGATATCGATAAAAATGACCACCTATAAAAATGGTTAAAACAATGTAAGGCAGTATTCCCCATAACCATAAATTCAAAATGAGCCCCCCTCTTTTTATGAATAATAAAGTTTCTCCTGGCCCGGCTTCGCCTCTTCCTTTAAGTGGATATCCAATCCATTTTCCTCCATTTGACGAAAGAGTGCCTTCATTAAATATTGATAGGAACTGTTCGTTTCAATGAGCCGCTTTTGTATTTCATGAATCCCCTTAAGGTTCATTTCTAACAGTTCATTTGAAACCTCTATATCACTGTTGGCGCAAAACTCAAGCATAAGCGGGAGGTAATCCGGCAATTCCTGATCGGACACTGAAAATCCATGTGCCTCATAAAACTTCTTTAATTTTAATAATTCAAGTCCGCGTTCTCTTTGTTCCCCTAATTTTAAATAAGTTACATACAAATTAATCGTTCTGGAAAAATCAAAGTTTTCGATATAATGACTTTTCCATTCTTCCAGGGACTGCTCTTTAACATGGTCCGTAAAAGTCAAAAGATTTTGCTGAGTACTGGTATTGCTGATTTGTTTAATGTCCTGCTGAAGAGTTGAAATTTCATCGATCATTTCCTGACTGGGATAATGGAACAGGAAAGCAATCATCTGATATACAGGTTGTTTCATGATTCACCCCACCTTTGTTCGATTTGTTTAGCAGGTCGTTACCAAAATGGATGAACGACCTGCATGTATTCTATTATGATAAAACCCCACAGCTTCCCGGGCCTCCTGCAAAGTCCAGGCCACAGGCGCCTTGTTCATCATAAAGGTCGGCTACTTCTTCTTTATGACTGTGTGGAATGACGAATCGATCTTCATATTTGGCAATGGCCAGTAAGCGATACATACTTCTGATGTCTTCTACTTCTAAACCGAGCTCTGTAATAACGTCAGTATTATATGACTTTCCTGTCTGATCGGCACGCATATACCCGCGCATGACCGCCATCTTTTTCAATACGGTCCGGATGTGGGCCGTATCTCCTGCTGTTAAGAGATTGGCCAGGTATTCAATGGGAATCCGCATATCATCAATAGCCGGGAAAATATCTTCAGGATCAGCATCGCTTCCTTTCCCTTCAATCATGTTCATGATTGGGCTAAGTGGCGGGATATACCAGACCATTGGCATCGTACGGTATTCCGGATGAAGAGGTAAGGCAATCTTCCAATCTATAATCATCTTATAAAGGGGAGACTGCTGAGCTGCTTCAATCCAGTCCATTGGAATCCCGTCTTTCCTGGCCTGTGCAATGACTTCCGGATCATTTGGGTCCAGGAATATACCAAGCTGTGCTTCATAGAGGTCCTTCTCATCCTCAACAGATGCTGCCTCCAATACCTGGTCTGCATCATACAGCATAATCCCGATATACCGAATTCGACCGACACATGTTTCTGCACAAATGGTTGGCTGTCCATTTTCAATCCTTGGGAAACACATCGTACATTTTTCTGCTTTATTCGTTTGCCAGTTAAAGTAAACCTTCTTATAAGGACAGGAGGTTACACAATGTCTCCATGCCCGGCATGCATTCTGGTCAACAAGCACAATTCCATCTTCGTCCCGTTTGTACATAGCTCCAGAAGGACAGGAAGACACACATGGTGCATTGATGCAGTGTTCACAGATACGTGGAAGATACATCATAAACACTTCTTCAAACTCAGTCTTAATAGACTCTTCCATTTGGATTACATTTGGATCCCTTAGCCCTGTAATATGGCCGCCTGCCAGGTCATCCTCCCAGTTTGGTCCCCATTCAATGTCCATAAATTCATCTGTTATTGAAGACTTGGCGCGTGCCACTGGCTGATGCTTCTTTTCCGGGCTGTTCGTAAGTGTTTCATAATCGTAATCCCAAGGTTCAAAATAATCGTCTAATTCTGGCTGATCAGGGTTATAAAACAAATTAAACAGACGGTTGGTTTTTGAGCCTGACTTAAGCTTAAGCTCACCATTATCAAGCTCCCAGCCTCCTTTATATTTCTCCTGATCTTCCCATTGCTTTGGATAACCAATTCCAGGCTTGGTCTCTACATTGTTGAAATACATATATTCTGCTCCGGGACGATTGGTCCAGGTATTCTTACAGGTTACACTGCATGTATGACAGCCAATACATTTATCGAGATTCATAACCATTCCTACTTGGGCTTTAATCTTCATACCAATCTACCTCCTTCATTTTTCGAATGACCACATTTAAATCACGTTGGTTACCTGTTGGACCGTAGTAGTTAAATCCATAGCTTAACTGCCCATATCCACCAATCATATGGGTGGGTTTTACATGGATCCGGGTCGGACTGTTATGCGTACCCCCACGGTTTTCTGTCAGCTTTGATCCTGGTGTATGAATATGGCGGTCCTGAGCATGGTGCATAAATGCCATTGTTCTCGGAATTCTATGGGACACAACTGCACGGGCAACAACCACACCATTGCGGTTAAAGCATTCAATCCAGTCATTATCCTCAACATCAATTTCAGCGGCGTCATCCTTGTTCAGCCATACTGTCGGTCCTCCGCGGAACAGGGTAAGCATGGGTTTCGAATCAAAGTACATGCTGTGAATGGACCACTTATTATGTGGCGTTAAATAATTCAACGTGATTTCCTTGCTCTCTTTGTCAGGGCGTTTTGATCTGAACGGCTTATCATTCAAAATCGGTTTGAAGATCGCAAAGGCTTCCCCAAATTCCTTCATTAACTCGTGATCAAGGAAATAGGATTGTCTTCCGGTAATCGTACGGAACGGAATCTTTCGTTCAACATTTGTTGTAAATGGTGAGTATCTCCGCCCATCCTTTTCAGATCCACTGAATGCCGGGGACGTAATGACCGTTTTAGGCTGTGATGTAATCGAATCAAAGGTAAATAATTCTTCTTTCCGGTCTTCCGCCAGGTCCTTCAGCTCTAAATCGGTTTTGTCTTCCAAGGCTTCCCAGGCCTTTACAGCCACTTTTCCGTTGGTTGTTGAAGACAGCAGGAGGGTAGCCTCACTTGCCGATCTGGCTTTTGTAATATCCGGACAGCCATCCGCTATACTTCCATTGTTTACAGTTCCTATTTTTTTCTTTAACTCTTCATATTCCTCATCCATGCTCCAGCTGATTCCTTTACCCCCGTAAGGTTTGTCGGCAACATTTGATCCAACAGATATCCATTTGTTATAAATCTGTTTATAATCAAGCTCCACCACTTCAATATTCGGCATCGTTTTCCCAGGGACCGGCTCACATTCGCCTTTAGACCAGTCTTTAATTTCACCAAACGGCTGAGCCATTTCCTTCGGTGTATCATGAAGCAGTGGTCTTGCAACGACTTCCTTCATCGTCTCCAGATTCATCTCTTCAGCCAAATCTGAGACACCCTTGGCCAGGGTCTTAAATATATCCCAGTCCGATCTCGCCTCCCATGGAGAAGCTATAGCCGGATTAAACGGATGTACAAATGGATGCATGTCCGTACTCGACAGGTCATGCTTTTCATACCAGGTGGCAGCCGGCAGAATAATATCTGAGTAAAGCGCCGTACCTGACATACGGAAGTCCAGATCTATTAACAAATCGAGCTTTCCTTCCGGGGCTTCTTCACGCCACTTGATCTCTTCCGGACGAATGCTGTCTTCATCGGTGTTTAGCAATCCGTGAGTTGTCCCTAATAGATGCTTGAGGAAGTATTCGTGTCCTTTACCGGAACTGGAAATTAAATTGGCTCTCCATACAAACAGATTCCTTGGAAAATTATCAGGGTGATCCGGATCTTCAATAGCAAATTGCAGGTTTTTCTCTTTTAATTGTTCCGCAACATATTGACCAATTTCTTCATCTGTCTGGTATCCTTTTGAAACAGCTTCTTTATAAAGCTCAATACCGTTTTTATTAAAAGTTGGATAAGAAGGCAACCAGCCAAGACGGGCAGCCAGTACGTTGTAATCCCCGTGATGATCATATCTCGACTTATCAATGTGCGGAGAGGCAAGCTCGCTTACAGGAGTTTCTTCAAACCGCCACTGATCTGTTGCAAAATAGAAGAAAGATGTTCCATTTTGCAGCTTGGCAGGAGCGCCCCAGTCTTTGCCCGTTGCGATCGTATTCCAGCCTTCTGAAGGGCGCAGTTTTTCCTGTCCAACATAGTGAGCCCAGCCCCCACCATTTACACCTTGTGCTCCAACCATTAATACGAGGTTTACAACTGCTCTGTAAATGGTATCCGAGTTGTACCAGTGGTTAATTCCCGCACCAACTATGATCATTGAACGTCCATTGGTATCAACAGCATTTTGAGCAAACTCACGGGCGATCTTAATGACAAGATTACGGTCTACACCTGTAATGGACTCCTGCCACGCGGGCGAAAAAGCGGTCATTTCATCGTAATGGCTGGCAACTTCCCCACCAATTCCCCGATCGATTCCATAATTGGCAAGCATTAAATCATAAACGGTCGCAATATATTCCGTTTTGCCGTTAATTTCAATCTTTTTAACCGGCACAGCCCGGGGCAGAACCTTATTTTCAACAGAATCAAAATACGGCATATCGACAGACACAATCTCATCTTCCCTGCCTAAATAAGTGAGGACAGGGTCAATTTTTTCATTTGTATTCTCATCTATTAATTTCAGATTCCAATTGCCTTTATCATCCCATCTTGACCCCATCGTTCCATGAGGGATGGAAAAGGAATCTGTAGCAAGGTTGTACATCGCCGGCTTCCATTCACTATGCTCCGATTCGATATTAAGATCGTTCGCATGGAGAAAACGGTCGACGATAAATTTGCCGTTCTCTTCTTTTAGCCGGACTGAAAAGGGAAAATCTGTATATTGCTTAGCATAATTTTCAAAATATGGCGTTCTGTTTTTTTCGTAAAATTCATTTAAAATGACATGGCCCATTGCCATTGCCAAAGCTCCGTCTGTTCCTTGTTTAACAGACATCCAATCATCCGCAAACTTTGTGGACTCCGCATAATCAGGACTCACTGAAACGACTTTTGCCCCTTTATATCTTGCCTCGATTAAGAAATGGGCGTCAGGGGTACGAGTCATCGGAACATTGGATCCCCACGTCATAATGTAACCTGAATTAAACCAATCTGAGCTTTCGGGTACATCCGTCTGATCTCCCCAAATTTGTGGAGAAGCTGGTGGTAAATCGGCATACCAGTCATAGAAGCTGAGCATCGGTCCACCCAATAAGGACATAAAACGACTTCCTGCTGCGTGACTCATCATCGACATCGCTGGTATTGGTGAGAAACCAACATTACGGTCAGGACCATATTTCATAACAGTGTAGAGCGTCGATGCCGAAATTAATTTCGTGACCTCATCCCAGTCGGCACGAACGAGTCCACCTTTGCCTCGTGCCTGTTTATAGGACTTTGATTTTTCATCATCCTCAACGATACTTTTCCAGGCTTCAAGAGGATGACTGTATTCGGATAATGCCTCACGCCACATGGTGATCAGTCTTTTGCGGACATATGGGTACTTCACACGTAATGGACTGTATATATACCATGAAAAGCTGGCGCCTCTTGGACAGCCGCGTGGTTCAAATTCCGGCATATCAGGCCCTGTAGTCGGATAATCCAAATGCTGACCTTCCCAGGTAACAATTCCATCTTTTACATAAATATTCCAACTGCATGAGCCTGTACAATTCACCCCGTGAGTAGAGCGAATAACCTTGTCATGCTGCCATCTTCTCCGGTAGGCATTTTCCCAATCCCGGTTTCCTTCTTGTAATTGACTATGTTCATTTGAATACTTTTCCTTTGGTTTTAAATAGTTGAACCGTTGCCAAAGGGGAGATGGTTTTTTACTCATCTTGTTCCCTCCCTAAATTGCTTAACTAGCTATGTATCCATTTTAAACACTGGTATTTTGATGGAGGTGTGAAAAACTTCACACGTATGGCATTCGTCATAAATTAGACAAAAAAATCCCATTGGCTGCAGGTTCAAACGGAACGCTTACGGCTCAATGGGTTTGTGTGTCTCCGATCTTTTTTTGTTCATTGCTAATTCCATCCTTGGATAAGTTGAATGACAGCCGGTCCTAACAAAACGATAAATAAGGTTGGGAAGATGAATAACACCATAGGAATCAGCATTTTCACGGGTGCCTTCATCGCTTGCTCCTTTACCTTTTGACGCTGTTGTTCGCGAATTCTCTGTGTCTGCGCCTGCAAAACTTTGGACATTCCTATCCCCATTTGATCAGCCTGAATAATGGCGCTGATCACACTCTTTAAGAATTCAGATGCTACCCGGTTTCTTAAATCGGTTAGTGCGTTTTTCCTTGATTTGCCGAGTTTCATATCCTCTAAAGCGTAGAGGAATTCCTTCGATAATGGTCCATCCATCTGTTTACAGACTCTTCTAAGCGCACTATCAAGCCCCATGCCGGCTTCTATGGAAACCGTGACCATATCAAAAAAATCCGGCATGGATTTTTCTATTTCTATGACTCTTTGTTTTTTCTTTGCAGTTATATAGTAATTAGCATAAAAATGAATAAATAACGCTGCGAAAATACTTATGAAAATCAGTTTAGCCATTTGATCTGCAGATGGTAAAAACATCCCCCACAAAAGCAGGATAAAACCAACCGTTAGGATTAGTCTCAGTAAAATAAAATTGAGGCTTGTCAAACCAAAAGGATTTCCCGCATCTCTTAATTTATTTTCCAAGTCCTGAAGCTTATGTTTAGGCGTTCTTTTTAAAATAAAACCTCTAAATTTTTCAGCCAGCGGGGACAGAATCCGCATTTTAAATGACGATAACTCTTTATCTTCTTCCGGCTCAACAGAACGACTCGTATCAACAAACGGCATCAGACGGAGGTCAATTTGAAGTTTATTTTGATGTACACTTATTTGTACTGTAAGAAACAATATGGAGAAAAAAGCAAAAGAAATCATCCATAACAAAAACACTGCCATGTCTACACCTCAATTCTTACAATCTTTTGAATCACAAGCCAGCCGATAAAACCTGAAACAGCTCCCATAGCAAGGAACGCCAAACCTAAAGGATGCTCCAGCATTGGTGAAAAGTAACTGGGACTTGCTACATTTAATATCAGGCCCAGCACAACAGGTAATAAAGAAATAATAATCGCCGACATACGCCCCTGTGAGGTTAATGTCTTCAATTCATCCTTCATACGAATCCTTTCATGAATCGTTTCTTCAATCGTTTCAAATAGCTTTGAAAGGTTTCCGCCCGTGGACCTTTGAATAAGTACGGCGGTCACAACTAATTTTAAGTCTTTGTTTGGTAAACGGCTTAACAGATTTTGAAAAGATTGTTCCATGGATACCCCTAAGTTCATCTCCCGAATGGCTTTTGCAAATTCAGTACCGAGCGGATCAGAAACTTCTTTCGACACTAACTGCATGGCCTGCATAAAACTAAATCCTGACTTCATCGCTGTACTAATAGTTCCCAATGCCTGAGGGAGCTGATCCGAGCACGCTTGTATTCTCTTTTTTCGTTTATGTTTTAAATAACGGCCCGGTCCGAACCACCCAATAAGAGGAAGAAGGATAACCATCATCAAGTTTAATTCCATTGCGAATGCTGTCATCAAAGTCAGCAAGACACTTAACAGTCGAATAGCCATAAACTCTTCCGATTTTATGGGGACACCCGATGTTTCAATAAGCTCTGTCCATTTTTCTGTTTGCTTTTTCCCGCGAAATATCCTTGAGAATCTTTGAAAAGCTGGCCTTAAAAATGCGTCTCTATTGTCTTTCTCTATTGTCCTGCCGCTTGCTGTCTTCTTATTTTCATCATTTGTTTCTTCAAGAAAGTATTTCTTCAACCGATATTCGACTTGAAGTTTATGACGCTTCAAGGTCATGGCAATCATTCCTGTAAACAATGTACTAAGCAGAAACAATAAGATAAACACCATTATGACCAATCCTCCTGAAACCATTGGGAAGGTACCTCAAATCCATAATCGCTTAACTTATCCGCACAATCAGGCCGAATACCTGTTGATACAAACCTTCCCTTAATCCTGCCATCGCTTGCTGTTTCCGTCTGTTTAAAAACGAAGATATCCTGCAGAGTAATCGTATCTCCTTCCATTCCGGTGATTTCAGAGATATGGGTGATTTTTCTGCTTCCGTCCTTAAGTCTTGTCTGCTGGATAACAAGATCCACAGCTCCTGCAATCTGCTCACGAATGGCTCTGATCGGTAAGTCCATACCGGCCATAAGAACCATAGTTTCTAAACGGGACAGCATATCTCTGGGAGAGTTTGCATGACCCGTTGCCAGCGAACCATCGTGACCTGTGTTCATAGCTTGTAGCATGTCCAAGGCTTCAGCACTTCTAACCTCACCAATTACAATTCGGTCAGGCCTCATACGCAGGGAGTTTCTCACTAAATCACGGATGGAAATGGCACCCGTACCTTCAATATTAGGAGGACGTGTTTCCAACGATATGACATGATCCTGGGATAACTGCAGTTCTGCTGCATCCTCTATGGTGATAATTCGCTCATCGTGAGGAATGTAAGAGGATAAGACATTCAGCAATGTGGTTTTCCCTGAGCCTGTTCCACCACTGATAAACACATTTAATCTGGCTTTTACACAGGCATCCAGAAATTGAGCCATTTCTTCACTCAGAGTGCCGAAATGAATTAAATTTTCCATTTGCAACCGGTCCTGTGGGAACTTTCGAATCGTAATCGTCGGACCGTTCAAAGCCAATGGAGGGATGATTGCATTTACCCTGGAACCATCCGGCAATCGGGCATCAACCATGGGACTGCTCTCATCAATTCTTCTTCCCAAGGGAGAAACAATTTTCTCGATGACCTGCAATACATGATCATGATCCCTGAAATAACCATCTGTCCTGATAAGGCGTCCACTCCGCTCAACATAAATATCATCCGGGCCATTGACCATCACTTCTGAAACTTCCGGATCATTCAGGAATGGTGTAATCGGACCATATCCAATTAATTCATTTGAAATGTCTTCTATAAAGGACTTTTTCATCTCAAATGATATTCGTTCTCCCTCCTCATTCAAGTATTTCATCGCTTCTTTATTTAAAAATTCGAATTGTTTATCATCATCAATTTCATTTTGTTTTCTTAATTCGGAAATCAAATGAGTTCGGAGCATCGTTTTTAATTCGTGTTCCTGAGGACGAACGCTGTCACTTCGGGATGGTCCAACAGCTGATGCAGATGAACCTTTTGGCTGATTTTCACTTTTTTCATTTAACCGTTTTAATAATGACATCTACATCTCCTCTTTCACAATAGATTGTTTGCAAGAATGGGTGTTTAATCCGCTGCATTGAATTCTCCTGGATACCCTGGCTTAGAGACCATTGTTATTCAAAATAAGTTGATAAACCTTGCTCCATACTTTAATGACGCCAGCGAAAAAAGGAAAACCGTTTTTTCTTCCTTTTTCTTCGTGTTTCATTCCCGTCTTTATTAGAATCAATTCTTTTAACTAATTTCTCAATGGACTTGGCTACATTGGTTTTAGGCGAGCGAATGACAAAAGGAATACCTAAATTAATGGAGCTAATAACCGTTTTATAATCACTCGGAATAGAGAGTTCCAGATTTTGACCAATAATCTTCTCAACTGATGACTGGTCCATCCCTTCCATTTTGGTATCTCTGTTTAACAGAATTTTCACTTTATCCCTCAAACCTAATAATTCAAACGTATCCATGGCCAGTTTTCCATTCTTTAATGCTGGTAAATCCAATGAGGTAATAAGCAGGATATCCTCTGAATTTTCGATGGCAACCAGGCTTGTTTCAACAAAGGATGGAGGGGTATCAACGATTATGACATCAAATTCTTTCTGAAGCTGGGATAGAATTGTGGAAATATGTTCCCCAGTAATCAATTCCGCAAATTCAGGGGAACTAGGAGCTGCCAGAACAGACACCTTTGTTTTCGGATCGTAGGTAATATATGGGTTAACCTTACCATCGCCATTTTCATAGGACTCCTTCAGCCATTCATAAATCGTCTGCTTAGGCTGCAGATCCAACAGTAAAGGTACATCCCCAAATTGCAGGTCCAGATCGATAATGGCTACGTTTACGGCTTGTTTAGCAAAGGCCACAGCTAAATTGACACTAATAGTGGTCTTTCCAATCCCGCCCTTAGTACTCGCTACCGTAATGGTTCTTGCTGGGTTCCGGTCAAATTTTTTTTCTGCTTCTTCCAGTTTGATTTCAATAATACTTTCCGCTTTTACCAGTGCCTGCTTCCACTCCTGTTCTTCGAAATTCAGAGGAATTACGTCTGTTGCACCTACGTACATTGCCTTTTTATAATCAATTTCATCCTCATGGGCTATTAAAATGATTTTTAAATTAGGCATCTGTAAAGAAATGTCTCCGCATAGATCGTAAAAATCGTATGCGGAGCTGGAAGTAATAAACAAAACGCCGTAGTCATCATCACTTATGAAGGATTGAAACTCTTCCCGGTTACGAAAGGACTTTGCAAATTTACGATCATAGTAAAGAAGTTTCTTGATGGCTTCCGTTGAAGGTCCATTACTGGATATAATAAAGTAATTGATCATTTAGGTATCACCCCTTTATTTAACTTTTCCATGGTTACGTGAATGTGGGGGGAATCTCCTTTGTCCTCAGGGTCGCGAAGCATTAATGTATAAAAGCCCTGATCCACTGTATAAGCAAGTGCAGCCCCTTCTTCTGGTAAAACCTCCAGTGTAATTAAAGAAGAAGAGACTTCATTGTTCTCTGAGTCAGTACCTGACCCCATGGCCAATACTTTAAGCTTCTGAAACAGGATTTGCGCATTTGTTTCAGTACCTTTGACTGCAGGAACAACGGCAACAACATCTACAAAATCCCCGGGCTGAATAAAACGGCTTACACTTTGCACTTCCGTTACCGGAATGGAAATGGCTCGTTTTCCTTTTTCAATGGCCAACGCAGGTTTCGCGCTCGTTTCCTCTTCCTTAAATTCCTCTGTTACCTCATCAGCATTGTTTGCTGTCTCTGCTGTTTTTGTTTGTACCTGTTCTCTTTCTTGATCATTGACCTCTGACGTTTCCTTATCCGAGACTGGCACCTGCTTTAGAACAGATGGATCAGATGACTGATTAAGAACAAGATATAATAAAGACGAAAAAATAAACCCTAAAAAGATCGATATAATCCACATTTTCTTTAAGCTTTTCACACATCATCACCATTTTCTTATTGAATTAATTTCAGACCATATGCACCATAGTCATATTGATCCGGTGAACTGCCACCATTAAGGGATGTCTCGATAAACCGTCCCAGTACAATCGATTTATCATAAGGTGCTGTGCCTTCTAAAAAGAAAGTTGCAAATCCGACAATTTCAATTTCCTTAATCTTATTCACATCAACATTCACCGGCTTATACACCATAACGATCACGACCCGCTCACAGCCCGAACTATAATTTAAATGCGTGGCGTCGGGACATTTCGATACTCGATAATCGACAGCATCCTCTGTAGCACCACTCATTTTTCCCGGCTCCGTAGACAGAATTTCACCTACATGCAAGGTTTTGTCAAAGCCTTTTTTAAAATCCTCAAGATAGTTACGAGCTCCAGAGCCTGTCAATTCAATGGCTCCAAAGTTTCCTACCACAGGATCTCCTACTTTCAGCTCAATTAAATCAGCTTTAGACATATCAGTGTTGTATTGTACACCAAGAGGAATTGCACCTTTAACTGAATCAAGGGGTGCCAGCTGTACAACAGCACTTGCTTCCAGTACAGGATCATCAAATCCAAATACTTTTCCAAACGTTAAGCTTACCGATTTTTGTCCATGGACCTTTATTCCTTTATTTTCAGATAAAAACTCAACAAAAATTTGATCAGCATCTCCATTTTGAAAGGCTGTCCATTTGGCAGAATCAGTCGCCTGTTCCGGAGATGAGGGAAGTTCCTGCGCTCCCGCTAAAGCAGCAGCGTCCACCATATTCTGCAGTCGATTTTTTTCCAGATAAAAATGGCCACCATCTAAAACAAGAGCAACCATTGCTAAAAAGGCGCTCATCGCTAACGCAACCAGAACCATTACAGCCCCATCTTCACGTTTTCTGAAGTTCCTCATTCTACTCCATCCTCATAACGGTTTCACTCGTTACTAAAAACGGATTTGGTAAGAGTTGTCTGATAAAGGGAGTAAGGATTTCGACTGGGTATGATGTGGAAATACTGACATAGCTTCCTCTGGACCGGTTGCTTTCTGGTGAGATGGTAATGGATAAATACTCCTGATTTAAGGCCGGTGCAGCCTGATATGCTGTTTCTGCTATTTCTAAGTTGTCATCGCCAACACTTGCTGCTCTGGCTGATTCGCGACTGACATGCTCAACTGTCATATAGGTGTGTATGATTCGTCCAATGTCAATCATTCCAAATATTAATAACAGCAGGATGGGTAAAACTAAAGCTATCTCAACAACTGCCTGTCCACGTTGTGATTTTCTTAAACCCATAACGATTCTGCTCCCAAAGTAATAAATGTTCCAATCACAATGGCCACTCCATATGGAAAGGCGTGGTGCAGTTCATCCTTATTTAAAGAGTCCAGGGTTCTCAGTTTCGTTACGTACAGAATACGTTTAAAGGAGTGAAGCAAATCCTTTCTTTTCAGCAGCAGTACGACAGCTATCATCCCGCCAATCAGAGCTGTATAGATAAACGCATAAAAAACAAATTGCATGCCTTGAAGAGCACCAATGGCAGCCAATAATTTCACGTCGCCGGCACCCACGCCACCTAACAAAAATGGAAGGAATAAGAGACCAAGCCCTAGTAAAAATCCACTTGTACTGAACAGAAGTCCATAAAGTCCTCCGGTTATAACATGATAAATAAATGCAAATCCTATAGTAGGGATCGTTACGATATTTAAGATTTTACGTGTTTTTATGTCCGTAATTAATGAGATGATTAAAATGACGGAAAGAATAACCTCAATCAATTCACTCACTCCTTTAATTCCAAAAAAATAACCCTACTTCTTTGAAATAAATGGTTACAAGAAATAGGGTCTGCGAATATTTATGGTTAAACTTTGTTGGATATCATTGTTAGTTAGTAGAGGAAGTTGTGTCTGGAGTTGTTTCCGTAATTGTATCCGGATTTGTAATTGACGTTACGATGGAATCAAATTTTGCTTTTAGTTCATCACCAAGCGTAACCAGCGCTACGACAACCACCAGTGCAATCAGACCAAGAATCAGACCATATTCAGTCATACCTTGTCCTTTTTCTTCTTTAACTAATCTCTGCATTCGTTTGTTCATTTGTGTATTACCCCCATTAATTTTATGAAATTTTTCAAAACCAGGCTGGCTGTTTTCCCGATTGGAGGATTGAATATATAAATAATAAGAATGAATAATGGCTATTCCTATCGTTCCATCAGCCCTCTTTCGCAAGGTTTTCCGTCCCTGCAAAACTTATATTAGCATGGTGGAAGAGAAAAAGCACTAGAGTATTAATGGTAAGTATGGAAGGTGCGTTAGTTTATGGAGATTATTAGCAATGACAAAAGGTTCAAGGTCCCAATCAGTATACTAAGATATCAGACGTTCTGGAAAAGGTTCAGAGGACTTATGTTCAGATTATCCCCTATCAAAGACGAAGGGATTTTCATATGCCCCTGCAATTCCATTCATATGTTTTTTATGTTTTTCCCTATCGATGTAGTCTTTTTGGATGAACATCATCAGGTGGTTAAAACCATAGTCCATCTAAAACCGTGGCACGTGGTCCGGCCGGTAAAACACGCGGTTAGCGCAATTGAACTTCCAAGCGGAACCATTCACAAGTACCAAATTAAAACTCATGACAAAATAAAGCTGTAATGAAATAAACTTGTGGAGATTGGTCCAGTCTAAGGGTAGTAAATAAAGGAGTGATTCAAATGACGAAGAGAAACCGAAGAAACATACAATCGAAGGCTCCCAAGCGTGAAGAACTAAGTGTCCAAACCTATGATCCGTTTCACGACGATCAGGAAACCTATCCAGGAGATTCGGCAGACGAGCACAAGAGATTGGAATCTGTCAACAAAACCATTGGTGCTGATGAAATAAAACAGCAGAATGAAAATTTGTAGCAAAAGAGCAGAAAAAACTGTTTGCCTTCCGGACTCAAAGAACAAAGGCGGAAGCACCCGTTTGTCCAGCTGCGGCTCTCAGGGCCAAGCGGTCATAAGCAGAACACTCTCCATGACCAAAAAACGGCCACTTCGGAAATTCTGGTTATGTCCAGGTCTAAACGGTTGCCTCCTCTATTTTCATTTCCATAGGACTGTCCAGATCGGTCATTTTCGTTCAGCAGCCGGGAGGTAGACATGGAAAGTCGTACCCTCTCCCACTGCACTGTCAATATGAATTTTACCTTTAAGGTTTTCCACTATCTTATAGCTAATCATAAGACCTAAGCCATTTCCATTTTCTTTTGTCGTATAAAATGGATTGGAAATCTTTTTGAGATTCTTTTCGGAAATTCCCATCCCGCTATCAGCGATTTTAATATGAACCCATCGCTGTTCTCTTTCAAGATCGTAATCGATATTTATGCTCAGGTCGCCTCCTTCAGGCATGGCCTCGATCGCATTCTTCACAAGATTAAGAAACACCTGCTTCATACGGTTTTCATCCATCACAACCTGCATGGAGTCCTGTTCATTTTCAAAGGATACGGATACGTTCTGCTGCCGGGCATCATAATCAAGCAAAGAGAGAACGTTCTGAACAGTTAAAACGATATTGCCTGTTTCCATCGTTAAATCTTTCGGGCGGGCCAGAACCATAAAATCTTCAAGGATGTCATCCACCCGATTAATTTCATCAAGAATAATTTCCAGAAACTCTTTTCTTTGTTCATCCTTCTCATCCAAAGTCAGAAATTCTGCATAGCCCTGCATTGATGTTAGAGGATTGCGGATTTCATGTGCCACTCCTGCTGCCAGTTGACCCACAGCAGCTAACTTATCCTGACGGTGTAAGTATTCTTCTGTCCTCTTCCGTTCTGTAATATCCGTTCGAATAGCAATGTACTGGTAAGGTTTATAGGTATTGTCAAGAAAAGGAACAATCGTTGTATTCACCCAATAAAATGAGCCATCCTTGGCGCGATTACAGATTTCCCCCTTCCATACATGACCAGTACCGATTGTTTTCCATAAATCTTTAAAAAATGATTTGGGATGATATCCTGAATTTAATATCCGGTGATCCTGCCCAATTAATTCATCACGGCTGTATTTGGAAATCTCACAAAATTTGTCGTTTGCATAAATAATTCGACCTCTCCTGTCCGTCATAGCTACTATAGAGGATTGATCAAGGGCAAACTTAAAATCCTGCAGGTTTGTATAGCTGGAGGCAAGTCTTTTACTGACAAGCGTACTCGTTACAATTAAACCTGTTAAAATTAAAACAGACATAAAAATAACAATATAGAAAACGAATGATCCTTTTAATTGACCCCCATCTTCACTCATTTGTCGAGGGTTGTAAAAGCTCGATGCTCTGGAAAGCAGAAAATAGCCTTCAACAATGGCGAGCGTAATAATTAAGGTGCTTACGGGGCGCAACCATCCTCGTCTTGTATAGGAATATTTTTTTGAAAAGAGAATCCATAAAGAAAATAAAAACGAAATAAAAATCATTGCAAGGGAAACAAACAATATCTCAGGATCAAAAGACATCGTGTAATTCATTGAATACACACCTAAAACGTGAAAGCAGAAAACAGCAAGAGTCAGAAAAAAACTGCTGGTATAAAGACGTGATGTTCGATAAGGTCTCGCTACCAGATTATAGAAAGCAATGCCAATAAAAATAATTCCCAATAGTACAGATAGAATTTCAAGCGGAATATTATAATCTGATAAATCCACCGTATTAATCGTAAAGGTAACCAGAACATTCATTACCCAGATTCCGATTCCCATTGAAGTAACTCCTCCAAGGAATAAAAACTCCTTGTTCCGGTCAGAAGAGTTTATCAACGTAAATAAATCAATGGCAGTATAAGAGGCCATAAAAGTTAAAACAATGGCAAGAAAAAGTAACATTGGATCCGTTGTCGTGAAAATATATTCCATTTTATACTTCCTTTCCTATTAAAAACCGCTTCCTTTATTGTAAAAGAAAGTCGAACAATAGAAAAGAAGATCTATGAAAATGACAAACTGGTTAAGGGCAATTCGATTGTAAATATCGTGCCGTAACCTAACTCACTATGTACAGTGATTCGTCCGCCCATCCGTTTAACAATCTCAAAACTGACACTCATCCCCAGACCTGTCCCATTCTCTTTCGTTGTAAAATAAGGTTGACCTATTCTCTTTAAATCGTTTTTTGCCATTCCTTTCCCCTGATCTTTGATGGTGATTACCACATCGGAATCCCTTCTCATCGCTTTTATGTATAATTGTCCAGGATGATCACTCATAGCTTCCATCCCATTTTTAATAATGTTTAATAATACCTGCTGAATCTCATATTTTATACCTTTCACCGTTAAATCGGGTTCAACTGCTGTTACTAACTGGATATCCTGCTGATATGTGGCTAAAAGTTTGATAAGATTCTGAAGCACTGAAGAAATGTCTACGATTCCATATGGATTTTTCTCTGGTTTGGATAAGGATAAATAATTCCGGATAATAAATTCCGCACGTTCCAATTCATCTATCGACAATCTTAAATATGATTGATCTTTGTCACTAATATAGTCCTTTTCATGCAAAATTTGAAGAAATCCTTTGACCGTCGTCAGCGGATTTTTTACTTCATGAGTAACAGAGGCGGCCAGCTGGCTTACGGCATCCACTTTTTCATTATGCTGAAGCTCACGTTTTAACCGGGTTTGCTTATCCATATTTTCAATGAGTAACTGGACCGCAACAATGGTAAACCAGGTTATCAATGAAAGAATAACTAAAAGGGGTAACTGCTGTACCTGCCCGATGTGAATAAGGAATAAACCTCTCGTTATGACAATCGACAAATAAAAAAGAGTAACAATAATAAATCTTTTAAAACGATCCGCTTGTACATACCGGGGTTTTATCCACCATAGAAGGATAAAAGCAACTGTATAATTACCTAGATAAACAAAGAACTCAGAATACTGAAACAGGAAGGTGTAAAATAACATGACAAGAATGAGACTTAGTCCTGATAGACGTGAACCATATAGAATAGCCATTAAGATGGGTACAATTCTTAAATCATATAGAAAAGCATCAGAATATTCTGCGGGGAAAATCATCGTTAATAATAAAGATATGACAAGAAAAATGGAAAATTTCGAGAAAATATGTTTTTGACGAGCAGAGTCTTCTTCGTTGAGGAATAGTAAATAAAATAAAACCGGAATGATAATAAATAATACATTATTTAACAGATGCGGAAGCGCTTCCACCATACCATTAACTCCCCATTTTTACATTTTTCTACTTTATATCTTACCTTTTTTTAACATTCCTGTAAATAAAATTTAAAATTTACTGAGTAAAAAGAATTATTTTCTGTAAAATCTATCATAACTTATAGAATTTAATGAAGTCGTTTTATCGAAATGGAAATGAAAAATGCCTGGGTCATATACCCAGGCATTTTCCCCTTCTTGTCTTTTGTTTTTAAGTCAGGCATAAAAAGTTTCTCCTCTTTTATCCCAGTGTTACTCCCTGATGTTCAAGGTACTCATCATAAGACATTTCCTTGTCCACAACCCCATCAGTGCGGATATCAATGATACGGTTAGCCAGGGACTGAATGAATTGATGGTCATGGGACGTAAACATTAAAACACCATTAAACTTCATGAGTCCATTATTCAGAGCTGTTATCGCCTCAAGATCCAGATGGTTGGTCGGCTCATCAAATAACAATACGTTCGCTCCACTTAGCATCATTTTTGAGAGCATACAACGGACTTTCTCTCCACCAGATAATACGTTTGCTTTTTTCCTGGCTTCCTCACCTGAGAAGAGCATACGACCAAGAAAGCTTCTGATAAAGGTTTCTGTCTGGTCTTCCGGTGAATATTGACGGAGCCAATTCACTAAATCCATGTTGTTGTTTTCAAAGTAGGGGGAATTGTCCTTGGGAAAGTAACTTTGTGACGTCGTGATTCCCCATTTATAGGAACCTTCATCAGGTTCCATTTCCCCCATTATAATTTGCATAAGGGCTGTGTTGGCTCTCTCATTGTCACCAATCAGAGCTACTTTATCATCCCTCTTCAAAGTAAAGGATACATTGTCGAGCACCTTTTCTCCATCAATTGTTTTACTTAATCCTTCCACAAATAAAACATCATTGCCAATTTCTCTGTTGGGCTTAAAGGCTATATATGGATATTTTCTCGAGGAAGGCTTAATATCGTCAAGCGTAATTTTATCCAATAATTTCTTTCTGGACGTTGCCTGTTTGGATTTTGATGCATTCGCACTAAAACGTGCAATGAAGGTCTCGAGATCTTTAATCTTTTCTTCTTTTTTCTTATTTTCCTCCTCAGCCATCTTTTTGGCTAATTGACTGGATTCATACCAGAAATCGTAGTTTCCCACATAAAGTTCAATTTTTCCGTAATCTATATCCGCAATATGTGTACAAACTTTATTAAGGAAATGTCGGTCGTGAGAAACCACAATCACGGTATTTTCGAAGTCGATTAAAAATTCTTCAAGCCATTGAACGGCCTTAATATCGAGATGGTTGGTCGGCTCATCCAGGAGCAAAATATCCGGGGAACCAAATAAAGCCTGAGCTAAAAGAACTTTAACTTTTTGAGATCCGGTCAATTCTGCCATCTTCAGCTGGTGAAGCGATTCATCAATTCCCAGTCCTGTTAAAAGTTTAGAGGCATCCGATTCGGCCTCCCATCCGTTTAGTTCAGCAAACTCACTTTCCAGCTCGGCTGCCCTCATTCCATCCTCATCTGAAAAATCAGGCTTCATATAAATCTCATTTTTTTCATGCATAATTTTATATAAACGTTCATGCCCCATGATAACAACCTGGAGCACTTCATTGTCTTCATACTCAAAATGATCCTGTTTCAGCACAGCAAGCCTTTGCCCCGGTGTAATAGAAATATCACCGGTCTGAGTTTCAATTTCACCTGAAAGTATTTTTAAGAAAGTGGACTTACCTGCCCCATTTGCACCTATTAGTCCATAGCAATTGCCGGGGGTGAATTTTATATTTACATCTTCAAACAGCTTCCGATCACCGTATCGTAAGCTGACATTCTGAACGTTAAGCATCGTTTGTATGGCCTCCATTTTCCTGATAATTAAACGTAATTGCCATTATATCATGAACGGCAGTGTAAAAGATAGTTTATATGCTAGAAAATCTACGGATGGGTGCATGTACAAAATTAATGTTCTGCACCAACACAAAAGCTAATGGTCCATGGCAGCCATTAGCTTTTGTATGGTATAGGGAGTTGACAATAAGCTGATTTGCGGACAAGCGACCAGGAAAGACCTTGTCCTCCTCTGTTTTCTTTGTCCAGTTACGGCTCTCAAGCCTATCCGCTCGCCTTCGCTATTTTTATTTCCTATTTTCTTTTCCGCCCCAGTTTTTCTTGTTCTTATTTCGTTGGTCTTTGTTATATCTTCTGTCCCTTGGTTTGCGACCCTTGTTGTATCGATCTTTATTGTTTCGGTCCTTATATCCTCTGTTATTTGAACGTTTCCGATTGCCTTGATTATTTGATTTTTTGGCGCGCAGTGGGGCAATGGATGTTAAATGAACGGGTGTACGATCAGGTTCCTTCGTTAACAGTTTGATGGCTGCAGATACTAACGACACTGAATCAATATCATTCAGGAGATTTTCAGCCATCGTTTTATATTCCTTATTGTCTTCCTGCTGTGCCGACTCTCGTAATTGATCAAGAGCAGACTGTTTATTTCCTTCAATCACGTCTGTATACGTCGGAACTGATTTTCGTTCAATCTTTGTTTTCGTAACTTGTTCAATGGCGCGTAAATGTCCGATTTCCCTAGGAGTAACAAGAGTAAGAGACAGACCTTTGCGACCTGCTCTGCCTGTACGCCCGATTCGGTGAACGTAGCTCTCAGGATCCTGTGGGATATCAAAATTGTACACATGTGTCACACCTGAGATATCTAAACCACGGGCAGCAACATCTGTGGCAACCATAATATCGATCGTCTGTTCTTTGAAAAGCCGAATAACATGGTCCCGTTTAGATTGGGATAAATCGCCGTGTATCCCTTCTGCGGAATAACCTCGCTTCTTTAAACCCTCCGTCAGTTCGTCCACTCGCTTTTTCGTACGTCCAAACACAATGGCCAGTTCAGGGGATTGAATATCCAGTAAACGGCTGAGTACATCAAATTTCTGTTTTTCAGGTACATCGATATAATGCTGATCAATATTTTTAACCGTCATCTCCTTGGATTTGGTACGGATCAGCTCTGGATTGTTCATGAACTTCTGTGCCAGGGCTTCAATCTTTTTAGGCATAGTTGCTGAGAACAACATCGTCTGATGCTCAGAAGTAATAGCTCCAAGTATTTCCTCAATCTCATCAATAAAGCCCATATTCAGCATTTCATCTGCTTCATCCAGTACAACAGTATGAATGTTGTTTAAACGAATGGTTCGTCTCTTCATATGGTCTAATAAACGTCCAGGTGTAGCGGAAATAATCTGCGGACGCTTCTTCAACGCTTTAATTTGACGATTTATATCCTGTCCACCATAGATAGGCAAGGTAAAAATCCCTTTTTTCGTACCTATACGATTTAATTCCTCAGCCACCTGTACCGCTAATTCCCGTGTTGGGGCTAAAATAATTCCCTGGATATTTCCGCTTGTTGTATCCACTTTTTCCACAAGAGGTATACCGAATGCGGTCGTTTTACCTGTTCCTGTTTGAGCTTGTCCAATCAGATCCTTTCCTTCCATCCCTGAAGGAATAGCCTTAGCCTGAATAGGAGTAGCTTCCTCAAACCCCATAGCCATTACGGCCTGAAGGGTGTCCTCACTAATATTAAAATCTTTAAAATTTGTCAATCTTACTCAATCCTTTCTTATGATGCCTCTTACATATATTTCATCTATTATTAGTATGTATCGTAAGTTTCAAAATAACCCAAATTGTATCGTAACAAACCTTTATCAACTATCTGCTTGCTCTCCTTTTTTCACATACAAGTATCACATACAAAATATTAGATTTCCATACTTTAGCAAGTTTAAAGGAATTTCTGAAAAAAATCCAGTTTTAGAGCTCATTATTGTTGAAAATCAATCATAGCAAATTCACTGTGTAATCTTAATGGGCCCAGGACTTGATTACTTTAAACAGGGATAAAGTGGAAATTCCATCAGTGGGAGTATGATGCAATGAATACGTGAAACAAAGATACTGGAGACCATCTATTATCCTTTTCCCATTATTACCTTCAGTAAAACTAAAGACTGTTTTCGTAAAAAATAATTCAGGATCTTTTCTGTTTTCCATTCATAAACAGAATCCCCCTTATGCCATATTCAGGACATTCAGGAGATTCTGCTTGTTCTGCGAGTGTTCGCGTCCACTTTTAGTCCTTATACACTTACAAGGTTTTCCATTTGCTGATACTTGTCTCGAAGGTCTCTAATATTCACATGGTCCGTCAAGCTATATAAGAGGCCTTCAAAATACTGGTCAACGTTCTCTTTCCAGCTCTGCTTTACTTGATCTATTTCCTTTTCCCATTGTTCCAGGTAATTCTGTACCAATATATGCCTTTCTTCTGTTAAATGTTCTTTTATCAGCGGTTTGAGCGTTTTCTCTAACTTCTCCTTTATAGCCTCTTTTTCATTCTGTTCAAAAAATGCCTTTGTGTTCTTAAAGGAGCTGAAGATCTTCCTGAATGGCTCTAGTTCAATATCGTCCAGATGTAAGTCAACTTTAGGCGAGATAAAATCCGGTGCTATTTCGTTTTGAAAGGTAACCTGATATTCCTTTAACAAGTCATTATTTTGTACATCCGCCTTTAATTGTTCTAGCTGTTTTTTCATAAATGCTTCGACTCTTAATTCGGTTGCCTGAACCTCCCGAATGAGTTTGCCTTCTAAAAGTGCAATAAGCTGGTGAAAAGCCATCTCTAACTCTGCTTTGCCCCTGCGTCCATTGGATTTAATCGTTGCGGGGTTGAAGGTTTCTTTAAAAAGATCAGAAAAGTTCAGAAATATACGCTGATGAATATAATAAATCAGTTCCTCGAGCTCCTGCCTGATGGACTGCTGATAACGAAGATCCGACTGCTGGTTGATCAACTCAAGCATAGATGACCAATCATTGTTATATAAAGCTTTTCGCTGCTGTTTTTCCTCCGCGTTCATGGAAGCACGTTTCCTGTATTCCTCAAGAGTAGAAACGGCTCGTTTCATATCATGTAAACCTGAATTCACCATAATCCCCGTCAGTTCATCCTGAATAAACGAAGTAAATGCTTTTTCGAATTCCTTGAGTCCGGACTCTTTAACCTCGTTTTCTTTTTTCTCCTTCAGCGCCCATTTACTGGAAACCGGAAACATTCTGGGATGACGAATGCCAAAAGCAGTTAGATTATCCTTGACATAGGATTGGACCAGCTCCAGTTCCTCTTCATTTTTAGCAAGGTCCTTTGCATTTATGACAAAAAACATTTTATCCAAGGCAAACACATCTTTTACCTGACCAAGCTGAGTGAGAAATTCCTGATCAGCTCTTGAAAAGGCGTGATTGTAGTACGTGACAAACAAAATGGCATCGGAATCTTTAATATACTCAAATGCCACCTCTGTATGTCTTGCATTAATGGAATCTGCCCCGGGTGTATCAACGAGCGTTACTCCATTCATTGTAAATGGACAATCATAATAAAATTCAACCGATTCCACAAAACAGGCATATTGCTCCTCTGCAACATACACATGCGCATCTTCCAATTTTATGCTCAATGAATGATTCAATTGATTTTTCAGCTTGTGGTACCCCTTTTGCATAGCATGGAGAAAAGACAGACTCTTATGTTCTCCTTCAGATATATACTCTGACAGATCTTCATGGGCAAGCCAACTGATGGCCTCCTCTAATGTTCCAAAGGAGTCTGGAATTCTATTCCCTGCCTGAATAATATCCTCTAAGATTCTTTTTTCACTTTTAAGTTGAATTCGAACCGTTCCATGTTCATTTTCACGGTCAGATGGACGAATTTTATTAATGGTTGCTGTCGTTGGATTAGGTGATACAGGCAGAACATCATCTCCCAAAAGTGCATTAGCAAAGGAGGACTTTCCTGCACTGAACGCTCCAAATAATGCTACGGTAAAGTGACGATTGATTAGCCGCTCCCTCTTTTGAGAAAGATCCGCTGCAATGGTCTTAAAACCTTTCAGATCCTTAATGATCCGGATAGACCGCTCCATCCGATCTATCATGTCATCCACCGGAACCGAAGATGAGGGAGAGTAATGAGTCATCTGCTTTTCTGATGATGAGAGCGTTTCTTCATGTTTGATGGTCTTCCCAGCTGATTCCAGTGCTGATGCAACAGCCGTCTGAATATTATTTTCAAACGCAGCTAAGAGCTTCTCCATGTGCTGAAGAGATGATTCAATATCGATGTCATCGGTCATTCCTTCGTCGTCCAGCTCCTTTTCCCGCCACTCTATTAATGTGTGAATATGATCGATCTGTTCTTTTATCTGCTCCTGCTGTTTAAGCTTTTCTAAGTCTTCTTCCTTCTCTTTGACTATGAACTTTTCATATTCGTCAATATGAGGATTGACTTTTTCCCACAAATGTTTGATCTGTTCCTTAGCACTGTTCTTTAAATCGTTTGACACATCATTGGTGTATACAAGAACATAATTCCCTGTAACTTCTGCTCCTGATTTCATGACTTTCTTTAAGCGTTCTGGTTCATAAGTCAGATTAAAGTTTTGGATATCCTGCAGAATTTGTTCATCCGTGACCTGATATTTTTTTGCCAGTTTCACTGCCATGTCTCGAATGTGCGTTTCTAATTGTACAGCCGAAACTTCCATTAGTGCTTCATAAAAAGAGTTCTGACGCTTATCCTTTTCTTCAGCAGTCTTTTTTTTCGTCATGAACAAACCGGTCTTAAAACCAGGCTGCATAGACTCAAGGAACAGTCTTGCCTTTTCCCGGTTTTCATAAGGCATTAAATAAGCATTTTTAAAAATCTCATCCATACCCTGTTTCAGTTGTATTTCCGCTTCTTCCACCAAAGACGTTCCTTCTTTTATTTCTGCCTGCTTTTGCTCCAGATCCGATAATAATTCATCGGCTTCGAGTTGTTCTGCAAGTTGATTGAGTTCATCCTGGTATGCCTGCTTATAGTCTTCAACATGACTGTTAAGAAGAGAAGTCAGCGCATGCTGAACCGTTTCCTCCATCAAGGAATCTTTTTTGTGTGTAAGATCCTCAAGTAAATGTTCCACTTCCGACAATTGATTATATGAATGATTCTTTTCATGCAACGATGTAAAGTAAAGTTGCTCGGGTTTTATTCCCCACTGTTCAAGCACCTGATGGACACTATCTTTAAAAGATGTAAAGGTGAGCTCTTTTTCCTCATGTTTATCAATTTGATTGACCATTATATAAAAAGGCTTTTCCTGTTTTTGAAGGTCTTTTAGAAAAGACAGGTTTACCTCCGATTGTACATGATTGTAGTCCATTACATAAAAAAGGACATCAACCGTATGGATACTGGACTCGGTAATGACCCGGTCCGCTTCATCAGACGAGTCAATTCCCGGTGTATCCAAAATCCAGACGTCTTCAGGCAGGTGTAAAAGCGGTTTTCCGATTTCAATCCCTTTAATCGCATCGCCGTCTCTGCACAAAGAATGAATAATATCCATATCAAGCACACTCTCATAATGAACAGGTGCATCTTCCCGAAAAAACACTCTCGTATAGGGTTTTTGTGTGTTTTTTATTTTTACGAGATTCGCACTGGTAGGAATAGGACTTGCAGGCAGGATACGGTCACCAATAACCTCATTAATCATCGAGGATTTACCGGCAGAAAAGTGACCCGAAAAACCGATGGTCATTTCCTTGTTCATAAATTTTTTATATAAATCTAAAATTTTATGTTTTCGTTGCTGATCTTCGTATTGGTCTAATTTTTCATAAGAACGTGCTAATTTACTTAACAAATTTTGCTGTTTAGATATATTTGTCATTGTCATAGGATTCAAATGCTCCTTTTCCCGTTCCCCTTTTTACAGAATATTTTACTGAAAAAACAACCTTGATAACAGACCTATCCCAAAACTTTTCAATTCTAATCGTTCAAATCCTGATAAGACGTAACTCCGCCTGCACCTTCTGCAGCCTTTACCCCCCGTAAAATAGCCTTCTCCATTACTTTGGTCGCCAGCATCCCAAGACTATTTAATTCTGCTTCAACTTTATTTGTGCTCATCGTAAAAATCGTATCTCCATCAACCAATGAATGAGAAGGGCGCATCGTTCTTGCCAGGGAGTCGTGGGTCATGGAGGACAGTTTATTCGCCTGGGCTTTCGTTAACCTGGCATTGGTAACAACCGTACCTATCGTTGTATTTCCCTTAAAACGATTGGTTTTTTCTTTTTGATTTAACTGGTTGAGCAAGGACTCCTCTGAGGATAAAAAGGATTGCTCTTGCTTATCGCAGGCCCCGGAAATTATCTGTCCTGTGTTCGGATCAATCACATCCCCAAAGCAATTCACTGCTACAACTGCCCCTACCTGCAAATCTCCAGCCTGCACGGCATACGTACCTAAACCGCCCTTCATTGCAAATTCAGGACCCAGTGCTTTTCCAACCGTTGCTCCGGTTCCCGCGCCTATATTTCCATTTTTATTCACAGGATGATGAAAAGCATTTTGACTGGCTGCATAGCCCATTTTATGATCAGGACGCACAGAGGGATCACCAGGAAGCAGATCAAAAAGGATGGCACCGGTTACAATTGGAACTTTTGCTACCTGAACATCAAAGCCAATTTCCTGATCCTCCAGGTATTCCATGATCCCACCTGCTGCATTTAAACCATAAGCACTTCCCCCTGCTAACATTACTGCATGTACTTCTTCCACCAGATTCTGAGGTTTCAGTAAATCTGTCTCCCTGGTTCCAGGGGATCCTCCACGTACATCAACCCCTCCTGTTGCTCCTTCCTCACATACAACCACTGTACAACCTGTCAGTGCCTGCTCATTTTGGGCATGTCCTAATCTGAATCCTTCAAGCTCCGTAAATTTCACTTCCTTCATTTATTTCGCTCCTTATCCTTTATCAATATGTACCATAAATATGAAAAAGGACTGCTCCCATTTATTAAAGAAGCAGCCCTGTTATTTAATCCTGAAAGAACTTCCTATTCAATTCAATGTATTCGTTTTCCTCTTCAGGAACATCGTCTTCATGATAAATGGCTTCAACCGGACAAACCGCTTCACAAGCGCCACAGTCAATACAAATATCCGGGTCAATGTAAAACATGTCTTCGCCTTCTTCTATACATTCAACCGGGCAAACTTCTACACACTCCGCCGACTTCTCTTCCTTACAAGGCGAGGTTATAACAAATGCCAAAATAAGCCCTCCTTTATCATTAAATTCCACTTACTTTTATAATATTAAAGGTCCATGACAAAAAATCCTTTTTTTTCTCACGTTTTTTTGCGAAATTTCCTCTTTCTTTTACAAATATTAAAGAATGATCACTCATATATTTTACTTGAGACTTGAAATTATAGGGGGTGCAGCATGAATATTACAGTTCAGTCGGGTGACAATTACTGGTTGTACAGTCAAACCTTTCAACTGCCACTTCAGCTTATCATCGACTCTAACCCATCTATCCATCCTAACCAGTTACCCATCGGTCAAACCGTAAAAATTCCGGGTTTTGTACAGGAAAACTATACCATTCAGCCCGGCGACTCATTTTGGACGATTGCCCAACAGCAAAATATTTCCTTTCAACAGCTCTTATTTATGAATCGGCAAATCAATCCTAATGCTTTATATGCAGGTCAGCAGATTATACTGCCAAGAAGAGTGACCTGGAGAGTGGTCAATGGCAAGAAGGAATATACGTACGACGACCTGATTCAAAACCTGCGAGAACTTACCTACATTTTTCCCTTTATGTCCAATTTTGAAGTCGGCCATTCGGTCATGGGCAGGCCCATCCCGGAGCTTGTTATTGGGAAAGGGGCAAAAAAAGTCCACTGGAATGGATCCTTCCATGCAAATGAATGGATCACTACACCCATTATTATGACCTTTTTAAATGATTACTTACTTTCCTTAACCAACCAGCAACCGATACGTGGCTTGCAGGTGAATCCTTTCTATGAAGAAGTTCTTCTCTCCGTTGTACCCATGGTGAATCCAGATGGTGTAAATTTAGTGCTGAACGGCCCTCCTGAAGAACCCAATTACCGGGAGCTTGTGCTGGATATTAACAATGGAAGTACAGATTTCTCCAATTGGAAGGCCAATATCAGAGGCGTAGATCTCAATAACCAATACCCTGCCCAATGGGAAGTTGAACAGGAGCGTAAGGAGCAGGAGCCAGCCCCAAGAGATTATCCGGGTGAAGCCCCTTTGACAGAACCGGAAGCAAATGCAATGGCTGACCTAACAGTCAATCGTGATTTTGATCGAGTGTTAGCCTTTCATACACAGGGGGAGGTTATTTACTGGGGCTTTGAAAATTCAGAACCTCCTATTGCTGAGACAATCGTTAATGAATTTGCCAGAGTAAGCGGGTATCAGCCGATTCGAACCGTAGACAGTTATGCTGGTTATAAGGATTGGTTTATACAGGAGTGGCAGCGTCCCGGCTATACAGTTGAGCTTGGAGAAGGGATAAATCCATTGCCTTTAAGTCAATTTGAAGAAATTTACCAGGAGACATTGGGGATATTTCTGGCCAGTCTTTATATGTAGGATAAAAATTATACTTTGGTATAGTTCCCAGAACCCTGAAATGAAGATAAAATAAGTTTGACTATGAAAAAGGGAGATGAAACACTTGGGAACTTTACTAATTAAAATTTCATCTGTTTATTTTGTGATTGGAGTGAGTATTGGCTATTACATGTCCACTTCACACCAATATACCCTAACTGGTGTCCATGTTCATATCAATCTTCTTGGCTGGACTGCCCTTACTTTAATCGGTATCATTTATGTATTATTTCCAGAGCTCACAACAAGAAAATCTGCGAGGATCCACTTCTGGTTACACAATCTAGGTTTGCCTTTAATGATGATTTCTTTAGCTGTCATGCTGCTGACAGGAAATATGAACAGCAACCCCCTTATAATCGGGACTGCTGTTGGGGGTACTCTTGTTTTGCTGGGTGTTCTCTTTTTTGCTTTTAACATATTAGTTAACCTTAAACGAAAAGATGCTTAGGCAGATAGAGAATGGCAGGAAATAAGAAAAAGACCGTGCTTATACGGTCTTTTTCACATATGAAGTTTGTTCATTAATCATCTTCTTCCAAAAATTCCAATCGATTTCCAAATGGGTCTGCCACGTAAAAGCGCTGATATCCAGGTAGCCGGTCATCTACGGTAACTTCTATCCCCTGTTCCTCAAGATGTTCTTTTAATTCAGACAAATGTTGAATATAGAACGCAGGATGAGCCTTTCTTGCTGCACGAAAATCCTCTTCCACACCGATATGTATTTCCTGTTGTCCACATTGAAACCAGACTCCTCCGTTTTTCCTTAGCATTTCCGGCTTTTCAATTTCTTTCATTCCAAGAATTTCACTAAAAAATCCCCTCGCTTTTTCCTCACATCCAGCTGGTGCCACCAATTGAATGTGATCAATCCCCTTTACTGTAAAAGACATGTGTCCAACTCCCCTATTTTAGATTTGCACGGGAATTTGTTCCCCTAAAGTAATTCCATTTAAAGCTACCTTGCATGATCTTGCTCTTACATCAACACCCGCTTCTTTAGCTTTATGAAGCACATGTGCGAAAGCCGGATCAATCCAATCCGCGGGCTGCACAGATTTTATATCCTCCCTTTGGCAGACAAAAAGGATTCCCGTCTGATAGATATCTTGCTCACGGATAGAGGTCAGTTCCTCCACATGTTTTGCCCCCCTTTTTGTCGGGGCATCCGGAAAATAGCCAATTCTGTTTTTCTCCAGCGTGACACTTTTTACTTCAAGTAAATACGGCTTATTTTCCCCTTGCAATAAAAAATCCCACCTTGAACCACCATAGGTGAATTCCTGCTTTTTATAATCTAAATGGTTAAAATCAGATAGAGCCTTATTCTGAAGTGCATGCTTCATTAACTGATTCGGTAAGGTGGAACGTAAAGATATAAGCATGTCACTATCCGGCTTTGTAATCATTTCGGCTGTCCACTTGGTTTTACGGTGGGGTTGATCATGGTATGATACATAGATTGTGTTGTTCGGGATAAGCAGTTCCTTCAAACGACCAGGATCCTGGAGGTGGACGGTAATTTCTTGTTTGGTTTCTGTTAATTGACATCTTAAGATAAAGCGATTTTTTCGCTCAATGAAAGAAGACGGATGCATTTTTCTGTTATTAGGCAGAAACATTAGACTTCCCTAAAATAATCCTTAAAGAATCCGCCTATTTTCCCTGTGTTATCGATAATAAAGTAGAATTCATCCGTTTCATTTTTTACATCGTATACCTTACCAGGTGTCAGTACACGATTAACGATATATTTTTTCGCATTTGCATGTACGCACTCAATTTTTTTAATGGTTTTGCCTTCTTCCCATGTTTTATGAATCATTTTTTCTGCTCCTTTATGTTTGATTTTGTATATGTAAATAAACAGGAGGGTGTCCCGCCTGAGAGATCACCCTGTGGTATGTGCCGTTTACTCAAAGAGATACAATAGCTTGCCGTACCCTTTTTCCTCCATTTCGTCTTTCGGAATGAATTTCATAGCTGCTGAGTTCATGCAGTATCGGAGTCCGCCCTGATCCATTGGCCCATCTTCAAAAACGTGACCAAGGTGGGAGTCGGCATAATGACTTCTTACTTCCACTCTTCGCATTCCGTGTGATGTATCAAGCTGTTCTTTAACCTGCTTATCATAAATGGGTTTTGTAAAGCTTGGCCATCCACAGCCTGCATCATATTTATCCTTCGAGGAAAATAATGGTTCACCAGATACAATATCTACGTAAATTCCCTCTCCCTCATAATCCCAGTATTCATTTTGGAAGGGACGTTCTGTGCCATTTTCCTGTGTTACCTGATATTGAATGGGATTGAGTATCTTCTTTAGCTCTTCTTTATTCTTTTGTTTGCCCCATGTTTTTTCAATAAAATCCTGGCGTCCGGATCCTTTCTTATACATTTTATAATGAAGTGGATTCTTCTGGTAGTAATCCTGATGATCATCCTCAGCTGGATAAAATGTTGACGCAGGCAAAATATCTGTCACGATTGGTTTTGAAAACTTCCCGCTTTTATCCAGCTCCAATTTGGATTGTTCTGCTATTTTCCTCTGTTTCTCATTATGATAAAAAATAGCTGTCCGATAGGAATCCCCGCGATCATTAAATTGGCCGCCTGGATCGGTCGGGTCAATTAATGTCCAGTAGATTTCAACAAGATCTTTATACGGAAAAACATCCGGATTAAACGTGATTTGCACGGCTTCATAGTGCCCCGTGGTCTCACTGCACACTTCCGCGTAGGTGGGGTTTTCCTTATGACCACCTGTGTAACCGGAAATGACAGACTCAATTCCAGGGCGGGCATCAAACGGCTCCACCATACACCAGAAGCAGCCACCAGCAAAGGTCGCTTTTTCCAGGTTATTTTGAGACATGTACATTTACCCCCTCTATTGCAATTGGTTAGTTATCTCTATTTTATACCGGAAATCGCTTCTTCACAACTCAGGGGAATTTTCACATCAGACAAAAACTTTTGGCTTTGAACGTCCATCCTCTGTTGACCTTCTTCTTTTTCGGCTTGGGGCAGAATGTGATTTCGTCTTTTCTGATTGATTTTCTTCTTCTGACTCTTCATTGGAAGTGAGGAACTTCTCTAATTCATCTTCAGCTTCCTCATTTTGCTTATAAGACGTTTTGGTTTCTTCATTCTCCTGGTCCGTTTCATTCTCATCATTCTCACTGGTATGATCTTCTTCTTCAGCATCGGATTCATTCATTGCCTTAAGCATTTTAAGCATGGCTGGCAGGTTCTTTACCATGGGGCCATATTGCTGAACCATAGGCGCTGCCTGCTGAGCAACATTGATGGCCTGCTGAACATTCCCTAAGGCTTTTGATGCCTTTTCAATTCCTGAAGCAGCTCCGGTAAATTGACCAGGATTCTGGGCGCCCATTCCCGGACCAAAGCCTCCCATACCCGGGCCAGGTCCCATTCCTGGACCGAAGCCTGGATTTCCTTTAGGTGTACGATTAAACAGACGCTGAAAAAGTCCACCCATTCCCCTTTGCTGTCCGCCCGTTTGGCCAGGATTCACGGGCTGCTGAAAAAAGCCTTGTGGTGGCTGCTGTGGTCCTGGAAAATCAAATGGATTCGGTCTTCCTGTATTTGGTGCCATCGCTCTTCCTCCCCTTCTAAGCAAACGTACTACTTTACTGTACGAAGAGAAGGCACAATCAGTGTAGGCTCTATATGGAAAACAACTAAGAAAATGAACCTATATCAGGAATTTGCCAATCTATTGGTGTTTCCCCCATCGATTTTAAGTACTGATTAGCTCTTGAAAAAGGCTTACTGCCAAAAAAACCACGATGAGCCGACAATGGGCTGGGATGCGGGGATTTTATAATATAATGCTTATCCTGATTCAGATATTTGCTTTTTTCCTGTGCATTTCTTCCCCATAAAATAAATACGATGGGCTGCTCCCGCTCATTCAGTACATCAATCACTTTGTCCGTAAAATACTCCCAGCCTTTCCCCCGATGAGAATTCGCCTGATGGGCCCGTACAGTCAGGACCGCATTTAATAAAAGAACCCCCTGCCTGGCCCAGTGAATTAAATAGCCATGATTCGGGATTGTACAGCCTAAATCCTGATGAAGCTCCTTGTAGATGTTGCTTAAAGAAGGAGGAATCTGCACGGATGGTTGTACCGAAAAACTGAAGCCGTGAGCCTGATCAGGTCCATGATAAGGGTCCTGTCCCAAAATTACTACTTTCGTATTTTGATAAGGCGTATAATGAAAGGCGTTGAAAATATCGTGCATGTCAGGAAATACCGTTGCAGATGTGTATTCCTGTTTCAAAAACTCCCGTAATTGCTGGTAGTAATGTTTTTCAAATTCTCCGCTTAAATAATCGTTCCAGTCATTTTGTAAGATCTGTTTCATTTCTCTCTCACCCTCATACCATTTTCGATTTCTATTTTACTCTTTTTTTCTTTCTAAAAAAACAACAGCCAGACACTTTGCCGCGCCTGGCTGTTCACAACCGTTATGAAGTTACTTCTGAATAAATAATAAATCCTACAAAACTTGTTAAAATTAATCCGATTAAAATGGCAGGCAGCATGTGAACTCCCCCTATACAGTTTCCTTTTACACTTTAAGTATAATTGAAGAAAGAGTAGAATTAATGTATATCCTATGGCAAATTTATGAAAATTTTTATCTGGGGAGGATTATTATGACCAGCACAACCATTGGATTTGTCGGAACCGGGGTCATGGGAAAAAGCATGGCTCGAAACCTTATGCAGGCAGGTTATTCACTCCAGCTCTATACACGTACGAAGGCAAAAGCAAAGGAGCTTATCCATGAAGGAGCAGCCTGGAAGAACTCAGTAGCTGAACTGGCTGAAACATCGGATGTCATCATCACCATCGTCGGTTATCCAAAAGATGTTGAAGAAATTTACTTTGGGGAAAACGGCATTCTGGAAAACGCCCGCGCAGGTACATATTTAATCGACATGACGACCTCAAAACCACAGCTCGCTCAAAAAATCGATGAACAGGCAAGAAAGAAAAAGCTTTATGCGCTGGATGCTCCTGTATCCGGTGGTGACATTGGAGCCCGTGATGGGAAGCTTGCCATTATGATTGGAGGAACTCAATCAACTTATGAAGAAATGATTCCTATATTTAAAGTTATGGGAGAAAACATCATCCTTCAAGGACCTGCAGGAGCGGGACAGCACACAAAGATGAGTAATCAAATAACCATTGCTTCCAACATGATTGGGGTTTGTGAAGCGATCATGTATGCTAAAAAAGCAGGTCTTAATCCTGAAAGAGTATTAGATTCTATCACCACTGGTGCAGCTGGGAGCTTTTCTTTAAGTAAACTAGGACCACGGATGATTCAGGGTGATTTTGAGCCTGGCTTTTATGTGAAACATTTTATTAAGGATATGAAAATTGCCCTGGAATCTGCTAAAGATATGAACCTGATGACGCCAGGACTGGAGCTTTCCCTTTCTCTGTATACAGAATTAGCGGAAAAAGGTGATGAAGATTCCGGTACTCAGGCATTGATGAAGCTTTTTTCGGAATAATATTTACTAATTAAATAACGACTCCCTTCATTCCAGAATTTTAATTTGATAAAGTTCAGAAACCGTGATAAAATTTCCTTTTGCAAGAGATAACATGCATACAGCACCTTAAAAGTTTATATCTTGCAAATATAAATGGATAGGTGGTAATGAGAATGGAAAACAAGGAAAAATATCAGGTCTTACTGTACTACAAATTTGTACACATTGATGACCCTGAAACCTATGCGGCGGAACATTTGGACTTCTGTAAAGAGCTGGGTCTGAAGGGTCGTATTTTAGTTGCGGAAGAGGGTCTGAATGGTACAGTTTCAGGTACGGTGGAACAGACAAATAAGTACATGGAAGCCATGCACAACGATCCGCGCTTCGCAGATATGATGTTTAAAGTGGATGAAGCTGATGGACACGCATTCAAAAAAATGCATGTACGTCATCGCGCGGAACTTGTGACTCTGCGTTTGGATGATGAATGGGATCCAAGTGAAGAAACAGCAGAGTTCCTGGATCCAAAAGAATTTTATGAAGAACTTCAAAGAGACGATACCGTTGTTCTGGATACACGGAATGACTATGAATATGACCTTGGTCATTTCAGAGGTGCTATTAACCCGGACATTGAAACCTTCCGTGAGCTTCCTGAATGGATTAAGGAAAATAAAGATGAATTAAAAGATAAGCGTGTTCTCATGTACTGTACTGGCGGCATACGCTGTGAAAAAGTCTCCGGCTGGCTCCAAAAAGAAGGAATTGAAGATGTTGCTCAGCTGCACGGAGGTATTGTCACCTACGGAAAGGATCCGGAAGTACAGGGAGAACTATGGGATGGAAAATGCTATGTTTTTGATGAACGCATTTCCGTTCCAGTAAATCAAAAAGAGCATGTAGTCGTAGGCAGAGATTACTTTGACGGAAAACCATGTGAGCGCTATGTAAACTGTGCTGATCCGGATTGTAACCGTCAGTTCCTCTGCTCTGAAGAAAACGAGTATAAATATATGCGCAGCTGTTCCCATGAATGCCGCGTTTCTCCAAGTAACCGTTATGTGGTTGAACATCAAATGACTGAGGAAGATATTCAGGAACGGTTAAAACGTATTGAAGAAGAAGATCAAGTGGCACAAGGTTAAAAATAAAAAAGATCGTCTCATCTGAGGCGATCTTTTTTTGTGCTTGAAAAGGCTCCATGACATGAATAGAGATCAAAACGGCGGCAAAAATATTGTACCCGCTAAAACGTCGTCTATTTAGTACAGTTGGGTTAGTTTACACTATACAACGAAACCAGTTGATATTGGCAGACGGTCTGATTTTTTTCGAATGTAATTTTCTTCACAATAGCACTTCCAATTTGGTCTGAATCCTCGTGCCTCATAATGTCAATGGGAACATCGATAGGAAACAGTTTGTAGCCCGAAAAGGTAATTTCAAAGATGTTCTCTTTTACATTCATTCGTCTCTCCTCCTCATTGGTAACAAGCTTCCATTCAATCGTTAACGGTACAGACATGGGACCATCCCCTTCCAAAATATTTTAAAGTGAAACTTCCATCAGGGGAGGTTTCTCCATCCCACTGATTTGGCGAGCTGCGGCTCCCAGGCCCAAGCAATCATATGCAGAACACCATCCATGGCTAAAATACGGCCAGATCATACGTGATAAAACTTTTACCCTGGACACATTTCCTAATATTAAAGATTAAAACACGGTAAGTGACACCTTAGAACCGCTGTGTGAAGGTTCTATATGAAGTTTGGCCCTTATTTCTTCTTTTAATTTCTGTACGTGAGAAATGATTCCTAACATCCGATTGCCTTTTTGCAGATCACTTAAGCAATTTAACGCCTGCTCCAGTGAAAGTTCATCAAGGGTTCCAAATCCTTCATCAATAAAGAGGGTGTCAAGCTCCACACCACCGGAATGCGCCTGTACGACATCGGCCATTCCAAGAGCAAGGCTTAATGCTGCTTTAAATCCTTCTCCTCCGGATAAGGTTTTAACCGAACGATTTTGACCTGTGTAATGGTCAATCACTTCAATATCCAGACCGCTTTGGGCACCACGTTTAGCAACACGGTCACTCCTTCTTAGCTGGTATCGGTGATCGGTCATCTGATCCAGACGAATATTGGCCTGGAATAAAATTTCATCCAAAAAGGAGGATAATACATAACGTTCAAAGGAAAGGCGCAATTGGTTGTCTCCTCTTGAGAGTTTCGCCAATTCCCCAATATCAAAATACGTTTCCTCTAATTCCTGTTTTTCCTCAGCCAGCTGATGCAGTCGATTGGAGGCTGAAAGATGCCGGTCCAGCTGCAGCTGCTGATCCTGAATATGTTTGGTTTTGGCATCAATTTCTTCATTCATCTGCTTTAACGTATTTTCCAGGGTTTCCAGGTCAGGACGTTCTTTTTCTTTCAGCTGAACGGAAAGCTGGTCGTAACGACTTTTTGTGATCGAAACTTTTTCTTCAAATGCTCTAATCTGTTCCTCTGATCTTTCCATGTCTGCTTCAGCCATTTTCGCCTGTTCATAATGTTCAACTGTCACGAAATCTTTTTCTTTTAATTCACTCAGAAAGCTTTGTTCTGCTTCCTGATAAGTAGCCTGAGCCGTCTGTAATTGATTTTGCACGGACTCGACTTTTACATCCAGTGTCTGTTTTTGCTCTTTGATTTTTTCATAATCCTTTTGCAGCTCATCCCATTTATTCATCCGTTTCTCATACTCATATTCTGTCTTGAAAAGTCGTTCCTGTACCACTTGGTAATCGTCTACAGGATTTTCAAGTCCTGCTCTTACGCTTTCAAGCTGGGACTGGATTTTAACTCCCTGTTCTTTCAGATTTTGCAGGGCTTCATGCTTATGCTGCTGATCTTTTTTTGCCTTATTTAACTCTTCTTTTAGCAGGTTTCGTTTTTCCTGCTTTTGCTTTAATTCTTTTAATTGTTTGTCCAATTCATGGCGTTTTGTACTTATACCTTCTTTTTCATGTGTCCATTCCTTAATATGCTGATCAAATTCCTTCAAATCCACTTTCACTCCGGATAAAGCCTCAAGTTCCTGCTGTAAATGTTCTACTGTCTGGTTTTGTGAGGTACCCTGAGATTTAATATCTACATATTCTTTCTGGAGTTGCTTATACTTTTGCTCTCTTTGCTGCAGCTGTGTTCGCTTGGAATTGATCATTTCATCACTAATGGAAGTATGATTAAATTCCGCCTTTTGCGGGTGATGGAGAGATCCACAAACGGGACAGGCCTCGCCATCTGTCAGTTCTGAAGCAAGGAGAGCTGCCTTTTCGTTTCGCTGAGCATCTTCAAGCTTCCGTAATTCCTCTCGTAACTGTTCAACATAGCGCTCATCATTCTCGTATTCTTTCAAAACATTACGATACTGAATACGATATTTGTTTAACTGTTCATTTTCCTGCTGAAGTTTATCAGCTTTCATAAGAATTTGCTCAAATTCCTTAAGTTTGGCATTAAATTCATAGAACTGCTCTGTAAGCTGCTGCGATCGGGTGATGTCTTCATCGGATTTCTCAATCTCTTTTTCCAGTTGTTCAATTCTCTGATCGGTCTGATCAAGCTTAGGCTTTTCTGCATGATACGCATTAGCCAGTTCTTTCTTCTGTTTTTCCAATTCTTCAGCCTGTTTTACCTTTTCCAGCTGTTCCTTGATAGAACGAATGGATTCTCTTAACTTTTCCCGTTGCGGTTCTTCTTCTTTTGTAATTTTATATTCCTTCTCTATCCGATTATAAGATTTATGAATTTGACGCTGTTCTTCCTTCTTTAAACTTAGATCGTTCTCAAGTTTTTTCAGCTCATCCTGACGTACCTTTGCCTGCTGTTCATAGGGCTTGATGCTGGCTGCAGCTTTGGCCTGCTTTAATTTTTGCTTTTGGTTATCGATTTCTCTCTGCTTTGCGTTTAATTCATTAAGTTCCTCTTTACGCTGATCATGTTCCTCAAAAAGTGTCTGCAGTTCTTTTGCCTGATAATACTTATCCTGACTGTTTTGCTGTTGTTGTCGTTTTTCCTGCAGCTCTTTTTCCTGTTGATGAATCACTTTCTCTGTGTTTTCAATAAGGATAAGGAGATTCTTCTTCGCCTGTTTTGAATCGGGATGATCTATATTATAGTCTTCAGGCCAGTTGATATATGAAATTTCCTGCTGCTCCTGATTTTCAATTTGCTCAAGCTGATGCTGAATACTTTTACTTTCTTCCGCTAAGCGCTTCGTCATTTGTTCATAAAAATAGGTATGAAAGATCTTCTGCAAAATTTCTTCCCGTTCTTTACTATTCTCAGAGATCAGCCGGCGGAATTCGCCCTGGGGAATCATCACCATTTTCCGAAACTGTTCATAATCCAGTTGAAGCATTTCCTCTACAGCTTCATTGACCTCTTTTACCTTTCCGTAAAGCAAATGCCTGTCTCCATCAATGATCTGATAGATTTCCGCCTGTGGTGGCTGCTCCGTGTATCCTTCTCCACGAGCTTTACGTTTCAACTGTTTGGGAGCACGGACAATTTCAAACTCTTTTTGATGCAATTGAAAACGAAAAGAAACCTCCGTCTGCTGATCCACACCGGCAAAGTGACTTCTCAATGTATCATGGTCACGATCATCTCCGCTTGCCCTTCCGTATAGAGCAAAACACATGGCATCAAAGACCGTGGTTTTTCCGGCCCCTGTAGGACCTGTGATCAGAAAGAGCTTTTCTTCCCCCATCTGAGAGAAGTCAATCACCTGTTCGTCCTTGTATGGTCCAAATGCAGACATTTTCAGTGTGATTGCCCGCATATTACCGTCCCCTTTCTTCTTCTACAACTTTTTGTACAATATTTTCCATAATTTTTTTGCGGTTTTCAGGCAGAGGCTCCCCTTTCATATTTTCATAGAAGGAGGAAAATAGCTCAATATGGGACATCTGCTGACGTTCTTTTACCCTTTTCAGTTCGTGTAAATTCTGCGTTCCTGTTATTTTACGTTCTAACTTAAGAATATTCGGGTACCACTTTCGCAGCTTTCCAATGGGATCCATAATTTCTCCGTCATCCAGTAAGGTTATGTGGCAGTAATCCTCGCATACTTCTTCAGTATCAAGGAGTTCATTTAAATACCCTTCTATTCGGATTAAATCGCGCTTCATCCGGTAAGGGTTCTGTTCCAGTGTATTGATTCCCTCTTCGTCTAAATCCAGGATCGTAAAGGACTTTTTATGATTTGCCTCCGAAAAGGAATACTTAAAAATAGAGCCGGAATAGCGAATATGATCATACTTTACCTTTTGGGGCTGGTGAAGGTGTCCCAGTGCTGTATAAGTAAATGGTTTAAACAATTCAGCTTCCACGTACGGGGTCCCCCCAATCATGGTTAACCGTTCTTCCGATTCTGAATCCATTCCTCCAGCCAGGAAAGCATGTCCGACAAAAACATGTCTTTCATTTTCCAAATCGTATTTGGATTGAATTTGTCTCACAATTTCCGCCATTGCTTCCTGATGGGAAGTAATATCTTCTTTTTGAAGAATTTTCCTTACTTCCGCAGGCTCCATATAAGGGACTAAATGAAAATAGACCGGTCCATATTCATCCTGGACGATTACGGGTTCCAGATCCGGGTTAAGTTTTGTCTGAATAAATAGCCTGTTTTTTCTTAGCAACTGAGTTCCGAAGTCCATACGCTCCGCACTATCATGATTTCCTGTAATCGCTAAAATCGGGATGTCCATATCATAAACAATAGTCGTCAGCATACGATTGAGCAATTCCACCGCTTCTTTCGGAGGAATGGCCCGATCGTATAAATCGCCGGCAAGAATCATCACATCCGGTTTTATTTCCCTTAGTTCTTCTAAAAATTGCTGTAATACATGTTCCTGATCTTCTGTCATATATGTGTTATGCACAATTTTGCCTAAGTGCCAGTCAGCTGTGTGTACAATTCTCATTTTTACATACACTCCATCGCATTTTTCTTGTCTTTTCATATATTTTATCACGAATTGACTCCTGTGGTAATTTGAAAAAATGTGGTTACTTGAAGGTTTTCTATGAGGTTTAAAGGCGTTTCTTGGGAATCATGGCTAAAATTTGTTCTTTGTAAAAGCTGCGATAGTCTTTTCGCATGTAGCAATAACCGAATATTTTTTCTTTATTGGAACCATAAATTTTAACTGTACGTTTCGTTATTTCTCCTGATTGACTTTGATAAATGATTTCCACCCATTGATCTGCTTTTACCTTCTGATTGGCAAGCATGCTGTTCACCTCCTGTTCTTATTATACACGAACATTTGTTCTTTATCCACTTTTAATCGAATGTTTGTTCGTGTATAATAAAAATAAACATTTTACATTGGTTATGGTTAACACGGCCGCAGTTGAGATCCACTTCACTTTCCGCGGACGAGTCTACGTGTATCTCAACTGCTAATAAAGATCGATTACTTTTAGGATCGAAAGAATAAAAATGAGGTGATGAGATTGTTAAAGGATCGGGGTAATAAGAAATGGACTTCTTTAATGCTGCCGGAGCATGTGGAAGAATTAAAGAAGTTATGGGAGGATTATGAGAAGGAGCCAATGCCTGTCCTGGATGAACAGGAATTAGAAGAAATGAACCGGATATGCGTAACAGCCTGTAAGCAGAAACAAAAGGTACGAGTGACCGTTTATCAGGATGGAAACAGGAAAACCAGAGAAGGAAGAATCATAAAACTAAACGGCCAGCAGCAGACCATTCATTTTGAGAAGGCACAGGGGACAGAAAAACTACCCATTCAAAGACTGTTACACATTGAACCTGCAGCAGACTGAAATTATATTTCCCGGGACAAAAGCAAAAATGGTATTGGGCTCACCCAATACCATTTCTTGAATGTTTTATTCCACTTCCTCCACAACATAGGCCTCCCACATTTGATCGAACACCTGAAGGGCTCCTGTAAAAGGCATATTCCATTCTAAGTAGCGGCTGATTTCATCATAGGATTTCGAGTGTTTTGGAAAATCATGGTCACGAAACATCCAATCAGCCAGTTGTCTTTCTTCTGCATGCTTGTTCATGCCTCTGAATTTCATCATAAAGTGATAAAAAGAACGCACACCATTCTCTCCCTTAATTCGTAAATGTTTATGAAGTTATTCTACAGCAAGTTCCTCTTCTTTAGCAATTTTCCTTCGATAGACAACACCTGACATCACGATCGCGATTTCATACAGAATAATTAACGGTGCTGCAACGAACAACTGCAGAATAAAATCAGGCGGAGAGAGCATCGTACCCAGAATCACAAGAACTAAATAGGCATATTTCCTTACCTGTTTCAGCTTAGCGGGATCAATAATGCCAAGACTGGTTAGAAACATAGCTATTAAGGGAACTTCAAAAAAGAAAGCAAAAGGTAACGTTGTTGTGAGAATGAACCGGAAATATTTTTCAGCGGTAAACATATTGTCAAACATACCTTCTCCCAAGCCCATTAAAAAGTTAAAAATCAACTCCTGCACAACAAAATACCCAAATAGCAAACCGGCGATAAACAGGAGGAACACCGCTGGTACATAAATTAACGTAACCTTTCTTTCCCTGGGCATTAAACCTGGGCGGACAAATAACCAGGCCTGGAAACAAAAGAAAGGAAGTGCAGCACCAATGGCAATAACACTGGCAATCATAATATGAATCCACATAATTTCCCATGGACTAAGGACCACTAGTTCATATTTAAGATTACGGGTGAAAAAATCATAAATATCCTGGACAAAAACAAGTCCTGCAACAAAGAATAATATGAAAAAGACAATCGTCCATATGATTCGCTTTCGCAATTCCTGTATATGTTCAGTGACCTCCATTTCCTCACTGGTATAGGTATCTTCTGTTTGTTCCTTTTCGTTTTCTGACATTGGAAACACCTCCAGCCTCTCACGTACACGTGTCAAAGCATTCCTGTATTAACAAGCAAAAAGTGTAAGGAAGATCCTTACACCTTCAGTCGAACTATTAGTTTTTATCTTTCGTATCAATGTTTTTCTTCTGGTGATCCGTATCATCCGACATCACGCCACTTGCTGCACGTTTGAATTCCTTTAAAGATGAGCCAACAGCTTTTCCGATTTCAGGAAGCTTAGATGGTCCAAAAATCACAAGCGCAACAACGAGAATTAAGATTAAACCAGGAATTCCAATTTGTCCCATTCGCATTCACCTCAAAGTGATTTATGATTTTTTTGAGTCATTTGATGTTATGTCCTGTACTTCCTTCACTTCATCCGTTACATCTTCCGTCAGTTCACGGGTCGACTTCTTAAATTCCTTTAACGTCTGCCCAGTTGCCTTGCCAAGCTCCGGAAGCTTCTTTGGTCCGAAAATCACAAGTGCGATGATTAAAATTAAAATTAATCCGGGAATTCCAATTTGCATCATAACAATCACCTGCCTGTTTAATTTATGGATAATATATGTACAATTCCTTACTATTCTCTCCAGCAAAACATCCATTAAACTAAGATATCTGCCACTCTAGTTTTCATTTTCTCTCAAACCGTCCGAATTTGCAAATACTTATTGGACTTTGTGACAAAAAATTCATGATTATTTCCGCACGTATGTACAGAAATAATAATCATAAGGATTCCTATCATCCTTTATCCCTTTTTCTTTATGTACAAGCTCCCATTCAGATTGGTCAAAAGCCGGAAAAAAAGTATCTCCTTCAAAAGATTCCTCAATTTCCGTAATGTACATTTTATCAGCAAAAGAAAGCGCAGTGTTAAACAGCTCACTCCCGCCAATAATAAAAATCTCCTCTTTAGGGATTCGCTCATTCCGTTCCATGACGTTATCCCAGGAGTGAATGATTTCACACCCCTCAGCCTTAAACGTACGATCCCTTGTCAGGATTACGTTTTCACGGCGTGGCAAGGGTCTTCCAATCGATTGATAAGTCTTCCTGCCCATAACAATGGTGTGGTCCATGGTTGTTTCTTTAAAGAATTTGAGATCATTGGGCAAACGCCATGGCAAGCCCCCATCTTTGCCAATGACCTGTTTCTGATCCATAGCTACTAATAAAGATATCATTCTGTTCACTTCCTTTAATCATCGCGTCAGCTTTAGAGATCTGGCAGCGTTCATCAGGCCAGAGCAATTACACAGCAACTGGTGCTTTAATCGCCGGATGAGGGTTATAATCATGTAATTTAATATCTTCTACACTAAGATTAAAAATCGACGTGATTTCCTCGTTTATATTGATTGATGGCAAAGAACGAGGCTTTCGACTTAACAGTGTCTTTACCTGATCCAGATGATTTTGATAAATATGAGCATCCCCAATGGTATGGATAAACTCCCCTACCTCAAGATTACACTCATAAGCAATTAAATGAGTAAGCAGTGCATAGCTGGCGATATTAAATGGTATACCTAAAAACATATCCCCGCTGCGCTGATAAAGCTGACAGGACAGCTTACCGTCCGCTACATAAAATTGAAACATCGTATGACATGGCGGCAAAGCCATTGTTGGGATATCTTCAGGATTCCAGGCTGAAACAATAAGCCTTCTGGAAGCCGGATTTGTTTTGATCTGTTCAATGACATTTTTGATTTGATCAATCGTATCGCCCTGAGAGGTTTTCCACTCTCTCCACTGCTTCCCGTAAACATTGCCTAAATCACCATATTTGCGTGCAAATTCGTCGCTATTTAAAATATTTTCTTTAAACCTCTTCATTTGTTCTTTGTATTGTTCATTAAAAGCTTCATCTGTCAGCGCACGGCGTCCAAAATCTGTCATATCAGGTCCATCATATTCTGTGCTTTCCACCCAGTTTTTAAACGCCCATTCATTCCAAATATTATTATTATGCTGTAACAAAAATTTAATATTTGTATCACCTTTAAGAAACCATAGCAGTTCACTGACTATTAATCTGAAAGGCACTTTTTTGGTTGTTAATAATGGAAATCCTTCCGCTAAATTAAAACGCATCTGTGACCCGAAGATGCTGATCGTGCCTGTTCCGGTTCGGTCGCTCCGGGTGGTCCCATTTTCTAAGATGTGTCTGGTTAATTGAAGATACTGTTGCAAGAGTCGTCACCACTTTCCCTATTTTCATTACATTATTGTAACATGTTTTATGTGTGTACATAACCACTTTTCCGCCATCATATATTGGTTCTAGCTAAACGGAAAAGGTGGTGACAGCAATGCCGGGGATGAGTCAACATCCTGTTCTGTTTGGAACACTGGCAACCAGTTTTGCCATTTCACAGCCCCTGTCATTTGTGCTGGATGTCAATATTCAGGAACAAAACAAAGTATTATCTGAGAGTAAAACGCTGACATATGGAACCCACAATGAAGCTGTAAGTGTCTTACAAAAGAAGCTCAAAAATATCAATATGTTTAAAGGAGAAGAGGATGGAAAGTTTGGAGTAATGACAGAACATTATGTGAAAAAGTTCCAGGCAAAGTACCAATTAAATGTTAATGGCCGTGCAAATAAAGAAACCATATATAAACTGATTCAGAAAGAAAGAGAGCATTATTTGGAGCCGCTCAAAAACCTGGAAGAAGATACGATTGATGTGGGAATGTATAGTGAGGATGTAAAAAAGATTCAATCAGCACTGCATTACTTCGGCTATTATCAAGGAAAAATAGATGGCATTTACGGTCCATTAACAAAAGAAGCGGCAAAGGCCTTTCAGGAGGATCATAAAATCCCTGTAAAAACCAAGCTTGATAAACAATTTGTTCAGCAGCTTGAGCAAACGAAAACTCCTGATCAGGATGCTATCGTCCACACCGTTCAGAAAACACCAGATACGAAAACGGTTAAAGTAAGTGTTTCCGGAGATGTCATTCAAATTGCTAAATCCTATCTGGGCACACCCTATCGATGGGGTGGCGAATCTCCAAGTGGGTTTGACTGCAGTGGATACTTACAATTTGTTTTTTCTCAGGTGGGTGTTCAATTACCAAGAACCGTTTCTGACATATGGAATGCAACGACACCTGTTCAAAAGCCAAGTGTAGGTGACCTGGTCTTTTATGAAACTTACAAACCAGGGCCCTCTCATGCCGGCATCTATTTAGGTAATGGATCATTTATTCATGCAGGGAATAATGGAGTGGAAATCAGTAATATGAGCGGCTCTTACTGGAAACAGCGTTATCTCGGGGCAAAGAGAGTTTCGCAATAAGCATTAAAATGGGGATGATGTTAGTCATCCCCATTCCATTCTGCATAAAATCTGGTTAAAAATTTTTCCATATATTGATGACGCTCGGCAGCCATCTTTTTGGCACTTTCGGTATTCATTAAATCCTTTAATTTTACCAGTTTTTCATAGAAATGGTTGATCGTTGTATTGTCCTGACTTGGATTATCCTGCTTCTTGACAGCATGGACTGAATTTGGGTTAAACATTTCTGCCCCGGTAGCACCTCCGTATGCAAAGGTACGTGCAATACCTATAGCCCCCAGAGCATCCAGACGATCGGCATCCTGTACAACCTTTCCTTCCAGCGTTTCTGGAACCTTATACTGGCCTTTGAAGGATACATCTTTAAAAGCAAGCCAAATTTGATGCCTTAATAGTTCCGGTACACCCTCTTCCTTTAAAAATGTAAAAATTTCCTTCATTGCTGCTTCATGATCATTAACAAGCTTTTCATCAGGGACATCATGAACGTAGGCTGCCAGCTGGCAAATGAAAGAATCAGCTTTTTCCTTTTCGGCCAATTGTTTTGCTAACTTTACGACCCGTTTCATATGCCATTGATCATGGCCAGTCGTATCCTCGGAAAATCTTTCTGATATCCATCCTTCTGTATGTTCCAAAATTCTTTGCTTATCCATTATAATCCTCCATCGAATAAATCCATTTGCCGGGGGTTTAAACCCTCGTATTGGATATTCAGCAGATTTATGAATTGCTTAGCATTGTCTGCTGCATCCCCACCTGAATTATTATTAAACAGAATCGTTATGTCCTTCGATTGCTTTTTGAGTTCTTTAATGCGTTCCACCCACTCCTTCAATTCTGTTTCACTGTAACGATACAAAAACCGGACCGCCCGCCAGTTATCCCTTCCATTTTTATTCCAGCCATGAACATTTCTCCCGTGGAAACGAATTAAGGTTGTTTCATTCGTTGGTTCTAATATCACTGGTACAGAGCCCTCTCCTGCCTGTGGCTCATCACATATCGTATGAATCCATTTTTCTTTCTTCATAAAATCAATTGTTTGCTGCTTAAATTGCGGTTCAAACCATGAACGGTTCCGAAACTCGATAGCTAAAGGGTAATCTTTTAAATAATCCCGGATCACGCGTAAATAACGAATATTTTCTTTCCGTACATCAAACCAAGGCGGAAACTGGAATAAAATTGCATTCAACTTATTTGCCTTCAACACAGGTTCAATCGAACGAATGTAAGCATCCATTAATTCTTTAAGATCCTTTAAAGTCAGCTGTTCCCTGTCATGGCGGGTTAGCGTGTGGAAAGCTTTAATGACAAACGAAAAATGATCCGGCGTTTCCTCCACCCATTTCTTATAGTTTTTTTGAGGCTGTATCGCATAAAACGCAGTATCTACTTCAACGACTGGAAAGTGTGAGGCATAGGCAAATAATTTTCCTGAAGAAATGCTTTGATTCTCATAAAGAGAGGGGTGATCTCCCCATCCTGTCAAACCTATATGTATAGCCAAATCTTCTTCCTCCAAGGTATAGTTTCGTGTTACATTTTAACAAAAATTATGAGATCCCGTTAGGAAATGATTTCTTCTTTTTTCGAAAATCCGCATAAAGCCAGATGCCCATAATGAGTAATGAAACAGACATCACAAAGGGAATCATCCATAAATTATCCGATGGTGAACGTAAACTGATGATGAAAAGGATCATGGACAAAATTAAAAACGCAACACCATTTTTGGCTTTAATGGAAAGCTCATTTCTAATCTCCTCAATGTTCACAGATTTTAACTCCTAATTTATCTTTATAGTGAAAATTTAATCGAGACTATTTTATCACAGAAAATCAAAATTTTTTTATTCTTTAGATTATTTATCTCAAAATATTGCTCCTTTATGTTTGACTCAAAAATCAAAAGAGGATATAATACTAAATAACAGATAAGATGTGAGGTTCATGAAAGACGGGTAACTTCAGATGAGAAGTCGATGGATTTTGTGTCCTTCACTTCTTCTGGGTTGCCCTTTTTTAATTGCCTTCGCTTCTTATTTGTGAAATAAGCACATTTTTTGTGAAAGATTTTAGGAGGATTTTATTTATGCAAAACGGTACAGTAAAATGGTTCAACGCAGAAAAAGGTTATGGTTTTATTCAGGTTGAGGGAGCAGACGACGTATTCGTACATTACTCTGCCATCCAGGAAGAAGGCTTCAAAACATTAGACGAAGGTCAATCCGTTGAATTTGATGTTGTTGAAGGCGATCGTGGACCTCAAGCAGCTAATGTTGTTAAAAAATAAAACGCCATTCATAGATGCGGTAATCGCTTATTAGCGGTTACCGCTTTTCAATTCTTCCTTTTTGTACCAGATACGCAAAAACACTTGTCGAATCCACGATGTTCCGATATAGTTATCTTATAAGTGTGTTTACATAAAAGGGGAAGTGAACATGGAAGGAAAACTATTACAAAGTCTCATTCAACTGCAAAGTATGTCTTCATTCTCACCATATAGTTCATCTAATCAGCAAACAAACTTATTAAACCAGGCTTTTCAGTCGATCTTAAATCAGCAGATATCGACAGTATCACATTCTCCTGAGCCCCAAACATCAGCAATTGGTTCTAATCAGTTGTTCTCCATTAAGAATACCTATCCCCCGAACATTCAATATCCATCCAGTACCGAGTCTGCTGGCGAAGTTGAACCTTATATCCAGAAGGCGGCGGAGATATTTGGCATGGACCCGAATTTAATCCGTTCAGTTATTGACGCGGAATCAAACTTTAATGTGAATGCTGTCAGTCACGCAGGTGCTGAAGGGCTTATGCAGCTTATGCCGGAGACTGCGCGTGGTCTGGGTGTACGAAATACCTTCGATCCTGAACAAAATGTATTAGGCGGGACAAAATATCTTAAACAAATGCTGGACAAGTATAATGGAGATACTTCATTAGCTTTAGCGGCCTACAATGCCGGCCCTGGGAACGTGGATAAATATAATGGAATTCCGCCTTTTAAGGAAACTCAAAATTATGTACAAAAAGTGATGGGAAAATATATGGCTTAAAAGCCGTTTTAAATGATTTTCAGACGTTCAGAATGAAGACCTTCTGAGCGTTTTTTTATGTCTCTTGTATCTCCCTATCCACTTCACATGAAAATTGTTGTCCAATATTGAAAAATCATATATAATAATGTTTTCGCAGTTCGAAAAATCCTGCGTTATCAAAACTAAGGAGGACTTTATTATGTTTAATGAATGGCTTTGGCTGGGATTTGCTTTTGTTAACTTCACGATGATCCTGCTAATTTACAAAATATTTGGCAAACCCGGCCTGTTTGTGTGGATTGGAATGTCCACAGTTGTGGCAAATATTCAAGTACTGAAAACGATTGAGCTGTTTGGAATCACAGCCACTCTAGGAAACATCATTTACGGTACAGCGTTTCTAGCCACAGATATTTTAAATGAGAAATATGGCAAAAGGGACGCAAAAAAAGCAGTATGGCTTGGTTTTTATACCTTAATTGCCATGACGATGATGATGCAAGTTGCTCTGCAGTTTCAACCGGCTGAAAGTGACACGGTTCACGGGGCACTGAAAACATTATTTGACTTAGTTCCACAAGTAGCGCTGGGCAGTTTAGCGGCGTACATTATCAGTCAGTATTTCGATGTATGGATTTTTTCAAGGCTTAAGAATAAATTCCCTGATGATAAATTTTTATGGCTGAGAAATAATGGCAGTACGATGATTAGTCAGCTTCTGGACAGTCTTGTTTTCTGTTCGATTGCATTTTTCGGAATGCCATGGGGAGTCTGGGCTGAAATCTTTATCTCCACGTACTTTATTAAATTCATTGTATCCTTCCTGGACACCCCGTTCTTTTATATCGCTAAAAAAATCAAGCCACAATAGGAGCCGGACGTGACCTATTTGGTTTTTCAGCCACAAATACGCTATTTTGAAAAAAACAAAGAGGGGCCTTTCCTTTATGGAACGAGCCCCTCTTTGTTCTTTTTCGTTTAATCGTTCTCTTCCGTTAATGCCTGTAATGTCCGTTCTTCCAAAGGGATTCGGATCGACATTAATGCGAGATGCAAAACAGGAAATATAAATGCACTCATGTAGGCTTTGAAAAGCAGCGGGATGATCATAAATTCCAGACCTACCACAAGATAGTTAGGATGGCGAATCCATTTATAAGGTCCCTTTTTTACTAAATGAATTCCAGGAAGAACAATGATTTTCGTATTCCAGTGTTGCCCCAGGGATTGTATGCACCACATCCGTATGGCCTGCAGGAAAATAAATAATACCAGCCACACTTGCTGAATGGACGCTGAAAATTGATGGCTTTTATAAGCTTCCAGGAGAATAGCCAGTAAAAAAGCAATGTGCGTTCGGACAATCCAAACATACAGATCCTCCTGAATGACTTTGGCCCCCTGTTCCTTCATCCTACTTTCATTTCTCTTGGCGTAAATTAGCTCAATGACTCTCTGCAAAACTATAATCAGCCATAGGAGTATATATATCATAGTTCCTTCCACTCCAATAATGTAAGCTCAGAGCTGAATCCCGGTCCTAAAGCTGACAACAGGCTTTTAGTTCCTGCATCAGGAAAAGTCTCCATGGCTTTTTTCAAAACATAAATGACGGTTGGTGAACTCATATTACCGTGAGATTTTAGGACTTGATAAGAGAATGTAAAGAAATCCCTGGAAACATTCAGCACCTGTTCCATGGCTTCTAACACTCGTTTGCCTCCTGGATGGGCTACAAAGAATGGAAATTCCCCTATTTTCAGTTTGTATTTATGTAAGAATTCATTTATATGTTCAGACCAGAAGGATTCGACCAGTTTTGGGATGCTTTTTGAAAAAATAACATGGAAACCGCTATTTTGAATATCCCATCCCATAATAGCTAGACCATCCTTTTTAAATTTAGAACTGGAATGTGTGACTTTAGGAGCTGCATGTTTTATATTTTCCCTTAACTTGCTGTCGTCTCCTGTCATCAGCACACAGGATACCCCATCTCCAAATAGCGCAGATCCAACAAAATTACTCTTTCGATGATCATTCTTCTGGAAAGACAGACTGCAAAATTCAGCATTAATAAGGAGAACATTAGCATCGGGATGGGCCCGGAGATAATCCGCTGCTCTGGCCAATCCTGAAGCACCACCCGCGCAGCCTAATCCCCATATAGGAATCCTTGTTATATTCCCGGAGAAAGGCAGATTATTTATCAGTTCTGCATCAATAGATGGTGTGGCAATCCCTGTGCTCGAAACAAAAATCATACAATCAATTTCCCTTTCATGGACAGGCTGTTTCAAAAAATGACGATGATGAAGACAATCCTCAATTGCCATCTCTGCATAATTGATGGCCGCCTGGATATAGCAACGATTACGATCCTCGAAGGTGTGTTCTTCCTTAAGCCACTCTACAGGTACAGCAATCTGTCTTTCTTCAATGGATGCATGTTCAAATACAGGAAGCAATCGTTCAATTTGATGGGAGGAACGGGGAAATATGGTTCGAATAAATTCCCGGGCATCCGATTGTGTAATCTTATATTTTGGAATCCCAACTCCAATAGAGGCTATTGTTGGCACGGTACCATCCCTTTTTTTCTTAGCCATCCCCCGTCCTGCTTTGAATTATGCACTTTAGCGCTTTAAAGCATGTGGGGACTGTCCCTAGAATCCGTAAATGGTCATCCCGCCATCGACAAACAAGGTCTGTCCGGTCATGTAGTCACTGGCTTCGGAGGCTAAAAAGACAGCTGTACCTGCGATTTCTTTTAGCTTCCCGATTCGTTTTAACGGTGTACGGTCCAGTATATCCTGGACATACTCTTCATCTTTCAGCAGCTTTTCTGTTAATGCAGTTGGAAAATACCATGGTCCAATGGCATTGACACGGATGCCATACTTCCCCCATTCAATTGCTAAAGTCTTGCTCATTTGAATTAATGCCGCTTTTGTCATAGCATAAACAACCCCGGTTCTAAGCGCTACATGCCCCCCAACCGATGACATGTTTATAATCTTTCCGTACCCTTGTCCCTTCATTTTTTTCGCAGCATATTGGGCTAAGAAGAATGCGCTTTTCATGTTTGTCTGGACAATCTGCTCCCATTCCTCTTCTGATACCTCCTCAGCTTCTGACCGAATATTCATCCCGGCATTGTTCACCCAGATATCAATCGGCTGATCCTTCATTATAGTTTCAACCTTGTCTATGATTTGCTGGTAGTCCTGAACATCACCTGCGATTGTTTGTACTTTAAGATTTTGCGCTTTTAGCTCGTCATCCATGCGGTCTAAATCTTCTTGTGTGCGGGAAATCAGAACCACATGAGCTCCTGCTTCCGCATAGGCCGTTGATATTGCTTTACCAATCCCTTTTGTTGCCCCTGTAATAACTGCTGTCTTACCATTTAGATTAAATGACGGTAAATACTTATCCATAATCTTACCCCCTCTTCGTATGATTCTTCTATTATATCATTCCAAATCAAAGGGTTTTCTCCACTCATTGTATCTTCAGGATTGTTTTTCCAAATTTTGAACAAAATACGTCGGCAAATTGAACGTTTTGTGAATCGTTTCCAAATCATCTATTCAAACTCTAAACTTATTTGTACGATTAAATTGTAACGATTCTAATAAATTGTAACGATTTTAATGAAAGGGGGATGGTTTAACAATGAGCCAGCAAACATCTGTTAAACAAAGCTCTGCTCATGAAGTTGATGAAACCAAAGAAACTCATGAAGAACCCAATTTAAAGGGAACTTTTGCCTCCGTCATGATTCTCGGAGCATTTATTATTGTTTCATGGATTGGAGTATTCGCATTGTATTTGTACCGTTAACAACTGAATAGGTTAGGGGGATTAAGCTATGCATTTGCATAAGTATGAAAAAATCTGGCTTACATTTGGGATTGGATCGTTACTCGTGTTCCTGATTGTTTTGGGGGTAGGTGCTTTTTATCAGGGAACACAGCCGCCAAGCTGTCTGGTTACAATTGATCCACAAAATGTTGAAGCCCACGAATCCTTTAAAGAAGAAAATTTAGGGGTTCGTCAGGTTGGAGAAAATGAATATGTAGTTAACGTTTTAGCTAGTGCATTTAACTACAACTTAGGAAAAGATGAAGAAGGAAATCCGGTTCGAACGATTCGTCTTCCTAAAGGAGCCGATGTAACCTTCCAGGCGACAACAACGGATGTCGTACACGGTTTTCAAATCGCCGGTACAAACGTCAATATGATGTTAGAACCAGGCTATATCAGTGATTATGAAACCACTCTGGATAACTCGGGGGAGTATACCATTTTGTGCAATGAATACTGTGGAGTAGGTCATCATCAAATGTCAGCAGTCCTGGAGGTGTATGAACCATGATTTCTAAACGAATAGGAAAACCTGACGCACGTTTGTCCCTGGCCTTTATTTACGTAGCATTTATTGCTCTGCTTCTTGGGGGGTTAATGGGACTATTACAGACATTAGTGCGTTCCGGTGAATTTACACTCCCATTTGGAATTGGATATTATCAAATTTTAACGGCACATGGTGTTTTACTTGGTCTTGTTTTAACCACCTATTTTATAATAGGTTTTCAGTATGTATTGATGAGTAAAAGTACAGGGATGTCAGATAAACATCGTAAATGGGCGTGGGTAAGCTTTGTTTTAATGGTAATCGGTACATTAATGTCCGGTACGATGATTCTGTTAGGAAAAGCCAGTGTCCTATACACATTCTATGCACCATTGCAGGCAAATCCTATTTTTTATATTGGTTTAGCATTATTAGTTGTTGGTACTTGGATTTCCTGCTTTGTGAACTTCAGTCAATTAAGGCAATGGAAAAAGCAACATCCAGGTGAAAAGTCACCACTAATGGCCTTTATGGTTGTCATTAACATGGTCATTTGGTTTATCAGTACCTTAGGGGTTGCAGCAACGGTTTTATTCCAATTCATTCCTTGGTCTTTAGGACTTGTGGGAGAAATTGATATCCTAGTTAGTCGTACCCTTTTCTGGTATTTTGGTCACCCACTCGTTTATTTCTGGCTGTTACCTGCTTATATGGCATGGTATACGATTATTCCAAAAGTTATCGGTGGGAAAATCTTTAGTGATAGTCTGGCACGTCTTGCGTTTATTCTATTTTTACTCTTTTCCATTCCAGTCGGATTTCACCATCAGTTAACAGAACCTGGAATTGATCCGTTCTGGAAGTATATTCAGGTCGTGCTCACCTTTATGGTAGCTATTCCGTCACTGATTACAGCCTTTTCTATGTTTGCAACCTTTGAAACGGCTGGCAGAAAGAAAGGCTATACAGGATTATTTAAATGGCTGAAAGGATTACCATGGAAGGATGTCCGCTTCCTGGCCCCATTTATCGGTATGGTTGCTTTCATTCCTGGTGGTGCCGGTGGTCTGATTAATGCATCCAACCAGTTAAATGGAGTTATCCATAATACCATTTGGGTAACTGGGCATTTCCACTTAACGGTAGCAACAACGGTTATCTTAACATTCTTTGGAATTTCCTATTGGCTCATCCCTGTTTTAACAGGACGTACCCTGACTAAACAGGTGAATAAATTAGGAATAATCCAGACCATCATTTGGACGGTGGGTATGACGATTATGTCCGGTTCCATGCATATAGAAGGACTGCTTGGAGCACCAAGACGTTCAGCATTCTCTGATTATGGCGGAACGGAGCAGGCCCAGGAATGGGTTGGTTATCAAATCGCTCAGGCCGTTGGTGGCAGCATATTATTTATTGGTATCCTTCTTATGGTTTATATTTTCTATAAGCTGGCCTTTAGAACTCCAAAAGGTGAAGAGGAATTTCCAGTTGCAGAGTATGCTGACCCAACTGAACGAACACCAATGGTATTGGAAAACTGGAGACTCTGGATTGGTATTGCTGCGGCACTTATTTTAATTGCCTACACCATACCATTTATCGATATTATTCAAAATGCACCTCCAGGATCACCAGGCTTTAAGTGGCCGATCGGAAATACGTAAACAATCATTCAGGCGCTGTCCATATAGACAGCGCCTTTGTTTACCACTTATAAATTTCTTTATATTTGTCCTCTAAATATTCAACAAGATAATCCGCGTTCAGACCTTCTCCAGTGACATCCTGCAGAATTTCCAGCGGTTCTTTAAGCTTGCCGTATTGGTGAATCTTTTCGGTTAACCAGGACTTTACTTTATTTATTTCACCATTTTGAATGGCTTCCTGTACATGAAAGTCTTTATTCATGGCGTGATAGAATTGAGCGCCATACATATATCCTAATGCATAGGACGGAAAGTAGCCAAATGATCCTCCCGCCCAATGAACATCCTGAAGGACACCTTCACGATCATTTCCCGGCCGGATTCCTAAATATTCTTCCATTTTATCATTCCATAATTTCGGCAGGTCTTTTACTTCTATCTCCTGATTGATTAAGCCTTTTTCCAGCTCATAGCGTACCATAATGTGAAGTGGATAGGTCATTTCATCTGCTTCAATACGAATGAAGGAGGGTTTCACTTCATTAACGGCGCGGTAAAACTCTTCAGCTGGTAACTTTGCAATGGATTCTGGAGCATATTCTTTTAGTGTATCAAAGTATCGATTCCAAAATGCCTTACTTCTGGCCACATAGGTTTCCCAGAACAGGGATTGGGACTCATGAATACCATTGGATGTACCTGTAGCGAGCGGAGTTCCTGTCAGGCTCTCATCCAGGTTTTGTTCATAAAGAGCATGTCCTCCTTCATGAATCGTTCCAAATACAGCCATTCGAAAATCTCTTTCATCATAACGAGTCGTGACACGGGTATCATTGCGGTTTAATGGAATCATGAAAGGATGTACGGTTTCATCCATACGACCTGCATCAAAATCATAGCCCATTTCTTTTAAAATTTCCAAGCTAAAAGCTTCCTGATCTTCCTTATTAAAAGGAACTAAAATTTTTGATGTGTCCGGTTTATGGTCTGATTGTTGCACCTTCTCGATTAAAGGCGTTAAGGAGTCCCGTAATGCCGGGAATACCCTATCAAGTACGTTCACAGTCATGCCCGGTTCAAACAGGTCCAGTAATGCGTCATACCTGTTGTCTTCGTAACCCCAGTATTCAGCGAACTTTATATTATACTCCACCAACTGTTCCAGATAAGGACGAAACATTTCAAAGTCGGCTTTCTCTCTGGCCTCTTCCCATACAGATTCTGCCTCTGATTGAAGTATGACATATTTTTTAAATTCCTCATCAGGGATTTTGGCATTACGTTCATATTCTTTTTCACACTCAAGAACAGACTTATGTACAATCTCATTTTGTGTATTCCCTTTGAGTTCGTCAATAAAATGCTTCATGGTATCTGAAGTAGACATTTGATGAACTTTATGTGAAAGCAGTCCTATAGTTTCGGAACGCTGCTTCACTCCCTTTTTGGGTGCCTTGGTCCGTAGATCCCAATACATGACATCAATCGCTTCATGATAAGCCTGAATTTGCTTTAAATAATCTAAAAATTGCTGTTCCCTTTCAGAGTAATTAGTCGACAATTCATTCAACTCCTTATGCAAAAATAATGATATAGTACCATTATAATCCTTAAAAGATAGATACGCCTCTATTTCCGATTAAAAAATAGAAACTTTTTGCTATGTTGTGTTTTATAACATCCATATTGCTTACCTTAGGACATAAAAACGAGCGAGGATAGCCTCACTCGTTTCCTTCCGCATTCACTTCCATAGAACCGTTATAAAATTCCTTAAATACACTTGCAAAAGCTTCAACGGTATTTTGCAGCTCCTCTTTGTTATTATCTATGCCGCCTACTTCAATTAAAATCGCCCTTTTTGAGACATCCTGGTTATATACACCATTACCATCGTATTTGTCCTTTGGGAAGATTCCTCTGCTAATGCCGGGATACTTCTCTTTCAATTTTGAATTTAATTGCTGAGCAAACTTAAGATTCTGTTTATATTGAGAGTGTTCCTTCCCTACAATGAAATATAATCTTGCATACTTCTTTCCGTTTATTGTTTTCGTGGAAACTTGTTTTCCTGCAGAATCACGATGAACATCTATATAGTATTTAAGCTGATCTTGTTTTGTGGAAGCTGTCTGAATCAGTTCACGGGTTAATTTATAGGAATCACTATAACCCCATCCCTTATTATTCAAGGCCTTTGCAACGTTGGTTTTATCATGTATGGCAGGAATCCCATTCTTTTCCAATTCGTTTGAAAGCATTGAACCAACCAGTAGAATGTTCTCGTTTGAATCAATGCTGGAGGAATCACTGGGTTTAACATTCTTTTCATCCATTAATGGACGGAACGCTTCCCAACTATGACTGTGATAAATAAATACAGAAGCATTTTCCGGCTGTTCCTCCTGCGGTTTTTCAGTAGAGGAGTCCTCATTTTCTAATAGCTCCTCAAAATCAGGCGGTGGTGATTCAATAGGCATATTAGGTCCATCCGTACCATCTCCGGCTACATACACTTGATTGGTATAACTCTTAAAGCCCGGAAGACTTTTCTCAAGAATAGAAGATAATTCATTTGGTTTTATCCCAGTAGCTACCTCAAAAGCAAGGGTAGACAGCGACGGAATTTCGACATTTGTTTCCGCAGACACTTCCAGTTCCGGCATTTCTGTACTCATTCCTGTGAGTAAAATATTCGTAATTTCTTCTGAATTTGTTATTTGTTCAATCGAATCCAAGTGAAAAACTTTATTTTGAAAAAACGGCAGCGAAAAAATACTTATCGTAAATAAAAATATAATCAGGATAAAATAAAACCTGCTAATCACCCGTTTCGTTTGACCATTATTGTCCAGTTTTACAGGATATTTTCTCTTTTTCCATTTCATAGATTTACCACCTCTAGTAGTAAACCTATGAAACAGAATATCGTAATAGAATTGTTTTTTTCAATAAAGTGAAACTTCCATCAGCGGGGATCTTCTCTATCCCCGCAATGATGGATAGATGACTTATCAAAAATTTACCGGCTGAGAATCCCCCCAGTTATTATTTTTGTGTCCCTTCAAGACTTGAAGGGTGGGATTACGGATAGTTAATGGTAAACTTATTTTTGACGCTTGCCAAAATACTGATAATAATCTGTTCGTATATAACCGTTATAAAGTTTACGTTTTTTTGTTGCCTTTCTTCCATAAACCTTTTCAAAATCCTGATAGGAAGTAATGATATAAACACTCCAGCTTGGATGTTCATTCATAATTTTTCCCAAATCATGATAGATGTTCTCGACTTCTTTTCGTTCTCCAAGTCTCTCCCCATATGGAGGGTTTCCGATCATGTAACCGTTGGGTACTGTGGGATTTAAATCGCGTACCTGCATTTGCTTCCAGTTAATAAGATCTGCAAGTCCTGCTTCCATGGCATTCGTCTTGGATATTTCGATCATTCGATGATCAATATCGTAGCCGGATATGGCCAAAGGCTGATCATAGTTTGCTACGTCTTCTGCTTCCGTTAAAGCCTCATCCCATAACTTTTGGGGGACGATATCCCAATCCTCAGAAGCAAATTCACGATTAAATCCAGGTGCAATATTCTGTCCGATTAAAGCTGCTTCTATGGGGATGGTTCCAGAACCCGTAAATGGATCAATAAACGGATCGTTAGGACGCCAATTTGTCAGTTCAATTAAGGCAGCAGCTAACGTTTCTTTGAGAGGAGCTTCATTTTGCTCAATACGATAGCCTCTACGGTGAAGGCCCTCTCCAGATGTATCAATCGTAAGCGTTGCCTTGTCCTTCAGTAAAGCGATCTCCACTCGGTACATGGCCCCATTCTCAGGTAATTTTCCAGTCAGACCATGCTTTTTCGTCATGCGGTCCACTATCGCTTTCTTTACGATTGATTGACAATCAGGAACTGAGTACAGTTGGGATTTGACGGATTTTCCTACAACAGGTAAAGCACCATTTTCAGGAACGTAGGATTCCCATGGCAAGGCTTTTGTCTGTTCGAATAACTCGTCAAACGTCTTTGCTTCAAACTCGCCAACCAGCAATTTCACCCGATCCGCTGTACGTAACCACAGATTACTGCGGGCAATGCCTAATGCATCAGCCTTATAAATAACCCTTCCATTTTCAACCGTTACTTCATCAAAGCCAAGCTCTTTCACTTCCTTAGCTACCAGCGATTCTAAACCAGCCGCTGCCGTAGCTATTAATGTATATCTTCCGGACATTTGTTATGCATTCCTTCCTTTATTACTGTGTTTATATGTATAATAAAAAGCCTTTTCTAAACGGTTCATGCTTAGAAAAGGCTTGCTCATAAAATACGTGGATTTGACAAAATGAATGTTCTGTAAGCCATGTTTTGTTCCTTCGTACTCCAACGGCTGTCAAGGCCTCGTACTCCGGTAGTAATCATCTATCTACAAGCATCCTGTGCTTGTCCCTCCCTTGGTTGAATTCCCTCTGGGAGAGTGCCCCTACCATTATTTGGGTTGCTCGCTTGTGGGGTTTACCCCGTTCCACTTCCACTGTTTCCAGTTGAAATCGTCACTGTGGCACTTTAAAGGTAATCATACCCTATTCAAGGAGAACGTAGGTATTTTCCCTGCCGTTAGCCTTTTCAGACTACCCTGACTTATGATTTCGTCAGGCACAAACACTACAAGCATCTCAGCTTGTGCGAGCATGGACTTTCCTCTGCAGACAAAAGTCGTACAGCGATTACCCGAACATTCATTTATCATACCACTTATGTCATGGACTTAGAATTATAACATGATTCCTATCGTTTGCAAATCGCAATTTTTACCAATTAATCAGCATATTTCTTTCCAAATACAGCTTTTTCTAAGTTAGACAGGCGTTTTAAAACATCGTAATTTACATTAGCGGTTGCAGGCTGTTGAGGTTGTCGTACTCTAGTATTTCCATTTTGTCCACTCTTTAACCGCTGATTTTCCTGAGTAAGTCGTTCAATTTCACCTTGCAATGCTTCATAATCCTGAATAACAATATCTAAAAATTGATCAACTTCCTCCTGGTTGTAACCTCGAATTGCTGTTTTAAAGTCCTTTTCCAGGATTTCTTTCGTTGTTAATTGTACACGTTCTGCCATTTTATTCACCCCGCAACATACATTCATACATATTCTTTCAAATTCCTATCAAAATGTCAATTTTCAATTTAAGAATCGTATGTAAAATCACTTGCATTTTCCTGAATTTCCCGTACAGTTTCTTCTAAATCAAAGGATTGAATAAAGAAAATCGGTAAATGGCTGTCCTGCTTCTCGGCCTCGCGCAGAAAAAACTTTGGGGATCCTTCCTGCTCTTCATCATACAGCAACAAACAAGCATCACTTTTTTCCAGAAACCAGCGATCCTTCCTTTTAAATTGGTACGGTCCTTCATATTCCTTTTTAACCAGCGACTGATAAAAATCGGCCTGTCCAACTACCGTTTGATAAAGGGATTGCTGTTCCTCCTTCCACACCTGCTCCTGATTCAAAAATGGAGGAATCACCGCAAGTTTAATGTCATAGTGTTCTTTTAATTCAAGCACAACCTCACCCGCCCAGAGTTCAGTTCCTGACTGTCCGGAAATCAGCACCCACTCGATGCCCTCATTTTCTATTAAAGGAATGATTCGTTTTCTAATCGCTTCCTTTATAAAAAATATACGCTTGTCATTCCTATTAAATATGTTTAATTCATTTGATTTATAACCTGTAATCATTAAATTCTTCATCTTATCTCTCCATTTTTTGGAGGAGGAAACTCTCCTCCTCCTTATGCTATTTAGCAGCCATTGTAGGGTTTTTGATTCATGGATGCAGGTGACCCTGCATTGGGTACTCCTGGTCCCATATTCGCCGGTGATACCATGTTTGGCGATCCTGGTCCCATGTTAGCCGGTGATACCATATTTGGGGATCCCGGACCCATGTTGACATTCTGGGACTGCACATTATTCATAACAGACTGTGTGTGTGGGTAATAATGTTTATTTTTGACTAAATGATGATTCATAATCGTTGTATGAGTGGGATGAATGTGATTCACTTCATGGGGTATATAATTATTTTTTACACAATGTTTTGTAGGATAAACAACATTTTGTGCCGGACTTACCCCCATGGGTTGGCAGCCTTTATGATGATGACGATGATGCACAATATCCTCCCCTTTCCTGAACTCTACACTAACACTATATTACTTAAGGAAGAGACATGTACTAAGCCATGTACCTAAATATGTACATTACACCACTTTTGTATGACTGCCTACGCCTACTCATCTGATTTTTGTCCAAAGATTATAATTCCTGTATCATAAAAAAACCTCCTGTTTAAAACAAGAGGTAACCACTTATGAATTGGATTGTCCTTCTGCTAAATCATCAGATGTGAAAGAAAATGGAAGGAGCTCCTCCACTGTCATAGATTTAACATCGCCTTTCATATTTGTAACAATAACCTCCATATCCGGCTCAAAAAATTCGCTCATCACTTGTCTGCATGAACCACATGGAGGTACTGGACGGTCTGAATCCGCAATAACAGCTAATTGGGAAAACTCAGTTTCTCCCTCTGAAACCGCCTTAAAAATGGCAACTCTTTCGGCACAGCATGAAACCGGGTAGGCGGCATTTTCAATATTACACCCTTTAAAGACTTTCCCATCCTTTGTTAACAGGGCTGCACCTACATTAAAACGGGAGTAGGGTACATAAGCCTGGTCCCATATTTCTTTTGCATAATTAATCAGCGTTTGTTTATCCATAATGTCCTTCCTCTCAGAATAGTCTGGAGATTTATTATAAATAAAGTTCCGTCCATTGTAAAGCGCTTTCTGTACCGTTAGATCGGTTAATCATTCAAAATTCGATTCATTACGTAATCAATGGAATGATATAATTCCATAAATCTTTTTCGGCGAACATCAATATAATAGCTGTGCAAGAGTAAAAGCTCCATGTTATCTTTCGTATTTTCCACCTGATTAGGCATGACATTTAACGTGGCAATATGATCGTTGACCTCTTTTTCCCAATGATTAATAAGTTCAAAAATTGGGGCTGTTTCTTTCTTAATTCGCTCAAATTCTTCCCGATCTTTACGGTCAACTTTATTTCCCTCATTATATCGTTGTAAGCTTTTTTCCAATAGCTCAGAATAAATCCCGTTTATAATTCTGTGTAAGTTTTCCTGCATGTGTTTACATCCTTTTTTCTTACACCTTATCACTTTTCACTGATTATTTCATCCATTGTGCAAATCTTGTTAGAAAAGGGAGTGAATTGAAATCCTTTTTCATTTTGTTGTTTAAAACCTCTCCCTTTACTTCCTTGAATTTATCGTAAATAACTACAAGTTCCAACGGCAGAGAGTTGATGTTGTTCTTCTGTTCAGCAAGGTATACTCCTGCTTCAGCATTGATTTTATCACTTAATCTCTTCTCCATGGCCCGAAGCTTTTGTTCAGCTTGTTCCAAGGCCCTGTCCAGTTCTGCACCACTGATTTTATGTTCCCTGCTTTCCTGATCCTTATAGGCTAAATTCATTCACAATCAGCCTCCCTTTTTAAAATTCAATTATTTGTTACTTTCTGTCTTCTCCTTTTATCTCCTTTACGTCCGACAAAGAAAGAAGAAATGTTACAAAGGATTCGTTTTGTTTCATGGCAGGTATAGAATTATCGACATGCTTCACACTATAACTAAGGAGGGTTTGTGATGGGTAAAAAAGAAAATCAGAAAAATCGTCAACCAGCAGAAGAAGAGCCAGTTCACAGAGGATGGAAAGGCGATGGAAATAAAAAACTGGATGGACCCAATCGTCCGTCTACCTGATATGTAGTCGCAAATGGCTGATCATGGGTTTTCCAATAGATCAGCCATTTCTAAATTTTCCAGCTATAATGGAGAGCTTCTCAAGCGCTTTTCTTTTTTTATAGAAACGATCACCAATTGATACTGGTTCTGAATGTGCTTCGTGCCACCACTCCTCCTGAAATAATCCAGGATCATACCAGTCGACCCGTTTCCTGTTATCATGCTTTATTTCCGGATATACGTCTTCCAGAGCTTCTGCGGAGATGTACCTTTTATCCAGAAATTGCTCATATTCCCCCCTGGTCCCATCAGGTTCAACCTCCTCAGCAAACTGAAGGAATTGTTCATAAAAATCATTATGAAATAGTATGGATGCTAATTTTTTTCCCGTTTTAATTCTTTCGGTGACGTTGGTAAATTTTTTTATGGCCAAGCCGTATAATATACCAGAAAGAGAAGGAAACAACACAGCGTTTAAATGAATTTTATCCTGAAGGAAATAAGGAACATTATAGAAAATTTTCCACTTAAAAAAGGGTTCCTCAATCACAGGTTTTTGAATCAGATTCTGTTCGTTAATGATTTGAGCGTATAACAAACGTTTTTCATTTTTATGTAACCAAAAATGCATCCATTCGTCTATCATAAACGTAGATACATAAAAGTACCTTAGTAAATGAAAGAGAGGTTGTTTATAACGGCTCGAATAATGGTAAATGAGTAATTGAGGGTAGGCGTCCGAAAAAATGAACCAGTTTGCCCTTTCATAGGTTATAAATAAATGGCGTGACATCCTCGCTGACAGCAAATTTTTATACGTGTCCGTTTTGAGGTCTGTCATATTCCAACCTGCATTTCGGGACACCATACTGGCCAGAAAGGACCACTTAATTTCACGGTTATTCAGATAAAACTTAAGATAGGCCTTGGTCCGTTCCACATTATTGATGTTCTTTTTATCCGTTTGCTCTTTAATGTCAGTGATGATTTCATGATAATTCACACAAATCTTCCCTTCTGATTTTATGTTTTTAATACCTTTTTTTCGTAAAATTTGATATGATACTGCAGTATAGGGGGAGGATTTTATGCACTATCCGAATGGAAAAAAAAGAATGACGACAAATCAGTACAAAAATACGATGAATCAGCCAACAAACTTTGGAAAGCGTGGAATGACCCTCGAAAATGATATCAATGAGACGAATAAATATTATTTGGAACGGAATCTAGCCGTTGTCCATAAAAAACCGACTCCTGTACAAATCGTACAGGTGGATTATCCAAAAAGAAGTGCTGCAGTGATCCGTGAAGCCTATTTTAAGCAAGCATCAACAACTGACTACAATGGGCTTTATAAAGGAAAATATATTGATTTTGAAGCTAAAGAAACACGCAGTCGGACTTCTTTTCCTTTAGCTAATATTCACCAGCATCAGGTCGATCATATGAGGTCCGTAGCAGCACACGCTGGAATCTGTTTTCTCATTATTCGCTTGCAAAACCAGGAGGAATCCTTCCTTCTGCCCGCAGAACAATTTTTCCCCTATTGGGACCAGCAGTTTCAGGGTGGCAGAAAGTCGATTCCTATTGACGCTATAAAAGAACATGGTTATAAGATTCCCTTTAGTTTACAAGCAAAAGTAGACTATCTAAAAGTCATTGATCAGGTCTATTTTTAGACGGGAGGAGATTTAAACATGGCAGATCAAAGCCAATCTCGAATGCAACGAAGACAGCAAAAGAAACAGGACAAACAAAGTAAGTCCAAATGGAATTGGAAAAGAATCCTGATTATCTTTGCCATAATTGGTGGTGTCCTATTCGCAGGTGTGGCAGGAACCTTTGCTGTATGGGCAGCAGGTGCTCCTTCTCTGGATGCAGCAAGCTTATCGGATCCCCTTTCATCAAAAATCTATGATCGTGAAGGAAATCTGATTGCTGATTTAGGCTCTCAAAAACGGACAAAGATTGAGTATGATGATATACCACAGGTGCTTGAGGATGCCGTAATTGCAACGGAAGACGCCAGGTTCCGCAGTCATTTTGGTATTGATTTCCAACGAATATTAGCCGCTGTCTGGGCTAATGTTACCGAAGGCTTCGGTGCTGAAGGGGCCAGTACCATTACCCAGCAGGTTGTGAAAAATGCCGTTCTTTCACAGGATAAAAGGCTTAAAAGAAAGGTTCAGGAACAATGGCTTGCCATGAAATTAGAAAGAAAGTATTCCAAGAATGATATATTAACCATGTATTTAAATAAAATTCATTACGGAAACTCAACCTATGGTGTAGCCAAGGCAGCCGAAGTCTATTTTGGCAAGAAAGACTTAAGCAAACTAACCTTGCCTGAAGCCGCTCTGTTAGCTGGTATTCCACAGCTGCCAAACGTATATGATCCGACAAAGAATCCTGAAAAAGCTCAGGAACGAAAAAATGTTGTCCTGGATTTAATGGTTCAGCACGGAAAAATATCCGAAAAGAAAGCTGAAAAAGCCAAGAAAGTCCATGTAAATGAGCTTGTAGTAGAGGATTATGAATCAGACATCCCTTATGGAGACTTTTTAGAGAAGGTAGTAAAAGAAGTTAAGAACAAAATGGGGGATGAGGTTGATATTTATCAGGATGGTTTGAAAATTTATACAACATTAGATCCTAAAGCGCAAAAACAAGTGGAACTTCTGTTAAGTGATTCAGAAAATAACCCACTGAGAGGTTATTTTAATAACGAAAAACTACAGTCAGCATTAACCGTAGTTGACACAAAAACTGGAGAAATACTCGCTTTAGGCGGTCAATACAATGGAAAAGAAGGAATTGGTGCTGATTATAACTATGCCTTCCAGGATGGTTTCCAGCCTGGTTCTACTATGAAGCCGATTATGAGCTACGGACCGCTTATCGAAAACAAGAAGCGATCCACATACTACCAGTTTAATGATACTGACCATGAATATTCAGATGGAACGGATATTTCAAACTGGGATAATAGCTATAGAGGGTGGAATACCATGAGATACCATTTAGCTTATTCCAGGAATATACCTGCCTTAAAGGCATTACAGGAAGTTGGAACAGATAAAGCAGCAGAATTTGCTAAAAAATTAGGCTTGCCTGTAGATAAATATAATGGAGTCTATGAATCAGATGCCATCGGAGGACATATAGAACCGAACACGGTGCAAATGGCCGGTGCCTATGCTACGTTTGGAAATCAAGGAATTTTTAATAAACCACACGCTGTAAAGAAAGTGGTCATGGGTGATAAAGAAATTGATTTCTCAGAAGAACCATCTGTAGCCATGTCTAAATATACAGCCTATATGATAAGTGATATGTTAAAAGATGTTGTACAATATGGAACAGGTACAGCCGCAAACGTCTCCGGATTGCCTCTGGCTGGTAAGACAGGTACCACCAACGGCAATCAGGATGCCTGGTTTAGTGGTTATACGACGAATTATTCCATCGCAGTTTGGACCGGATATCCTAAAACCAGTGATAGTCTGGAAGGAAAACAGGATGATATTCCTAAGCTAATGTTTAAGAATATCATGCAGCACATTTCACAAGGGGTAGAAACAAAGGATTTTGTAAAACCGGACTCTGTTGTAGAAGTTGGCGTTGAAAAAGGAACACGTCCTGCAAAATTACCTAGTGAATTTACTCCTGAAGACCAGATTATCAACGAATTATTCGTAAAAGGTCATGAACCTGAAAAAGTATCAGAGAAATATGACCAAATTGATCCAGTGCGTGAGTTAAAAGCGGAATACAATGAACAGGAAAAGGCTGTAGACCTTAGCTGGAACTATGAAGGTGAAGTTGAAAAAATTAAATTTGAAGTAAAAGCAGGCATCGAAAATTCAGATTTACAAGTCATCACAAATACCGAAAACCAACAAGTTAAAGTAACCGACATTCGCCCTGGCTCTAAAGTTATTTTCGAAGTAACCGCCGTTCATAAAGATGATTCTGAAAACCGTAGTGAGTCCAAACGCGTTGAACTGGAGATTCCTGAAGAGGAAGAAGATCCTGATGACATGCTACCAAATCCGGAAGAAGGAGAAGGTGATGGCCAAGAAGGTGGCGACAGCCAAGAAGGTGGCGACAGCCAAGAAGGTGGCGACAGCCAAGAAGGTGGCGGCAGCCAAGAAGGTGGCGGCAGCCAAGAAGGTGGCGACAGCCAAGAAGGTGGCGGCAGCCAAGAAGGTGGCGATACCCAAGGAGATAGTGATGGTAACCAAATTGAAAACCCATTAGATGCAGCATAATTTTTTCTTTTAAATGTCTTGTTAAATAGAAGTGAAATAGTGAGTATTTAAGCTTGAAACACACTTATTCCTGCGAGAGGAGTTAGACAGGTGATACCCCGCAGCGTAGCGAGGAGGCTCACCGTCCCGCGGAAAGCGAAGTGTAATTCAACGGCTTTTGGTTTAGCAATTAACAATATAACGAATACTTAAAAGAGCAGAATCCCACATAATTATGAAGATGGGGATTCTGCTCTTTTTTAGGCTCTAAAATAAATGTTGGGGGTACAGAAAAAATTCAGACAAATAAAAACACACAATCTCCCAATTTGGTTAGACTTTGTTTAGACCAATAAAACAACCACAATCAGGTTAGTGCTTCGATGTTAAGGTAAACAAAGAAATTACCTGAGGTTATTGCGAAAGATAAATATAAGGGGATGCAGGTGGAGATAAGTATCAAACCATTATAGCCGATCCGGTTGAAAGAAAGCCATTAGAGATTCTGAAAAATCGCAAAAATGAACACTAATGGTCTATTTACGAGAACATGGAGATAACGTAGAGGTTGTAGTCATGGATATAATGGCTCTTTGTAGAAGGCATTAATAGTAAACCAAAGTCATTAAAAATAACGTATTGGGTTTTTGACAGTTTAGCTGCTTTAGATTAAAGGTATTATTACATCATCAGTACAAAAATATAAATGTTCGGGTCGCATAAATTTGGAGTGGAGTGAGCGAAGTGCTCACCCCAACATTTGACTTAGAACTCTTTGTAATTATATCTCTTACTCATCGTATATTTACATACATTACTACGAGTCAAATTAGGATAAAGCCTTTTCCCTCTTCCTCATTCGCTTTTGCCCTTCCCTGCATACTTCTAATAAAGGGCAAATTTCACATTGTGGACTTTGTGCTTTACAGTGATACCTTCCAAAGAAAATCATACGATGATGTGTATCACCCCACTCATCTTCAGGGATCTTACGCATAAGTGTTTTTTCAACTTCCAGAACAGAATCCTTCCAGCGACAGAATCCTAATCGTTTAGAGACCCGTTCAACATGTGTATCAACGGCAATAGCGGGCTTATTGAACGCAACTGATACGACAACGTTGGCTGTTTTTCTTCCTACACCAGGAAGGGTTACTAATTTCTCATGTTCATCAGGAACCTGTCCATCGTACTGTTCAATTAATATCTCACACAACTTACGAATATTTTTTGATTTATTACGGTATAAGCCAATTCTTTTTATATCACTCTGCAGTTCCTCCAGTGAAACAGCTAGATAATCCTCAGGAGTTTTATATTTTTCAAATAAATCCTTAGTCACTTTATTCACCAGTGCATCCGTACATTGCGCAGATAGCACGACTGCGATGAGCAACTCAAATGGGTTTGAATGCGTAAGTTCACATTTAGCTTCAGGAAACATTTCCCCCATTTTGTCAAGACAAAAACGAATCTGTTTTTTTGTCAGCATTAATAGACCACCTCTCCCTATTCACCGTCTTCATCTAACCAGTTATAATAAACGGAAGTATCCCTTTTTTTCTTCTTCTGAGTACCGCTTGTCTGATTGGAATTCTGACGGAAGGACTGACTCACTTTCCTTGCATCTTCAACCGTTTTAACCCCTTTTTTTCTCCATTCTATAAGAATCCGATCTACATAGCGGAAATTTAATTTTCCCATTAAAACTGCTTCACGAAGAGCCGCTTTAATGAGTGAAGGGGCTAACTGATCATCATCCAGCCAATGATTGATTGTCTCAATCTCAATTGGAGACAGAGCCCGGCCAAATTCCTGCTCAAATAGATAAAATAGTTTTCCTTCCTGTTCGGCCTGTTCTTCCTGTTCAGCCTGATCATAAATTTTCTTCCAAATGGGCTCCAGCGAATACCATTCATAGATGACATGATCCTCCTGGTGCTGTTCAATCTTGATCAGATTCTTATTCATTAATTTTTTAAGTACTCGGGCAAGCTCCTGTTCATTAATCGTCATATGTTCGCTGATCGCCTGAATGGAAGGGAGACGATTTCCTTCTGACTGAAGTCGATAAATCTGTAAGATAACGACAAGCTCCCCTTCCGTCATTCCTAAAGACGTATAGTTCAGTAAAAGACTCTTAGGGAATGTCATTTGATCAAAAATGACATGATAATAATAAGCTGAATCGTTTTGCATGATTATCCCACCTTACCGTTATTATAGCATGTACTCTTGTTGAATCATGTATGAAAAGTTCTGTGGGAATAAATATTAGACCCATTTAGTTTTATAAAAGGCTCCCTGTTATAAGGGAGCCTTTTACTATAAATCATCTTTTACAGACATCATGGATATAAACGATTTAACAGACGTGGGAACGGAATCGTTTCACGTACATGCTCAATTCCTGCAATCCAGGCTACCGTACGCTCTAATCCCAAACCAAAGCCTGAATGAGGAACACTTCCATATTTTCTTAACTCCAGATACCATTCATAAGCAGGCCCTGTAAGTCCATGCTCCTTGTAACGCTGCTCCATTAAATCCAAATCATCAATACGCTCGGATCCACCGATAATTTCCCCATATCCTTCAGGAGCAATTAAATCTGCACATAAAACGACATCAGGATTGTCCGGATCCGGCTGCATATAAAAGGCTTTAAGCTTGGTAGGATAATGAGTGATAAAGACCGGTTTATCATAACTTTCGGCAATGGCTGTTTCGTGAGGTGCTCCGAAATCATCACCCCATTCAACGTCATCAAATCCCTGTTCCTTTAAAAATTTCAACGCATCATCATATGTAATTCGCGGGAATGGGGCTTGAATGTTTTCAAGTTTTGAAACATCTCGCTCAAGTGCCTGTAATTCAAGCTTACAGTTTTCCAATACAGATTGAACAATATGAGTGACATACTGTTCCTGCAACTCCAGGCTTTCCTCATGCTTCATAAAGGCCATTTCAGGCTCAATCATCCAGAATTCAATCAGATGTCTGCGTGTTTTTGATTTTTCGGCACGGAATGTCGGTCCAAAGGAAAATACCTTTCCAAGTGCCATGGCCGCAGCCTCCATATAAAGCTGTCCACTTTGGGATAAATAAGCATCCTCATCAAAGTATTTTGTATGGAACAATTCTGTTGTGCCTTCTGCAGACGCGCCTGTTAAGATAGGTGGATCCACCTTCACAAAACCCTGCTGATTATAAAACTCATAAGTGGCCCGAATAATTTCATTCCTGACTTTCATAATCGCATGCTGTTTCTTGGATCGTAACCATAAATGGCGATGATCCATTAAGAATTCTGTCCCATGATTCTTCGGTGTAATCGGATAATCTACGGCTTCATGGATAAGTTCAATGCCGCTCACTTGAATTTCATAGCCAAGCGGAGATCGTGCATCCTCAACTATGGTTCCTGTCACATACAACGAAGACTCCTGTGTAAGCTGCTTCTTAGCTAAATCAAAAACATCTTCTTCTACATCAGATTTCACTACAACTCCCTGAATAAAACCTGTCCCATCACGAAGCTGCAAAAAGGCAATTTTTCCACTGGAGCGCTTATTGGCAAGCCACGCTCCAATTGTTACTTGTTCTCCTACATGTTTATATACTTGATTGATTGTCGTCTTCATGACGCTTCCTCCTATTTAAACGGTTTGATGTTTTGCGATAAAACGTTTGATACGTTTAGCTGCTTCTTCAAGCTGATCTAAAGAGGTTGCATAGGATAAACGAACATTTTCAGGTGCTCCGAAACCTGATCCCGGAACTAATGCAACCTTCTCCTCTTCAAGAAGGGCTTCCACCCAGTCAAAAACATCATCATAACCACAGGCTGCTGCGGCCTCTTTGACATTTGGAAACAGATAAAAGGCGCCTTTAGGTTTTACACAGCTGACACCTGGTAAATCGGTTACCCACTGATACAGTTTCTCCAATCTCTCTCCGAATGCTTCTTTCATCTTATTTACTTCCTCTTCAGAAGCAGAATAAGCTGCAAGAGCTCCATACTGCGAAATAGACGTAGGGTTGGAGGTGGAATGGGAAGCAAGGTTTGTCATTGCTTTTATGATCGTTTCATTCCCGGCTGCATATCCAATTCTCCATCCTGTCATGGAATGAGACTTGGAGACCCCATTGATAATAACGGTTAATTCTTTAAGTTTATCTGACAGTTGTGCAATCGACATGTGGTGATGACCGCCATATATTAACTTTTCGTAAATTTCATCAGAAACAATGGTTATATTATGTTTTAAGCACACATCTCCTATTGCCTGTAACTCTTCTTTGGAATATATGACACCTGTTGGATTACTTGGAGAATTAATAATAATTGCTTTGGTTTTATCGGTAATCGCTTGTTCCACCTGCTCCGGAGTTAATTTAAACTCCTTGTCTTCCTGAGCTTCAACAAATACAGGTTTTCCCTGTGCGAGCTTTATCTGTTCAGGATAACTTACCCAGTACGGAGTTGGAACAATCACCTCATCACCAGGATTAAGCAACACCTGAAACAAAGTGAATAACGCGTGTTTGGCCCCAATCGTTACAATCAATTCATTTTCACGATATTCAAGATTTTGATCACGTTTGAATTTATTCTGAATCTGCTGCTTTAATTCCGGGAGACCTCCGGAAGGCGTATATTTTGTTCTTCCTTCATCCATAGCTTTTTTTGCCGCTTGTATAATATGTTCCGGCGTATTAAAATCCGGTTCACCAGCTGCTAAACCGATCACATCATGGCCTTCTTTTTTCAGTGCCTTTGCTTTAGCCGTGATCGCCAAAGTACTTGAAGGCGTTAAGCTTTGTACACGTTCTGCCAATTCCATTAAGTGGATTCCTCCTCTTATTTTTTACTTAGCTTCACTTGTTCGTACAAATCTCCATTTTCAAACAAGTACGTTTCAAATACATATTGATGATCATTGTTTTTATAAGTGATTTCCCAGATTACATTTCCATCCTCAATACCTGGAGTGATACTTTGCATTGTACAGTCCTGGCACTGTTCCTTCCAGATTGAAGTGATTTTTTCTTTACTTATCCCGTCGTTTTCTTGCACATATGTAATTTCCTCATCTTTCTCAACAGGAACAAACGCGATTCCATTTATTGCGTTTTCTGAAAGTCCCATGACAACATCATAGGCCTTTTCCCCATTATATCGCACTATACTATCGATTTCTTCTATAGGCGTTTCCTGTAGCGCCTCTTGTCCGGATTGTTCAAACGTCGCTTCTTTACCCTCCATTGCCGTACTATACACGTAGATAAAGGATCCGGCAACGATTAAGAAAAGGATGAAAAAAATAAGGGCAACGAGACGAACCCATCTATGTCTCATAAATGGTGAATATTGCTGTTTTTTCATCTTCCTGATCCAACGCTAATCCAAACATTAAATCCTTTTCTTTAAGAGTACGATTTAAACAATCCACAATCCTGTAAAGGTTATCTGTTTTTGAAACACGTAATGCAGCGAGTGTCTCAGGGCCTGACTGGGTCATAAAGTACCTCCTTAACCATTCAGAAGCCATACATAGAAATTTTTGCACCGTATATCATCGAGTAATGATTCCCAAACTAATGGATGTCTGAAAGGTTACTTCGTTATATATTATAACAATAAATTTCAGTCGCTAAATAGTTAAATCAATAATTCCGATTAAAATTTTCCTAACCCATACCAAAATGCTGCTTGTACCTGCTTAAGTTTTCATCCAAAAGAAACAATGAGATCGTGTTAACGAAGTCGTTAACACGATTTTTTTTGTGGTCCAGGGGGCTTCCGGGATTGCTATTCACCGGACAAATTCGTAATCTGATGGGGTGAAAATAATCTGAACCGTACCTACCCTTTTCAGATGATATACATCAATCCACAGCTCTGTCAGTCGTTCGACAAGTCCTGCATGCAGTTTTTTATCCTTCAGGTCATAAATAATCGCTATATGAGGGTCAAGCTGGTCTAACAGCTCACCTGTCGGGAAGTTTTTTTCAGCATAATCGGGAATTTTGATAATTTCCGTCTGAATAGGCAAATCCTTCAAGATATCTTCAATCGCCTGATTCGCTTCTGACATAAAAACCATGGAGTTTTTGCCGAATGTGATATACAATGACATGTTTTGAGAATTCGGACTAACCTTTAAAACTTTAAACCTCAGACCTGTACTTGGCTCATAAGTCTCTCCATGCTTCCACTTAACAGTACTGATATCTTCCGTCTTAATATTCACACATGGCTGATGACTCGAACTTGCAATCTTTTTCACATGATACTTGTCAATAATAACATCTGCATTGCCGCACGCTGTTTCATTTTTATTGGTTAATACTAAGTAATCAATTTGCTGTACTTCCAGCTCCTCCAACTGCCCGACAAGATCTTCTTCACTATCCTTAGACCCAGTATTAATAAGAATTCGTTTATCCCTGCCAGTCGTAATGAGAAGGGATTCCCCATCAGTCAGATGAAAGAAGGTAAATTTCACTTCATCTTCAGACAACGTACGCTCAAGAGCCTCTGTTGGAAAGGCTGATAATCCTGCTATTCCAATTGCCAGACAAACAATAACAATCTTTTTCCATTTGTTCACTGCATCTCACATCCCATCATCAGTATCCAAGAATAGAATGTGTAACTATTCCATAACTTATGAAAACCATTTTCGTGCCCGGTCTAATAAAGAGTGTGCATCATCATATAAAAGAGACGCCTGTGGAATGGACTCAATAAAGTATTTGCCATATTTCGCTTTCATTAAACGGCCATCACAGACAAACACAATACCTCTATCCTTACTTGAGCGTATTAACCGGCCAAATCCCTGCTTAAAACGGATAACGGCATTGGGCAGGGCAAGCTGCATAAAAGGATTCTTTCCTTCCTCTCTCAAGGCTTCTGCTTTCGCATGATAAACCGGATGACCAGGGGGTTCAAACGGCAGTCTGACAATCACTACAGAGGATAGATCTTCGCCGGGTATATCGATACCCTCCCAGAAGGAGCTTGTTCCAAGTAAGATAGCACGATTAAAGGACTGAAAATTTTTCTGCAGCCTTGACCGACTCCCGCTGGATATTCCCTGACTGATAATCATGAAATCATCCTGATCAAAGAAACCTTTGAGCATTTCGTGAGTTTTTCGCAGCATTTGATAAGAAGTGAATAAAACAAGCATTCGTCCATCTGTTATTTGGGCCAATTCGTAAATATTGTAGCTAACGGCCGATAAAAAGTCTTCCTCTTTATCCTTATTTATTTGTGGCAGGTCATTGGGAACCAGTAATTGAACCTGATCCTCATAGGAAAAGGGGGAAGGAATTTTTTTTGTGAATGCCTCGTCCTCTTCCAGGCCATTTCTAGTCAAAATATAGCTGAAGGAATGACGGATTGTTAGTGTCGCGCTAGTCAGAATAACACTCTTTTTTTGCTCGTAAAATTGCTGTTTTAATAATGAACCTGTTTCCATCGGCTCACAATATAAGTAGACTGCATTTCGTGCACCCTTTGCTTCAATTTCTATCCATTTAATCATCGACGTTTCTTCTTCATATAAAAACAGATGTAAACTCTGAATGAGGGCATCGACTTGTTCAATCTTTCTATTGATTTCTTCTTCATCTTCTTCCTGATTCATGGATTCATCCGTTTGAATGGATTCTTTGTTGTGATCAAGTCTTACGGACAGATCCTTCAAACTGAAGATAAATCTGGACGCTAAGTCCCCCAGGAATACGACGGTATCCTCTTCCATGTCTTGTCGATTAAATAGAGTTTGTATACGACCAATATCATTATAGGATGAACGATTCCCCTTTTGGTTCTGTACGAAATCGAACAGATAACGAAACAAGTAATCAGCATGTTCCTTTGCTTCCGCTATTTCTTCCAGGGATTGGTTATCGGTCAGAATTTCCCCCAGCTCATTTAACAGATATTGAATGGAAACATAATCCACCTTCATCCCAAAATGTCTTGAAGCCGTCCGGTCTAAATGATGCCCTTCATCAACGATGGCATATTGATAGGAAGGCAGGAACTCATAATTATGGACCATATCTGTACACAACAAAGCATGGTTGGTGATAATGAGATGCGCTTTCTGTGCACGTCTTCTTATACGTTGATAATACGTCCGGGAAAACCAGGAAGATTTCGGATCCAGTGTCCGTTCCGCATCTGCATTTACCCGTCGCCAGAAAATCTGACCACTTGAAGGCAGATGCAATTCATCAACATCTCCAGAGTCTGTTTCCGTTATCCAGACCAAAAGAAGGGCTTTCGTTAAAATCACATCATAATTATCATCCCAAGGTGGCTTTTCCAGCTCCTGTTCAAACTTCTTAAGGCTTAAATAATGACTTTTCCCCTTTACAATTACCGCATCAAAAGAAACAGGAAACAGGCTTCTAAGCAAAGGAATTTCCTGATCTAAAAGCTGCGATTGAAGCTGTGTTGTATAGGTACTAATCACAATTCGTTCATTATGCTGCAAGGCATAGTAAAGCCCCGGAAGCAGATAAGCCAACGTTTTTCCTGTTCCGGTTTCGGCCTCCACGAACGCATGCTTCTCTCCCTGAAATGAATCAAAGAGAAACTCTGCCATCTCCCTTTGTCCTTCTCTTGTTTCGTACTCTTTCAAGACTTGTTGAAGCTTACCATCCGTTGCAAATACTTCCTCAATAAATTCTCCAAATGAGGTATCCCAGTCATGACTTTCCCGCACAGGTTTTTCCTGCCTTTTTATGCCAAGCCCCCGGTAAACCTCTATAGACGGATTCGTCTCCTCCAGAGTATATTTCTTATCGTTAATCCACTGAGTGAATAAGGGGTGGAAATCACTATTTAATTTCGGCTCCAGATCCAACAGCTTTTCCAGTGTTTCAATCGGAAGATGGTGCGCTTTATCCAGGAGCTTAAGGAGTATCTCTGCTGTTACATACGCATCAGAAAGAGCGCGATGAGGCTGCTGATGCTGGACATTAAAATCTTCTGCCAGCTGAGACAGCTTATAGCCTGTAGCTCTTGGTGCAAATATACGGGCAAACTCCACGGTATCGATGACTTTTTCCCTAATCGGAGAAAAACCTGCATCCATTAATGCTTCGTTTAAAAAACCGAGATCAAACTGAACATGATGGGCAACAAAATATGCATCCGAACATAATTCTATAATATCTTCCGCAATTTCAGTAAAAAGAGGTGCAGACTGAACCTGTTCATCCGTAATCCCTGTTAAATGTGATATAAATAATGGAATTTCCTGATCAGGTTTTACGTATGTTCCAAATTGCTGTGTAATCACCCCATCTTCTATCACAACGATTCCTACTTCGATAATCTGGTCACCCTTTGTCGGGTTTTGCCCTGTCGTTTCTAAATCAACCACTGCAAATTTCTTCATGAAGTCACCTTCTTACTATGTATACCATCCAATTTAAGGGGTATTTTAAAAAAATAGCTCCCACGACCGCGGGAGCTCCTGGGAAACGCTATGTGAACACCTACTAGATACTTGTTAAAGGTGGTTCTGCATAAATGATTTCGTCAATCTCATTATCTTCATTCATAAGTGCAATCACTGGCTGATGTTCAGCAAGCTCACTTTCGGAAAGAACAGCATATGAAATAATTATAATGACATCATTTTCTTGAAACTGTCTGGCTGCAGCTCCGTTAAGACACATGACACCACTTCCCCGTTCTCCGGAGATAACATAGGTCTCTATTCTGGCTCCATTATTGTTATTTACAATTTGCACTTTTTCATGTGGTAAGATGCCCACTTTATCTAATATATCCTGATCAATCGTTACACTTCCAACATAATTCAAATTGGCTTCAGTCACACGTGCACGATGGATCTTCGCATTCATCATGGTGCGAAACATAGTTTATTTCCCCCTAAATCCTTATTCAATTATTCGGTAAAACTAAGTTCGCCGTTTTCCTCTAAAATCAGATTGTCAATTAAACGCGCCTTCTTAAAATAGACGGCCGTTGCAAGAATCACACGCTGATTAACGGCGTCCGTATGCTCCAGTTTTGGATAGGTTAATAAATCAACGTAATCAATTTTACCATGAGTATGCGATTTTATGAACTGGGAAACTTCCTCTACAATCCTGTCCTTTTTTTTAATCCCATTTTTTATTAAGTCCTGTCCCTTTTTCAGAGCCTGAAAAATATGGATTGCCTGTATTTGTTCTTCTGCTGATAAATAAACATTCCGGCTGCTTTTAGCAAGACCGCTTTCTTCTCTGACTGTAGGGATTCCCCGCAATTTCACCGGGAAATTAAAATCTTTCACCAAAGCATCAACCACCGCAAACTGCTGGGCATCCTTGAGCCCAAAATACGCCCGGTCCGGTAGTACAATATGGAATAATTTAGCTAAAACCGTAACAACTCCATCAAAATGACCTTCACGGGACTGGCCGCATAAAACATTTACTCTGTTCTGCATTGTTAGACTTAGAGACATGGGAACAGGATACATTTCGTCCACAGACGGGATAAAGACTACATCCGCATTTTCCTCCTGAGCGACTTGTTCATCATGTTCCTCATTACGGGGATAGCGTTCATAATCTTCATTTGGACCAAATTGAAGGGGATTTACAAATATACTGGTAACAAGAATATCATTCTCTTTTCTCGCAGCATTAAGTAATTTTCTATGGCCTTCATGTAAATATCCCATCGTTGCGACAAAACCAATGGATTTGTCTTCCTTTTTTAAGTCCAAGGCAAGCTGCTGCATTTCTGTTACTGTACGTATCACTCTCATTTATCTTTTCCTCCATAAAGAGAAGGGATTTCCTCTTCATCCATATCATAAGCATACTCTGTTGATGGGAAAATATCCGCTTTGACTTCATTTACATATTGCTCAATCGATGAATGAATCAGGTCATTTACATTTCCATAAGGTTTTACAAACTTAGGCAGACGATCTACCCCGTATTTTAAAATATCATGGTAAACAAGAACCTGTCCGTCGCAGTGCTTGCCTGCACCAATACCAATAGTAGGAATAGAAACTGTTTCTGTAATAAGCTTTGCCAGAGGTTCAGGTACACATTCAAGAACCAATGCCATCGCCCCTGATTCTTCTACCTTTTTTGCATTTTCGATTAATTCCTCGGCGTCCTTTTTATTTTTCCCCTGTATCCGGTATCCTCCAATAACATTTACGGTCTGTGGAGTCAGGCCTAAGTGTCCTACGACAGGAATGCCTGCTTGGATAAGCAAACGGATACTTTCTAAAACTTCTCCGGCCCCTTCAAGCTTTAATGCCTGTGCACCTGTTTCCTGAAACAATCGCTTGGCATTTTTCATCGTATCTTCCCGGGAAATATGATAGGACATAAATGGCATATCTACTACAGTAAATGTGTCATCGGCACCGCGTTTTACAGCCTTTCCATGATGAATCATATCGTCAATCGTAACCGGAATCGTTGAGTCATAGCCAAGCACTACATTGGCCACAGAGTCACCCACTAAAATTGTATCCACACCGGATTCCTGCGATAATTTCGCTGATGGGTAGTCATAGGCTGTGATCATCGTAATTTTCTCATTACTTTCCTTCATTTTTTGCAGCTTTGCCCGTGTTTTCATCTATTTTATCCCCCGTTTCCAATCAATTTCAGCTGAATAAAGAACTTCACGCTTTCCTGATTGATCCACAACGATAAGTGCACCGTCTTCCTGTATTCCTATCAAAACAGCATCCCACTCATAATTCCGCGTTTTTACTGTAACCGTTTCACCTATTCGGTAGGCAGCCGTTTCCCAATAAGGCTTAACAGCAGAAAAGCCTTCTTCCATAAATTGATCATAGATCGTTTCCATTTCTTTTAAAACTTTCTGAATTAAGGTCTCTCTTTGAAACGATGAGCCGGTTTCTATTTTTACAGACGTTGCGATATCTTTTAATGAAACTGGAATGTCCTCCTGATCCTGATTTACATTTATCCCCATACCGATGATGACATACTCAATCAGATCCTGTTCAGCCTGCATTTCTGTTAGAATACCAGCAAGCTTCCTGTCATTGAGAAATATGTCATTTGGCCACTTAATCCTGGCTTCTGCCTGACAAACTCCTTTAAGCATTCGAGTAATCGATACAGCACTGGCTAAGGTTAACTGTGGGGCACGCTGAGGTTCAATATCAGGTCGTAAAATCAAACTCATCCAGATGCCCTTGCCCTTTTGCGAATCCCAGGGGCGATGAAGCCTTCCCCGTCCTTTTAATTGTTCATCAGCGACTACAACCGTCCCGTGATCGGCTCCTTCTCTAGCCAACTGATGAGCAATCGTTTGAGTAGAATCTATCTGATCCTTATAGTACATCTCCTGACCCAGCCATTTTGTATGTAAGTCCCATTGAATCGTATTAATGCTCATTTTGTCAGGAAAGGATACAATACGGTAGCCCTTTCTGGAGACCCCTTCTATTTGATAGCCTTCCTGCTCCAATGCTTTCATGTGTTTCCAAATGGCAGCACGGGAAATATGCAGTTCCTCCGACAATCGCTGACCTGATACAAAGGAATCCTTTGCATTTGCCAGCAGGGTAATCAGTTTTTTTCTCGTCGATTCCATTGTTCCACCCATTCCATTATGGTTTGTTTTTCATTTTGCAAATTCCCATTAATGACTTGTCTTTCAATCTCATCCAGCCATTCACGCACCCAAGGTCCTGGTTTGCGATCAGGATAAAGCCTTTTCATCTCATGACCATTGATGTTCAAATCATTCCGGTTTTTAATCGGTAATTGATGATAGGCACGTTCTACTTCTCTTACTGTTAGTTGGGAATTTTCGGTTAAAACGGTTACCAAATGTACAAATTCTTGAAACAGTTCCGGCCTTAAACGATATAAAGTTTCCGGTGTCAGTCCCTGAACTCTGTAAAGCTGATAACCATTAATCAAGTCATACGATCGATGTTTAACCGCTTTTGACAGCTTCCACCTTTTACACCAGTCATCAATGGATACGGTTGGATAAAACAGATGCATACAGGCAATCGCCTCTGCTAAGCTGTAAAAGGGAGAAGAGATATGACTCAGGCACTTTTGAATAAGGGAATGATATTGTTTAAAAACAGGTAAGGACTGCCAAATATCAGTCTCATGGAAAATCGTCAGTGCCTTTAGAATATACGGGGCCTTCCAGAGCTTTTCCATTTCTGCTGCAATACGCTCTACGGCAATCTTTTCCAGTAAATGACGGTTCCGGAAACTAGCGTCTTCAGCCTCTTTTCCTAAATGAAAGCCTAATTGACTCACAAAACGCAGAGCTCTCATCATCCGGAGTGGATCCTCCTGAAAACGTTCATCTGCGTTGCGAACTGTTTCAATCCTTTTTTCGTTCATGTGTATCTGGCCTTCATATGGGTCAATAAGTCTGCCATCTTTGTCCATGGCAATCGCGTTCATGGTAAAATCCCGTCTGGACAAATCCTCGTGAATATCCTTCACAAACTCAACGCTTTCAGGATGACGAAAATCTATGTAATCACTTTCCGTACGAAAGGTCGTTACTTCATACGAAATATGATGATATCTGATTATGACCGTACCGTGCTCAATCCCAATTGGTATCGTCTTATCAAATATCTTCTGCACCTGTTCAGGGGTTGCATTTGTTGCAATGTCCACATCATCTATGGTCCGGTTTAACAAACTGTCGCGAACCGATCCTCCTACAAAAAAGGCCTGAAACCCATGTTCTTCCAGCTTCTCTAATACAGGGATAGCTTCTTTAAATTCTGGTTTCATATCTATTCATCATCCTTCAGCTAAGAGAGATTCGTAGAGCTGTTCATATTGCTTAACAATACGTTCAGATGCAAATTCACGATGTACCCGTTGCCTGGCTGCATGCGAAAATTGCTTCCACAAATCCTTATCTGATAAAAGTTTTACAGCTTTACTACTGATGTTATCAATATCCTGAACAGAGCATACAAACCCCGTTTCCTGATTCTGAATCACTTCCGGTATCCCGCCAATATTCGTTCCGATGCATGGTACGCCGCCTGCCATTGCCTCTAAAAGAACCAGTCCAAAGCTTTCCTTCTCTGAAAGCAGCAATTTAAGATCGGCAATCGAAAATAATTCTGACACATTTTCCTGTTTCCCCAAAAACAGAACATTTTCTTCAATCCCTAATTCTCTTACTAATTCCCGAACTGCGATATATTCGGGTCCATCCCCCACTAATAAAAGTCTTGCCGGCATTTTGTTAACAATATTGGCGAACACACGAATGACATCCGGAACTCTTTTCACCTTACGAAAATTAGAAATGTGGATCACTACTTTTTCATATTCCTTAATGCCTAGATTTTCTTTCAGTTCATGACTTTGATGCCTCTTGTAGTCTCGTTCATCAACAAAATTGTAAATGACGTTCATACGCTTTCTGACGCCAACTAAATCTTCCGTTTGCTTCTTTAAACTATTCGATACGGTTGTTACACAATCTGATTCTTCAATTCCATAACGTATGATATTTTTCAGGCTTAAGTCCACACCTAATACGGTAATATCAGTCCCATGAAGCGTCGTTACAATTTTTACATCACGCTTTGCCATTTGTTTTGCTAAAATAGCACAGACAGCATGAGGAACCGCGTAATGAACATGCAAAATATCAAGCTGTTCCTGATCAATTACATCTGCCATCTTACTTGCCAATGCTAAATCGTAAGGAGGATGCTGAAAGACAGGATAATTACTTACCTCCACTTCATGAAAATAAATATTTGAATACAGCTTTGTTAAACGAAACGGCATATTAGAAGAAATAAAATGAATCTGATGCCCTTTCTCAGCCAGTAATTTACCCAGTTCTGTTGCGATGACACCTGATCCTCCAACAGAAGGATAGCAGGTAATACCTATTCTTAATCCGATTTTCCTCACCCTAACTAATGCTGTCTTAACCTGTTTACTTAAAGACTTCACGCCATTGAAAATCACCGCGCTCCATCCCGTGAATCATAACCTCTGCTGCTGCAAGGTTGGTTGCTAAAGGGATTTTGTATACATCACAAAGCCTCAATAATGCACTCACATCCGGTTCATGAGGCTGAGCAGTTAAAGGATCTCTAAAAAAAATGACGATATCCATTTCATTCTCAGCAATCATCGCTCCAATCTGCTGGTCTCCCCCGAGAGGGCCTGACTGGAACCGGTGCACAGGTAAACCAACCTTCTCTACTACCTGCTCCCCCGTCGTTCCCGTGGCATATAATTGATGTCCTGAAAAAATAGACCTGTAAGCTAATACAAAATTCACAAGCTCAATCTTCTTTTTATCGTGGGCAATTAAGGCTATTTTCAAATTGATTCCCCTCTATTCCAATAAATTTTCAAGTCCGTAGACAAAAGCATTAACCTTTTGGACCTGATCAACAGCAAGCTTAACACCGCTCATAAAGGACTGTCTGTGATAGGAATCATGCTTGATCGTCAGTCCTTGTCCAGTGCCTCCAAAAATAACTTCCTGATGAGCAATCAGACCAGGCAGCCGGACACTATGTATTTTCATCCCGTCTTCATCGGCTCCGCGGGCTCCTGCTAACGTTTCCTTTTCTTCAGGGTGCCCCTGTTTTTTGCTTTCTCTTACCTGCTCAATAAGTTTAGCGGTTTTAACAGCTGTCCCTGATGGTGCATCCAATTTCTGATCATGATGTTTTTCAATGATCTCAACATCGGGAAAGTATTTTGCTGCCCATTTTGCGAATTGCATCATTAATACAGCACCAACAGCAAAGTTTGGAGCAATGACAGCTCCCAGTTCCTTTAGCTCGGTTAAACGTTGAATATCCGTCAATTGTTCATCTGAAAAACCGCTCGTCCCAACAACCGGCCGTACACCATTTTCAAGTGCCAAACGTGTATGATTGTAGCCTGCTTCTGGTGAAGTTAAATCAATCAGGACATCTGCACCTGCTTCCTGTAAAGCAGTTTCTGCATCTGTATAGATCAGTGCATCTAAATTTGGAAGACCTTCTAGATCGTTAACATTCATTCCCTCATTTTTTCGGTCAATACATCCCACTAAACGATAATTTTCTGTTCGTTCTATTAAGTGTAAGGCTTCACTCCCCATTTTACCCCTTGGTCCTGCAACGATAATATTAATCATCCTGTTCACCATCCTGTTCGCTTAATTTAGTCCATCTGTTTTTATCTCTTGTCTCAAATTTTGTCATAGCAGTATGAAATGATTCGCCTAAATCAATATTTAATGAATTGGCAAAGCAGGCCAGCACAAACAGTAAATCTCCCAGTTCTTCCTCAACCGTATTTTCTTTTTCTGATTTCTTTTTTGGCTTTTCTCCATAAAAATGATTAATCTCTCGGGCTAATTCTCCTGTCTCTTCTGTCAGTCTCGCCATTAAACTTAAAGGAGAAAAATAGCCTTCTTTAAACTGAGATATGTACTGGTCGACTCGTTTCTGCATTTCCTTCGTTGTATATTCGATATTTGACATGTAAATCCCTCTTTCAAATACTGGTCACATTAATGGTAGCTAAACTTGACAATTTTGACAAATCTTTTATTTCGCTTTATTGACATCATTTACTCTCTTTTTTAAAAACCACATATAAAGTTAAAACTAATTTGCTCTGCTATGGTGCACAATTTATAATGAGTACTGATGTATATTAGAAGTCGAGGTGACAACATGATAAAAGGTATAAACGCAAAAAATATTTTCTTTATTTTATTGGGGTCAGCTATTTTTTCATTTGGAATTGTCCATTTTAATATGCAAAATAATTTGGCTGAAGGCGGGTTCACCGGGATCACCCTCCTGTTATACTACCTCTTTAACTGGGATCCTGCTGTGATGAATATTGTGTTAAACATTCCTGTTTTCATTGTGGGCTGGAAGCTCCTCGGAAGATTAACCTTTATTTATACCCTGATAGGGACGATTGCTGTTTCCGTCTTTCTATGGGTTTTTCAGACCTATAAATTTTCCTTTTCGCTTGAAAATGATATGACGCTAGCTGCGTTATTTGCCGGTATTTTTGTCGGTGTAGGACTGGGAATTATTTTTCGGTATGGGGGCACGACAGGCGGATCTGATATTATTGCCCGGCTGGCGAATAAATACATCGGCTGGAGCATTGGCAGAGCTATGTTTTTATTTGACGCATTTGTTATTATTTCATCGATTATTTTGTATTTGGAACCGGTGGAAGGAATGTACACTTTAGTAGCAGTCTATATTGGTGCACGAGTCATTGATTTTCTTCAGGAAGGCGCATATGCAGCAAGAGGAGCAACCATTATATCTGAGAACAGTCAGCAAATCGCTGATACCGTTTTAAAAGAGATGGATCGCGGCGTTACGATATTAGAGGGACGGGGCAGCTACACCGGAGCCAAACGGGATGTTTTATATTGTGTTGTTGCCAGAAATGAAATTGTCCGGTTAAAAACGATTATTAATTCTATTGATCCTCACGCTTTTGTCGCTTTAAGTTCTGTCCATGATGTCATGGGTGAAGGGTTTACCCTCGATGAAGATAAAAATCCGATTGAATAACTCCAACCATCATACTCGTAAGACAGTATAAAACCCTGGCACTTATAGTACCAGGGTTTTTTATTAATCATCATTCATACCAACAAAAACTAACACAAAACGCAGAAGTTCCAGTAATGCTGTAATCGCTGCTGCTACATAGGTCAGTGCAGCTGCGTTAAGTACTTTTTTCGTTTCTCCGTGTTCATTATTTCTAATTACACCTGTGGAAACCAGTTGTTCCATCGCTCTTGAAGAAGCGTTATATTCTACTGGTAATGTTACCATTTGGAATAAAACGGCAGCTGACATAAAGATAATTCCAGCCAGAATGAGGCCTGAAGAATACATGAGTATACCTGCAATAATGATGATATAAGACATATTTGAGCCTAAATTGGCAATAGGCACTAAAGCATGTCTGAAACGCAGAAATGCATAGCTTTCGGCATCCTGAATGGCATGGCCTACCTCGTGAGCTGCAATAGCAGCTGCTGCCTGTGAATGTCCATGATAGTTATCTGTTGATAAGCGAACGGTTTTCGATCTTGGATCATAGTGGTCTGACATTACGCCCCGAACCTCTTCTATTTGTACATCAAATAGTCCATTTTCATCAAGAATTTTTCGTGCAACCTGTGCACCTGTCATCATAGATGAATTTTGGATTTTCGAGTGTTTCTTATACGTCTTCTTAACCTTGGATTGTGCCCACAAAGGTAAAATAAGAAGGATCGCAAAATAAACAAGAAATCCACCCATGCCTGCCATTAGCAACTCTCCTCCATTGTTATCTATATTTCTGTATAATCAAATTATAGACAATGGGATTATAAATCGTCAACTTTTTTGATCTTCTTCTCTTTCTTTTCCCCTTTATATTTTCTCCATCCCACATATAACAATGTGAAGATTATCACGCCACCTACAGAGAAAATTAACCAGGCGAAGGAGGCATCATCATCTTTTTCGTTACTTACAGGTGTGTCGAGCTGATTAAACGTTTCAAGCATAACATTTAAGGCATGGAGCATATCTTCTTCATTCTCAATTTGATTTAAATTTACAAATTGTTCATCCAGTTTTGACCAAAGCCTGGTATCCTCCCTGATCTTTATGGCAGGATAAACAATGCTGTAGAGATCCATAACCTGGGAAAACTCTGCCGGTAAACTTCGAGTCTCACTTTGCAGGCCGTTCGTTATCTGATTCTTCAGTTCATTATTCCATTTAGCCACCATTTGACTGTCAGGGTTTTTGGCACTCTCCATCATAAGGACAAATGCCAGTGCCTTGTCCACTTTTAATTCATGATTTTCAATATCAGATTGCAGATGCCTAATGGTATTTTCAGTATTATCAATAACATATTCCAGCTTTTCTTCCGACAAAGACAAATGATTCGTTTGCAAGGCCGTAACAATCTGATTTAACTTTTCTCCGGCTGCCTCATACTTTTTGGCATCAGTCAGTTCATAAACCGTGTAAACTTCATTCAGCAGATTATAGGGTTGTCCTTCCTGATGATGGGCAAAAACAGGTATAGTCATGGCTGTTAATAAAATGACCGAAAACATCAGTACTGATAGCTTAGCTTTTTGATTTTTTATTACCATAAGACTTGTCCCCTCTCCTTACACACTACTAATAAAACGGTATGCAGGTCGGGGAATATGTAGAACCTTAACTTTTGCTAAATGTTTTTCTTACATTCATGAAATAAACAAGTCCAATCGAAAACATACTTAACCAGAATGTAAAGTATCCAATTTCATTCATATACTCCATAAGATCCCCATAAACTGGCATCATTTCAAATACATAATCAATCACATCATTATGTAGCGTCCACACTGCAGCAACTACTAAGTGTCTCAGTTTTATTTTATAGAAAGGTGTATAAAGCACAGCCTGAACAGCCATAGCACCATGAGAAATAATAAGCATCAAAGCAACCGGGCTTAAGGATCCATTCATAAGGAACGTCAGCCCATTCATGACAACCGCCCAAATCCCGTACTTTACTAAAGTAACAAACCCAAGCGCTTCAATATATGGAGCATTCTTATCCAAAAGAAAAAACAGCAAGACGATAACAAAAAATAAACTTGCTGTTGGACTATCGGGGACAAAGATCAAAAATTTCGCAGGTGTGACAGACAGTTGACTGTCATACCATAGATATCCATAAACCGTTCCAAGAAGGTTGATAACAAATAACAATAACAGAAATCGCTTATCCATAAACAACGCTTTATATATACTCATAGATATAACCCCTCATACGTGAAAGGAAGCTGACCACATACAGCCAGCTTCCTCTAATTACAATGATTATGTCGTTCTTATGATAAGTAGTACTTGCCACCCATTATTCAGAACCTAAACCAGCAATAAATTCAGATAATTGCTGCAGCTCTTTATCAGAACCTTTAAATTGGTCGGCTGGCATGGATCCTGTACCATTTACGGCAATATCCTGAATTTCCTCAGGAGAAAGACCAGTTCCAATTAAAGGCGGTCCACTGGCTCCTTCTAAATTTTCACCGTGACAGGACATACAGCTTTGACTGGAGTAGACCTGATAGCCTGCACTTTCTTTATCAATCTCGACATCTTCTACAATTTTGTTTTTCTCAGCACGTGCTTCCCAATCAACATGACTGGCTGCTTCCCATGTCAGATAAAAAACAGCAGCCATAGATATTAGCATGAGACTTGTTGCAATCGGTCGTCTTGTTGGTCTGCGTTCAGGGCCCCGATCCAGAAATGGAGCAAGGAAAAGTGCACCAAACGCAAGTCCCGGAATAATGACTGTCCCAACGACAACAAAGTCACCACTGGCAAACGGATACTTCAATAGCTGGTATAAAAATAAGAAATACCAGTCAGGTAACGGAATATATCCCGGAGTTGTAGGGTCCGCCATGGTTTCAAGCGGAGCAGGTGCAGCAACTGTAAGACATAAAAATCCAACGAGGAATACAGCCCCAGCAAGCCATTCCTTCAACAGGAAGTTTGGCCAAAACGGTTCCGTACGACCAGGATATTCAGAATAATCTTTTGGAATGTGGCGATCATCATTTTCACGAACACGAGAATCGCCAACAAATTTCATTCCCTTTCCTCTATGCACCGGAAATCCCTCCTTCTTCTTTCAATTGATTCTTACAATGGTCCGGAAATCCCTTGACGACGAATCATAATAAAGTGGATCGCCATTAGTACAAATAATGCAGCAGGAAGGAAGAAGACGTGAATAGCAAAGAACCTTGTAAGCGTCTGTGCCCCCACAATTTCAGGGTCACCTGCCAGTAATATCTTTAAGTCCTCTCCAATAAATGGTACACTTTCTGCTATTTGCAAAGTAACCTCCGTTGCGAATAACGCTTTGTTATCCCAAGGCAATAAATATCCAGTTAATCCAAGTGCTAACATAACAAAGAATAATAGAACTCCTACTATCCAGTTCAATTCACGTGGTTTTTTATATGCACCCTGGAAGAATACGCGTAAAGTATGTAGAAAGAGCATAACGATGACAACGCTGGCGCCCCAGTGATGCATTCCGCGAACAATTTGTCCATGTGCAACTTCCTGTTGTAAATAAAAAACTGAATTCCAGGCATTCTCTATATCAGGTACGTAATACATGGTTAAAAACATTCCGGATAATATCTGTATCACTGTAACGAAGAATGTTAAACCACCAAAACAATACACAAATGCAGAGAAATGATGAGCAGGGTTTACATGCTCTGGAACTTCATGGTCCGCAATATCACGCCAAATAGGTGTTATGTCAACACGCTCGTCGATCCAGTCATAAATCTTTTGCAGCATGTATTACGCCTCCTCTCTTGGTATGGCTTTACCCAGATAAAGAATTCCATTTTGAATTTTGTGCTCATAAACACTTAAAGGTGCTGTTGGTGGTGTGTTTGGAACATTCACACCGTCTTTTGTGTACAGACCATCATGACATGGGCAATAAAAATGTTGAGGATAGTCGTCATTTGTGTTCCATCCTACAATACAGCCCAAATGGGTACAAGTCGGGTCAAAAGCTACTATACTGCCATCTTCCTTTTTGTAAACAAAGGCGGTTTTTTCGACAGTTGATTCATACCATGCATCAACCTGGTCAATTTTGAATGTGACTTTTTGTGGTTCAGTGGTAATATCCTCTACAGCAATATCAGCAGAAACAAATTCTCCTTCTGCTTCCGGCTGCAGAACAGGATCTATAGCAAATCGAACCATTGGAGCCAGCATTCCAGCAGCCATAAATCCACCAACACCTGTTAGTGTATAGTTTAAAAACTGCCGACGGGAAACTTGATTTTTCTTGTCTTCGCTCATTTTTGTTTTTCCCCCCTCTTCTCATGTATTTCAACGATTAAGGTCGTAAAATTTATACATGTTTACTAGGACATTACAATGATAGCGCAATCTGGAAATCTGGTCAATCCTATTCATCATTTTGTACAATATTGTTCAAAAATAATTTTGAATATTATTAATTTCAGATCGCCTTTATTCTGACCAATAAGACTTTATCAAATCCGTAACCTGTTCCAATTGATCCAGCATAAGTTTCCGGGTTTCTTCATTGTTCAGGTCACCCTCTTTCATGACTGGTACCCACAGCAAGTGTCCCTCTAAACCTTTTTCGTATTTTTTCCACCTGGAATCAAATGTTAACCAGAAAACATACTTAAATGGCTGCTTGCTAATTTCCTCATAAAATAAATTTAACCGTTCTCTTTCCTGTTCCAGAGATGAAGACTTAATATAAGAATAAGACGGAAGACGAAAAATCCGTCCCTTATATTCCTTTTCCAATCGATCTGAAAATAATTCCATCACTTCATTCTGATACGACAAAGTTGCAAGCTCCTCATCTGAACGATCCAAAGAAAACGGAACCAAAGGGATGATTGCTGTATCAATATACTCTTTGGACTGTACATATTGCTGGATATCCTGCTTCTTCCATTTCATCCCACACACTCCTATATATTTATTTTCTACTACATTTTACTAAAACTATTCATAAAGATAAACTTTTTTATAAGAAAAGCGGAGGCGACACTAAAAAAAGACTACCCATAATAGGATAGTCCCTTCAATAGAGTGTATTCACTGAATACAGGTTTCGTCTGAAAGCTGATGCAGCTGTTTAATCAGGTAATGAAATCTCTCTTTATCTCCTTCATCCAGTGCCTGATCAATTTCTTCCTGTATTTTTTTTAATTGAAATTCATAAATCATATGATTCAACAAATTTTCTGCTTCCTGCTGGTCTTTTTCTGTAATGAAATAATCTTCTGGTAAATAAGGGTTTTCTTCCCGTACACCTGCATAACGAGAGCTTTGGTTTGCATTTTGAAAATTAAGCTGGATATAGATAGTTTCATGATCATTTAACCGGATATCATGGAACGATTTTTCAGGATCGGATGTCATGACTTGTTCTTTATAAAAGCGAAACGGAGGATCATCAACACACTTCGTTGATATAACCACACCTTTAGGGCATAGTCTTGCTTCATCAACAAAATGAACATTTTTGAGAACCCGTTCGTGGTTCATCAGATAATTCAATATCCATACACTTTCTCTTCGTTTTAATTGAAAATTATTTAAAAACCAGTTAATAAATCTCTTTTTTTGAAGAACAGATACAGTCATGAACGAAAAACCCCTCCTTCCATTTCGGTCCGTCAGCTCTACTCGTTTAAACGGAGTAAAAATTCCTCCACATATGTGTCAGATGGTTCAATGGCTAAGTATTTGTTTAGAACCTTCCTGGCTTCTTTCATCCTCCCTTCTTCTACTAACATATACCCATATTCCTTTAAGAAGTCTGCATCGTTTGTAAATGCATTATATGCTTCCTGGTAGTTGTTTAATGCTAAATCATACTCTTCTAATTCATAATATGCCTTGGCTAATTCCCATTGATACAACGGGTCCAGCTCTTCCTCACGTTTTAAATTTTCTAATAAATCAGCGATATTGTCATGATCCTCCTGCTTTTTATAAAGTTCTACCAGTGCAACTACGGCTTCCTTATAGCCGGGGTCAATGGCAATAGCCTCCTGGAGATCCTTAAAAGCTTCATCAAGTTTACCTAATTGGTTCGCTATCTGACCTGAAAGGAAAAACAGTTCTTTATTCAGTCCTTCTTCTGTCAGTCCTTTCTTAGCTGTTTCATAGGCCTTTTCGAGCATTCCTTCCTGTTCATAAGCTTTAGCCAACAGGGAATATACCGAATGATAATAGGGATCGGCATCTAACAACTTTTCCCACATATTAATGGCAATGTCCATTCTTTCTGATCGATAAGCCGTAAAACCATATCTGAATAGAAATTCCGGGGAATCAGTCCCATCTGACATCTGGAAATATTCCAGACCTTTTTCCCAATTTCCGGCAAGTGCTAATGCTTCGGCTAACCGGTGTAAGACATTTACATCATTGAAAGTCGTGTCTTCTTTCAGAGCTTTTTCATAATGGGGAATGGATTTATTATAATCACCACTGGCAAATAATAATTCCCCTAAAGCAAAATCAATGACAGGTTCGTTTGGAAGAATTTGCTTAGCTTCTAACAGCTTTTGCTCCGCTACTTCATACAGACCCTGGGACTGATATAAATCAGCGAGTTCCAGTAAAGAGGGAATATAATAGTCATCATCCTTATTAAATTGATTAAGCAGATCAATGGCCTTGTCATCCTGTTCTTTATCCACATAAATCTCAGCTAAATAGAGTTTAAGCTCCCCCTCCATTGGGTACTTATCCATTAACTGATGAAAAAGCTTTTCAGCCTGTTCCAGATGCCCCCACTGATGGTAGAGCAATCCTATATTAAACGTCTCATCATCATTTGCTTCCGCTTCATATGATTGTAAAAGCTTTAAGCCTTTCTCTGTGTCTCCCTGTTCCACTTGTTGTCTTGCTTCTTCAATGATATGCATATCCTGAACCCTTCCTTTAAAATCCTTTGTTCCAAAATTGTGCTTTCAATGTATGATCGCAGAATTCACCGAATCCTTGTGTATCATAGATGGTTTGATTTAATTTTACCACGTTGCCCCTGATAACCGAAATATAAGGAACCTGATCTTTTTGACAATAATGGTTCATTTGATTCGAGTTTACATACAAATTAAAGTCTGTATCATTATATATTTTAATTTCGCCTTTTTTGTTGGAAATTCCTGTTTTTGAGAGGGTTTCTGCTGATAAAGGAGTATTGGAGATAACTTCGGGAAGTGTTTGAAATCCAGACTCAGCCAATGCCTGAATCACCAAGTCCGATAGAGGGTGTTTAATGCATCCAATTGGAATATTCACCAGGGCCTGCATTTGATTTAACCATCCCCACGGAATATGGGTTAAATCATGTATCTGGTTTGCATAAACAAGAATAAACGGGACTTTCTGAATGCCAAAATATCGTATCATTTCCGGCGTTAAATACTTTATATTCATTTTCGGAACAACCAGATAGTCAATCGCAATTCCTGATAATTCATCACAATAATGGTGATACCTTTCCTTCCAGTCTGCTTTTCTCCCTAATTCTAGTGTGGAAATCAGTAGTGAAGCACCTTTGTATAAGTATCTGCGAACATAATGGTCCAGTAAAGACTTATGGTTCAATGGGAATTCTACATCAGCATAAATTTTACCTGGACTCATTTTGAAAACATCTGCCTGAATTTTTCTCTGTGGAACCCAGTCAAGATAATGAGCAGGGAGAAAAACATCCTCCGTGAAAACAATTTTCTTTCTTTTCCACACATCTTCCTGTTGAATCAGGATGTTTTCAAAATAAAAAGCCTTCACATTTTGCCACCCTTTCTGTATTGATACAAAATATGAAGACTTTTTCAATTTTATACGACATTACACTACAATGGACGACTCAAAGATTGCAAATCCTTAAAAAAATCCGGATAGGATATTCGGATACAGTCCGGATCTTCAATTTCAACGGGTTCACTGGTTATAAGTGATGCAATCGCCTCCATCATGCCGATGCGATGATCTCCATAGGAGGATACTCTGCCACCTTTCAGGGGAGTACCCCCCCGGATGACCATACCATCTTCACGTTCAGAAATGGAAGCTCCAAACTTCTTTAAAACCTGAACAATCGTTTTGATTCGATCTGTTTCTTTAAAGCGTAATTCACTGGCATCCTTAATCACGGTTTCTCCGTCCGCCTGTGTTGCCAGCAATGCGAGCAGAGGGATTTCATCAATCACTTTTGGAATCATGTCCCCGGAAATCACTGTTTCCCTGAGGCTTCCTGATGTAACATAAATGTTTCCTACAGGTTCATCACCGATATGCTTCGTTGTTTCAACCTGTATATTTGCCCCCATTTTTTTAACCACATCAAGAATTCCGGTTCTTGTTGGGTTTAGACCGACATCTTTAATCGTAATCTCGCTCTGATTTGCTAAAATACCACCAGCTATAAAGAAGCTTGCGGAAGATATATCTCCGGGGATGGATAATTCTGTTCCCTTGAGCTTCTGATGGCCCATGACAGAAATCGCTGATCCGGAACGATCCATTTTACCCCCAAAAGCAGTAATCATCCGTTCCGTGTGATCTCTGGTCGGCACAGGTTCTGTAACAGTTGTCGTTCCATTAGCAAATAACCCCGCAATCAGAATCGCTGACTTAACCTGTGCACTATGAACAGGCAATGTATAATCAATGGGGCTGAGCTGACCTCCACGGATACTCATCGGTAATAGCTTCCCGTCACAGCGGCCATCTGATTGGGCTCCCATTTGGTGTAAAGGAACGGTTACTCGGTCCATCGGCCGTTTGGAAAGAGAATGATCCCCTGTTAAGACTGTGTGAAAAGGCTGACCTGCCAAAACACCAAGCAAGAGTCGGGCTGTAGTGCCCGAATTCCCCAAATGGACAGGTTCAGCAGGTTCTGAAAAATACTCCGCTCCATTGCTTTTAATGGTGACCGTTTGTTCGTCCAGCCCCACACAAACTCCCATTTTTTGGAACGCTCCAATTGTAGAGAGACAGTCTTCTCCTGATAAAAAATCATGAATAATCGTTGTACCACTGGCCAACGCCCCAAATATAACTGCTCGATGGGACATTGATTTATCCCCTGGTACTTGAACATTCCCTCTTAAAGCATTATTTTTCAGATGAATGGTTTTCTGCATCATACCACACCTTTTTTATCTTTATTCATTTAGAGAAACTTCGTAGCCATTGTTCTCGAGTACTTTCATAGCTGTCCACTGCTCTTCTTCTGTTTGCAGAGTCAGCCTTAATACACCGGTCATATTTTCTCTGATTTCCAGGATATTAATGTTAATAATATTAACTTCATGTTCGGCCAGCTTTTTCATAACTTTATATAATTCTCCCGGACGGTCATACAAATCGACAAAAATATCATAAAAGTTCGGAAGTGCACCTTTTTTCTTTTTTGGTAAGCCATCACGATACGTTTTGGCCGAGTCGAGATATTGATGGACATCCTCATGTTTATTTGAAACAAGCAGTTCTTTAACATTTTTCATCTCATCAATCCACTCTGACAGGAATTCCACCATTTCTCGTTTGTTTTGAAAGAGGATGTCTTCCCATAGCGCAGGATTGCTTGAAGCAATTCTTGTAATATCTCTAAATCCCCCGGCAGCCAATTTAGGGATAAAAGGATACTCATCCTGCCAATTTCTCGCCTGATGAACAAGTGAGGAAGCAATCAGATGCGGAAAGTGAGATACGATTCCTGTCATTTTGTCATGCTCTTTATCCGTTAGTTCAACAAAAATGCTCTTTGTGTATTTTAATAAATCCTTGAGTAATCGCACTTGCTCATCAAGACCCGGCTTGGACGGTGTTAAAATGTAGTAGGCATTTTCAAACAAATGGCTCTTGGCTGCTTCAATCCCGTGTTTATGAGAGCCTGCCATTGGATGTCCACCAATGAATTTTATATTTGAAGATGATAACGATATCGCCGCTTCCATAACAGGTTTTTTTACGGAAGAAACATCTGTTACAATCTTCTCATTGTGAATATCCATCTCATTGAGTTGCTTTATATATTCTATAGTAATTTGAATATGAGTACCCAAAATAATAATGTCTGCCTTTTGTACACCTTCTTCAAAGGAGGCAGCTGCTTCATCAATAATATTATATTTCAGGGCATATTCGATTGTATCTGCGTTGGAATCCATACCAGCCATCCATGCTTCCGGAATATTTTTTTTAATATTTTTAGCCAGGGATGCCCCTATTAATCCCAGTCCTACTATAAAAACTCTGCTCATCTTTTTCCTCAACTCTCCTTACTGCAGGCATTCAGACAATGCATTAGTAAATTCTTTCATATCTTCTTTTCTTCCAATAGTCACGCGGATACTCTGTTCAATCCCCAGTAATTCCCCGGCACGAACAATAAAACCATAATCCAGTAATTGATTAGAAACTTCCAATCCGGATTTAGGTAGATGAATAAGAAGAAAATTCGTTTCTGAAGAATCATAGCTCAGGTGATGTTGTTCGCAAAAGTGTTCTACTTCATCACGGACGTTTTGATTCAGCTGTCTGATTTCTCTAATATATGCCTGATCCTCAAGAGCATTAATGGCTGCAAACTGACCAATAGATGTGACATTAAATGGGCCTCGGATGGTATTTAAATGACGTATTATCTCCTCAGAACTAATCCCGTAGCCTACGCGAAAGCCCGCTAATCCATAAGCCTTCGAAAAGGTTCTTAATACAATCATATTTTTATAGTTTTCCAACAGGGATAAAGAATCCGGGTAATCTTCAGCTGAAACGTACTCATAATAAGCCTCATCAAGTACAACTAAAACATGATCAGGGCAGCGGTCCAGAAAAGACTTCAGCAGTTTTTCGTTTATATAACAGCCGGTAGGATTATTCGGACTGCATAACCACACGATTCTTGTCTTGTCATCAATCGCTTCCAGCATCTGTTCAAGCTGGTGATGACCATTCTTAACAGGAATTTCCCGCACCTCAGCCCCTTCAACCGCAGCATGATGCTTATATTGGGGGAAGGTGGGATGGGCCATGACTGTATTAGCACCTGTTTCAAGATAAGTACGGCACAGCATCTGAACAATTTCATCCGAGCCTGCACCAAAAATTATCTCATCCATATCCACATTGAGATGAGCCGAGACTCGTTCCCTCAGTTCTCTTGCATAACCATCAGGATAAAGGTGCAAATCTTCCCCGAAATCACTTAATTTTTCCAGAACGAACGGCGACGGACCATAAACATTTTCATTGGATGCCAGTTTAACAATTTTAGAAAGATGACGTTCTCTTTTAACTTCATTAATTGTCTTTCCCGGTTTGTATGGTGTTAATGACGGGATAATGTTTTTGGTCTTCATGATTGAAAGCCTCCTCTACTTAATTAAATCAGGGCGTAATTTTTTGGCATCACCGTGATAAATATGCTGAATTTCTTTCTGATTTCGGTCGGTATGGGCTGTAACCATCACCCTAATACACTTTTCCAGAGCTTCAGGAACAGGGATTTCAGTCGTACACATAACAGGAACATAAGTCCAGCCATCGAGCATGCGCATCCCTTTAGCCGGAAATGCCGCATTTAAATCTGGTGTAACAGAAATGAATACGGAGACTATATCTTCAGGCTGTATTTGATTTTTTTCGGCCACGTCCTTTAACAAATCCCTTGTAGTCTTATGTATTTCTTCTGCTTCATTTGCTTTTACCGTGGCTGCTCCTCGTATTCCTCTGATCATTCCATCACCTCGTTCATAAAGCTAGTTAATTCTGTGAATAATCGTTGTTCATCAATCGTGCATATTTGGGGTTCTCCCACTTCTTTTAATAAAACCATGCGAATTTGACCCTTTTGATTCTTCTTATCAAGTTTCATTCGATCCAGTAAGGAGGAAACTTGCAGCTCTTTACAAATGTCTAAAGGATATCGAAGCTGTTCTAACCAGGTTTTAAAGTTCTGATATGAAAAAGATAAGGATAAATAGCTCTGACTTACCCGAAGAGCAAATAACATACCTATAGCTACCGCCTCTCCATGGGTAATGGCACCATATCCCGCTTCTGCTTCAATTGCGTGGCCAAGTGTATGTCCAAAATTCAAATAGCTCCTGACTCCCTTTTCCTGTTCATCTTCCTCCACAATATGAGCTTTGATCTTAATTCCGTTGTAAAGGGCTTCCTCTAAAACAGATGGTCGGATGTTCTCCAGCGTTTGTACCTCATCCATTAGTTGGTTAAGCATCGTTTTATCCGCTATCAGTCCGTGCTTGACTACCTCAGCAAAGCCTGACCTTTTCTCAACAGCAGATAGAGTCCTTAACGTTGACAGATCATAAACCACGGCCTTAGGTGCGTGAAAGGCTCCAATTAAATTTTTTCCCAGGGGATGGTTGATACCTGTCTTCCCACCGACACTGCTGTCATGAGCGAGAATCGTGGTCGGCACCTGGATATAGTCAATTCCCCGCATAAAGGTGGCAGCTGTGAAGCCAGCCAAGTCGCCAATAACTCCGCCACCTAATGCAACAATAAGCGAATGACGATCCAGACCTTTTTGAATGGCATACGTTTGCAGTTGTTCAAAAACATTCAATTGCTTAGACTTTTCCCCGGCCGCTATCGTATAGGAATAAAGCTGGTCTGTTTCCATTTGCAGTGCCTCTTCTGCGTCTTTTAAGTAGCCCAACTGCTCCACCTGACTATCCGTGATGATTAATATTTTGTCATAAGACTTGGGTAAATATTTTGACAGTTCAAAGCGCAAGTCCGGACCTATATAGACGTTATAGGCCCCTTGACCGGCATTGATTTGTAATGTTTTCATCTAAAAACCCCTTATTTCTTCACGATAATCCTCAATCGCCTGTTTTAATTTCGGGAATTGGTCATGCGGAAACTGCTCCAGCAGGGTTCGCGCAACCTCCCAGGCCACTACATGCTCCATCACAACGGAAGCAGCAGGTACCGCGCATGAATCGGATCGTTCTATACTGGCTTTAAAAGGCTCTTTGGTTTCAATATCTACACTTTGCAGTGGTTTATAAAGGGTTGGAATAGGTTTCATGACTCCGCGAACAACGATTGGCATTCCGGTTGTCATTCCACCTTCAAATCCACCTAATCGATTGGTTCGGCGATAATATCCTTTTTCCTCACTCCATAGAATTTCATCGTGAACTTCACTTCCATTTTTCCGGGCCGCTTCAAAACCAATGCCAAATTCTACTCCTTTAAATGCATTTATGCTGGTCACCCCGCCAGCAATACGAGAATCCAGCTTCCGGTCATAATGAACATAGGAACCTACTCCTGCAGGCATCCCTTCTACGACGACCTCACAGACACCACCTATAGAATCTCCGTCTTTTTTGGCCTGATCAATTGCATTCTTCATCGACTCTTCAACATTGGGATCTAATGTCCGAACTGGAGATTCTTCTGAAACTTCGGCTTTCTTCTGAATCGATAAATCCACATCATCGGCGCGTATTCCGGCGATTTCTTTTACGTAGCCAACCACATCGATGCCCAGTTCCTTTAAAATCTTTTTGGCCAGACTTCCGGCAGCTACCCTTGCTGCAGTTTCTCTGGCGGATGAACGCTCGAGAACATTTCTCATATCCCTGTGCCCGTACTTCAACGCCCCATTTAGATCTGCATGTCCGGGACGGGGTCTCGAAATTTGTCTTTTAATTTTCTGGGTATCCTCTATAGGATCTTCTCCCATAATGTTTTCCCAGTGTTTAAAGTCGTCATTTTCCACGACAAACGTGATTGGGGATCCCAATGTATAGCCATGGCGTACACCACTTTTAATTTCAACCAGATCTTTTTCTATTTTCATCCGTCTGCCACGGCCGTGACCCTTTTGCCGTCTCAATAAAGATTCACTAATATCACTTGATAAAAGAGGTAAATTTGCCGGAACTCCTTCAACGATTGTCGTTAATTGTTTTCCATGTGATTCTCCTGCCGTTAAATAACGCAAAATAAACCCTCCAATATTTATGTATACGTCTGTATTTTTATTACTATATCATACACAACCTGATTTGTGTTTGCATACTGCAGATATTTTTACAAAAATCAAAATTTATTATATATAAAAAACACTTGAAGCTTATTCAAGTGTTTTTTCTTTCGCGTTTTGTTTTTCATAAAAAAAGGTATCCACGGTTTGGAACTGATATTGTTTCGGGTTGAAAATTTGTTCGGTGCTACCCACAAATAGAATCCCATCGTCATCGAGGGAGTGACTGAATCCCTGATAGATTTCCTCTTTTGCTCCATCTGTAAAGTAAATAAGTACATTCCTGCATACTATTAAATCGTATCCCCGTTCATAAGTATCCTTAAGTAAATTATGTTTCTTAAAGGTGATAGCCTTCTTAAGATTAGCATCAACGGTATAGATGCCGTCGTTTTCCTGAAAATACTTACGCTTCAAGTCTTCTGGGACCTCTTTTAGTGATTTCCCGGGATATACTCCATTTCGAGCCGCCTGCAGAGCATTTTCATCTATATCGGTTGCCACAATCTCAACATTGGATAACGAGAGATGCTGATTCATAATCATAGCAATGGTGTATGGTTCTTCTCCAGTAGAACAGGCCGCACTCCATATTTTTAAATGCTTTTTTCTGGTTAAGAGCTTTGGAATAATCGTTTGGTTAAGTACATCCCATCGTTTTTTGTTGCGGAAAAACTCAGATACATTGATGGTAATTCGATTTAAGAACTCGTGATAATATTCCTTATTATTAATAAGAAGATTATAATAATCATCAAACGACTGACAGCCCCGTTTTTCTCTAAGCGATGTCAGACGACGTTTCATCTGCTTTTCTTTATATAAAGACAGGTTTATACCCGTCCTTTTATGGATGCGTTCTGTAAATTGTTCATAATCCCCCATGGTCCTTCCCCTTCTATAAATCATTATATATGAAAGAAGGCCAGTGAAGTACTGGCCTGTTTTATACTAGTAAATCCACTTTTGGTCATCTTTTGTAAAGGATAATAGATCATCCTGGTTAAAGAACAAATTCATTTCTCTTTCTGCACTTTCAGGTGAATCTGAACCGTGAATCACATTTTTGCCTACGGTTAGTCCAAAATCTCCTCGAATTGTACCCGGAGCAGCTTCCTGAGGCTTTGTTTTCCCCATCATTTGGCGGGCTGTTGCAATGACATTTTCACCCTCCCATACCATGGCAAAAACAGGACCTGAAGTAATAAAATCAACAAGTTCGCCAAAAAATGGTTTATCCTTGTGTTCACCGTAATGTTCTTCAGCAAGCTCGTTGGATATTTGCATAAACTTTGCAGCTGATAATTGAAACCCTTTCTTTTCAAATCTTGTTACAATTTCTCCGACAAGGTTTCTTTGCACTCCATCTGGTTTAATCATTAGAAATGTTTTTTCCATCTTTACACCTCTTTTTATAGTAGATTGTGAAAACGCTTCAAGCTTCTAAAAGTTTAACAAATTTTGTGTTTTTTGACAATTCTTTTAATAGCTTCTCTTGCCAATATATTTCGCGATGTCCATCAACGCCTTCTTTGCCTTGGATTGTGGCAAAACTTCCAACTGTTTATAGGCTTTTTGTAAATAGAGTTCACTTACGCGAAATGACTTTTCAATAACATCAGATTGCTTGATTTCCTCTACTATGTCAGCAAGGTCCTTACTTACCACAGCCTGTCCACGGGATTGTTCAAAGCTGCTGGCCAACCTTTGCTTAAAAGAAGTGTCTTCTAATTTATATAAAACGGGTAACGTAATATTCCCCTGAAACAAATCACTTCCAGCCGGCTTACCCAGCTTTTCTGGTGTTGCGGTGAAGTCTAAAATATCATCAATGATTTGATACGACATTCCAATAAAATAGCCGTACTTAGCCAAGGCCTTTTGATAGTCCGCCGGTGCTTCGGAAACAATCGCTCCCAAATGACAGCTGCTTGCAATAAGAAGTGCTGTTTTTCGTTTTATACGTCTTAAATAATTTCTAAAGTTCTGTTCCAGATTGTATTGGTCCCTTAACTGTTCGATTTCCCCTTGCGCAAGTTCAACAATGGTATTGGAGAGAATCTGATGCGCTTTCGGGTTTTCAATAACAGACAGGATTTCAAGGGCCCTGGCAAACATATAGTCTCCCGTATACATGGAAACACGGTTATCCCATTTAGCATTAATGGTTTCATGGCCTCTTCGTAATTCCGCATCATCAATCACATCATCGTGCACCAAAGAAGCCATATGCATCAATTCAAATGAAGAAGCGACATGTTTAATTTTTTCCAAATCGTAATGACCAAACTGTGCAGCCAGCAAAACAAAAACAGGTCGAATTCGTTTTCCGCCTGCTTTCAATAATTGAGTAGATGCTGCCCGCAATACAGGATGATCTGCTTTAACTGTATATAATAATTCCGACTCAATAATATCTAAATCATGATTTAAAAATTTATAAGATAAAGGTAGTTTCATATGTTTCACCTATATTTCAAATATCTGATCATTTTTCCGGCTTTATTCCCAGATGCATGGCTGCAACACCGCCAGTATAACTTTTTATCTGAACATCCGTCAATCCAGCTTCTAAAAACAACGCTTTAAGTGCCTTTCGATTCGGGAAGTCTTTTGCTGATTCATGCAGCCAGGCATATTCATTATAACTTTTGGCAAAGATTTTTCCGAATAGGGGCATTACAAATTTAAAATAGAAATAATATAATTGCCTGTATACGGGAATGGTTGGTTGTGAGGTTTCTAAACAGACCACTTTTCCTCCTGGTTTAACCACCCTGGTCATTTCTTTTAGTACATGAAGATAGTCTGGGACATTCCGTAAGCCAAATCCAATGGTCACATAATCAAAGGAATTGTCTTCAAACGGAAGATTCATTGCATCCCCATGCTTAAAAGAAATTTGAGGAAGGGGTTCCTGGTCTAATTTAGTTTGAGCGATGGAAAGCATGTTCCTGCTAAAATCGAGACCGGTCACCTGGCCACTCTTCCCAACAACTTCTCCAAGTGCAAACGTCCAATCTCCTGTTCCACAGCAAACATCTAATGCCTTCTCCCCTGGCTTGACTTTCATTCGTTTCATGACATCTTTTCGCCAGGCTTTATGCCGCTGAAAAGAAATGACAGAGTTCATCACGTCATATTTATCATAAATCTTTTCAAATACATGGTGAACTTTCTCTGCTTTTGAGCGCTGATCCATTTTCTTATCCTTCCTCCAATAAGATTCCCTGTTTCTGTGAAATTCTTCTCAATTCATTCATTAAATACTTTTGTAATTCCTTAAGATGCATTGGTAACGACTGGATTAAAGATTCTAACCTGATCATAATTCCCGGGATCATGTTTTCCACCATCCGAATAACATCATCTTCATTATTACTTTGGCTGAGCAAGGTTATCACAGCTGACTTCTGTTCCTGACTGTAAGTTTTCAGCTCCAGAAATAAGCGCTTCATAAGGAGCCAGTTTTTTATAACATCATGGTTTTCCGACATTTTAAAGTATTCAGCTACATGTATCAAGATAGCTGATTCGACTTCTTTCATCTCTTCTATCAGATGCTCAATGGAATGGATATCACTGTGATAAATCATCATTTTTCTTTCATTTATCGTACGAATGGCACCAGCAATCACTTCAATTAATTCTATATATTCCACACGGGATAAATTGTGGTAGAATTTTCCACTTAAAAGGTCACCCACCAAAACATTCATCTGTTTTTGCTGATTTATCTGATCATGTTTATAGGAATGGATGGATACAAAATCATGAATGTCCAGTGCTGTCTGTACATACATAATTGCCTGAATGATCTGCTCTTTTTCCTTGCGGGCGAGGTTATCTGAATAGTTCAGAATAGTGTCCAAAAATAAAATCTTATCTTCAGAAAGAACAGGCTCCCTTTTTATGTCTCCAAATTTCTCATCAGAAAATTGGATGATATGATCTTTTATTTTCTGTATTAATTTGGGATCCAAATCAATCACCTTGACCCTTTCTCACAGAACCCACTTCAAAAATCTTACATGACTTGATTAAATATCCTGATTTTCTTCCGTATGTATTTCACCATGGCTGGTTTGAATGACGGCTTTGCCCCGAACTTTAACAGCTGAAGTGTGTTCGGTAAACTGAGCAATCATTACTTCTCCTCTATCTAACTTCTCGGAATGATGAAAACGGGTATCTGTACCTCTTGTTAGTCCATTTACGTTTACACCATCTTCTAAAGCCTTTATAACGAAAAAATCCGAACCAGAAGAACTTGTACTCATCTTATGCAGTTCCTCCTCATAAACTTTTTAAGGTACGTTCATATTTTAACATTATCATTCCCTATAATCTATTGAAAAATGTTAAAAAGGAGCATAAAAAAAAAGAGGGTTTGAAGACCCTCTTTTTTTACAGCCCTATGTATAGCTTATTTCACAGCATCCTTAAGGGCTTTACCAGGTTTGAATGCAGGTACTTTGCTGGCTGGAATTTCAATCTCATCACCAGTTTGTGGATTACGTCCTTTACGAGCCGCACGCTCGCGAACCTCAAAGTTACCAAACCCGATAAGCTGGACTTTATCTCCGTCAGTTAAGGAATCAGTAATGGATTCAAATACTGCATCTACAGCCTGAGCTGCATCCTTTTTAGAAAGATCGCCTTTTTCAGCAACTGCATTTACGAGTTCTGTTTTATTCATATCTTTCACCTCCTCCCAAATGCAAACAATCGAATGAGCGTAAAAGGAATTTTAAAATTCCAATTATCCCATTTGTTAACAATTTTCATACATTTTATACATGTAAGTCATTCAAAAGTGATGACAAGCCTTATCATAACCGAATTTTCGAGGAATTTCAATAAAATCAGGCAAAATTCTTCTGTATTTGATGGATTTTCCTATCAAAATCCGGTATGTAAGATTACTTGCATCTTACCATAATTCGCCAGGGCCTTTCAATAGCAAAACCGCATTCTCATGCGATTTCCAACGATTCTTATGTATCTAGCAAAATATAAATCAGGGTTATAGTCTTTTTCTTAAGAATAAAAATAAAAAAAGCGGCATTTTCTGCCGCTTTTTTTATAATATGATTGCTATTAAGCCACCGCTGCCCTCATTGATAATCCTTTCGAGGGTTTCTTTAAGTTTGTATCTTGCATTTTCCGGCATGAGAGAAAGCTTAGCCTGAATCCCTTCTCTGACAATTGAGCTTAACGATCTGCCGAAAATATCAGACTTCCAGATTGATAAAGGATCTTCTTCAAAGTCCTGCATTAAGTATCTGACAAGCTCTTCACTTTGCTTTTCAGTACCGATAATCGGTGCAAACTCAGACTCAACATCCACCTTCACCATATGAATAGAAGGTGCTACAGCTTTCAATCTGACGCCATACCTTGAACCTTGTCGAATAATTTCAGGTTCATCCAGGGCCATATCTTCAAGCGTTGGTGCTGCAATCCCATAGCCTGTTTGCTTCACCATATTTAAAGCTTCTGAGACCTGATCGTACTCGCGTTTTGCAGTAGCAAAATCCTGCATTAATTCTAACAAATGATCCTTACCTCTGATTTCAACACCGACAATTTCTTTCAGTACATGGTCATACAATTCATCAGGTGCCTGGAGATCAATTTCTGCAATGCCGTCTCCCATTTCCATCCCTGCTAATTGTGCTTGATCTACAAAGTCATAATCATAGAAGTTTCCGACAACACGGTCCACATCGCGAAGACGTTTAATATCCTTAACAGTATCCTGAATAGCCTCTTCGTAACGCTGTTTTAACCAGTGTTCATCCTTTAACACCATTACCCAGCTAGGCAGGTTTACATTTACTTCTAATACCGGGAATTCATAAAGTGCCTCACGCAGAACATTATAGACATCGTGTTCCCGCATATTTTCCACACTGACCGCTACTACAGGAATATCATAGTACTCTTTTAATTCTTCTCTAAGCACCTCTGTCTCCTGTGAATGAGGATTTTGACTGTTCAGAACCATAATAAAGGGTTTTCCTACTTCCTTAAGCTCATTCACAATTTTTTCTTCAGCTTCTACATAATCATTACGGGGAATATCCCCAATCGTTCCATCCGTTGTCACGACTACACCAATAGTCGAATGTTCCTGAATAACTTTTCTCGTTCCAATTTCAGCTGCTTCCGGAAATGGAATAGGCTCTTCGTACCAAGGTGTATTGATCATCCTTGGGCCATTCTCGTCCTCAAAACCTTTGGCACCGTCAACCGTATACCCAACACAGTCAACGAGACGTACATTTACGTCAAGGCCTTCATCCACATTAACAGTTACTGCCTGATTAGGTATGAATTTAGGTTCAGTTGTCATAATGGTCCGGCCGGCAGCGCTCTGTGGCAATTCATCCTGTGCTCTGGATTTTTCTCCTTCATCTTCTATATTGGGCAACACAACCAGATCCATAAATTTTTTAATGAAGGTTGATTTACCCGTGCGTACAGCTCCTACAACACCCAGATAAATATCTCCGTTCGTTCGTTTCGATATGTCCTTAAAAATATCGACTCTTTCCAAGTGATCCCCTCCCGATACGTGAACTTCACTCCTGAAAAAATACAAAACACGAATACAATTCTTTAACACTAAGAGTCTATGATGTTGTCCTATCAAAATATGACTAAAACATTTAAGAAAACGCAGGACAAAGTTATGTAATATAAAGAAACATCATGTTCTCATTTGATCAAGCGGATGGTTCTATCGCCTGAAAAAATGGCTGGCTCCGGCTGAATAATGGAAATACACGGTACACTATATTCTGATAAACAAAAAAAGATACCTTTAAAAGGTATCTTTTTATGATTTCTTCTCATTTTTTTCGTTATCTGAAGAAGTTTGAAAAACCGGCTCTCCATCCTGTATTGTGTATGGCAGAGAATAGGCAGGTACAAATGGATAGTGATCTGTTAATAGATATCTGATGTCATCTCCTGCCTGATAATCATGTTCCTTCTCCTTCATTACATTGTATAGATCTTTTCGATAATCAATGACAAGCTGCCCATCAGTGTCCATATAAATCGGCAGATTCTGATTCGTATAAGGGCTTTTGACGAGCGGGCGCTGCTCAAGACCTAATTTTTTAATGTCTATTTTATAGACCCCCGCAGCGACTTCCTCGCCAAAAGGAGGATAAATATGTTCATTGCGATAGATTTCCAGCTGCAAATTAATTTCCCGTAATTTTTCTGATTGGCGTAAGTCAACAATTTTTACCGTCGCCTCTGTTTCAGGACGGATGATGACATATTGATATAAACCACCCTGCTCATACGCATTGCCCGGCGTAGTGGTTATATACCCATTCTGCTTCAATTTTTTAAAATCAACAGGATATTTAATAAATATATCTGTATCCATGTCCCGATTCTTAATGGGTAATTGTCCGTTGTGGTCATTTTTATACTGACTCACAGCCTCCTGCACCATTTCCAACTGCATATCATTTGGAATCTTATTCTTTTGTAATTCCTCTTCCGGGTACATACAGCCGGCAAGAAGAACGATAGCTATAAAACTTAAAACGGCCTGACTTATTTTCATATGAAATTCCCCCGTTTATCTTTACGCTGTTGGACCACTTAGAACAATATAAAAAATAATAATACTGCCGAAAATAAAACATATGTATGCTAAAAGGCCAACGATTCCACTGAAGAACCCCTTAAGTTTATTTCTGCTTATATATATGAGTCCCATGGCAATTAGCAGCAATGCCATTCCAACGAAAGATATATACATATTCAACATGCTCCGGCTCATGTAAAACGCTCCTTAAGGACTTCAAATTCGTCCATATTATATCATATAGAATATTAGAAGGATAGAAAAGAGCAGACTTGTCCATCCATATAACAGTAGGATCGGATGATGTGATCCGATATTTTCTCAGAACAAATAAAACCCGAGGTGAAGGGGCTGGACACCTCGGTAAACTAAATATATCCCTTACCTTGCAGCTCTATAGGATTTCTTGCTGCGGTTTATTATATGCATTGTTCAAATGAACCGTATCATCAAGTGCCCAAGCAGTCTATTTCTTAAGCATCTGTTGAAGTGAGTTCATATCCATCGGTATATTCTGATTGGTAATCATTTCTACAATTTCGTCCTCTTTAGCCTTGGATAAAGGTTTACCTGCCATTTTTGAAAGTCTGCGTACTAACTGCCTTACGGTTTTTTCATCAGAAAAATTGGCATTCTTGACCGAATCAGCAACCTTAAATATTTCATCGGAAGAAATGTTAGCATTGTTTTCAATTTGGTTAAAAGGATTGTTTTCAGATTGTTTTCCCACTGCCCTACCTCCTTGTAATACGTTTCACCATATTATATGCAAAGGCTGTAGGGGTGTGAGATGTTTTAATCAAAGCGTTTGATTTCGTAAATCATCAGGAAGCTCTTCAACCTCGTGGGTTTTTCCTCTGTTCATTAAACGATCAACAATAACTTTTGGGGGTTCCTGGTTAAATAGAAGGTTATACAATCCCTTTGTAATAGGCATCTCGATGTTTTCCTGTTCCGATAACTGATAGGCTGCCTGAGTTGTGCGTACGCCTTCTACAACCATGCCCATTTCTTCTAATACATCGTCCAGTTTACGTCCCTGTCCCAGCAGATATCCTGCCCGCCAGTTCCGACTATGTGAGCTGGTACAAGTTACAATTAAATCTCCTACTCCTGTTAAACCCGCAAATGTTAATGGATTAGCTCCCATGGAAGCGCCCAGTCTTGCGATTTCAGCCAGTCCTCTTGTAATCAGGGCAGCTTTTGCGTTATCGCCATATTCCAGTCCATCTGAAATACCTGCCCCCAGAGCAATAATATTCTTCAATGCCCCTCCTAATTCAACGCCGACAATGTCAGGGTTGGTATACACACGGAATTTATCATTGATAAACAGATCCTGTGCCTTCTGTGCCAGGTCATGATCATGTGAGGACACTGTTACGGTCGTAGGATGTCTAGCTCCAACCTCTTCTGCATGACTTGGACCGGACAAAACTGCAACCTCTCCATAGAGTTTCCTGGGCACTTCTTCCTCAATCATTTCGGAAACACGTTTTAATGTATGAGGCTCAATTCCTTTGGCAGCATGAATAAGTGTAACTTTATGCTTCAGATGATCTTTCAGTTGACCACACACCTCACGAATAGCCTTTGTTGGGACAACCAGGACAATCGTTTCTGCATCGGCAATAGCCTCATTGAGATTATCATAAGCCTTTACCTCGTCAGGGAGTGTAATTTCTTTTAAATATTTTTCATTTTGCCGGGTTTCATTAATAGCCCTGGCCTGTTCAGCACGATGAGTCCACAATCTTACATCATGGTGGTTATCTCCCAAAACAAGTGCCAATGCTGTTCCCCAGCTTCCTGCTCCCAATACAGCAACCTTCCCCATTGACAAAGTCCTCCTTTATTTCCGTTGTCTTGCGTATATTTTAATGGGCGTACCTTCAAACCCAAATGCTTCCCTAATACGATTTTCCAAAAAGCGCTTAAATGTAAAGTGCATGAGTTCTGGATCATTCACGAACACGACAAATGTTGGCGGTTTTACAGCTACCTGCGTCGCGTATAATATCTTAAGCTTTCTCCCTTTTATGGAAGGAGTGGGATTCAGTGCAAGGGAATCCATAATAACCTCATTAAGCAGGTTTGTTTGTACTCTTTTGGCATGATTTTCACTAGCCTCAACAATTCTTGGAAGCAATGTATGCATTCGTTTTTTCGTTAAAGCCGAAAGAAATACAACAGGTGCATAGTCCAGGAATTGAAAATCCTGTCTGACTTTATCTTCAAATTCCTTCATGGTTTTGTCGTCTTTTTCAACAGTATCCCACTTATTTACGACAATAATAACGGCCTTACCCGCTTCATGTGCATAGCCTGCAATTCGTTTATCCTGCTCAATAATACCCGTATCTGCATCAAGGACAGCTAAGACCACATCTGAGCGTTCAATCGCTTTTAGGGCTCGTAACACACTGTACTTTTCAGTTTTTTCATAAACCTTTCCTCTTTTTCTCATCCCGGCAGTATCTATGATGACAAAATCCTGATTGTCTTTTTCAAAGCTTGTATCGATGGCGTCTCTGGTTGTTCCGGCAACTTCACTTACAATAACCCGCTCTTCACCTAAGATTGAATTTACTAACGAGGATTTCCCCACGTTAGGTCGGCCTATCAAACTGAAATGGATGGTATCCTCATCCTCTTCTTCAATGTCCCTTTCAGGAAAGTGCTTCACAACTTCATCAAGTAAATCACCTAATCCTAACCCATGTGAACCTGAGATAGGATAAGGCTCCCCAAATCCTAAGGAATAAAATTCATAAATTCGATCTCTCATCTCAGGATTATCCATTTTATTAACAGCCAGAACCACAGGCTTGCTCGATTTAAATAACATACGAGTGACTTCTTCGTCAGCCGCTGTAACTCCTTCTTTTCCATCAATCATAAAAATGATAACATCTGATTCATCAATGGCAATTTCCGCCTGTGTCCTCATTTGAACCATTAGAGGCTCGTCCCCTATTTCGATTCCTCCTGTATCAATTAAATTAAAGGTCGTATTTAACCATTCGGCTTCCGCATAGATCCGGTCACGAGTAACCCCTGGTACATCTTCCACAATGGCAATACGTTCTCCTACAAGCCGATTAAATATCGTTGATTTTCCTACATTCGGTTTTCCTACTATTGCAACAACAGATTTGCGCATTTCTGTTCATCCTTTATATTCACATTTGAGTATATTTCAATTGTGGCAGGTTTAGCCACAAACGTTTGAAAATACCCTTCTTACCTGAAAGAAGGGTAACTACAGCTTTTATATTTTAGCAAATGAAGGATTATTAAACAACTTTTTCCTTAACTTCTGCAGATTATGTCATGTTTTAAATTTTAAGGAAACAGTTTTGACAGTTTGTTCTATTTTTTCACTAAAACGTCTGATTTTAAACCATAAGGTTAATGTAATCATGATAAAGACGACATCAGTCAGGTAGGCCAGGTCTCCAATTGAAACTGCAAAACCATAGGACAGTCTTACAAAGGTGAAGAGCAGCTGTCCAGCTGAAGTACTTATCAAGGCAATAGCCAGTTGACTTCGCAGGTCATCCACAAAAATATAAAATACAAGAATACAGATTAGGGCCATTATAATTGAGCTTGAAAGAAATAACCATAATGGATTAAAAAGTTCCCATAATTTCAGCCCGCTGTAGGCAAAGCTTAAACTCATGGCAATACTGACGGGAATAAACTTTCCCTTTAATTTTGCAAGTAGTATAAAACCAGTTAATCCATTCATAATTAAAGGCACATGAATCTCCAGTCCGGAATATGAAATATATGTAGTGGATGTAATCATACAACCTAAAACGAAACTGGAATTGCAGAACCGCCTTCTCAAATCAAAATCAAAAAAGTAAACAATAATCCACAGTACCCACGCGAGCCAGTAAAAAATCCAGGTTTCCATAAAAAAACACCTACCATTTTCAGTATAGGTGTTTTTTATCCTTCATAAACTTTATGTTCTTTGATTTATCCATTCCTTAGTTTTGCCGAATAGTGCATGGGGACTACCTTTTAAAAGATCAGGACTGGTTACACCGAGGGTCATCATCACAATTTTAATTTCATCAAGAATGGAGTCAATCTTATTAACTAATCCCTCAACATCCTGATCGATAACGGTCCGAAGCATCGGCCCTGCCATTCCAAACATATTTGCACCTGAAATTAAAGCTTTTGCACCATCCAGACCATGGCGAATCCCGCCGGATGCAATTAAATGAACATCGGGATAGGCAGCCTGTATTTCATTTAAAGAAACCAGTGTAGGAATTCCCCAATGGTTAAGAGAATGTAAACGATCTGTTCTCCGGTTATTTTCAATTTGGGAAAAGCTTGTCCCGCCTCTGCCGCCAGCATCAATGTATTTAATTCCAACATCTTTCAGCTTTGCGGCCGTTTCCTTTGAGATTCCAAAGCCTACTTCTTTAATAATAACAGGTATGGAGATGTTAGAAACGATTTCCTCAATATTCTGCAGCCGTTCGGAAAAGTCCCGGTCTCCTTCAGGCATAATTAATTCCTGCATCACATTTAGATGAATCTGCAGTGCATTGGCCTCCACCATATCAATTGCCCGTTTAGCCTGTTCCAGCGTTGCTTCACTGCCAACATTAGCAATCACAATTCCATTTGGATGTTCACGCCTCACGACTTCATACGTGTTTGTTTCCTCTTCATCTTTTAAAGCAGACATTTGTGAACCCACGGCAATGGCAATATTTTTTTCGTGAGCTGCCATTGCAAGCTTTTGATTAATTTCAGCGGTCTTAAACCCGCCTCCACCTGTCATAGCATTGATAAAAAGAGGCGAACTTAGATAAAGTTCGCCACAAGATGTATTTAAAGAAAGTTCATTCCAATTTAATGGAGTAAGACTCTGATGAATAATCTCCATTTCATCAAAGCTGTTAGGTTCAGTCTGTGTTTGTTTAACCACTTCATTGATGTGTGCAATCTTCCTTTGTGCTCTACTCATATTAACCACCGTTTTATTCTTTTAATTTACCAAGCTGGTCGCCAATCACATCGCCCAGTGAAAACGTACCCTGGTCCTGTTCTTTTGTATACTGTTCAATTTCTTTTTTATTCTGATCATTTTCAACTTCACGTATACTAAGGGACATCTTTTTATTCTCTTCACTTACATCCAGTACTTTTACATTGACTTTTTGTCCTGCTTCCAGTACTTCACCAGGTGTTCCTATATGACGATCGGAAATCTGGGAAATATGAACAAGACCTTCTACACCCGGCAGCACTTCAACAAAGGCACCAAAGTTTACCAGTCGTTTGACAGTTCCTTCAACGACATCGCCTGTCTTTACCTTTGATTCAATGCCTTCCCATGGACCCGGCAATACATCCTTAACAGATAGGGAAATACGTTCATTGTCCCGGTCAACGGACAGAACTTTTACCTTAACCGTTTCACCTTCAGATAAAACATCAGAAGCTTTGTTTACATGTTCATGCGAGAGTTGTGAAATGTGTACCAATCCGTCGATACCGCCAATATCTACGAAAGCACCGAAATCTGTAAGTCTTTGTACCGTACCTTCCAGAACATCTCCCGCACTGATTTTTTCCAGAACATCCATCTTTTCTTTTTCCTGTTTCTCTTCCTCAACTGCTTTATGGGAAACAATAACCCTGTTTTTTTCTCTGTCTGTTTCAATCACTTTTAATGTAAGAGTTTTGCCTTTATAATCATCAAAGTTTTCTACATAGTGTGTTTCAACATGGGACGCAGGAATAAAGCCTCTAAGTCCAACATCAGCTACAAGTCCGCCCTTTACTACTTCTTTAATTTCTGCTTCAAAAACTTCGCCGCTTGCCAATCTATTTTCAAGCTTTTCCCAGTTTTCTTCAGCATCAACTAAACGTTTTGATAAGATAATTTCCATTTCACTCTCATCTTCAGTAGTCTCTTCTTCTATTTTTTTTACTTTAAGGGAAACTTCATCCCCTTCAGATAGAACATCTGAAATTTTTTCCACATGAAGATTAGACAATTCACTAATAGGTAAAATACCTTCAGCTTTATAACCGATATCTACGAGTGCGTGCTTTTCCTCCACTTTTACTACTTTTCCCGTCACTACGTCTCCTTCATTAAGAGACTGTCCTTGATTTAATTCATCCATAACCAATAGACCTCCTTCAATACGACACAACTAAAAATGTCCTTTTTTATAAGTTCTAATATTTTATCTGTTTTGTCAAGCTAATTGCTATTGTTTTTATGTATATCCCTTAATTTTTGAATCTCATTCATAATCTGATCTACAACGACCTGGGCAGAAGCTTTTTCTGATCGCAATTGATCCATTGGCACCGGTTCCCCATACACAACCTTTAGTTGCCTGGTTGGTTTATATTCACCGATAATGGCACAAGGAATAATCACAGCATCCGAACGTAGAGCGAAGAATCCTGCACCGGCCAGTCCTCTTTGTACTTCCCCGGTTTTACTTCGTGTCCCTTCCGGAAATAAACCCAGTGTATGGTTGTCTTTTAGTATATTAAGACCTTCACGCAATGCCTGCCTATCCTTCATCCCTCTGCGGACAGGAAAAGCATTTAACCTGCGAAGTAATCCACCAAGCCACTTGTTATTGAACAATTCACCCTTAGCCATGAAATGGATTGTACGGGGGCTTGTCATTCCAACAACAGGAGGGTCCAGATTGGATATATGATTTGAACAGATAATGACTGGTCCTTCACTTGGAATATTTTCTTTGCCTGTCACCTTTATTCTGAATATGCTTTTTAGAATAACCAGACTAAGGAATTTTCCCAATCGATAAAGCATCGCAAACGTCCCCTCAACCTTATATTTTTGAAGATACTATTTCTAATATACGTTCTGCTACCTCATTTATTGTATAGGAAGTAGTGTCTATCTCTATGGCATCCTCTGCCTTTATGAGCGGAGAAACTTCCCTCTGTGAATCGATCTGGTCTCTTCTCTGTATCTCCTGCTTTAATTCCTCTAAGTTGGACGGATACCCTTTTTCTATATTTTCTTTATGTCTTCGCTTTGCTCTTTCATCAACGGAAGCAATTAAGAATACTTTCACTTCAGCATCTGGAATAACATGTGTTCCAATATCACGTCCATCCATAACAACGCCTCTGCTTCTGGCTAATTGCTGCTGCCTCTTCACCATTTCCTCACGCACTTCCTTATGTTTGGAAACATCCGAAACATGGTGTGTGACTTCCTGAGAGCGAATTTCATGGGTTACATCAGCATCATCCAGATACACAAGCTGCTGTTCATCGTTTTGTTTAAACTGAATGCTTGTATGATTTAATAATTCCACTATTTCTGTTTCGTTATCTGCATTCAGCTGGTGTTGTATGGCTTTTAAAGTTAGTGCTCTATACATCGCTCCAGTATCAATATATACATAGGATAGATGTTTTGCAACAATTTTTGCGACAGTGCTCTTCCCGGCTGCTGCCGGTCCATCAATCGCAATGGCAATATCTTTTTTCATATATAGTATTCCTCCTTGCACGCGCCCGGCCACAAAAGTCCTGGACCCTTTCATCCTGAAACAAACACCTCTTACAAAAAGAAATAGCAGGCAGGCCCTGCTAAATTCTTCTTAAAAATCATATCATACAGAGAATCATTGGTCTATGAGGTTACTCAGAATAATTTTTGTACCCCAATATATTTATATACAGGATTGATATATGTATTGATGTCAGTATGAATGACCAGCCATTGAGTAAGAATCAGCAAAAGAAACAGAAAAATTAATGTCCACTTTAAGATCCGCTCGAACCGAATCATAGACCTCCACCTTTTTTCCTTACTATCCCCGATTCCTTGTTGAATTATGCCGGTTTCTGGTTATTCTCTTTTTATCAATCTGCTTTTGAAAACAAAAACGAATCATCTGTTCCCGGTCATCTGTGGAAATTTCATCAAACATAAGAGAAGTGACCATTATATTTGACTGCTTTTTAATTTGACGCATAACCTTAGCGTACGCATGCACGTATTGATATTCCTTGTTTTTAAAAGGTAATACAACCCATATATCCAGCTGATCATTTTTGTTCAATTTGATATGATCAGGTGTACGTATAGCCAGTCCCCCGCCACTTACATCGATGGTCGTCGTAGTAAAAGCAGGTACATCTCTTCTTTGCGGATGAACCGAAACATCCAGTGCCACTAATACCCGGACGTAATTTCGTCGCTGCACAGAGGTAAAGGATTCTTCTGCAGGAATGGATAGCGCTAATACTGGTATGGAATTAATCTTTTTGCGCTTCATCACTTGAGCAGGAAATGAGTAGACCACCTCATCTTTGCCGACAAATTGGACATTAAATGAACGGCCTTCAATGAAAAAAGAAGTACGGCCTGTGTCATCATTCACAGGATACTGTATCAGGCATTCCTCATCATCCATGTCTATAATTTTACTGGTGTAGCTTTGTATGGACTGTCCACCTTCCTCTATATATGACAGGGACAATACTGTTCCAACTTTCATGGAGTTCCCCTCTTCCCTTTCGCTTACTTACGGACATTTACACCGTGATACATTCATTATGACAAATAATCTCAAAAAAGAAAAGGAAAATGAGAAACCAGTTGGTCCTCCCATTTTCCTGTAAATTTAAGCAGATGTATCAAATTTTACTTCGGTGGACTTCAAGCGCTCGACCCTTTCCTCAAAACCATCGGAGGCATTTATAAATATACGGTATGTGTCTTCACCTAAAGTACCTAAGAATTCATAGACAAGAACCTCTTCTCCTAAGTCATTATCAATAACAGCCAGTGATTCTTCCTGTATTTCAACATTAGGATTAACTTCTTTTTTGGCTTCCTCCATTGTAATATCAGGTTCATTGACATCACGTTCCTGATGATTGACTAAAAAATCCCTTGCGGACAACCCAACCACATCCCCGTTATCCAGAGCAACTTTTACCTGAACGGAATCCGGATATATTCGTACATCATCCTGATTATAAGCAAATGAATAGACACCGACATTACTGTATTCCGCACTATTATAGGCCTCCATATTCTCATAGCCCAGTCCTTTTAAGAATTGTTCCGCTTTTTTCATCCCGTCATGAAGGCCAATGGATTTTTCTCCAATGTCCCGGTTTAAAATCATCGAAATAACATACCCGCCTTTTTCGGTAATATCCATATATCCGTGTTTATTGTCCTGTTCAAAGGATGCACTATAAACCTTTATATCTGAGCCATCACCCGAGGACGTTATTTTTAAATCTCCGTCTTTCAACTGAAAAACGTCCCCCGCTATAGACTTCACTTCCTTTTTATTAATGTTCCCGCCTTCTAATTTGATTTCCTTATCATCATTCTTTGATACACCATTCAACTGCTCCTGAAAGCTGCTTTCCGAGAAGGTCTCTACATTTTTCTCAACAGTTTTAAAGCCGTCTATAATCGTATTATCGGCAGGCTGATCATGATTAACCAGTGCCAATTGTACATCCATCCATCTTAAATTATTTTCCAATGCCAGATGCTGGACATTACGCAGCTCCCGCTTAATCTCACCGGACTGCTGATAAAGCTTTTCCAGCATTTTGGTTTCTTCATCGTTCAAGGGCTCTTTATCCAGCCCCCTCACAGCGGTACGATAAGAGAAATCCCCAATATTAGACAGAAACTCCTCTGTTTTATTAAAAGGTAATAAAGATAGTGGGAGCTGTCCTACCTCAGAATGGGCATCAGAGGTGATTCGCCATATTTCCGCCAGCTGGGGTGATACGCTCCTCGGGGAATTCATGGCTAATACCGTGCCGATTTTGTCATGCAAGGAATCAATATGATAGGTTAAATCATGGAAGGATCGCTGGTAGTTATTTTCTGCCTGAATCAAAATAGCATTTTTCTCCTGGTGTTCCTGATATCCCCAGAATGCAGTTCCTACAACTGCAACGGACAGGACTGCGATAAATAGCCAGCGTAGCATCCTCTCACTCCTTTCTTATTTACAAAAGATATGCTTCCCAATCTTTTTAATTTGGGGTCTGGACCAAATCCAGTCTGACGTGGCTGTCGCAGGATTAAAGTAATACAAGGCGTTCCCTGAAGGATCCATTCCGTTCAGAGCGTCAATAACAGCCTCCCTGGCCTTATCATTTGGTTCCAGCCAGATCTGTCCATCAGCAACAGCTGTAAAGGCTCTTGGCTCGAAAATAACTCCTGAAACGGTATTTGGGAATGTTGGACTTTCCACCCGATTCAGGATGACGGCAGCAACCGCTACCTGTCCTGTATACGGTTCTCCCCTGGCCTCACCATAGACGGCATTCGCCATTAATTTAATATCATTTTGCGAGTATCCTGATGGTACATTTACAGAAGTTGGCTGTGGCGGTGTATTGTTATTTTGCTGATTCCCTTGATTTTGCTGCTGATTATTCTGTGGCTGATTTCCTTTTTGTTGTTGCTGCTGATTTGACTTACCGTTTCCACCCTTCTTTTTGGTTTGCTGTTCCAGAGGTGTTCCGCCATAATACGTGAATTCTCTTCCATTTCTCAGTTGCTCGTGTACCCATTGTTTATTATATTGACTTGCTTTTTCCAGCTTATTTTTGGTAGCCGATCCTACTAACCCATCTACCTCTAATTTATAGTCAGATTGAAAGTTCCGGACAGCCCAATAGGTACCCCAGCCAAATAAACCATCAATTTTCCCCTTGTAAAATCCTAAGTATTGTAATCTTGACTGAAGTTCGATTACATCATCTCCTGAAGATCCCTTTTGCAAAATACGGGGACTAAAGGCTTCCGATTTCTGTACTTCAAAGCTTGATAGAGGAATGATCATCATGAGTAAAAAAACAATGGAACATAAAAGAAACTTTTTGCCATTCATCTTCATGCCTCCTGAGATTAAAGCATTTCTTTCTGTCCCCTATATGTTTTGTTGAAAACAAACTTTTATACAAAAAAAGAAGCAGTCCTGTTTTTCCAGGACTGCTTCTCACACTGTTTTTTTGTTTTTCTGAAAGTGTAATACTTGTCGTTTTTCCGTATAATCATTTGCCCGTTTTACTCTCCGCATCGCAAACACCCATAAGAACACCATAAACGGAATCATTACATATATCCAATTGCTTTGAATCGTTTGTAATAAAAAATCGTAAATGCCATGGAGAACGGAGGGTATGAAGAGAGCTACAGTGATCATACGATAGGATTTTACCGGGTAAAATTTATTCCTGCCCATATAATACCCCATGATGGCACCAAATAAAGCATGGGAAGACACCGGAAAGACAGCCCGGCTTAAAGCATACTCAATACCATTCGCGAACAAGTATAAGAGATTTTCCAGACTGGCAAATCCCAAACTGATAGCTACACCGTAGACAATCCCATCATAATGATTGTCAAAATGAACATGTTCATAAATCACATATAGAAAGATAAACCATTTGAAAAATTCCTCTAACATACCAGTCAGAAGAAAACTTTGAATAAATGGATGCTGTCCAACATCCTCGACAGAAAATCCATATTGAATAAACATAATAGGAAAAACAAGTAGCGCTCCGAATATAAAAGCTCTTAACACCATAGATAAAGGCTCGGAGTCAAAGCGGTCTTTTAAATAGAAAAAGGTTAATAGTGCGAAACCCGGCGCAATACTGGCGGATATTAAACCGACCATTTTGACTCCTCCCCCAATCTCCAATCTTATTTTATCCTATCATGAATTCAGGGGGTTGAAAATACTATATTTTTACAAATACTTAAAATTGCCCGGGTATATTTTTACATCCCGATGCCAGAAGTACGGCTAATTTAATGCGGGCTTTTTTACTATCATAATCCTTTCCAAGGATCACACCCTCTTTAACCAATTGATGTGCACTACCTTCATAATCATAGGTTGTATATACAGCTCCCTCTTCAGAACTGGTGGTAATCACAACCTTAATACCTTCAGCTATGCTGCGTTTAATCTCAGGCATCATTAAAGGGGGCACCTGTCCTCTTCCGACACCTTCAAGTACAATCCCCTCTGCGCCATTTTCTCTTGCGGCTTTAATCAATGTCCCTTCACCATTAATATAACATTTAATAATATCGACTCTGGGGACAGAATGCGCCACGGAATACGTCTCCCGTTTCAAAGGCTTTTGATATACATACACCTCATCATTGTCAATAATACCTAAATAACCAAAACCGAACGCATTAAAGCCCTGGATATTTGATGCATGCTCTTTTTTTACATACTTAGCAGCAAAAATCCGTTCGTTAAAAACGACGACTGTGCCGGCGTTTCTTAAATCATTGCTTTGAGCTGAATAAATAGCATGTCTTAAGTTAATATATACATCACTGCCTAATTCTCCCGGGGATCGCTGTGAGCCAGTCACTACAACAGGCCGCGCATCATGAATGGTTAAGTCGAGAAAATAGGCTGTCTCCTCAAGCGTATCTGTACCATGGGTAAGGACAATTCCATCAACATCCTCATCCTCAAAGTAAGAATAGATTCTGCTTCTGATATCCATATAATCCTCAAAGGTTAAATGCATACTCGGCTTCTGCAGCATGGAATCAACTTCTACATGAATATCTCCCGGTAAATCACATAATCCAGCCAGCTCTTCACCGGTTAGTGCGCCTGAAGTTAATTTGCCTGATTCCTCATTAACCGCACTGGCTATCGTTCCACCTGTAGTGATTAAAATAACTTTGCTCATGATTTTCTCTCCTGTTATTTCATTTCTTTTTCTGCAATAGAGCGGGCAATTTGATCCCCATGGAAACGTCCATTTTCAATAAAAATCTCATTATTATTATAGCCTGCTGCAATCACCCCAGCTATATAGATATTTTCAACATTGCTTTCCATCGTCCTTTCATTAAAATCAGGACGACCTGTTGCTTCATCCATAAGGATACCCATCGAGGTTAAAAAGCTGTGATCAGGGTGATAACCTGTCATGGCAAATACAAAGTCATTCTTTATCTCCATCTCTTCCTGATTAACCGTATAGAAAACCTTATCCTCTGTAATCTCAGTTACCTTCCCATTAAAAATCATCGTAACGATTCCTTTTCGAACTAAAGAGTCAAAAAGAGGTAATATCCACGGTTTAATGCTCTTTGAATATTCACTGCCCCGATAGATAACGGTTACTCTCGCACCCGCCTTCACTAATTCCAAAGCAGCGTCGACCGCAGAGTTCTTCCCGCCAATCACAACAACATCTGTATTAAAATACGGATGTGCTTCCTTAAAGTAATGAGTGACGTTATTCAGATCCTCACCCTTTATACCCATATGATTAGGCTGATCGTAATAACCTGTAGCAGCCACAACATATTTGGCCTGATATTCCTCCTGCTTTCCACTTCTTTTCTGCGTTCGTACCAAAAATGAATGATCCATTCCAGTCACACTTTCCACTTTTTCAAAGGTGTTAATTCTGAGTTGCTCTCTTTCTGCTACTGTTCGATAATACGTTAATGCTTCATTTCGAACTGGCTTTTGCTTTTCTGTGATAAAAGGGATCTCGCCAATTTCCAGACGATCACTTGAACTAAAAAAGGTCTGGTGTGTTGGAAAGCGGTATAAAGACTGAACCACATTTCCTTTTTCGATAACTAATGGATCAATTCCTTGTTTTTTTAATGCCAATGCAGTAGCCAAACCACAGGGTCCAGCTCCAATAATGATGACTTTTTCTGTAATCATTCCTATTCCACCTTCTTTAACCACAAATAAAAACATCTCCTACCATGTATATAATAGGAGATGCACATTTGTTAATCAAATTATTTTCATTATATCCAACCACGAAAACGAGCTGCTTCAGCCATTTTTCTAACACCAACCATGTATGCAGCCAGTCTCATATCAATTTTTCGATTAACAGAGGTTTCATAAACATTATGGAATGATTTCACAAGTACCGTTTTGAGCTTTTCCTGAACTTCTTCTTCTGTCCAGTAATATCCCTGGTTATTCTGTACCCATTCGAAATAGCTTACTGTAACACCGCCCGAAGAAGCCAGCACATCAGGCACCAGAAGAATATCCCGGTCTGCCAGTATTTTTGTGCCTTCAAGGGATGTAGGACCATTTGCTGCTTCCACAACAATTTTGGCTTTAATATTATGGGCATTTTTTGCTGTGATCTGATTCGCTATAGCTGCGGGTACAAGAATATCGCAATCCAGCTCAAGCATTTCTTCATTTGAAATGGTATTTTCAAACAGATTTGTAACGGAACCGAAGCTGTCGCGCCGATCCAATAAGTAATCAATATCCAGACCATCCGGATCATAAAGAGCTCCCTGAGCATCAGATATCGCTACTACATTAGCTCCTGCATCGTGCATGAATTTTGATAAATATCCTCCAGCATTACCAAATCCCTGAATAATGACCCGGGCGCCGTTTAAGTCTATTCCTTTTAATTTAGCAGCTTCTTCAACACAAATGGTTACCCCTTTGGCCGTAGCTGTGTCCCTGCCATGAGATCCACCAAGAACAAGAGGCTTTCCAGTAATAAAACCAGGGTTATTAAATTCATCAATCCTGCTATATTCATCCATCATCCAGGCCATAATCTGAGAATTGGTAAATACATCAGGGGCAGGAATATCTTTCGTTGGTCCCACAACCTGACTTATCGCCCGCACATAGCCACGGCTTAACCCTTCAAGTTCACGGAAGGACATTTCACGAGGATCACAGATAATTCCGCCCTTTCCACCACCGTATGGTAAATCTACAATGCCTGCTTTTAAACTCATCCAAATTGATAGTGCCTTTACTTCCTTTTCATTGACCTCCGGATGGAAACGAACTCCGCCCTTCGTAGGCCCTACTGCATCATTATGCTGAGCACGGTATCCTGTAAAAACTTTTATTTGACCGTTATCCATCCTTACGGGTATTCGTACAGTCATAATTCGAACGGGTTCACGCAATAACTCATAAGCTTCCTCTGGATATCCCAATTTATCCAGTGCTTTTTTAATAACTGTTTGAGTAGATTTTAGCGCATCTAGATTTTCGCTTTTTTCATTTGACGATTCTGCTGGTTTGTCGGCAACCATTTGCTTACCTCCTATGAATTATCAGTAACATCATCATACCATGACTTTCAGAAATTAGTATACACATTCATATTTAATATGCAACAGTTACTAGAACATTTTCAAGATTTAGATAGATACAAAACTGTAAGCGATTTCATTATAGTTGATATTCATTAAGGTTTCAATAATATTTAACTAGTTTTAAAACGATTTTCTGCTCTACACCGATTGGTTACCCTTTTTGCTGAATCGATAAACCCGAAAACTCATGAGAATTGACATTATAAAAAGTAACTTTGGATTACCTGTACAGCATCATTTTCTACAATCAGCCTGCCATATTCTCTAAGACGTGCAGAAGTAACTGTACTTGGTGAAGAGAACTCCGACATGACCGCTATAACATTTTCCTTATTCAGATACTGTAAATCTTCATCAAATAATTTCATATAGTAATGATGATTCCAATAAAAAACAGATGCTTTCTGTATACCTAAATGGGTAAGGTGGCTTGAAACTTGAATGACAGATTCAAAGTCAGTAAAACAGTACATAAATTCTTTATTTTGATCGAGAGTGACTTTCATTTCAATGTATTCTTCGTCAATGTATTCCATATCCTGTGTAACGACAATCAGCATACCTTGAGCATGTAACATATGGACGTTTACCAGCAGATTTCCGTCAATTTCCATACCAATTTCATCACTGGCCTCAAACAGCATATCCTGAAACATTTGATGAGTCTTAGGAAAGTCATACCACAGTTCATCCTTTGTAAAACCTCTTTCCATTAGATCATCAAAGGTTAAAAATATTTTAAATCGGTTAGAATCCAGGCGCTCAATACGCATATAACCACCTCCAAAAACTTAACTTTCATTGTCGTCCGTATGCCGATTATAGCATGAAGTTCACTTACAATTATTTTATGTATCCATTAACAGGAAAGTTTCAAATTTTGCACATTTCACGTGGGTGACTGAATGGTAATGCAGTGACACTCAGCTCTTGTCCCTAAACGCAGTGGTAAGGTTGATGTCCCATATCCTTCACTGACTAAAAAGTGCTGATGGCCCACTTCCTTCCATCCGCCTTTATTCCTTAAACCAAAGCCGAAAAAGCGGATTTGTCCTCCATGGGTATGGCCGCTTAAGACCAGATTCACCTGCTCTTTTTGTTCCTTGTTTAATAAATCATAGGACTCAGGTTCATGATTTGCAAGAATGGTGTAAGAGACATCAGGCTCCCAAATGTTCTCAAAGTACCTGCTGGTTAAAACCTGGCGTAAATATAAAGAATTCAGGCCTGCTAATTGAATTTTTTCCCCGGATTTTAAAGTCCAGACAAACGAAGAATCGGCCAGGATTGTAACCTTATGTCTGGATAAGAGGGAGACAAGCTTGTATGCATTCACCTCAATGTCATTGTTACCCCAGACGAAAAAGATGGGAGCTTTTAATTCCTTTAATTTTAAAATATTCTGTTCCACCTTACGCAAGGGAACATTTTTTTCACATAGGTCCCCACCGATAATCGTTAGATCTACCTGGTCAAGAGAAAGAAGTACTGACTGGTTAATAAGTCTTTTATGAACATCTGATATAAAAAATATGTTCAAACGCTCCGGAGAAGAAGGAAAATTTTCATCGAAAATCGTTACCTTTTCTAAATGATCATTATGTGCCATCCTATACATATATAGCCATAAAGAAATAACGCCAATCATCACAATTATAATTATATAAATCAGCATCCTTCAATTCCCTTCTGCAATGTTTAGTGAGGATATGTAAAGCCCCTGTCAATACTTATGCTTGACAAGGGCTTCCTTACTTTTCGAGTAACTTTAGTCAGGGGGTTATCCTATCCTGCTCCTCTAAAAATGATTACCACATCATGTATGTGATATACTTCAGACCGTCTTCACATCCAGCACACGAAATCCGCTCTTTTCCAGTCTGGTTAAAAATCGGTCAACATCAACATTTTCATTGTTCTCCAGCTTCAGGACAATTCTTCTGGCAAGTTTGTCTGTTTCATCAAAGGTTGCTAAGGAGATGATATTTCCATGCTGATTTCGGATCAATTCGGACAATTTGGCTATGCGACCTTCCGCTTCAATCGAGGCAAATGCAATACGGACCCCCTGCTTTTTCATTCCAAAGGCACTTTCAAATTGTTCGAGTACATCAAATCGTGTAACAATTCCAAGGAAGTGCTTATTCTCATCGGTCACCGCCAATATGGGAAATCCTTTAAAGGCTGTCAAGGTACTTTCAAAAACATCCTCTTCGGTAATATGTAAATCACCATGCTCTACAATATCTGCTGCTGTCACAGAATTCAGGAAAGCCTCTTTATCCGTATAATCATCAGAATAAAAATAACGCTGATAAATCATCTGCTTCGTAATCATTCCTCTGAATGTTTCTTCCTCAATGACCGGAACTCCCTGTATGTCATTTGATAACAAGCTTTCCAGAACTTTCTGTAAATCGTCCTGGGCATTTGCCACAACACAATGATGTTTCGGAATCATAATACTCCTCACAAACATACTTGCCACCTCTCCATCTACTTCATTTTAAAGTATATCTATTTAACACGAAGAAATCAGCAACCATCCAATACAGGAATCGGGGAATTCTTCATGTAAATCATATTCAGCTTAGGAAAAGAAATTCCCTTTACTTAAAAATAACATATTTTACTGCATGAACATATAAAAAGAATTACAAACTAGCTTAAGGAACGGAGTCAGTACCATAAAAATATATGACTGTTTACATTCCGAACGCACTTAATGATCAAAGAAGATCCGTTCTCCAGCAGGATGGTCATTATTCTGATCCGATATAATCGGCTGTTTTATGTCCTCCCAATAATAATATACGGGCACCCCTAAAACAAGAAGTACAAATAAAACGAGAAAAATTCTAAGGACCCACACATTCCAGCGAATAGATTTCCGTTTCTCCTTTGCTTCTGATTGTTTATCTTTTTCTCTCGTTTTCCTGACTGATGACCTCTTTTTCCTATGTACTGTACTGCGTGGTGGAAGCTCAGTCACATCGATTTCCTTTGAGCTCCCGCCTTCATACGCTGATTCAGCTGGTTTCCTCAACGCCATAAAGGTCACCCCATTTGAATTTAATGATAAGCGCCAGTATAAAATCCACAAAAAAATGCGCAGTAATTGTAATAGCCAGGTTTTCGGTGATCTCATATAGATATCCAATGAAAAAGCTGATACTCAATATGGAGATTAATAATACAGGTTTACCCAGATAGCGAAAGTGAATCAATGCAAAAAGTACGCTTGCAATTAAGTAACCAAATTCATGCTGGATAACGCCTCTGAACAGCATCTCTTCGGATAATGCTACAAATAGTGTTATCATGAAAATTTGAGCAATACCGCGATTTTTAAAGATCCTTACATTGATTCCCCCATCATCATAATAGGATTCAGGTAATAGCTTCATAAGAACAAGATCAACCAGAACAATTGCCAATGCTGGCAAAAGACCGAGTAAAAAGAGACTCACGGGATCCCATTTAAGCTGATGGAACCAATTGTAAAAAGAATCAAATAAAAAGAAGCTGCTAACGATCGCAATTACAACAAGGATTCCCTGGGAAAAATACAGATTAAATAATAGCTCTTTATCCGTCATGCGCTTAATCAGTTCGGCCTGATTCATTTGTTTTTTCACTTTTATGCCTCCTGGTGAAATAGCTTCCTAAGTTCTACCTCCCAGCCCTCAACCCTTTCTTCTATTTTCTGCTGAATAGGTGGACTCCATTTTGAGAAAGAAAAATCGCAATGATCACAGCAATGATACACTGGCTGCTGATAGCTTTCCTGGAAAGGCCGGTATAGATCCTTTCTCCGGCAACCAGCACTTTTTATCCAATCCATAAATTGGTATAACTTCTTGATCTTAATGGCCGTACGTTCTCTTAATAAGCTAAGTGTCGGTTGACGTGTATCTTCCAGTACATCAGGCTGCAGATGAATCTGCTCACCTATAATCATCTTTTTCTGCTCAAGCTGGTATTTTAAGAAATTCCACTGCGTTTCGGTTAACTCATATTTCGCAATCAGTTCTTCTTTAACATCTTTTAAGGGAAGAGGGGTACGGTTTATTTTAAGTAAATCACGAAATATATGCTCCACCTGTTTTTCCGTTGGGAGTTCCTGTTCAATTAAGCGTAATGGGATTTGTTCATCTCCTTCTGTATAAAGAGCAAAACTTACACTCTCCTTTCCATCACGCCCTGCACGGCCAACCTCCTGAATGAAGGATTCCAGTTGCGTAGGCAAATGAAAATGAATAACCAGTCGAATGTCCTGCTTATCAACCCCCATCCCAAAAGCACTCGTACAACAAATAACATCAAGCTGATGATTCATAAATTGCTGCTGAATGAGTAATCGATCCTCTGAACTCATTCCTCCATGGTAGTAGGCAACGCGTACGCCGGTTAATTCCTGGTTTAATGTTTCACTGACTTTTTCACACCAGTTACGGCTTGAAAAATAGATCATCGCGGGAACCGGATTTTGCTTTAAAACCTGAACGATGCGTTCTACCTTTTCCTGCCAGTGAGTTACATGTTCAATGGCAAAGGCAATGTTCGGCCGGTCCATAGGATGAATCCGTTTTTTCAAGTAAGGAATATCCAGAAAATATTGTATATCCTCCTGTACCTGGGGGGTAGCTGTTGCACTTAATGCCAGCACCGCTGGATTTCCGAGCTCCTTTATGCGATCCTTCAACTTTAAATAGTCCGTTCTGAATTCATGTCCCCATTGAGAAATACAGTGGGCTTCATCCACCACAAACAGGGATATAGATAAAGATTTTAAGCGATGAAAAAAGTACGCATTTTGAAGCATCTCCGGAGAACAGTAAATGAGTTTATAGTCATGCAAATGCTTCAGGATATAGTCTCTCTGGTTATGGTCCAATAAACTGTTGATCGCTGTTACTCGTTTAAATCCTCTGGCCTTTAACTGCTTGACCTGATCTACCATAAGTGATATAAGAGGAGAAACCACAATCGTGATACCCTTCTGTGAAAAAGCCGGCAACTGATAACACAAGGATTTTCCTGTACCTGTCGGTAATATCCCCAGAACACTGTGTCCTTGGAAAATATCCGTTATAATATCAAATTGCCCCTCACGAAACCCCTCATACCCAAACTTATTTTTTAATATGGATAACAATTCCATTTCTTCCGGTTTATTTCTGTGCATAGGCGTACTCCCTCGATTGATAAAGTTTAGCCATAACGATGCGAATCATAAAATAACTGATGGATTCCGGCAATTGTTCTTTTATTAGCTTTAAGCGCTTCGTATTTAGTTCGCTTATTTTGTTACGGATGATTTGTTCCTCCTCTGGTGAAACAAATGAATCCACAGGATAAGAAGGATCAACATGGATGATTTCGACAATATGATCCTGAATGGTATTTACTTTAAGATTTCTTCTCCTGGAAATCTGTTCGATCGTGTATCCCTGTTTCAACCATTGCAGGGTTTTACCGGCAGAAGCTGTTAAGGGCAATTGCATGATTTCATGTGGGATAAATTCACTTAGATTTGGAAATTCTGTCTGATTCTGATGAACTTTATTAAGAATAAAATGGATCGATGATTGAAGATACAGCTCTGCATCTTCAATGGTAAAATTCCATTTCTCTGCAATTTGCTGTTTACTCAAACCAATTTTTCGGAAGCCTGTCAGCGTTGCTACAAATATATCGGCATGAAATGGCTGATGAAGCTTTAGTAATTGGTGTAATTCCTCATACAGGGAAGTAAAGTGTGTGTCCAGATGCTTTTTCTTTTTCTGATAGAACGTCTTAATCCAGTTTGCAACTTCCCTATGGTCATTAACAGGAATAAAGTGAGAGTGATTTTTTAATAGGTTGGAAGCAGTTTGAATCCACAATAAGAGTCTCAACCGGAAATGCGGAGCAATGTGATGTAGATGAAAACCATCAAACCATGCAACTTCAGGTTCCTGGTTCTTGCGGCCCCTCAGATAAGATTTCCCTCTGCTGGTTAGACTAACAGCTTCCTCACCCTTCCATTCAATATATTCATCCTGATGTAATTTCTGGAGGCTCTTCAGGAATTGGTTTTTCGTTAATGATTTCAAGATACCGAAAAAGGGAGAGAGACCATAAGTTTTAGCATCCTGAATGGTTTGCGCTGAACGCTTTCCTTTCAATAAATGAAAGATGGAAGAAAAGCTTTTTTCATCATCAATCCGGTCAATACAGGTTAATAAAATCGTCTGATACAATGGCTCCTCTCCTTTCAGCACGTTTCGTGAAAATTCCCGGCCATTCTCTATTATTTGCTACTATATATCATATCAGTTGAAATGTGAATTTAACAGTTTTAAAATTTAATATATCGTAGAGAAGCGAAAGTGCCTTTTTCTTTCATATTATTTCAGGAATTGCTTAGTGGAGGACAGAAAAATGTCAAAATACACCATTGTTGATAAAGAAACCTGTATTGCCTGTGGTGCATGCGGAGCGGCAGCACCAGATATTTATGATTACGATGAAGAGGGGCTGTCCTATTGTTTATTAGATGATAACCAGGGAATAACAGAAGTCCCTGAGCACTTAATAGAGGATATGGAGGATGCTCTGGATGGCTGCCCTACCGAATCCATCCGGATAGCGGATCAGCCATTTCATGGTGACCCGGATAAATTTGAGTAGACAAGACCTCTTCTGGTGATCCAATATAAAACGGAAACACCCCCATTAGTTGGATGAAACGTGACCACTCATGGGGGTTTTTTAATCACTTATTGTATAGGTATCCTGAGATCTTATCCCGCTTAACCCGGCAATCTTATTTGGACTGCCTTAATATTTTTATAAATTCAATATCCTCTTTATTCCATGATGTCCTCACGACAATTCTGTCTTCAGAATTGAGTTTATACGTATATTCCTCACAGGTTGTATTCTCAAAACAGGATACCGATTCTTCTTTCATGGGCTCACCTAACATTGTTCTTATTCCTTCTAACTTCTGTCTTAAGAACAATGGATGAATCGTCAGTTTTTGTTGCGTGCCCTGTAAGTACCGAGGGATAAATGTAAACTGGTTTACCGTTTGGCTGTTCTTTTTGAATTGTAATTTAACCCCATATCCTTCAGTGGAGTATTTTAGACTTCGTTGATTTTCGTTATCCTCATACTCCAAGGGTGAGCCAATGGCCTCAATAACTTCATCATAGGTCATCCCGATCCGCAAGTCTGACATAGAGCGGGGGGCCAATTTATCCATTTCCGGCAAAGGAGAGGATTCTGCATCGTCTCTGTTTGTGTCATTCTCCTCAGGCCTCATCATTTTCAACTCATGAGAAGGAGTGCCGGTGCCCTCTGAAGATGCGCTTTCTTCTGAGCTGTTCTCTATATCCTTTGCCATGTCCGCAGTCGGGTTCTGATTCGTAATTACAGAAATCAGGATGACAGCAAAAAGCATCACAGCAGCTGCAGTCATCGCCGGTATCGTCCACACTCTCCTGTTTCTCTGCTTGATCTCCCTGCGTTGAAATTCCTGCTTTACCTTCTTAAATAACTCTTCTTCGTCCTGATGATCCTGGATTTTGGGCATTTGGTTTAACATCTTTTCGATCTCATAGTTGTTTTCATTATTCTTCATGCTTTTTGCCCTCCTCCTCTTTACTCATCTGTATTCTTAACCGCTTCATTGCTCTATGCTGAGTGGTTTTCACCTTGCTTTCACTCCAATGAAGGACTTCAGCTGTTTCCTTAATAGATAAAGACTGAATATATCTTAAAATAATAACCGTCTGCTGATCGATGTTACACCTTTTTAAACACTGATACATATGGCGAATATCCTCATTCTCCATGGCGATTTCTTCCGGTATTTTTCCTGTATCTTCCAGCCAGTCACTTTTTTCATCAACCGTAAAAGAGCCAATTATTCGTTTCTGCTTCCGTTTCTGTTTTCTGAAGTAGTCGATAGCAATGTGTCTGGCAATTGAGATTAACCAGGTTTTTTCTGAGCTTTCTCCTTTAAAATTGTGGTAGGATTTTAATACTTTTACATATACCTCCTGGACGAGATCTTCAGCCAGAGTCCGGTCTTTTACCATATAAAACAAAAATTGAAACACGTCCCGATGATATTTATGATATAAATCCTGAAAGACTTCTTTCATGTTAAAGCCTCCCGCTTCTATCCATATAGTCGTATAAACGCAAAAAAAGTTACAGTACCTAATCTATAATCTAAAACTTCCCCCATAATTTTAACATAACTTAAGAGGAATACTTCCTAAAATTAGCCAAAAGAAAACCTTTGTCTATACCAGACAAAGGTTTTCTTTTTCATATGAAACAAAATTTTTCAGCATAATCTTCAACAATCTGATTTTTTTCACTCAAAACAGACCATCTTTCCCGGCATTTTTACAAGTTTCCCGGAATCGTAAATATAAAGGTTGTTCCTTCATTACGTTTACTGTGTACGTCAATTGAACCATTATGAGCATCCACAATATTTTTTGCAATCGCTAACCCTAATCCAGTCCCGGTATTTCCCTTCTTTTTCACCCTCGATTTGTCTCCTTTATAAAAGCGTTCAAATACAAAGGGTAAATCTTCTTCCGGTATACCGGTTCCGGAGTCCTCCACACGGAACTCAATATGATCTTCAAGTGCATGCACACGTAAGTGAACCTCTCCACCCGTGTCACTGTGACGAATCGCATTATCAATAAGGTTCGTCAGCACTTGCTCCATGCGGTCGGGATCGACACGCACAATCGTTGTTTCCAGGTTAAAGTCATGCTTCCATTCAATGTCTTTCTCCTGAGTCATTCCTTTAAACTTATTAACCACTTTATTCAGAAAGGATTCCAGTTCAATTTCCTGTATATTAAGCTGTATATGTCCCGCTTCCATTCTTGCCAGATCCAGCAGTTCATTAACGAGTCTGCCCATACGCAGGGATTCATCATGAATAATCTGAGCAAGCTCATTTTTATCCTCTTTTGAGTCAGCCACTCCATCCACAATTGCTTCACTGTATCCCTGCAGCATGGAAATAGGTGTTCTTAGTTCATGGGAAACATTTGCAATAAAGTCTTTCCGTAATTTATCAAGCTGTCTTTCTTCCGTCATATCCCTTATAACTGCAACAGCTCCCCGAATATAAAGCTGATCGTATAAAGGGGACATGATTACGACGAATGATCTTCCCTGCAGGTGAAACTCCTGTGTCACTTCCTCCTCAGATTGAATGACCCGTTCCAACGTTGATTTCAATTCCAGGGGCGTGGCATCTTCACTGTCCTGCTTTCCATTTTCATAAGTCAATAATGATAGGAAGCGTTCAGCTGGAGGGTTCGTAACGAGCATTTCCCCACTGCGATTAAAGGTAATGACACCATCCGCCATGGAAGAGAGAATACTGGACAGTTGTTCTTTTTCCTGATTTAACGCCTGAATGTGGTATTTTAATTGTCTGCCCATACGATTAAATGCAATGGCTAATTCGCCAATTTCATCTCTGGTTAAAATCGGAACTTTTGTATGAAATTCGCCTTTGGCCAATTCTAAAGCTGCCTTACGCATCTTTATGAGAGGCGCAGTAATTCTGGTTGATAAAAAGAACGCAAAAAATGTTGTTAAAACAATGGCAATACCTGCAGCAACAAAAATAAGTGTTGTTGTCTGGGAAGTGGTTTCTTTTACAATATCCAGTGACTCATAAACAAATACTGCACCATCCCTGTTCTCAAAGGGTTGTCCTACGATAAGAATTTCACGATCTGTTTCTGGTAAGGTTGTCTTCTGATAGGTTGAGTCCTCATGGTTCAATACCTGCTTAAATTCCTCATTGGAATAAAACCAATTAATATCCAGGCTTTCCAGCTCCTGATCGTTACTTGATGAAATCCAATAGTCCCCTCGGCTGAAAACGACAACCACTCGTTTGGATGGATCGGTGATTTGCTCTATAGTTGAGGTCATCAGACTACGATTATCATGTCCATTTATAATACTTATCACTTTTTCTGTATCCTGTTCCAGCTCTTCTTTTGCCTGCGTCTCATGAAAATTTTGAAAGAACTGCAGCAAAAAAATCGTCAGGGTAAGCAGCACAAAAGAGAAAAATAGTAAAATGGTAAACCATAGTTTAACAACAACACTTCTCCAGAACATTACTCTTGCTCAACCTCGAATTTATACCCGACACCCCAGACAGTAACAATCATTTTTGCAGCATCCTTTGAAACTTTATTTAATTTCTCTCTCAGCCTTTTTACATGAGTATCAACTGTTCTCAAATCACCAAAAAACTCATAATTCCATACCTCTTTTAATAAATCTTCCCTGGCGAACACTTTATCCGGTGATCTTGCAAGGAAAAAGAGCAATTCATATTCTTTTGGTGTTAAACTGACTTCTATATCATCGGCTGTAACCCTATGAGCATCTTTTTCAATGGTAAGGTGCGGGAACACAAGCACATCACTGGTTTTCGTCTGAGTCTGCACAAAATTGGTTGTGGAGGACCGTCTTAGTAAAGCCTTTACCCGTAAAACAACTTCTCTTGGACTGAAAGGTTTTACAATATAGTCATCTGCACCAACCTCAAGTCCGTGAACACGGTTCGCTTCTTCCCCTTTAGCTGTCAGCATGATAACAGGCGTACTTTTCTTTTCCCGTAGCTCTGTACAAACCTCTTCACCATCCATACCAGGCATCATGAGGTCGAGTAATATCAAATCATAGTCGTCATCCAACGCTTTTTGAAGAGCTTCTTTTCCATCCTCTGCTTCTTCAATTTGGAAATCTTCTCGTTCCAGGTACATCTTTAATAGCCGTCTGATTCTTTCTTCATCATCCACTACCAAAATCTTCGCATTCTGTTCCATTCTCAATATCCCCCTTAACGTAGCTTAAAAATCCGTCTCTGACAATTTAAGATGCATAAGAGTGCAATCCGGAAATAACAAGGTTTACAACAACCAGGTTAAACATAATAATGGCAAAACCAATGACGGCCAGCCACGCTGATTTCTCCCCATGCCATCCTCTGGATAACCGCAGATGCAGGAAGGCTGCATAGAAGAACCAGGTAATAAGAGCCCAGACTTCCTTAGGATCCCATCCCCAGAAACGGTCCCAGGCTTCCTGTGCCCATATGGCTGCGAATATAAGGCCTCCTAAAGTGAAAACTGGAAAACCAATCGTCACAGCACGATAAGTAATCTCATCCAACAGCTCAGGATTTGATTTTTTAACACGTGGCTGAAGAGCGGCTGTAATTCTTTTTCGTAAAATAAGTCTTAACAGGCCGTATAATACCAGACCGCCAAGCAGTGACCAGATAAGGGAATTCAATTTACGCCCCGCTTCTACTCCATTCATCCAGCCAGGTGCTTTAAACAGAGGCGACATTTTATCCTCAGTCAGCATGATCCCGTCATTAGGAGCGGCTATCGCAGGCATACTGTACTCTACAGTTGTTTCTGTTTCTGAATGTTGAAATTCTACACTGTAATCCATTGCACCGAAAGTAGTAGAGACCGCCACAAATGCAATTACACTCAAAATTGAATACATAATAAATTCCAGCCAAAAAGTCTTCTTACTTCTTACGGTCTGATCAACTTGTCGAATTAAATAAATTAATCCTGCACCAAAACTTACTGCCAGAATGCCTTCACCAAGAGAGACCGTTGTCACATGGATATATAACCAATGAGATTTCAAGGATGGAACTAACGGTGAAATCTCCTGAGGAAATACACTCGCATAACCGATGACAACTACGGATACAGGTAAAATAAACAATCCTAATAAGTCAACTTTGTAAATGAAATACAAAATAATAAACGCAAAGACCAGCATCATGCCAAAGAACGTCATGTACTCAAACATATTACTGACTGGAGCATGATGGCTGGCTATCCACCGGGTTATAAAATAGCCAATCTGGGATATAAATCCAATGATGGTTAAGATAATCCCTATGGTTCCTGCCTTTGTCTGTTTATGCTCCTTATTTTTATCTCTTATGGTAAATGCAAAGAAAACGATTGCCACCATATAGATAATAAATGATGCAAATAGAAAATTACTGCTCATCGATACATAATCCATATTGATGATCCTCCTTAAATGCTACTGCTACTTCAATTCCTGCTGATCATCCGGAATGTTAAATTCTGTTCCTTCCAGAGACGATTCAAGATCCTTTTTCAAGCCATACCAGTTTTTATTGGTATGTGCTGCTATCCATACCTCATTGTCCCCCGGATGGATCCAAATTCTACGGTGGTACCAATACATTCCCTGGACAACGCCAATCATAAATATAATTGCTCCAACCGCGAAAAATGGAAGGGTGTGATCCCGTTTAACTGTCAATCCTGTCACATCCCTCATATCCACACCTGTAATACTAATCTTGTACTGATTATTATTATGAGGGTTTAAATTTGCTCCAATGGTCAGGAAATTCACTTCATAATCTTCAATATCAGGGCCATACACAAAGAAAATAAAAGCAGGTTTCTTAGGATATTTTGATTTGGTATCAGGCACTCCCTCTTCCATGAAGAATTCCGGGAAGTAATCGTCCACAACTACCCGATATCCATTTCCAAGGTCATACTCTTGTTTAGGATTGTTCATATCAAAGGTGAACTCCCCAATAGGTGATTCGTTTTCATCATCACTGCGATGCAGCTTAAATGACATAGATTGAAATTCGTTCAATTGATAACTTGCCTGATATAATGAAATGTCCTCTACTGTTAACGGTTCATTAACACGAATTTCCCCTTCATTAACTTTTGTTAACTCCGGATCCTGCCCGGGAATGGTATCCCCCTTTACTTTATAAATTTCAGCCTTTGTTTCATAATTACTTGGAATCATTTCTCCATTTTTTTTAATTGCTTCGGCATATCTTTCATCGTTTTCATCATATACATCCATTATAAAATCATTATTTTTTATAAAGTACTGACCGTCTGTTTGCGGGATGAGCTTCGTTTCTCCTTCTCGTACCCAGACATAATCTTCAATATAAAAGAAGGACATAGAACGCAGGATAGCAGCAATCAGTACGATAATTAATCCAATATGATTCACATATGGTCCCCACCTGGAGAAACGGCCTTTTTCTGCTAAAATATGTCCGTTCTCTTCAGATATCTTGTAACGTTTCTTTTTGAGGCGGGAGACAACTTGATCAATGTCCCCCTGCTTTGCGTTTTCCGTTTTTCCAAATAAACGCTGTCTGCGGATAAAATTACTGTGCCGTTTCGGTTTTTGTCTCTTTAAAGCGCGATATAACGGAACAACACGATCAATACTGCAAATGACCAGAGATACTCCGATGGAAGCAATTAAAAGGATATACCACCAGGAGGAATACAGGTTATGAAATCCCAGTTGATAATAAATTTGACCAAATAGGCCGTACTCATCTCTGTAATGATCAGCTGCTTCAACATTTTGAGGTATGTACATTTCCTGGGGCAGAATCGTACCAATAATGGATGCAATCAGGGTTAACACGATTAACCAGACCCCTACTTTGACAGAAGAAAAGAAAATCCAGATTTTGTCGACTACCGTCTGGTTTCTCGTTTTGGATCGTCTTGCACTTCCTTCATAGCGCATATTTAAAAGCTTATTTTTTTCATTTCCATCAATGTGCTGATTTCGTTCAATAGGTTTTCCACAAGCCTCACATAAAACAGTGCCTTCCGGGTTTACGTGCCCGCATTCGCATTTTATTTCATTCATCCGTACTCATCCTTTTTATTTCTCGCTCTCTGGTACAATCTCTTTTAAATACCCTTCAAGCCGGTCCAGTGTTAATGCTCCCAATACCTGTCGTTCAACCGTACCGTCCGGATTAATAAAGAATGATGCCGGGAGATCAAAGACACCATACGCTTCCATTACTGTACCGTTTTTATCATGGACAATGGGAAAGGTGAGATGATTCTTGTCAATCCAGTTCCTGATGCGCAGTTTCGTTGCATCCAGACTTACAGCTACAATCTCTACACCTTTTTCTTTATATTCGGGATACAGTTTTTGCATATAAGGCATTTCCTCTTTACAGGGGTCGCAATAAGTGGCCCAGAAATTTACCATGACCCCTTTCCCTTTTAAATCCTCCGACAAATGAATTGCACCTTCTCCATTTACCTGTTCAAGTTCAAAAGGAGGTGCCTGGTCACCATCTGCTACCGCCTCTTTGTCCTTCATGAAATTGGAAACCAGAGCAAAAACGACAGCACCAAGTAAAATCGCTAACACAACACTTCTGAATATAAATCGCTTCTTTTTCTTATTGGACATACGCAGACCACTCCCTTTGGGTCATTATACGACGAAGTGCATGACCGTTTTGTAACAAATTATGAAAATTATTTAACATTTTTTTCTGCATAGGTTTTTAATTGTTTGATTTCATGAGGAGTAAGTTCCCGATAATCCCCCGGGTTCATTCCATGCAGGTTCAGAAAACCATACCTTTCCCTCTTGAGTTTTAAAACCGGGTACCCTAAGGATTCCATCATCCTCCTGATCTGCCGGTTTTTCCCCTCATGTAATGTGATTTCTAATATAGCTCTGTTTTTCTTATGATCTACGGACAAAATCCGATGCTTAATGGCTTTCAGATTTTCTCCCTTATCATTTATTCCTGATTTCAGTGGTTTTAAATCCTCTGGTGCAGGAATTCCCTCTACCTTTGCAATATAAACTTTATCCAGTTGATATCTTGGGTGCATAAGCTGCTGGGCAAAATCACCATCGTTCGTCAGAAGCAATATGCCCGAAGTATCATAGTCAAGTCTGCCTATTGGAAAAATTCGTTCTTGGATTTCAGGAAGTAAGTCTGTCACGACTTTCCGATTTCGGTCATCTTTCACACTTGAGATCACACCTCTCGGTTTATAAAGAAGAAGATAGATAGGTTCTTCCTTTTCAAGAGGGATATGATTTACTTCGATTGTATCATCAGGCTTTACTTTTGTCCCCAATTCAGTTACTGTTTTTCCGTTAACTTTAACCTTACCTTCCGTAATTAACGCTTCTGCTTTTCGTCTGGATGTATAGCCACTTTTAGCAATCGCTTTTTGAAGTCTTTCCAACTCCATATTGTCACCTGCCCTTGATGTTTAATCATTCGATACGTAACAAAAGCGTTAACCTTTGTTAACGCTTTAGAATCCAAAGATATAAGTACATATCATAATCGATGCTATTATACCAATAAGGTCAGCTAAGAGTCCAACTTTAAGCGCATCCCCCATCTTTTTTATCCCAACAGCACCAAAATAGACAGTTAGAACATAAAGTGTTGTATCTGTACTTCCCTGCATAGTGGAGGCAAGCTTTCCAATAAAAGAATCAGGTCCAAATTCCTTAATTAAATCTGTGGTAACAGCCAGTGCAGCTGTTCCGGATATAGGACGAACTGCAGCGAGAGGAACAATATCGCTGGGTATTCCCAGTATTTGCAGTAAGGGGGAAATTAATGCAACAAAACCCTCCATCGCTCCTGACGCTCGGAAGATGGATATGGCAACGATCATTCCTAACAAAAAAGGAAGAAGGGATATAGCCATGCGCACCCCTTCTTTGCCCCCTTCCACAAAAGTTTCATAGGTTGGAACCTTCTTAATTGTCCCGGCAATTAGCACAATTAATATAATAAACGGGATAATCCATGTACTAATAGTCGTTATCACACTCATGACTTATTCCTCCGTACCCGTCGATAATAGAAAAAACGGTCCACACAAAGGGCGCCAATGGTTGAAATGCCCGTAGCAAGAATGGTTGTCCCTACAATTTCCGTTGGATTGGCAGAGTCGTATTGCATTCGAATAGCAATAACCGTTGTGGGAATTAAAGTCACACTTGAGGTATTTAACGCCAGAAACGTAACCATGGACCTTGAAGCCTCAATGGAATCGTTGTTTATCTTTTTCATTTCCTCCATCGCTTTGATTCCCAGGGGGGTCGCTGCATTTCCGAGACCGAACAGGTTGGCGGAAAAGTTAGATAAAATATATCCCATCGCCGGATGTTCAGGCGGGATTTCAGGGAATATCCGTTTAAAAATGGGTTTAAATAAGTTTGCCAGTCCTCTTAACAGACCTGCATTTTCAGCAATTCGCATAATGCCCAGCCAAAAGACCAGTACACTTATTAATCCAATGGCAAGCATAACCGCTTCATCCGCGCTTTCAAAGATTGCCTCATTCACCTCGTCCATTGTTCCATTAAACATCGCATAAATAATTCCTGTAACAGCCAGGAAGACCCAGATTAAATTAACCATTTATAAAACCCCATTTAATTGATGAAATAAGTCTTTGACTTTATCAAACAGGCTATCCTCTTTTGGCAGTACGGGTTCTTTAATAATATTTCTCTCTGCTAAAACCTGATCATTTAAGGAATATATCCTCTTTCCAATGACCTCATCATCTGACATCTGAAAATCTTCTTTTATATAAGTCTTACTTTCTATCATTTCGGACTCTTTTTTGGATAACGGCAAAACTACAGGATTTACGATTTCAGCTGACACGGTGTTCCCGCCAGGAAGTGAAAGCTCAATCTGTCCCATATCACGAATCAGCTTTAAATCAAAGGAATTGAACCCCCATTCAAACAGACGGGTATGATCATCCCAATCTTTCCGATCATTTAAAGTCACCACAATCAACTTCATATCATCCTTTTCGGCACTGGTAACCAGTGTTCTTCCCGCTTTCCTTGTATAACCGGTTTTTCCGCCAATACAGTAAGGATATCTTGTTAACAGCTTGTTCTTATTGTGCCACGGGAAGCGTTCATTTTCCCCCTTATACTTTTTTGTACCGGATATTTTTGAAAACGTCTTATTCTGCATGGCATACCTCATTAATAATGCCATGTCATACGCAGTGGAATAATGGCCATCAGCTTCCAGGCCATGCGGGTTTGCAAAATGAGAGTCTGTCATCCCAATCCATTGCGCCTTTTGATTCATCAAATGGGTAAAGCCTGGCAGACTTCCTCCTACATGCTCAGCGATTGCTACGGCAGCGTCATTCCCTGACCTGAGCATTAATCCATAAACCAGGTCCTTTAGCTTTACTTTGTCACCCGCATCTAAATAAATTGAGGAGCCTTCTGTTCTTACCGCATTTTCACTCACTGTAACCGTTTCATTCAAATCACCATGTTCAATGGCTACGATCGCTGTCAGGATTTTCGTAATACTGGCTATACTTTTTTTCTGGTGTGCATTCTTATCAAATAGAACTCTTCCGGACTCATACTCCATTAATACAGCATTTTCAGCCGAAACTCCTGGTGCAGCATGTGCAGTTACTGGATGCCAGGCAGTATATAGAAACGGAAGGATCATGATAATAATGAGCATTTTTTTGATGTTTTTCAAAACAAGTCCTCCATTTCATGGTGTTTGTACTAAAATATGAAGGAAAGGACGGGCTTATGACAAAAACAGATGGAACCATACAAGTCAAATGCTCAGACATGAGTTTACGGCAGTAGAAGCTATAAAAAGCCATAAAAAGTCATTAAAATATCCCTATCCAATATTGATAGGGATCCATCTGAAGTATCCAATTCAAGCTAAAGTCCAGGTTAATTGCTTTGCCTGATTAAAACGGGTTTGGACGTCCTGCCAGTTTACAACCTTCCACCAGTTGTCTACATATTTCCCTTTATCCGTTTGGTACTGTAAATAATAGGCATGCTCCCAAACATCTAATACGAGCAGCGGGATAACGTCCCAAAGAGCATACATATTGTGTTTTTCGATTGTCTGAATGGCAACACGGCCAGAACGCAGCTCCCACACAAGCATCGCCCAACCTGTCCCCTGTACAGACTTTGCGGCATGGGTAAATAGCTGTTTGAACCGTTTAAAACTGCCAAAAACCTGTTTGAGATGTGCGGCAAGCTCTCCCGTTGGCTTCCTGTCACCATCAGGGGACATATTATTCCAAAAAATGGTGTGAAGGAAGTGTCCACTTCCATTGAACGACTGCTCTCTCATCCAATGCCTTAGCATTTGACTATTTTGAGATTCACTCCATTTGTCGATCATTTGCTCAGCCTTATTTAAACCTTCAACATAACTTTTATGGTGGATATCATGATGAAGCCGCATAATTTCTTCAGAGATTACCGGCTCAAGAGCATCGTAATCATAAGGAAGAGGCGGAAGACTATGTTCTCCTATCGGCACACGATTCGCATTTGGCTGCTCTCCTCGTTCTGTAACGATGTCTTCCACCATTTCCTCACCACTCCTCTGAATGTGTTCCAGGTCCTGCTGTGTCACAGATTGATGATTTGTTAAATACGTTTGAATATTGTTCCGCCAGTTTTCCATCCTGCTTTGTACAAATGATAGACTCACGTTTTTTCGATTATTTATGACTTTTTCTTCTACCTCATCTGCCCAATTTAACAAGGCATATAAATATTGTCTGGTTTGTGCATTCATCTACATCACCTCGACATCATCATATGCCCAGGTCTACCAAATGTGAAAAAGCTTCCCCTATTATGAGGAAGCTTTTGTTACGGTCTATGAAGTTTAAGGGGGATATTCCAGCATTTCATTGATGACCTTTTCGACAGTATCCCATTCAACCTTCTCAAACAGAGAGGAAAAGTGGTCCCAATCAGGAACATACAATCTTTTTTGCTGCTTGTACTCCGGATTTGTTATAAGTAAGGCTAACGCTGCCACTTCTTTAAAATCATAATGGTACGGACCTGAAGAAATCACAGGTTCCTTATCGAAAGGTGTAACCGTTGAAAAATTCCGATTAAAGTATTCAGGATAGACAAGCTGAAATTCCTGTTCAAACCTGTCCTCGTGATAAATAACCTGCGAACGAATAAATCCATCTTCAGGTGAAGCCGGAACACTTTTTTCCAACTGACGGCCGGTGAAATTTTTGATCTCCAACCCCCATCCTCCCATATATCGTATTTACTTATATCGTACTATACTTTATTTGAAAAGTCAGTCATTTATTCAGTCTTTAAAAGTCTGTATCTTCTTTAAATCTTTCAAAGAATAAATCAGCTTCCATTTCCATATTTTCATCTATTAAATCCTCAGGTAATGGCGGTAACTCTTCCAATGAGGTTAAACCAAAGAAGGAAAGAAACTGGGTCGTAGTCACAAATAAAACGGGCCGTCCACTCGTTTCCTTCCTCCCGGCCTCTTCAATAAGCTGACGTGAAATCAATGTCTGAACAGGGCCATCACTGTTTACCCCTCTAATTTCTTCAATTTCCGTTCGTGTAATCGGCTGGTTATAGGCAATAATCGCCAGCGTTTCCAGAGCAGCCTGGGAGAGGCGGGATGATGAGGGGGTTTCTACGAGCTTTTCAAAATAATGCGCATGCTCCGGTTTTGTCGTTAAATGAAAAAAATCAGCAGACTGCATAATCGTAATTCCCCGTTGTTCATGCTCATAATCATACTTTAGTTCGTCAACAATGACGTCTACGGCGGTCTGGTCTACTTCAAGAACCTTTGCCAGCTGCTTCTTACTAAGCCCCTCTTCACCTGAAGCAAATAATAGTCCTTCTGTTGCTGCTTTTAACTTCTGTAATTCCATTGTGATCCTCCGTTTAATCCGTTAATTGATCTTCTTCATTCTGATAAATGATAATATCGGAAAAATTTGTTTCCTGTTCACAAATAATCATTCTGCTTTTCATTAATTCAAGTAATGCAATAAATGATACAACAATATGGGAACGAACAGGTGAGGGAAATAATTCATCAAAGAAAATTTTCCGATTTGCCTGTCGGATATAATCCAGCATTTGGTCCATACGTTGCTGAATTGGAATATCCTGCCTCTCGACTGTTGTTTCCAGGGGTTCGTTCCATTTCTTTCTTTGAAACAGCTTCTGTAATGCACCAATCATGTCAAAAATGGTTACTTCTCCATGATTTTCAACGGGTTTATTTTCATTTTTATAAACGTCCAGATTCACAGGCGGTCGTGTGTAAATCTGATTCGTTTCCAATTCTCTGTCCTTAAGGTTTTGTGCTGCTTCCTTGTATTTACGATATTCAATTAATCGCCTCATCAGGTCCTCTCTCGGATCCTCTTCTTCATACTCATCCTCTTCCAATTCCAGTTCCTGGTTAGGGATAAGCATCTTACTCTTAATTTCAATTAACGTTGCAGCCATCACCAGATACTCACTGGCTATATTCAGCTCCAGCTGTTGCATCGTATGGATGTAGCCCATATATTGTTCTGTAATTTGAGCAACCGGAATATCATATATATCAATTTCATAACGATTAATCAAATGTAATAGTAAATCCAGCGGTCCTTCAAATGTGTCCAATTTAACAAGATATTCTTCGCCCATCTTCATCAGAATTCCTTCCCTGAAAAAATTAATTCAATTCTTTATATCCGCCTATACAACATTAAATAAATGTACATAAGGTATTAACGTAAGAAACATGGTAAAAGGTTATGAGTTACCGATATTTCCTTTTATCATTGTAATCTAAAAAAGGAGGATTTACTATGGGTTCATATGGTTATGGCGGCGGTTTCGCGTTAATCGTAGTATTGTTCATTCTGTTAATTATTGTTGGTGCAAGCTGGGGTTATGGAGGATATTAATTCATCCTCAAAACCGCGCTAAGCTTATCAAGGCTTAGCGCTTTGTTTTTTTAATATCAAGGAATATATTTATCATTGTCCGTTTCTCATGATAAACTGAAAAAAATGATTCTTTACTTGCAGTTACTGTACTTTAAAGTTAAAGGAGTTGCTGGTATGTATGACGATGCATATGTGACATATCTGGCTCACTTTACAGGAACCAGGGACTATTTCGAATGTCATGAGATATTGGAGGAAAGGTGGAAAAAGGAGACACCCTTGGACCGAAATTCAATCTGGGTTGGTTTTATCCAGTTGGCAGTTTCATTATACCATCAGCGGAGAGGAAACCATGTGGGAGCCTTACGCTTGATAAAAAAGGCAAAGCAAAAATTTCATCTTCATCATGCGTTAATCGAAAACTTTGGACTATCCAAATCCGAAATGTTAAAAACCCTTGATATGCTTGAATCCAACATACAGCAGAAGAAAGCTTATCAGAGTATTTCATTACCCATTCAGGATAAGCGCCTTACTGAACAAGTCAGGCAAAAGTGCTCCAAATGGAATTGCGCGTTCAATTCCAAAAGCGATTTATCTGATCATTATATTGTACATAAGCACATGTTGCGACACGACAATTAAAGGCTAGATGGACTGATCTCTTTGAATCACTTCTTCACACTTTTTCACAAAAGATTCCGTACGATCATCCGCACAAACGATATAACGGTTCTCATATTGTGTGCGTACTGCATCAATCATCTTCTTTCCAATCCCCTGATGCCGGTGGGATGGATTTACAGAGATATGCTGAATCACTGCCTTTTCTTCATTCTCAATTCGGATTCCAACAGCTCCCAGCAGGTCTTCTTCCTTCCAAAGATATAAATGCCAATCTTCATTTGACTCATATTCCTTAATTGTCTGCTGCAGTTTCTTTACATCCTTTTCTTCCGGCATAAATGATAGTAAACCCATCGCTATTTTTTCAAATGTTTTTTTGTAACGTATTAACATAATAATCCCTCATTATTCGAAAGTCACTCTGATTTATACCCTTCAAACGCAAAACGTCTATCATTCAACTATACTTATACGTTTATTTATAAATACATCTTTTCCATTTCATTCTAATATTAGTCCTATATTTTTCCATTCAGAGCCGCTTGACCATAATGTTCTATATAATTTATCCCTTTTCCTTCTAACATAGTGTATTTATCTAAACAATATAATACCAGTAAATAAATCCCCAAATAAGACCAAATCCTGCCAGCAATAAAAATAATCGTCTATTTTTCTTTCGCATTATCGTAAATCCTCCAAAAAGGATATCATTTCTCTCTTATTATAATTCCTTTTACTCTTCATGCAAATGGTATTCATTCACTAATTTAATCTCTTGCCCCTAAGCTTTTCATAATAACCTCTACACAAACATACCCATCCGATTTTTTCCTCCCAAGCCGAAATGGAATTATGTTTAGGATGGCAAGCCATAAATTAAACCAAATAGCTAATTGAATGACCGTATTTTCATAGGAGATAAAAGATGTCCCCCATGCCACAACTCCATTCATTATGGGACCGGCTAATGATATCAACACCTTTTCCCAGGCTTTGAAGTCATCTTCTTTTTCACTTAGGGACTGACCCCCCATAAATAAAAGGGTGTGCAGATGAAGATGAATCCTCCCTACTCTTAAGGCTGCCCTTTCCCTGCCTGAACCAATAAAAAAATGGACGAAATCCGCCTTAAGAATATAGGCCATACCTGCATGGCCAAATTCGTGAAAAAGAATAGTAAGAGGAGCGATTAAAAGGAAAAAGATAACGAAACTAATCATAGAAATCTCCTTAACGTCGGCATATACAAATAGAATGCAGCTGGGAACAAACTATTTTCATTATAATAAATGGGGATTGGGAAGGGGGGCGTATACCCTCTTCCGAAAACATCCTCTCATTAGCCGTAAATGATTCTGTCAGATCCCAGCCACATTTTATGATTTATTCGTTGACCTTAACTTCCTTCATAACATCTCCATTTTTCATGGCTTTGGCTGTTTCAAGACCGGAAGTTACCTGTCCAAACACTGTATGTACGCCATTTAAATGGGGCTGCTCTTCATGTACGATAAAAAATTGAGAGGAGCCTGTATCCTTTCCGGCATGAGCCATAGATAAGCTGCCAGGAACATGTTTATGAGGATTACCTTCTGTTTCACATTTAATGGTATATCCGGCATTACCTGTTCCATCTCCCCTTGGGCAGCCGCCCTGACTCACAAAACCCGGGATAACCCGGTGAAATGTAAGACCGTCATAAAAACCGTCATTAGCCAGTTTTTCAAAGTTGGCAACGGTGCCAGGAGCTTCATCCGGATATAATTCAAACTCAATTTTATCTCCATTTTCCATTATAATATAGCCTTGTTTCGTCAAATAAATCATCTCCTTTTATATCAATCGTACTTATCATATCACAAAAGAAAGCATCCATCAGCGAATTTGTTGCGTCTATAGAAACCTTATCCGCCCGCGCGTTTGTTTATCTTGTCAAGCTACGGCTCCCAGGTCGCTTTTCTATTCATAAGACAGGTCGTTCTGGGTTAGGGACTGGTAGGATTCTCTTTTGACGACCAGCTGGCTTTTTCCATTTTCAACAAATACAACAGCTGGCTTCGGGAAGCGGTTATAGTTGTTTGACATAGAGTAACCATATGCTCCAGTTGAAAATATAGCCAGAATATCTCCTGCTTCTATTGAATCAGGCACCTTTTCATCCCATATTAGCATGTCACCTGTTTCACAGCATTTTCCTGCAACGGAGACAGCCTTTGCGGGTGCTTCATGAAGCTTGTTTGCAACAACAGCTTGATATTTGGCGTTATATAATGCAGGCCGAATGTTGTCTGTCATTCCCCCGTTCACCGAAACATAGGTCCGTATTCCAGGGATTTCCTTAATCGATCCAACGGAATAAAGAGTTATTCCTGCGTCACCAACTATCGCCCGTCCAGGCTCAATCCAGATTTCCGGAACAGGAAGCCCGAAATGTCCTGCCTGTTTTTTCACTTCCTCAACCAGCACTTCTGCATATTGAGCCAGCGGTTTCGGCTCATCCTCCTCAGTATATTTAATACCAAAGCCGCCGCCTAAGTTTAAAACTTCAGGGATATAATGATGAGTCTGATACCAATGGTTCATAGTCTGATAGAGTTTTTGTACAGCCATAACAAAACCAGTCGTTTCAAAAATCTGCGAACCGATGTGACAGTGTAGTCCCATTACGTTTATATTTTCATTGGGAAGAAGCTGTAACAGCGCTTGTTCAGCCTGTCCATTCGATAAATCAAAGCCAAATTTGGAATCTTCCTGTCCTGTTAGAATATAGTCATGCGTATGAGCCTCAATTCCCGGTGTGACTCTTAATAGAACATTGATATCCTGTTGATATTCATTTACCAGATTTTCCAATAGATTGATTTCATAAAAATTATCTACAACAATACATCCGATTTTATGTTTTAGCGCCATATCCAATTCTTCTTCACTTTTATTATTTCCATGCAGATGGATTCTTTCCACTGGGAAATCTGCCTGTAGAGCTGTATAAAGTTCACCTTGTGAAACAACATCCAGGCTTAGTCCCTCCTGTTTAGCAACCTGAAGCATCGCAACAGAGGAAAAAGCCTTACTGGCATACGCCACCTGAAAAGGTACCTCAAGTTTCTTAAATGTCTCCACAAATGCTTTGGCATTCTCCCTGATTTTATGAACATCATAAACATAAAGTGGTGTCCCATATGTCCGGGCAAGCTCGAGCATATCGATTCCGCCAAAATGTAAATGATTTGATTTATTAGTAGACATCATATTCACCCCTGTAAATTAAAAAAGAAGGAGACAGTGCCACTGCCTCCCAAAAATAAAAGTACCGATAAAGTATAAAAATACTTTATCATATCCTTCTTTTTGTTTCAATATTATTTCCATGGTTGTCTATGGTCATTCTTTGGCCGTACAATACTTGGACGACGGTTTGTTAATGGTACGGACACTCTGAACAGAATCTGACTCATTCCCTTCGCATCAAATGGAATAAACGGCCACATATAAGGAGTATTAAGGGAATTTCTGCTGACCAGGAACAGAATATAGAGCGTACCTCCAATGGTAAAACCATTGATTCCAAACAGAGCTACAGAAATTATAAGCAAGAGCCTTGTCATCTTATTTGCGACACCCAGTTCATAGCTTGGCGTTGCAAAAGCCCCAATTGCACATATTGACACATAAAGAATAACTTCAGGCATAAACAAGCCTACATCAATAGCAATTTGCCCAATTAGAACAGCCGCAATTAAGCCCATCGCCGTGGACAGTGGTGTTGGTGTGTGAATGGCTGCCATTCGCAAAAACTCAATCCCTATATCAGCTAATATAAGCTGGATAACAACAGGGATGTTCCCTTCCTCTTTAGGACCGATAAACTCCAATCCTGAAGGCAGCAACGTTGGATCTAAAACGAATGTGAGCCAGAGTGGCAGCAAAAAAATGGACGCTAATATCCCTAAAAAGCGGATCCATCTTACAAATGAACCTGCTGCCGGTGATTCACGAAATTCTTCAGCATGCTGTACATGGTGAAAATAGGTTGTAGGTGTAATAATCATACTTGGTGACGTATCAACCATTACAATGACATGGCCTTCTAACAAATGTGAAGAAGCCACATCCGGGCGCTCAGTGTAACGAACCATTGGGAATGGATTAAACCCCTGATGAACTAAAAATTCCTCAATCGTTTTATCCGCCATAGAAATCCCATCAACTTCTATATTTTCAATTTCAGTTTTTATTAAGTCCACAAGCCCTTGATCTGCTACATCTTTTAGGTACATAAAAACGACATCTGTTTTGGAACGTTCACCAACCTTCGTTATTTCCACACGTAATCGTTCATCCCGAATCCTTCTGCGTGTAAGAGAGGTATTTTCAATAATATTCTCTGTATAACCATCTCTTGAGCCCCTTACAACTTTTTCTGTATCCGGCTCCTGAGGGGATCTTCCCGGATAAGAACGGACATCAACAATAAACGCATGCTTTTCACCATCAACAAAAATAACGATAAGACCAGAGAGAAGTTCATCAACTGCTTCATCCATCGTTTTGACTTCAGTCACCTGCTGATGAACGAGTCGATTATGGATGACTTCATTAACCTTTGCATAATTAGTTTCAAAATCATTGATTTCAACTAATTTCTTTATAATTTCAATAATATAAGCTGTATCGCACATTCCTGTCAGATAGTAGATATCAACATCTTTTTTTAACACCTTAATCTGTCTGAAACCGAGATCAAAGGATGTTCCGACACCTACACGATCCTTCATGTACTTTTCATTTTCGGTCAGCTTTTCGGATACAGCAATCTTTTGTGACTTTGACATAAGCCGTATCTACCCTTTCCGTTATCCTTTTGGTTTAAAGAAAACAGCTACGAGAAATCCGAATAAAATGGCCGAGGCTATACCTGCTGAAGTTAATTGAAAAATTCCAATGGCCACTCCGATAAAGCCATGATCTTCAGCCTGTTTCATCGCTCCATGCAACAGGGAGTGACCAAAGCTTGTAATAGGAACGGTAGCACCTGCTCCGGCAAATTTAATTAATTTATCATATAAACTGAACCCATCAAGAATGGCACCTGTGACAACAAATGAAGATAAGACATGGGCAGGTGTCAGCTTGGCTACATCAAGTAAAATTTGTCCAATCACGCATATTCCGCCCCCAACGAGAAAAGCCCATAAATAGTCCAATTAACTCAACTCCTCTCTTGTCAGCACTACACCATGTGCTATGGATGGCATCGTTTCTTTCTGTTGGATCATTGTCGGACTGTGAAGGCAGCCTGTTGCTGCAATTAGCACACGATTCAAACGGCCCTTTCGCAGTTCGGATACAATATGCCCATAGGTCACAACTGCTGAACAGGCTGTCCCACTGCCACCTGCGAAAACAGGTTGATCACTGTTATAAATCATTAATCCACAATCATTATGCACGTGATCAATATTTATTCCATCCTCTTTCATCATATCCTTAAGAATTGGACTTCCAATAGAGGACAAATCCCCCGTGACAATTAAATCATAGTCATTCGGGGAACGACCCACATCAGCCAGATGGGTTTTTATGGTGTCATAAGCTGCCGGAACCATAGCAGAACCCATATCAAATGGATCACCTATCTGATAGTCCATTACCTTTCCGATTGTGGCTGCTTCTACTCTTATTGTTGAGGGTTCTTGAGAAACTAATGCACTCCCCCCACCCGTAATTGTCGTTGTAGCTGTAGCAGGTTTTTGCCCGCCATACTCTGTGGGATATCGGAACTGTCTCTCTGCTGTTGCATTATGACTGCTGGTAGCAGCAATCGCATTGTTGACAAAACCGGCATCCACTAATGCAGAAGCGACAGCCAGCGTTTCCATCGAGGTGGAACATGCCCCAAACATATTTAAAATCGGTATACACAAGGTTCTAGCTGCATAGTTTGACGTAACATTCTGGTTGAGCAAATCGCCACTTAACATTAAATCGATCTGATCTTTTTGTAATCTGGCCTTTTGAATACAGGTTTGTATAGACTGCTGGAGGATTTTTCTTTCTGCCTTCTCCCAGTTATCTTCATGACAATGTAAATCATCAAAAGTGATATCAAAGGTTTCGCTAAGAGGACCCTGTGCTTCCATGGGACCTCCAACGGTTGCGGTTTCATTAATGTATACTTGATTTTCAAATATCCATGTCTGCTTCCCTAGTTTACCCATGTGAATCCTCCTGTTTATTGCATGATTAAGTACCGGATAATCCCAACCAGATATGCGGAAACCGTTCCATAAACAATAACGGAGCCTGCCAATTTAAACATATTCCCACCAACACCCAAAACTAAGCCTTCACTCTTATGCTCTAAAGCTGCACTTGTAACTGCATTGGCAAATCCGGTGATAGGAACAGCTGAACCTGCACCTGCAAACTGGGCTAACTTATCATATACACCAAAGCCGGTCAGTAGAGATGAAATCAGGATCAGCGTAGCAGCCGTTGGACTGGCTGCATCCTTTTCACTGTACCCAAAAACGCCAATATAAAAATCAGTTAAGGCTTGACCTACAACACAAATTAATCCACCGACAACGAAGGCTTTCACACAGTTAAGGAATAAATTAGGTTTGGGCTGATAGGATTTAACCGTATTTTTATAATTTTGCTTATCAAATTTATTACTCATATCACCACTCCAATAATTCATTTCACGAAGATCATCCACTGAAACAGGGACCCGAAAACCTTTCCCAGAACAAGTGCCATTAAAAATCCCAAAATATACCTATCCACACCAACTCTTTTGGCAAGGATAGGAAATACATTAAGAACTTCAGTTAATGCAGCTGCCAGCATACCGATAAAAATACCATGAAATAACCCCCACACCATTTCAATAAAAACGGGGAGGCTGAAGACAAATGAACTGAAGGATAAGAGCGTACCAAATAGTGCACCAGCAATCACACTTGTTTCATAATACTGTGTAAAGACATGTGTTTTACTTAGCTGGATCAGCCTGGGAATCACACCTAAAACGGTTAAAAACGCAACAAACCCCGCACCTACCGCAAGCCCGGAAGAAAGTCCGATCATCACTTCCAGCAGTTTAATCATAATCATCGTTCTTACTCATTTGATTTTCATGTAAAATCACGTAATTATCCAGTTCCTGCTGATATTTATGGATTTCTACTTCTAATGGGCTAGGTTCTTCGTTAATTCGTTTCTTAAAGACATGATTAAAAAACAGGATCATGCCCAGCCCCAGGCCTATAGAATATGGGATTTGAAGCCACAGAGGATAAGGATTGCTCTTGCCTGTCAGCAAATAATGGAGATGCTGCTGGACCTCCTGCATGCTCACATCATAATGAAAATTCATAATAGCCATTCCCGAACCAATAAATAACAATAGCCAGATAAAACCGACGATGAACAATCGAGGCTTTTTTGGCGATACATCTATATAGGCAATGGTCTGATTAGGCCCAATCGATTGAAATTCCAAATTAGGATGCTGATTTCCAAGAATTTGTATAACGGAGTAAATGTCCAGTACCACTATGTTTTTATCGTCCTTTTTCACCTGATAGATAAAGGTGTTTTCCAGAAGCTTTCGCCAATGATTATTTGCCGTTATAAAGGCTATATCCTTAAGCAACAGCTTCTTTTCCTTAGGTATTTTAATTTTATGACGTAATCGTATATAAACCTGTTCCCCCATGGCACAACACTCCTCTCTTGTTGAGAAGTTTACGTTTATTATGTGTAACTGCCGGTTTGTTCATGCAAAAAGTTACGTGGCCTCTCCCGATCTATTATCCAGTAATTTCCCATAAAAAAATGCCAGCTTTTCAGCTGACATTTTTCAGTTTATGTTTTCATTTGATCACGTATATGATCCAATATTTTCTTTTCCAGCCTCGATACCTGTACTTGTGAAATATCGAGTCGATGAGCGACTTCCGATTGTGTCTGGTCTTTATAGTATCGCAAATAAATAATGAGTCGCTCTCTTTCGTCTAAATTTCGAATCACTTCTTTCAGAGCGATTTTATCAAACCACTTTGAATCTTCATCGGACATTTGATCCAAAAGTGTAATCGGGTCTCCATCATTTTCATAAACCGTTTCATGTATGGAATGAGGGGATTTTGAAGCTTCCTGAGCGAACACAATATCTTCCGGTGAAATATCCATTTCATCCGCTAACTCCTGTATAGTTGGGGACCGGCCGTATTCCTTGGATAATTCATCCCGCTTTTTCCTGATTTTGTTGCCGGTCTCCTTTAATGAGCGGCTCACTTTGACACTTCCATCATCACGAATGAAACGTTGAATCTCACCAATAATCATAGGAACTGCATAAGTGGAAAATTTGACTTCATAAGTAAGATCAAACTTATCAATTGACTTTAACAGACCTATACTGCCGATTTGAAACAAATCATCCGGATCGTATCCCCGGTTCAGAAAGCGCTGCACGACAGACCATACAAGTCGCGTGTTTTTTTCCACCAGAAAGTCTCTTGCATCCTGATCCCCTTGCTGACTTTCATGAATTAGCTGCTTCACTTCTTCATCCGACAACGGCTTCTCGCTATTGGAAGTTTTCAGTTCCACATCCATAGACATATCCCCTTATTCACACAAGGTTTTCGCTTTTTTGAAAATGTTTCCTCAGCTTAACCGTTGTGCCTCTACCTTTTTCAGATTGAATGTCAACTTCATCCATAAAGTTCTCCATGATGGTAAAACCCATTCCAGATCGCTCAAGTTCCGGTTTTGATGTATACAATGGCTGCTTGGCCTCATCTAAATCGTCAATTCCTATTCCTTCATCCCGAATGGTGAGTTCTACAAATTGATCATGTAGAACACAATCCATATAAACTTTACCGTCTACATCCTTTTCATAGCCATGGATAATCGCATTTGTGACCGCCTCAGAGACAACGGTTTTAATTTCCGTAAGCTCGTCCATAGTTGGATCTACCTGGGCAATAAAAGATGCAATGGTAACCCTGGCAAAGGACTCATTTTCACTTATAGCTGAAAATTCGAGGTGCATCTCATTTTTCATGATGCCACCCCCAGATTTTTGAGCGCTTCCGCTTCATCTTCTTCCAGTCGGACAATTTTAAATAGGCCTGACAGCTCAAAAAGCCTTTTAACAGATGGGGAAATTGAACATACAACCATTTCTCCACCTAATTCCTGAACCTCTTTATATCTGCCAAGCATAACGCCCAAACCTGAACTATCCATAAAACTCAGATCTTCTAAGTTAACAACGACATGCTGAATATCACTCTTTTTCATCTCTGACTGCCATTGCTGTTTTAAATCTTCAGACGTATGGTGGTCTAATTCACCCGTTAATCTTACGAGCAATACTTGATGTTTGCTTTCAAATTGCACAGAAAGACTCAAGATTGAATGCCTCCTTTTTGCTTGCTTTACTTCTCCTTGAGTCTTTCTTCTTTGTCCTTTCGTTTTCCTGCTTGCTGACAAAAGAAGTGCAATTTCGTCAAAATGACTTACATTTTAAAACGGTTTGTAAAAATGACTCATTGTACGCTTCATTAAGGTCCAGATTCCTGCCTGCTGAATATCCTGATTCACAATTAATGGGGTCTCGGATAATATATTTTTGTCATTCACTAGTTTAAGGGTACCTACTTCCTGTCCCTTCTTAAGCGGTAACGACAGGTCCTCTTTATATTCAATGACCTGCTCCAGATTTTCAGTTTTTTCACCCTTTTTCATTAAGATGGAAACCTGATCCCCTGTTACAACTTTCACATTAGCCTTATCCGCTTTAAGCAGATTCATCTCATCCACTTGTTCAAACCGATCATAAACCGGTTTTGTGTTATATTGCTGAAATGCATAATCAAGCATAGCTGAAATATCCTTATTTCTCTTCTTTGTCGTTTCTGCGCCCATTACAACAGCAATGACACGCATTTCATCCTTTTTGGCAGTCGCTGTCAGACAATATTTCGCCTCACTTGTATACCCTGTTTTTAATCCATCTACTCCTTTATAAAACTTTACGAGCTTGTTTGTGTTCACTAACCAGAACTCATCCTCTGTTCCTTTACGTAAATAATCATCATAAATGCTTGTATATTCCGTTATTTGCTCATGCTTCAGTAGTTCCTTCGCCATGACAGCCATATCCTGCGCTGTACTGTAGTGACCTTCTGCAGGCAGTCCCGTTGTATTTTTAAACTTTGTATTCTTTAAACCTAACTCCTTCGCCTTTTTATTCATTTGTTCAACAAAAGCCTTTTCCGAACCAGCAATACGTTCAGCTAAAGCAACGGAAGCATCATTTCCGGATGCAACGGCAATCCCTTTTAAAAGATCCTCAACAGTCATTTCCTCGCCTTCTTCAAGGAAAATCTGCGAGCCACCCATAGATGCCGCATTCTCGCTGATACGCACTTTTTCATCAAGCTTAATTTTCCCGCTTTCCAGGGCCTCCATTATGAGGATCATCGTCATGACCTTTGTCATACTGGCGGGTGGTAGACGTTCTTCACTATTTTTCTTATACAGAATTTCTCCTGTATCCTTTTCCATTAAAATCGCTGACTTTGAGTTTTCAGCCAGATCCACTTCTGCTTTTTCTGATTGTTCTGCCTGTACGGGTAAAACCATAGTTGATGTGAGTAAACAAAAAATCGATAGCATTGTTGCCACTTTTCTCATTCGTTTCCCTCCATACCTGTTGCATAGGAATTTTTCTGATGCACTTTAAAGGAACTGCATTTTAAATCGGAACATGGACAAGCCTTTTCATGATTCCTTTCATATTTTTTCCATGATGGATTAAATTTATAAGTATAAAAAAAGAAAATCCCGACTGAATCGGAATTTTCTTTCTGGAGACTATTCAATAATGTTGCGTACGAGTTCTGGTTTGTTTACAGGGTCTTTTTGAATCTGGATATTATTATAAAGGATTTCTTTAATTTCCTCGACGTTTTCCTGGTTTGAATGAACGGTTACCAGCGACTCACCAGCTTCCGCATAGTCACCGATTTTTTTGTTTAGCATTAAGCCTACAGCTAAATCAATTTCAGATTCCTTCGTTGCTCTGCCTGCACCTAAATGCATCGCGGCTTTGCCAATCTCATCAGCTGTCATTCCGCTCACATAACCGCTTTCCCTGGCAGGGAGATCAATTTGATGCGTGGCTCGAGGCAGTAACTCAGGGTTTTCAACCACTTTCCCATCTCCACCCTGAGATTCTAAAAAGGTACGGAATTTTTCAAGAGCATTTCCATTAGCGATATTTTGTTCAAGCTTGCTTTTTGCTTCATCCAGAGTTTGAGCCCGGTTACCTAAAACAGCCATCTGACTGCCCAGTGTCAGACATAACTCTGTCAGATCCTCAGGCCCTTCTCCTTTCAGAGTATCAATGGCTTCCTGAACTTCCAGGGCATTACCAATGGCATGACCCAACGGCTGATTCATGTCACTGATCACGGCCATTGTTCTGCGCCCTACCTGATTTCCGATAGATACCATGGCCTTGGCTAACTCCTCCGACTCATCTTCTGTTTTCATAAAAGCCCCGGCACCTGTTTTTACATCTAAAACGATGGCATCGGCACCTGCCGCAATTTTTTTACTCATAATAGAGCTGGCTATTAAAGGTATGGAATTTACTGTAGCCGTTACGTCACGCAGACCATAAAGCTTTTTATCCGCAGGTGTAAGATTCCCGGATTGCCCAATCACCGAAACCTTATTCTGATTTACGAGTTCTATGAATTTATCCTTGTCCATTTCAACATGGAATCCTGATACAGATTCCAATTTATCAATGGTACCACCGGTGTGGCCTAACCCCCGCCCGCTCATTTTGGCTACGGGGACACCCAGAGATGCTACCAGAGGAGCCAGAACCAGCGTTGTTGTATCTCCTACACCACCTGTAGAATGTTTATCCACTTTTATACCTTCAATAGATGACAGGTCAATGGTATCTCCAGAGTTGACCATCGCCATCGTCAGATTCGCCCGTTCTTCTTCTGTCATGTCCTGAAAGAAGATGGCCATACACAGAGCGCTCGCCTGATAATCAGGAATCGTTCCATTTGTATATTCCTCTATAAAAAAATCAACTTCCTCTTTCGTCAGAGCTTCCCCATCTCGTTTTTTTGTAATCACATCATACATTCTCATATTCCGTCACCCTTTCAAATTTTCGGGTTTATTAAGGTAAAGAACGAACAATTTCTTTTACAAAGGATAAAAAGTCCTGTTTTACTTTTTCCGTCGTCTCTATCACTTCCTGATGGGATAAAGGCTGATCCAGAATTCCTGCTGCCATGTTCGAAATACAGGAAATACCCAGCACTTTGAGTCCAGTATGATTAGCAACGATAACCTCCGGGACTGTAGACATTCCTACTGCATCTCCTCCAAGGGTTCTCAGCATACGAATTTCAGCACCCGTTTCATAAGAGGGCCCCGTATTTCCGACATAAACTCCGTTTTGGATCGTTAATTGAAGCTTATCGGCACATCCTTCTGCAAGTTTGATAAGGTCGTGATCATAGGCCTGAGACATATCCGGAAAACGGGGACCCATTTCATCTGCATTGGGGCCAATCAGCGGATTGTCACCCATCATATTTATATGATCCTGAATAAGCATTAAATCACCAGGCTGGAAGGATTCATTAATTCCTCCAGCCGCATTAGTTACCAGCAATTTTTCCACGCCCAATTCCTTCAAGACTCTAACAGGAAAGGTTACCTGCTCCATGGCATAGCCTTCATAATAATGAAAACGTCCCTGCATAGCTATAACTTCTTTTCCCTCAAGTGTTCCTATTACAAGCTGACCCTTATGTCCTGTAACAGTGGATTGTGGAAAATGCGGAATATCTTTATAAGAAATAACGACAGGATTTTCAATTTCATCAGCTAAAACCCCAAGGCCGGATCCCAATATAAGACCTGTATCCGGTTGTTTTCCTGTTATTTTATTGGTTATAAATGCTGCTGCTCCTTTTATTTGACTCACAGTGATTTCCTCCTACTCAATATCCTTAAGAAAACTTTCTCCATGCTCCGGCATTTTAATCTGATAGTTTTCAGCAACGGTTGCCCCGATATCAGCAAATGTATTTCGAACAGAAAGCTCTTTCCCTTCTCCAATTTGATTATGATAGACGAGAAGAGGAACAACTTCCCGGGTATGATCCGTCCCGTGATGCACAGGATCATTTCCATGATCAGCTGTAATGATAAGCAAGTCATCATCCCTTAATTTATTTAAGACTTCAGGCAGCCTTCTATCATAAGCTTCCAGTGCTTCTCCATATCCTTGCGGGTCCCGGCGATGACCATACTTTGCATCAAAGTCCACTAAATTTAAAAAGTTTAAGCCATGGAAATCTTCATCCATAGATTCAACCAGTTTATCCATACCATCCATATTATCTTTTGTGCGAATGGCTTTTGTCACACCTTCCCCATCATAAATATCTGAAATTTTACCGAGTGCAATTACATCATACCCTTCATCCTTCAAGTCATTCATAACTGTTCGTCCAAATGGTTTTAAGGCATAATCGTGACGGTTGGAAGTACGCTCAAATGCTCCTGGTTCACCCACAAACGGGCGGGCAATCACGCGGCCAACCATGTATTTTTCATCTTTTGTGATTTCTCGGGCAATTTCACAGATTTCATAAAGTTCATCAAGGGAAACCACTTCTTCATGTGCAGCAATTTGCAAAACAGAATCAGCAGACGTATAGACAATAAGCGCTCCGGATTCCATATGTTCCTGGCCAAGTTCTTTAATGATTTCCGTACCTGAGGCTGGTTTATTCCCGATAATTTTACGGCCGGTTCTTTCCTCCAATTGCTTGACCAGTTCAGGCGGAAATCCATCAGGAAACGTTCGAAAAGGCTTATCAATGTATAAGCCCATAATCTCCCAGTGCCCGGTCATCGTATCCTTACCATTGGAAGCTTCCTGCATAATGGTGTAATGAGCTTCCGGCTGATTTGCCTGTTCGATTCCAGGAATTTGGCGAATATTACTTAAGCCGAGCTTTCCCATGTTGGGCATATTCAGTCCATTCATTTGCTCAGCAATATGTCCTAAAGTATCAGCACCTTGATCATCAAATTGTTCTGCATCTGGTGCTTCCCCGATTCCCACTGAGTCCATGACAATTAAAAAGGTTCGCTTAAAAGTTTTCATCAATAATCCCTCCTATATTATGACATTCCCTAATTCAAGTAAGAATATAATTTGAGCATGGTTGTAGGATGTCAGACAACCTAAATCAAAAATTTCAAGTCTATGCTCTTGGATGATAGTTTTTATAAATATCTTTTAATCTTGCTTTTGTTACATGTGTATACACCTGCGTGGTTGAAATATCAGCATGTCCAAGCATCTCCTGCACCGCCCTTAAATCAGCGCCATTTTCAAGTAAGTGCGTTGCAAAGGAGTGCCTGAGAGTATGGGGAGTTATTTCTTTTTGAATTCCCTTCTCTCTCGCAATCGCTTTTAAAACCTTCCAAAATCCCTGTCTGGTCATCGCCTTTCCCCGATGATTCAAAAACAGTGCATCCTCTTTCTTTTCCTTTAATAACAGGGAACGTGAATGATACAAGTAATATTCGACGGCTTTTTCCGCATGAGAACCAAGGGGAATAATTCGTTCTTTGGATCCTTTCCCAAAGCACCGGACAAAGCCCATCGTTAAATGCAGATCATTTAATGTCAGCGTTAACAGTTCTGTTACACGCAGTCCGGTTGCATATAACATCTCCAGCATGGCTCGATTTCGAATGGTTAATGCATCATTTCCCTGTAAATCGAGCAGATCTTCAACTTCCCTATTGGACAGGATCTTAGGTAACTTTCGCTCCTTCTTTGGCGTTTCAATATGCAGACTGGGATCATGCTCCACATCTGTTTCCCGTATCAGAAACTGATGAAACGCTCTTATAGTAGAAAGAATCCGTGCAGTTGTTGAAGCTGTGCGCCCCTTATTATGTAGATCACTTAAAAATTGTAAAACATGAATACGCTGGATTTCCTTTGCGTCTGTAATCTCGCATTTTTCCTGTAAAAAAGTCGTATATTGATGTAAATCTCTTTCATAAGATCGAAGCGTATTTTCTGACAGGCCCCGCTCCACTTGCAAATAGTGTAAGAAATCCTTTGTTTCATGTCTCATATTCTATTCTCCTAATCGAAAAAAGATAGATAACCGATCCACCCAACGGGAATCCTCTAACTGAAAAACCTCAACCGCATCCCCTTTTGGCTGGTCGTAGCGATGGAAATCCTCATATTCCTCATGCATCAACTTCAAGCCATAGTAAAAGAAAAACGTACAGATTACAAAGACCAGAAAAACCTTTAAAAACTCCTTGAAATATTGGTACCATCCTGTCATCACTAAATCTCCTTTTATAACGGTCTGGTAAAAAGAAACCTAGTACAAGATATGCCAATATCAAGAGGATTTATACGATTTTTCTAAGATTTCCACACAATTCTAACGTAACGGAAAACAGTTCATTTGTAAATAGATGAAACCCGACAATCACATAGTTTGAATTTTATAATTTCCCGAAAAACGAAAAACCTCTTTCCGTATTAAAGGAAACAGGTTTGCATGAATCTATTTATGAGGAAACTTTTTCTTTCTCTTCTGTTTTAGACTGGCAGGCCCGGCAAATTCCGTGGAAGGTTAACCTGTGATCCTTTACTTTGAATCCCCAGTCACTTTCTACAATTCGTTCAACATCGTCGAGTAAATCGTCCTCTATTTCTTCTACAGACCCACACTCAATGCAGACTAAATGGTGATGAAAATGCTCGGCACCCTCTTTACGAAGATCATATCTGGATACTCCATCACCAAAATTAATTTTATCGACAACTTTCAATTCAGATAACAGTTCCAACGTACGATAGACCGTAGCCAAACCGATTTCCGGAGCTTTTTCCTTTACGAGGAGGTAAACGTCTTCTGCACTTAAATGATCCTCTTCATTTTCCAATAATACACGTACAGTTGCTTCCCTTTGCGGTGTTAATTTATAGCTCTGGGAATGCAGCTGTTTTTTTATTTTCTCAAGACGATGTTCCATATGTATTCTCCCTCCCTCGTAACTCCACTTTTATTATAAGCAGACATGTAAAAAGTGTCAAATTAAAATTATTATAATCTGGAGGGAATAATGATTATCATCTGGCTTCTATTATAGCACCCATTGAGAGACCAGCCTCATTGTGTAAGGGGAAATAAAGGTTTCAATTAAAGCTCCGATAAAGGCAATAACCAGTACAATGAGAAGAACAGTATAATACTGCACAAATAAATTTCGTATGGATGTTTTTTGTATTCTTGATGAAAAAAGTCTTCTTATTAAATGAAGAGAAAAAATCATCCCAAAGCTTCCCGCGATAATATAAGCCGGAATAATAAACAAGTTTTGCGGGGCAATGGATACGGTAGCCATTAAAAGCCCATACCATCCCAGCTGATTAACTAAAAATCCGACTGAAAAACCAATCACAATCCCTTTCATAAAAATAAAAATCCAAATAACAGGAATGCCGATAATGGATAGCCCGAGAATAAAAATGAGCAGTATATATTTAAAGTGGTAAAAAAAGCTCGACTGAAATAAGTCCTTCGTTTGCAGGAGACGCTCTCCCTGAATATCTTCCAAAAATTGATGGAGGTAGAAGAATAGATCCTGCTTTTGAATAAAATTCATACTATTTACAAGTATCGCACCAAACACAATGCCGATTAACAGTAAGATAAATACAAACAAATAAATGCTGCTGTATTCACTTATCTGAATTTTTGTCCGTATTCGATTCCTGTTTTTCCCCATGCTTATCCTCCATTCAATAGTCTGAAGTCTCTATCAAATCCTTTTCTAGTTCTACTCTATGAGATGATTTCTGAAAATAGACCAATTGAATAGAGGAATTCTTTTAAATTAATCCGTCCTTACCTTTCCATATTTCCCTCCACCGCCTGCCAGCAGGGAAAGGTTTCCCTCTCTCATTTCTTTAATCATGTGAACGATATTTTCTGAACAAACGGTAAGGAGCTCCCAGTCGGTGGCTTTATGCAGAATATACATTTCGGTACCCACGTTGGTAAGCATTTTCTCAAGTGTTTTAGGGCCAAGCTTTGGCAAGTATTCTAAAGGTACCTGGTGAATATAGGGAGGCCTCTCCGGTTCAGATGCAGTATTTTTTGCATCAGTCAGCTCACGGATACGCTCCGAAACACCCTTAATGACTTTAGGGTGCCTACAGTTTGGGCAGGGTTCACCGAAAGAGGATGGCTGTAAACAATTGGCACAGACTGTTGTATAGTATTTTCCAAGCAAAGGATTCATCCCGTAATTGGCTTCAATTGTTCGTCCATCCTCTGAAGCTAAAGCACGTCGTAATTCTTGAAACACAGGTGCCCTCATTTTGATTTTCTGGTACTCCCTGGCCATTTTCTTCAACGAATGGGCATCAGAATTCGTTAAAAAGGGAAACGTATGCAGTTCCGAAATTTGATCGGCCATACTCGTATCTGAGCTTAGTCCCAGCTCAACAGCGTCAATCTGTTCCGGGTTGAGAATTTCTGTCATGCTTTCTTTTACCCCTTTTCCGTATACACTTTTAAATGGAGTAAAGATATGAGCCGGTATAAACAATCCGTCAAGCTCCTTAACTTTATTCTGAAGGGTTTGGGCATTTTCATAAATTCGCTGGGAACTGAGCGTATAATTTTTAACCCGCTTCTGATACCACTGGGTAAACTGATTCATTTTCTCCAGTGTTTCAAAAAAGCACAGTACGTGAATGGGGCCTTTGCAATTTTCATCATACACTTCAATTTCAGACCCCAGAATCAGCGTTGCCTGTCCATACCTGATTCCCCCACCTTCAAGGGGACTGGCTTCCCCCCGGTCCATGAGTTTCAATAATTCCTCCTGAACTTCCGGGACATGTCCATCGATGATTCCAATCATATCCAAACCTTTGCGCTCGGATGCTTCATATAAAATATTGGTTAGCGTTAACGAATTGGAAGCGGTAATTTTCACAGGACTTCCATACATGGTTCGTCCAATATGTACATGTAAGTCAACAAAGTAATCCTTTAGTGTCATTCGTCATTCCATCCCTTGTGCATTGAGATATGTAATGGCATAAGCAGTTTTTGCATCAAAAATTCTTTGTTCCTCCACTAGTCTGTTCGCTTCTTCCAGAGTACATTCCATTAATTCTACAAATTCATCTTCATCCAGTGATGCAGGCTCATCCACTTTTTCAAGCTCTCTTGCTAAATAAATATGGATCAGTTCATCAGAAAATCCAGGTGAAGTATAGAAGGATGTCACATGGGATAATTGAGGAGTTCTGTAACCTGTTTCCTCTTCCAGCTCGCGTATGGCGGATTTCTCAGGATCCTCACCCTTTTCCAATTTTCCAGCCGGGATTTCTACAAGGCTTCGTTCGAGAGGCTTGCGAAACTGTTCGACCATTACCAATTTATTTTCCTTTGTAATGGGAATGACAGCGACAGCTCCTGGATGTTTTACAATCTCCCTTTTTGATGTTTTTCCATTGGGCAGTTTCACATCCTCGTGAAAAACATCGATGATTTTTCCTTCAAAAATTGTTTTGGAGTCGATTGTCTTTTCCTCAAATTTTTTCATCTTACCATCTCCTCGTTGGTCTTCTTTTCCACTTTATCATTTTTAGTATAGATCAAAAAGATTTGTCATACTTGCTTTAACTTTTTAGAATGGATATATAAGGATAAGAAGGAGGAGATTTAATGAAAAAACGGCAAATTGGGAGTTCGGATTTATATGTATCGGAAATTTCGCTGGGATGTATGTCCCTGGGTACAGATGAGAAAAAAGCGTCAGAGATTATTGACCGTGCCCTCGATTCAGGCATCAATTATTTAGATACAGCAGATCTATATGACTTCGGAGCCAATGAATCCATTGTCGGTGCAGCCGTAAAAGGAAAACGTGATGAAGTGATTATTGGAACCAAGGTGGGAAACCATTTTGAACCAGGTAAAGAAGGCTGGTACTGGGATCCTTCCAAGGCATACATAAAGGAAGAAGTGAAGGAAAGCTTACGGCGTTTACAAACCGATTATATCGATCTCTATCAGCTTCATGGGGGTACGATAGAGGACCCTATTGATGAAACCATTGAGGCATTTGAGGAGCTTAAGCAGGAAGGACTCATACGTTATTACGGAATTTCCTCCATACGACCTAACGTTATTCGGGAGTATATAAATAAATCCAATATCGTTAGTGTCATGATGCAATACAGTTTACTGGACCGCCGGCCTGAAGAGGAAATGCTGGACCTTCTGCATCAGAATAAGATCAGTGTGATTGCCAGAGGACCTATGGCTAAAGGGATGCTGACGAAAAAAGGAATTGAGCAGGTGGAAAAGAAGGCGCAGAATGGCTATTTGGATTATAGTTATGAAGAGCTAAAAGAAATCATACCGGCGTTTTTAGCATATGCAAATGACGAAATTACGCCAAACGCCCTTGCCCTTTCTTATATTTTACACCATCCAGCGTTAGCAACCGCAACATTCGGCGCAAGCTCTGTTGATCAATTAAACGCCAACTTAGCCTATACAAATCAGAATAAATGGAGTGACGATTTGTATAAAAAACTCCAGGAATTAACCAGACCTATCCAATATGATAAACATCGTTAATACAATTCCGCTATACTGTGAACTAGTTGTATGAGAGGAAACAAAAACATTGAACTTTTTGTTTGCAAACCGTTTTTTCAAACATAAAAACAGATATTTCTTAGATAAAAAAAAGCATTGCTCAACTGGCCGTTTTAGTTAAACAACTAGCAAATAATAAGCTACACTTTGACGGGTGCCCACTGTTAAGAGATATCGTTAGACAGTTGTTAAATTAATAAAGAAACCAAAAAGTTCTTCATTCATTACAGTATAAATGATAGCACTATGTTATAATAAAACACAATAGACTGGCTTCGCATGAGGGGTTTGGTAGCACTGTCGATCTGCCGTTAGTCTTCGTTGGGAGACTTCCCGGGGAGGGAGGTGCCTGCCCATGGACATTGTTAGTGCGCTAACGCTCATGATATCCTTCGGGATGTTAGTAGCGTTTATCGTTTCTGATAATAACCATAAAAAATAATCCCTCATGCACTTTAGCCGGTAAGTGAGGGATTATTTTCCTGAGCTGCCAACCCCTCTTGTCGGGGTTCAGTCTATTGCGACCGTTCCATGTATCAGCATGGGCGGTCTTTATTATTGTATGCACTTATAATCTTTCTATGTTAATTATACCACGTAATCAATATTTGTACACATTTTATTTCTTTTCCTTCAACATCCTTTTTAAATCGGCATAAGACTTAATTTGTTTTCGTATCAAAAGGAGCTTTCTTATTCGATTAGTGCGCCCGATTCAGGAATAAGAAACTGAATTTAATTGGCTGATGATTTGAGGTACTTCACCTAAATCATTAATAATAAAATCGGCTTTTACATTGTCACCCCATTGATGGTCCTTTTTCCAAATGGTTTTCATCCCAATAAATTGAGCAGCTTTTATATCTTTTTCCGGGTGATCCCCTATAAAAATACTTTCCTCGGCAGATACATCAAGTCTTTTTAGTGCAGCTTTAAAGATATCGGGGTCAGGCTTTTTTACACCTTCCCACTCGGATATAAGTATGGTATCAGTATATTTATCAATACCCAATGCCTGAATATTGTCCATTTGAAACTGGCCTTTTCCATTCGTAATCATCCCTATCAAACCGTCATTTCTCCTTATTCTTTCCAATACACTAATAAGGTCTGGGAAAGGTATACAACTTTCTTTAAAGTAAGTGAGATAATCTTGAAGTAACTCTTCCCACGTAATCCCTACAATGCCATACTCATTAATTAGCTGTTGATATACTTTGTCTTTCCAAACATATCCACGATTATCAAGTTCAATAAACCTTTTTATGTATTTATCTTTGGGTATATGAAATAACCATTCATTTAATCGCTCATACTGTTTTTCAATAAATATTTTCAATGACTCATCTCGATTTAATAAAGTCCCGTCCAAATCAAATACAGCCGTCTTTATAATGATAAATACCCCCCTAAAACTATCCCCAGAGTTATTCCGTTAAATGGCCCTACATTAGCAAATTGGGCGTTATCTTTTATCCGGAAGTGCGCCCGATGATTGAACAATGGACGTAATTCGTTTTATTGAATTACGCCTACATTTTACTTTGAATTCATGCAATACACGAAGTTATCAGTCCATTCGATAAATCCCTTCCTTGTACATTCATAGGATAACCGAACTCGCTCCGCTAATCGAATCGAAGGGGGATTATCTACATTGATATGAGCTTCAATTCGATGGAAACCAAGGTTTTTAAACGCAACGTTTAGTCCTTCTTTGACAGACTCCTTACCATATCCGTTTTTCCAGTATTGATTATGAATCCTATACTCCATAAATCCCCACTGAAATTCACGCCTCATAAGCGTCCAAAAACCAACCATACCAATATGTTTCAAATCCGATTTCCGAAAAACACTTAGAATGTATCCTTCATCCTGAACAGCTAATTGCTGATGCCTTTTAACTACGTCAATGAACTTTTCATGTGTCCATTCGCTCAAATCCATTATGGGGCTATCGTGCTTATACTGTTGAGGAAGTGTGCCATGGAATCCCTCTAGCCATCTTTCATAGTCCCAACTCTCCAGTGGTCTTAATACTAATCTTTCAGTTTCTGAATAAAATTCTTGTTCTCCTGTTACCAATGTGACATCTCCTTAGCATAATTTTTTCGTTAACATCTTTTCTCCACTTTCGAAATTTAGTCTATATGCCATAAGACATCACACCTTTCATTTAGATTATGTAACTTGAAAACGAAACTGAAGGCATTGTTAAACAATATGGTCCGTTTGTTGCATAAAACTTTGATTGGAACCTTAGAGCTACATTCCTTTATGTACTAATATGGTCTCATTTTGAATCAAATTGAGCGAATCCAGCTTTCTGTTCAGCAGCCTCTTCCCAGCCTTTACATACATCCACCCATTCTTTAGCGAAAGAGTACTCAAATAATTCAGAAGTGGACAGTTCAATCGCTGAATTCGTACTTCCACACGCCGGGAATACCGTGCGAAAGCGTTTCATGGAGACATCCAGTTCCTGTTTTAATCCAAAAGCAACGGTTGCACTCGAGATATCAAATTCCATGACATCCTGTTCACGATTCCATTGTTTGAAATGAGCTTTTACACTTTCAAGAGACATCTGCTTCATCCCTTTCTTATATTTGTACAGCATCATAACACAATTTACTCATTTAGATGAATAGAAATTATTTATATTTTACAGAAAAATCTCCTTATTACGAAAAATATGATGTTATATTGAAACTATTGTCATCGATCCACTAATGATTTTCCCCGGCATAATGCCCTCCAACAAGCCCGCTTCGATGAACAGCAGTGCCGGCTTTTGTATAGGAAACCGCCCGCAGCAAAGCCGCACTTCCATATTTGTTGCGAATATCATCCACGGTATAGGCTAATGCCCGTTTTTTGTCCCGATCTTCATCAAACAGACTAAGTTGAATGTAATCATCCTCCATAATGTTCGAGAGTGCAATCGAAATTTTTCTGACCGTTTTCTGCTCATAAAATTGCTGAAAGAGCTGCATGCAAACGGAGAAAATATCGGAAGTGATATTCGTCGGTTCATCCATCGTTCTTGAACGATAAAAGCCTCCTCCCCCCTCATCTTTGCTGTATCCGATTCCCAGGCTTACGGTCCGGCCAATTTTATGACTTTCCCGGGCACGTTTGGCCACTTCCTCACACATTTCTAAAATGACATAGCGCACTTCCTCGGGATCCGTGTAATCGCGAAGTAAAATCTGGCTTTTTCCGAAGCTGATCTGTCCATCTAAAATGGGGGCCCCCAATTCCGAAAGATCCACTCCATTGGCATGATAGAACAGCTGATTCCCTATGACCCCAAATGTTTTCTCCAATTTTTTGAGTGGATAATGAGCAAGCTGACGGACGTTTGTAATCCCCATTCGATTCAGTCTTCGCTCCAGCCTTGAGCCGATTCCCCACATTTGACTTAAGGGAGAAACCGGCCAAAGCCTTTCCGGAATATCCTCATAGGTCCACTCGGCAATCCCGGTTTTTTTGGCATCTAAATCCAGACACAGTTTCGCCATCAACATGTTGGGGCCAATTCCTACAGCTGACGGAATTTGAAAAGTCTCCAGCAGTTCCTGTTTAATCCGTCCGGCTAGTTCCTGTGCGCTGCCCCACATTTTCTCCGTCCCGGTCACATCAAGAAAGCTTTCGTCAACACTATAGGTATGAATGGATTCTTTCGGTACAAACTGGTGGAACAGACGGGTGATTTCCACAGAGATTTCCAAATACATCTTCATCTGTGCGGGGACAACAACAATCTTCGGGTCATCCGGAATTTCAAACAAACGATTCCCCGTGCGAATTCCAAAATCCTTTTTTAACGCAGGAGACGCTGCCAGCACCACACTGCCCGGACGATCCAGATTTCCAACAACCGCAAGATGACAGGTCATTGGATCAAGACCACGGGCCACAGCGGCACAGCTGGCATAGAAGCTCTTCATATCAATACATAAAATTTTTCGCTTGGGAAAAGCACTATAATCAATGTCTGGATTTCCCATAATCAACCGCTCCTTAGTAAAGCATTATACGTTTATTATGCGAATATATGTTCGATTTATCAAGTGCAGTTTTTTCCAAATCTGTGTAAACGCTATATTTAGTAGTTGATGAAATTGTAAAGATTGTATTATGATAGATTAGAAGTATCAAAAAAATATGACAAAAATATGACATAAATAAACGAGGTATATTTATGGAAAACTACTCACCTTACATGACATTTAACAAAGAGGAATGGGCCAGACTCCGGTTTAACACACCTATGACCTTGACAGAATCTGAAATTGAGGAATTACAGGGAGTGAATGAACAGCTATCCATGGAGGAAGTTTCAAATATTTATTTACCTTTAACCCGCTTATTTAATTTATACATAACCGGTTCCCAGCAGCTTCACTCCATCACGGATACGTTTTTTGGCAAGCAGACGAACAAAGTACCCTTTATTATTGGAATTGCAGGGAGTGTAGCCGTTGGAAAAAGCACAACGGCCCGTATTATCAGAGCCCTGTTATCCCGATGGCCGAATCATCCAAAAGTGGAAATCATTACAACCGATGGCTATCTCTATCCGAACGCGGTCCTGGAAGAAAGAGGGCTTATGAATCGTAAGGGGTTTCCGGAAAGCTACAACACAAGAGCACTGGTCGATTGTTTAATTAAATTAAAATCCGGAGCACAACAGGTGAAAGTTCCCATTTATTCACACTTAACCTATGATATTATCCCGGGTGAATACAATACGATTGAACAGCCGGATATTGTCATTGTTGAAGGAATTAACGTGCTGCAAACACCTAAACCGTCCAAACACAGTGTATTCGTTTCGGACTTTTTTGATTTATCTCTTTATGTTGATGCCAGCGAAGCCGATTTATTACGCTGGTATGTTGACCGGTTTAAAAAGCTTCGTTCAACAGCGTTTCGGGATCCAAAATCTTATTTCAATCGTTATGCCGATTTGTCTGATGAAGAAGCGACCAGAGTGGCTACGGATATCTGGAACAACATTAACAGTGTAAACCTGCAAAAAAACATTAAACCGACCAAGAACCGGGCAGATATTATTATGCGTAAGGAAGATGATCATGTCATTAAAACCATTCAATTACGCAGAATCTAAGCATAAAAACAGAAGGGTTCATTTTTTCCAATGAGCGAATTCTATGAAATCAGAAAAGGGCTCTGAGCTTTAAACGTAGCTCAGAGCCCTTTTTCACACACTCGACCTTTATTGTTACAAAAGCTGTCTTAATTCTTCTGTCATCTGTTCTGTACCTCAGCCATGGAAAAAATGCAGGAAGATGATAATGCCGGTCATGATGAACATTCCACCAAATAGAAAGTAACCTATGAATTTAATAGGTTTTGGCAGGCGCCCTCCCCTGCCAACTGGAGCCCCTTCTACACGCCGCATATGATCGATGGCATCATTAAAGGGCTTATGATGAGACATTTTATCCTCCTCCCTTTTCCTGCAGTTTTTTTATTTTTTCCGGAACTGTCCCTTTAACACTTTTTCTACTAAGTGGGGAAACAGTTTATGAATCCGGCTTCCAAGCTCCATCCACAAGGGCAGATTGATTTCCCTTACAGGCCTGTAAATTTTCTGAACAATTTTCTGAGCTACTTTGTCTGCATCCAGCATATACCGGTCAACGGACTTTGCATAGCCCCCACTGGGATCAGCAGTTTCAAAAAAGTTTGTCTTTACCGGTCCTAAATTGACCGCTGTAACAAAGACTCCCTGCTGTTCCACTTCCATGCGAAGGCCATGCGTAAAGCCTACGACCGCATGCTTGGTCGCTGCATAACCCGCTGCTTTTGGCGTGGCCATTTTACCAGCCTGAGATGCAATATTCATAATGTGACCTTCACCAAACTCAGCCATATGAGAAGCAAAAATTTGGGAGGCCTGGATAAGGGCATACACATTGACTCGGTACATATCTTCAAACTCTGTCAATTTCATATCGGAAACAGGCTGGAATAAACCAAAACCAGCATTATTAATGAGAACATGGATTTGTCCAAAGTCCTCAACAATCTGGTTCATCGTTCCCTGCCATTCCTTCTCATTCCCTACGTCGCAAACGTAATAATCCGCATTAAGTGAATGATTCTGCCTGATCCCCTCTGTTATTTTCTCCAATTTGTCACGGGAACGAGCTATAAGAATGGGAAATCCGCCATTCTCCGCTACATGCCACGCTATCCTGCTTCCAATTCCGCTCGATGCTCCTGTGATAACGATCCGTTTTCCATTGATCATGCAATCAACCTTTACTTTCTTATTGTCCAGCTACGGCTCCTAGGTCAAGGCGGATATAAGCCAAAGCCATTCCGTGGCCAAACCCGTGCCACTACATGTCTTCGTCTTATCCCGCATGACCTGAACAGTCGCCTACGCTTTTCTTTGTCCAGCTCCAGGGCCCAGACCCTCGCTGATGTAAGCAATCCCCATTACGCGGCAAAAACATGCTACTACATGGGTCTTGCTTACACAGTCGGGTCTAAGCAGGGCCCTTCCGCTTTTCTATAAGTCATGTGATTTTCATGTTGTTCTATTTTTACTTTGTTCATCGATTCTAAGTAATCCAATTGAGCCATTGTTTCTGATAATGTTAATTCGAACTGGGTTTCAAACTTCTTGGGGAATAGTCTCTTACATATCTCAAATGGTGTCAATGGACCATCCTCCAGCAGGAAATAAACTTTTTCGGCTCTTTTTTCCTGCTTTCTTAAGCGTTCCCTTATAATGGAATCTACTTGCTGAAACATAGGACCATGTCCAGGGTAAACCTGATTCACTTCATAAGTAAGCATTTTTTCCATCGATTCCCGGTATTGCAGCATAGGCTTTGGACGGGGCTGCTGCTTTTCTATCGGCGGTTCCAGTAATGGATTGGAAGAAATATGATATAACGTGTGATCCCCCGTCATCAGTTCATGAGTAGCCGGATTATAAAAGGATAAATGGCTTTGTGCATGACCTGGAGTCTCCAGAACAGTCCAGTCCTCATGACCAGGCAATGGATCCTGATCCTTCAGAAAACCGGTCAGTTGTCCTTCGCCGGCTAAATGCTGATTGCTTTTTATGGCTTTAAGTACAGCCTGAAAACGATCCGGCACTCCCCAGGTTTTATAGGCGTCCTCGAAAAACTGGAAATATCGCTCAAAATAATCCTGATCTTTTGTAAGCCATTTTTGTACAAGGGAGTGTGCATAGACATTCTGAACATGATCAAAGCGACTGACCAGCCCAGTATGGTCCGGATGATGGTGGGTTAGAATAATTTGTTCAATATCCCGGAGCGAATAGCCGGTCTGTTTGATTTGATCCTGAAAAGCTTCCCAGGCTTCTTCCGTATTTACTCCTGCATCAATTAAAGATAACGTCTCTCCTTTTAATAAATACATATGCACATCGCCAACCGGAAACGGTGTTGGGACGGTTATTTGATACACTTTTTCTGTTTTAATCATGTCCTGACCTCCAAGCAAAAACTAAACTGAATGAGTATTCATTTGTTTATTTTACTCCTCTTTTACCGATTTGTCATTTTTCATATGCTTGATTGGTAAAAAATGCGTTCAATCGCATGAGTTAATACGTCTGGCAATACGTCAAATGAGTAAGTGAGCTCCAATCTTTCTGTCCATTGATGGGGATCCTTCCCGAAAGGCCCTATATTTAAAACAGGCATGGTTATTTCATGTAATGCATCGTGGTCAAACGTATATCCCTTTTCATCAATAGGCATATTCATTTTTAATTGTCTGGTTTTTTGTCGGGACGTCATTGGCCCGATAAAGCTTAGATCAGAAAGACCCGGAAAAAATTCAATGGATTCAACAGCCATTTGGTGTCTATCCCGGAAAAGTTGCTGAACGAAATCGTGTACATCCTCAATAAGCGGATGACCCTTAGAAGAAACAGACGGATAAAAGGGCGGACTGTAGAACAAAACCATCATCGGAGCCAGGTCTTTACATAAGTAGGCTAAATCCTGCACAAGGAGAGTGGAAAAATCCCGATCACCCTCCTCCCGATTATTCATGAGCAAGTTTTGACGTCTTAATACTTCCTGCTCCCCATGTCTGTCAACGGCTTCTTTATATAAGTCCTCATAAAGCATAACACGTACGTTTAGATCAGAATGAAAATGGTTCCTGGACCTTTTGGAAAAAGCCTCAGCCTTACGCTCATAATGCTTCTCAATCTGCTCCTTCGCCCGATTGGCTGCCTGAAGGAGTTTACTGGTCATATCCTGAATGCTTTGCTTCATAAATAAAACGTTATACATCGAAATGGCAGATAACGGTGTCTGTACTGAATATTTTTCCTTTAAGTCCCGGTTCATCAGACTGACAGGCGGTGGTGTGGTTTCATCATCCGCTGTTTCAATAAAGTCTTCCTGAAGTTCAAGCTCCTGATTTAAATAACTAATCATGAGATTTGCATTAATGCCATTAAAAGGTTCTCCGGCATGGGTTTCCTTCCCGTAGCAATAAAATCCAGGCAGCACCTTTCCAATGGACCCCTTATACATGTAATACCCCTGATCGCCTGGATACCTGCGAAATACAGGCTCACAATTCAAACCAGCTTTCAAACGAAGACCCTCTGCTTCCTTCCATTTTTTTAAGACAGGCAGAGCGGCAAGCATTCCTGATGAATTAGCCTCTTCGTCCGGAACAGCCAGTAATAGAAGGTTACCGGTAAACTGTCCGTTCATGGCTTTTTCCAGCATAGACAGCTGTAAAGTTAAGCCGGCTTTCATATCCATTGTTCCCCGTCCGAACAGCCAATTTCCTGTTTGTATATCTCGTTGAGCATCCTTAGGTAACTGATCCACACTTTTAGAAAGTTCTGCTGTTAACTCTCTCGGCCGAAAAGCAAGATTTATGTATGGCCCATAGTCCTCCACATCAACAACATCAATGTGACTGATTAATACCAGGGTATCCCGGGTTCCTGAATCTTTTTTTACCAAAGCGGATAATAGCTGTCTCCCATCATCCAGATGTTCCAAAGATAAATGCTCAGGATAATCCTGAAAGTACGTTCGTTCGGATAATAAATGATGAATATACTGCACAACCGCTATTTCAGCATCAGTGCCGGTAATACTTGGATAATCAACAAGTGTACACAACAGATCCGTCAATTGCTCTTTTGTCTGCCACTTCTTCATGTCAGGCTCTCCCTTCAAAAATAATATTGACTTTTCCTTTGAAATCTCCCACAATCAAAAAAGAGTTTCCTCGCCCCACTGTTAAAACATTTTGGAAAGGGTGAAAAAAATGAAAACCAGGATTTTCGCACATCGAGGCGCATCCCAATATGCTCCCGAGAACACAATGCCAGCTTTTGAACTGGCTTATGAAATGAATGCAGATGGGATTGAGACCGATGTACAATTGACGAAAGATCATATCCCTGTTCTTATCCATGATGAAAATGTAAGGAGAACAACAAATGGTATCGGCTTTGTACAGGATTACACATTACAGGAAATCATGCAGTTGGATGCAGGATCCTGGTTTTCTTCATCCTTTACGAATACATCTATTGTAACATTAGAAAAATTCTTACAATGGATTTCTCCAAAATCTTTGAAACTGAATTTAGAGTTAAAAAACAATGTGATTGACTATAAACATCTGGAAAGTATTGTATATGACATGGTTAAGGATTATGGCCTGCTGGAGAGAACCATTTTTTCCAGCTTCAATCCAAAAAGTATGGAACGGATGTACAAACTTGACCCTTCTGCCAATACCGCATTTCTCACGACAAGTAAAATACGGCGATTAACTCAATTTACCCAGTCTATAGGATGTAATGGATTACATATTAAATATCGAATCCTCTCTTCACAATTAGTAGAAGAATGCCGGAGAGCCGGACTGGATTTGCGTGTGTTTACAGTTAACCGACCAGCACAAATGGACCGATGTTATAAATTCAAATGCGAAGGCTTGTTCACGGATGTTCCTGATTTTGCCATAAAGCAACGGTCCGGCCTTCCGAACGAACGGACATCCAAACGAATCCACCCTTTTCAAAGAAGAAGGTAAGCAGGCCCTTTTCATATTCGTTATTTTTTCAGTAAAATAAAACTATCCTATGCACTACCATTTAATCCAAATGGCAAAAAACAGAATATACAGAACCAAAACGTAAAGACTTACCACTACATATAGGGGGTTATCATATGTCTGCCAAATTATTCTCACCATTTACCATCGGGGATGTAACACTAAAGAACCGCATTGTTATGTCACCAATGTGTATGTACTCTGTGGAATCTCAGGATGGGAAAGTGCAGCCCTTCCATATCACACACTATGAAAGCCGTGCGGTTGGGCAGGCCGGCTTAATCATGGTCGAGTCTACAGCCGTTAAACCTGAAGGCCGCATATCCCTGAATGATTTAGGCATTTGGGATGATGAACACATTAATGGTCTGCAGCAGATTACGGAAGCCGTTCATCGACATGGAGCAAAGGCTGCGATTCAACTGGGGCATGCCGGACGTAAAGCAGGTCTGCCATCAGAAATATATTCGCCCTCCCCTATGGCATTCAGCGATGACTATCAAACACCTGTGGAAATGGATCAGGACGCTGTTGATGACGCTGTAAAATCCTTCAGGAATGGAGCTATGCGGGCTAAGAAAGCCGGTTTTGATATCATCGAAATTCATGGCGCTCATGGGTATTTGATTAATCAGTTTTTGTCACCATTAACGAATAAGCGCACGGATAAATACGGGGGATCCACGGAGAATCGCTACCGTTTCCTGCGTGAGATTATTGATGCTGTCAAAGACGTTTGGCAGGGGCCATTATTTGTGAGAATTTCAGCGAATGAATATGATGAAAATGGTAACCAGAATGAAGATTTTAAATACTTCGCAAAAGAAATGAAACAGCAGGGCATCCATTTGATTGACTGCAGTTCCGGCGGGGTGATTCCTGTAAAGGTACCTTCCTATCCGGGTTATCAGGTTACATATGCAGAAGAGATCCGCAGGGAAGCGGACATTCCGACAGGTGCAGTAGGCCTCATTACCCGCGGAGTTCAGGCAGAAGAAATTGTCCAAAATGAACGTGCTGATCTCGTTTTCCTTGCCCGGGCCTTTTTACGCAATCCTTATTGGCCAAAACAAGCAGCTGATGAGCTGGGAGAAACGATCGAAGCACCTGCACAATATAAGCGTGGCTGGCGTTGATCATTTTAATTTCCTGATATGCTCACTGAACCATCAGCAGGGTAGAGCCCCTCACTGATGGAAGTTTCACTTTATGGAGGAGGTTTTTTTATGGAATTATTTTTTCTTGGAACAGGTGCCGGCGTACCCTCCAAACAACGAAATGTCTCATCAATTGCTTTGAAGCTCCTCCAGGAAAGGGGCTCTGTCTGGCTGTTTGATTGTGGAGAATCAACCCAGCATCAAATCTTGCATACCCATATAAAGCCAGGCAAAATTGACAAAATCTTTATTACCCACTTACACGGCGATCATATTTTTGGCTTACCAGGCCTGTTGGGGAGCCGTTCCTTTCAGGGTGGTGAATCATCGGTTGAACTATACGGACCACCAGGAATTAAGGAATTTGTTCAAACCTCTCTGGCCATTAGTCAAACACACTTAAAATATCGCATTCATTTTTATGAGATAAATGAAGAAGGCGTCCTTTTTGAAGATGAGCAATTCAGGGTTAAAGTCCGCAGGCTCGATCATGGAGTGTCCTCCTATGGGTATCGTATTGAAGAAAAGGATAAGATTGGTGAGCTTCAGCCGGATAAATTAAAAAGTGCCGGTATTGAACCGGGGCCTTTGTATAAGCTGATTAAAGAAAATCCTAAAGTTACACTTCCTGATGGAAGGACGATTCATCGGGAAGAGTTTACAGGGCCACGCAAAAAAGGAAAAACCGTTTGCATATTCGGGGACACCCGTTATTCCGAAGCACATGCAGAATTTGCCGAACATGCCGATATCCTTGTACATGAAGCTACGTTTGGGGCGGAAGACGAACAGCTTGCCTATGAATACTATCATTCTTCAACGAAACAGGCTGCCACGCTCGCTTCAAATGCTAAGGTCGGCAGGTTGCTCCTTACCCATATTTCATCACGGTATCTTGAGGAAGATATCCCTCAGCTATTGGAAGGAGCTGCAAATGTTTTTCCGAACACGAGAATTGTAAATGACTTTGACCAGGTGAACGTTTAGGAGGGGTACTATGAACATCAACGAAATCGTCCAAAAGCAAAGGGAAATGTACGAAGGCAGCAAAACCTTCACCTATACCTTTCGTAAGCATCAGCTGGAAAAAATGAAGCATATGCTGGAACGGTATGAAAAGGATATTTACCATGCTTTAAAACAGGATCTAAATAAATCAGAGTATGAAGTATTTGTTACAGAATTGGGCTTTCTGTTTACAGAGCTCACCGAAACGATGAAATTTTTTGGTGAATGGATGCGCCCGAAGAAGGTAAAGACTCCCCTCACTCATAAGGGCTCTAAAAGCTTTATTTATAAGGAACCTTATGGGGTTTCCCTGATTATTGGTCCCTGGAACTACCCCGTTCATTTAACACTGGCACCTTTAATTGGGGCGATAGCTGCCGGGAATTGCGCAATTATTAAACCATCAGAGTATACTCCTAACGTATCCAGCTTAATACGTCATATGATTAAAGAAACATTTGATGCAAATTTTGTAACGGTCATCGAAGGAGATAAAGAGGTAAGTGAAGAGCTGCTTAATGAACGTTTCGATTATATCTTTTTTACCGGCAGTGAACCTGTTGGTAAAATTGTGATGGAAAAAGCTAGTAAGCATTTAACACCAGTAACGTTGGAGTTAGGTGGCAAGAGCCCTTGTATCGTTGACCGCGATGCAAAGCTTGACCTCGCAGCAAAACGAATTGCCTGGGGAAAATTTACAAATGCAGGCCAGACATGTGTTGCACCGGATTACTTATATGTACATGAAGACGTTAAGGATGCGTTTCTCGAACGATTTAAAAATGAAGTGAAGAAGTTGTATGGGGAAAATCCTATTGAAAATCAAGAGTACACCCGTATCGTAAATGAAAAACACTTTCACCGGCTAAAAAGGTTTCTGGATGATCAGCATGTCGTGTTTGGTGGAGATACAGATGAAAACAAGCTTACAATCAGTCCCACTTTACTGGAAGATCAAACTTGGAATGACCCGGTTATGCAGGAGGAGATTTTCGGACCTATCCTCCCTATTTTTACGTTTAATAGGTTGAATGAAGTGAAGGAAGAGGTCAAGAATGCACCAAGGCCTCTTGCATTGTACTACTTCTCAGAGAATACCACCAATCAGGAGTGGATGATTAAAAACATTACGTACGGCGGCGGTTGTATCAATGACACTATGATGCACCTCGCCAATCCTTATCTCCCGTTTGGCGGAGTTGGCACAAGCGGCATGGGAAGCTATCATGGCAAAGCATCCTTTGACACATTTTCCCATCATAAAAGCGTCCTTAAGCAGACAACAGCCTTTGACCTGGCCTTCCGCTATCCGGGGTCAAAGCTCGGATTACGGATACTGCGTAATTTGATGAAGAAAAAATAATATTCATTGAAAATTTATATACGTATAGGATAATCCGGGAAGCTGCTACCAATAGTATTAGCTTCCCGGATTTTTTGGTAATTCAAAGGAATTTACCCTTGAAATTTTAATAGAAAACGAATATTATAGGAATCGTTGGTTAAAATTATACGGAAAAGAGATTGGTGATATGATGAATCTACAATTTAATCTTGAAAAAAATGGAACAAATACACGAACCGAAATCACGGCAGGATTCACAACCTTCCTGACAATGGTCTACATTATCTTTGTCAATCCTAGTATACTTCAAGCTGCCGGAATTCCTTTTGATCAAGTCTTTATGGCTACGATTATCTCAGCAGGAATCGGTACACTTATTATGGCTTTATTCGCCAATTTCCCAATCGCAATAGCGCCCGGTATGGGGTTAAACGCGTACTTTGCAACGGTTGCCGGTGTACAGGGGCTCACCTATCAAACCATATTGGGCACTGTCTTTCTGGCAGGTATTTTGTTTATTCTATTAAGCTTAACTAGAGTAAGAGAAATGCTCATTGAAGCAATTCCTGCCTCTCTTAAATTCGGAATTACAGCAGGCATTGGCTTATTTATTGCATTTCTCGGTTTACGAATGTCAGGAATCGTAGTGGCAAACCCGGCAAATCTTGTAGCATTAGGTGATATAACAAGTCCTGTCACTCTCCTTAGTATTGCAGGGTTATTTGTAACATTAATTCTGATTGCACTGGATATCAAAGGAGCTTTATTTTTCGGAATGATTTTCACAGGAGTTATCGGCTATTTTACCGGTCATCTGGAATTTCAAAATGGTTTCTTTTCCTTGCCCCCTGCCCCGGTATTTTTTGATTTAAATATTGCCGGTGTCTTTACTCAAGGGCTCTATGCAACGGTTTTTGTATTTCTTCTTATCACCTTGTTTGATACGACTGGCACTCTTATTGGGGTAACAGAACAAGCAGGGCTTATGAAGGACGGAAAGCTCCCTAACGCGAAATCTGCCTTTATGGCGGATGCGATTGCGACAACCGTAGGCTCCACATTTGGTACGAGTCCTTCCACGGCTTATGTTGAATCGGCTTCAGGAGTGGGTGCTGGTGGACGAACTGGATTAACATCACTGGTTGTCGCTCTATTATTTTTCGCGGCTATGTTTTTCTCTCCTGTTGTGGAGGCTGTTTCCAGTCTATCAGCTATTACTGCACCTGTACTGATTATTGTAGGCTTTTATATGATGCAAGGGTTATCACAGGTTGAATGGAAGAACTTTATAGAAGCATTTCCTACGTTCGCCATCATTTTAACCATGCCTCTAACATCCAGCATAGCAACGGGAATTGCAGTCGGGTTTATTACCTATCCCCTTTTAAAGCTAGTTAAGGGGCAGGGAAAGAATGTTCACTGGATTCTTTATCTGTTTGCTGTTCTCTTCCTGATCCAATTAATCTTTTTCCCTATGCACTAAAGAAAGCACCTGGTCTATCCCAGGTGCTTTTATTCATCGTTTAAGCAGGTTATGGTTAAAAACAACCCTTTATAATATTCTTGAACGTTTTTAATGGTTACGTCATACGTTTTAATTATGCCTAACGTATCACGGTCCAGGTGACAGCCGTCACATACCTTTTTCCAAATGGGGGTAAGGACCTCCTGAGCTTTTGCCAGTCCAGGCTGGTCTAATTTTACATGCTCAAAGAATAAAAGTGCGGCCCCAGGTTTAGTTACCCTCAGGATTTCCTTCATTGCCTGGTGAGGATCAGGTATCGTGCAAAATACAAGGGTTGCCACAACTGTATCAAAGCTGTTATCCGAAAAAGGAAGCTGTTCTGCACTGGATGTAAAGGTCGTTATGGCAGCATTCGATTTCATCAGATTTTTTTGTGACCGTTCCATCATGCGGGGGTTCGGTTCAATGGCATCAACACGGTCAGCATTTTTATAGTAAGGGAAATTCACGCCTGTCCCAAAGCCAATTTCCAACACTCTGCCTGTTGCCTGGGAAAGCAAATTTCTTCTTATCCTCTTAAATCTTCTTTTTTCCAGGGGTTTCATGGCAAAATCATAAAACGCTGGAAACCATTTTCCCATCGCGAATCACTCCAGACATTCATCCTCTAATTACTGATTATACCATGAATGATATCATTCCCTATCAATTTTGACCTGTAATTTGATTCCTTCATTTGACAGAATATTAGAGGAAAAGATATTCTTTATAGAAAGATACTACCGTTATTTTCATGAGGGGTGTAAATGTGCTACAGTCCAAATATTTGTCTTATCATTCACTTACAGATTCAGACTATCAGCAGCTCCACAATTCCTTAAACGGAAAAACAGCGGCTGAGGTCATTCGTTGGGGCTATGATATGTTTGGTAATGATTTAATATATTCCTGCAGTTTTGGTGCGGAATCTATGGTTCTTATAGATATAATCTATCCTGTAAAACCTGATGCTAAGCTGGTATTTTTAGATACAGACTTTCATTTTAAAGAAACCTACCAATTAATAGATGAGGTAAAAAAGAAATATCCAAAGCTGACGATTGAATCTGTAAAACCACGGCTAACACCTGAAGAACAAGCCGGAAAACATGGAGACAGACTCTGGGAAAAGAACCCGGATTTATGTTGTCAAATTCGGAAAATTGATCCTCTGAAGGATGTGTTATCCAATGCCAGAGCATGGATCTCTGGATTACGAAGAGATCAGTCACCTTTACGTGCAAATACTAATTTTGTGAATAAAGACGATAAATTTCAATCCATTAAATTATGTCCCCTTATCCATTGGACCTGGGATGAAATCTGGGATTATATTAAATCCAATGATGTCCCCTACAATGAACTGCATGATCAGAATTATCCAAGCATTGGCTGTACATATTGCACCTCCCCAACCAAAAATGGGGCAGACTCCAGGGAAGGCAGATGGGCCGGCCTGAACAAAACCGAATGCGGCCTGCATTTTTAACAGAAAAGCGGAGGGGTCTCTCCTGTTGATTAATAAATAAAAATTCCCATAGAATGAAACTGACAGGCAAGATAGATGAGGATTCGATGGTATATATTTTCAATGCCATAACAAACTTTCAACGGTCATTATCCAGTCGCTGCCATAGGGGATACGAGGACACCATTGCCCGTATTATCAGGGAGCAGCTTGAAATCATTTTTTATAAAATGCTGCTAAATGAAAAAGCAGTGGAAGAGGTTGAGGCGCTGAAAACCACTGCGGTTATACTAAGCTGGGACATGTATGATGCTTCTCTGGGATGGAGAAAAAGCGATACTCATCTTTCCCCTGAAGAATTTATCAAACGTTCTTTACCTTACTTAATGGCCGGGGTAAAATCTGCTTCCAATTATTAAAACACCTCTAAATTGCTCCCTTGCAATTTAGAGGTGTTTTTATCATGCATGAACTGGCCGTAATACCCACTTCAAGTCTTGAGGATAAACCAACAAGAATAAGTGGGGATAGAGAAAACCTCCACTGATGGAAGTTTCCCTTTCTCATCTAATCTTTTTTCAGTTTCGCTAACGCTTCCGCTAATGCCGGATTGGTAAATTCGTCATTTTGCTGTTTTTTCATATACTTCTGTACATCTTTTTTCGATGCTTTATTTTGCTTTTCCTTTCTCTTTCTTTCGTTAAATGTTGAAAGCTTCTCACGATGCCCGCATTTACATACAAAAATCTGTCCTTCTCCCTCGCCACGAAGCTCCAGTTTTTTATGACAGTTCGGGCATCTTGCATTGGTCTGTTTCGCAATGTTTTTCTTATGCCCGCATGAACGATCCTGACAAACGAGCATTCTGCCTTTTTTCGTATTGACTTCAAGCATTTGCTTTCCACAATCAGGACATTTGGTTCCTGTTATATTGTGGTGCTTATACCTGGCATCACTGTTTTTTATTTCCTTGACAACCGATGCCGCATAGTCCTTCATATCTTTAATAAAATCCTGCTTATTTAGTTTACCTTTTTCAATTGCAGACAGCTTCTGTTCCCACTCAGCGGTTAATGCCGGAGAGCGTAAATCAGCAGGAACCAAATCTAATAGCTGCTTTCCTTTACCGGTTAAAGTAATATATTTTCCTTTTTTCTCAATATAATAATTGTTAAACAGCTTTTCAATAATGTCCGCTCGGGTGGCAACCGTTCCCAGTCCGCCGGTTTGATTCATCGTCTTTGCTAATTTATCGTCCTTCTGCTCCATGAATTTCACGGGATTCTCCATAGCCTGAAGAAGACTTCCTTCTGTGAAGTGCTCAGGAGGCTTTGTTTCACCCGTCGTCTGATGAATCGTAATGTTTTTGATCTGACTGCCTTGTTTAAGTTCAGGGATGTCCTGTTGTTCGAACTGTTCATCACGATCATCCTGCTGATTTTGATATATGTCCTTCCAGCCTGATCTTTTTACCGATTTTCCTTTAGCCACAAATGATTCATTTCCGATTTTCGCCGTTATTGTCCGCTGTTCATATTCAAAAGGATCGGACAGAACAGCTAAAAATCTTTTAACGACCAGGTCATAGATTTTCCGTTCATTAGAATTTAAATCACTCATATGCGCTCGCTTCTCAGTAGGAATAATCGCATGGTGATCGGATACCTTTCGATCATCCACAAAGTGCTTATTTGGCTTGATTGGCTTTTGTAAAAGCTGATTGGCAATCGGTTTGTATTCATCCACACTGCACGCCTTCATTCGATCTTTTAAGGTCGGAACAATATCTGTGGATAGGTGCCTGGAATCCGTTCTCGGATAAGTTAACACTTTATGCTGCTCATACAGCTTTTGCATAGCAGATAAGGTTTCCTTACCAGAAAATCCAAATATACGGTTCGCATCCCTTTGAAGCTCTGTTAAATCATACAGCTGTGGAGCAAAGCTTTTCTTTTGTTTCGTTTCGACGTTTATGATTTCGGCAGGCCGATGGTTTACTTTCTCCATCAATTTATCGGTTGTCTCTTTTGAAAAAATGCGAGAGTTATGAGATTTATGATCCTGCCAAGTAAATGTTATTCCCTTAGGTGAGGAAGCCTGTATTCCATAGAAAGTACGGGGCTTGAACTGCTTTATTTCCTCTTCCCTTTTAGCAATCATCGCTAAAGTCGGCGTCTGAACACGTCCACTGGATAGCTGAGCGTTAAATTTCGTAGTTAACGCACGTGTGGCATTTAATCCTACATACCAATCCGCTTCTGCCCTGGCCTGAGCGGATGCATATAAATTTTCATATTGCCTGCCGTTTTTTAAGTTATTGAAACCATCACGAATCGCTTTATCAGTAACCGATGAGATCCATAACCGTTTGATTGGCTTTTTTACTCGTGCCTTCTCAATAATCCATCGGGCCACCAGTTCTCCTTCCCGGCCAGCATCCGTTGCAATCACAATATCGTTTACATCCTTACGATTTAACTGCTGTTTTACTGTGCTGAATTGTTTTCCGGTCTTTTTCATAACCACAAGCTTCAGGTGTTTGGGAAGCATAGGGAGGTCCTCCATCTTCCATTCCTGGTACTTGTCATCATACACAGCAGGATCTGCCAGCGTAACCAAGTGCCCCAGTGCCCAGGTTACTATATATTTAGAACCTTCAAAGAAGCCGTTTCCTTTTTTCTTACAATGTAAAACCCTTGCAATGTCCCGTCCTACTGAAGGTTTTTCTGCTAAAACTACTGTTTTGCTCATGTAAACATTCCTCTCATTCATACCATTCAATTTCAACATGATTGCCTATTCTCTTAGTTTATCAGTCAACAATCAAGCTGTCTATTTGGGATACTCCATACTTGTTCTTTCATTCATAAATCCGCTAATTTAAACCTTCCTGGACAGAAAAAGACCGTATCCCATCACAATGAGATACAGCCTTTATCAGTTGAAATCATATGTTTATATTACTCTCCTGAAGCAACATCCGCATACTTATATTCATACGTTGCACCAAATGGATTTACATATACTCCTTTTACTCTTGGAGAAACCAACTGTGCTCTTGATGCCTGATAAATAGGTGCAATTGCAGCATCTTCAAATAGAACCTTTTCTGCTTCCAGGAAGTTTTCGTAACGGGCAACATTATCCTGAGCATATTTAGTGCCTGTTTCTTTTACCAACTGGTCATATTCAGGGTTGGAGTAACCCATGTTGTTATTTCCACTCTCTGTTGTCCATAAGTTCATATACGTATAAGGATCAAGGAAATCCGGTCCCCACCTGGATACCTGAACTTCATAATTCATATTCGTATCAAGATCAAGACGTTGTTCTTTCGGTACACGTTTTAAATCAATGGTAAGTCCAGGAAGATTTTCTTCAAGCTGGTTCGCAATGTACTCTACCATTAATTTCGTGGTCTCATCATCATCAGTCAGGAGTTCCAGCTCAACTTCATCTTTACCGAGTTCATTCAACCCTTTTTCCCATAATTCTTTCGCTTTTTCCACATCGTAGGTTACTAGATCTCCATTTGCTGCACGAAAATCTTCTCCTGTTTCGGGAAGTGGTGTGAAATCAGCAGGAACAAGACCATTGGCAACGATCGATCCATTATTTAGAATTTCATCAACCAAAGCCTGTTTATTGAATGCTCTGCTCATCGCAGCACGAATATCACGATTGGCCAGCACATCGTTCGCTTCTTGGTTGAACTTAATAAAATAAACAAAGGTATCCGGCGTCACTTGATAATCATCATGAGTTTTATATTGATCCACCAAAGATGAAGTTAAGTCGATACGATCAACTTTTCCCTTTTCATATAAATTTACAGCCGTTTGAGGATCCTTCACAACTTCAAATGTCAGCTTATCCATTTTAACAGCTTCTTTATCCCAATAGTTTTCATTTTTAACAAGTTCCCATGATGTGCTTGTGCTCTCCCATTTTGCCATCTTATATGGGCCATTGGACAGTAATGAATCTGCGCTTAATGCAAAATTCTCGCCCTGTTCTTCAACAAAGGATTGATTTAAAGGAAAAAACGTACCAAATGTTGTTAAAGATTCAAAGTATGGAGTTGGATTTTCTAATTCAACAACAAGTGTGTAATCATCTTTTGCAGAAACACCAAGCTCTTCTACAGGGAGGTCTCCACTGCTTACATCGGTTGCATTTTTAATAACCCCATTCATCATATACGGGCCATATTCAGAACCTGTATCCGGATTAACAGCTCTTCTCCATGAGTAAACAAAATCATGTGCGGTTACAGAATCTCCGTTTGACCATTTCGCATCCTCACGTAATGTGAATGTCCAGGTCTTTCCATCTTTACTTACTTTGTGTTTCTTAGCAATTCCCGGTTCGGTTTCTCCATCTTCACCTAAACGATACAAACCTTCCATTGTAGCCGATAAGTTATTAAATGAGGCCTCATCTGTAGTAATCGATGGATCCATGGAAGCAATCGCTACCTTAGTTGTAAAATTAAGTACTTGTCCCTCACTATCAGAAGAACTTTCAGAATCTGTAGTTCCCGCCTCCTCTGTGTTTTCGTCAGAACAAGCTGCGACTACACTCAGAAATAGACCAAGCAAAAGCAACAGCAGCCAATTTTTTCTCTTCATGTCTTTTTACCCCCTGTTTGTCAATACTAATTAATTATTAGTAAATTTTAATAATTACAACTAGTTAAAATTTACTGAATGAAAGTATTATACTGGAATATTACGAAAATTGTAAAGACTATTTAATAAATTAATTCTTTAGAACTATGGAGAAAATAGACCTTAATATCTTACCTCCTCCACTTCTAGAAGTATTGTGACTTGTGACTAATCAATTTTTTTGTTTAAAAAAATACATCAGGGAAAAACTGGATACAAAGGTAATAGGAGGTGGATTCATGAATAAAGTACTGTACATCACAGGAACAGTTCTGCTTCTTGCTGCTATTCTCGTCGGCTTTACTACAAGTGGGAACGAGCAGCCAAGTCAGACAGGCGATCACCAGATGGAAACAGAAGATACAAAAGCCGTTGGGGTAGTGAATGAAGAGGAAGGAAACTTAGTGACTCATTTAGACGCGGTGCTCACTTCTGTAGATGAATTAAAGAAGGTTATTGAGGAAACACCTGATGAGTTAAGGGCAATTAATGAAAAAGGAGAGGTAATTGAGAAAAATTGGGATGAGATTGAAAAACAGGTGGAAGAGATGGATTCTGATGCTTATGCAAACATTGAAAGAAGCCTATACCCATTAATGGCTGAGGCTCAAAAAGAAAATCCTGATATTGAGAAGATGAAATCCTTAAGTGAAAAAGTGACCGAGAAGATCGAAGACTTTAAACAACAAATATCGCATCAATAACGGAACAAACACAACCCATTTTGGTATTTTTTAATTACCAAAAATGGGTTCTATTTATGCTTAAAATCATCTAAAAAATCCTTCTGAAAACTTGTAGATATAGACTGACCATGATCACTGGACATCATTTTCTTAAACACATCTTTCCCATATTTCTCTGATAAGTCGTCCACAACCTGATACAGCTTTTCATTTTTTGCCTCGTTTTCATAGGTAAATAAATCGAGCTGCTTTGTGATTTCATCCTTTTCCGTCAACTGCTGGGCAGTAACTCCCAACAAACGAATCGGTGAACCATTCCAGTTGGCATAAAAAAGCTCAGAGGAAATACTGAAGATTTCATCCTTTAATTCCACATAATCATGGAGCTGTTGACTGCGGGTGATGGTCTTCCTGTCATGGTAACGAATCATCACCTGAACATTTTCTGAAACCACAGATTTCCGCTGCATACGTTCAGAGACCTTTTCAGACAAAGAATACAAAAGACGATCAATTTCCCGTTCATCAGTCGTATCATGAGGAAGGGTCTGTGAATTTCCAATACTTTTAAAAATACTGACAGCATCAGGATCAACCGGAGTTGGGTCATAGCCATTGGCCCGATTTTTCAGTCTTTCTCCATTGACTCCTAATAAAGTTTTCAATTGATAGACATCATAGGCGGCTAAATCACCAATCGTATTTATTTTTAAATTTTGCAGCTTCACAGCCGTTTTCTTTCCTACCCCATACATTTCCTCAATCGGTAAAGGCCATAGTTTTTCTTCCAGTTCCCGCTTTCTGAGAACGGTTATTCCCATCGGTTTTTTCATATCGGAGGCCATTTTAGCGAGAAACTTATTAGGGGCAATTCCAATACTGCAGGGCAAATCCAGTTCATCTTTTATTTTTGTTTGTATCTGTTCGGCAATTTCCAAAGGTGTTCCCAAATCGGCACACTCCGTAATATCCATGTACCCCTCATCAATAGAGACAGGCTGGATATATGGTGTAATGTCTGCCAAAATAGCAAACATATTGCGTGATGCTTCACGGTAGCGGTCAAAGTTCGGTGTTTTAACAATTAACTCCGGGCACAATTCCTTTGCCTGCCACAAAGGCATGGTTGTTTTAACTCCTTTTGCCCTAGCCTCATAACTGCTGGTTACGATAATCCCTTTTCGATGCTCGGGGTTACCGGCTATCGCTAAAGGCTTTCCCTTAAGATCAGGGTTGTAAGCCGCTTCAACTGAAGCATAAAAACTGTTCATATCCACATGGAAAATAATGCGACCCTTCGTAGGGAAGTGATTTGACATTCTAACACCTGCTTACAAAACATTTGTTCTTTGTTCATTATAACATATTCAAAAGGCGAAAGCGCCCGATTGTCAAACTATGGACCGATCATCCTTATGATTTCCTTGCTATCCACAAAAAACAAGTACATGACCAGAATGTCACATACTTGTTTTTCATATAAAATCATTTATTTTGCGGCTTCTTCGATAATCGCTGCAACCAGTTCTGCAGCTTTGACCAATTCGCTGACCGGCATACGTTCATCTGTTGTATGAATCTCTTCATAACCAACAGCAAGGTTTACAGTAGGAATCCCATACCCTGAGATTACATTGGCATCACTTCCACCACCACTTTTGCGCGGAATACTTGAACGACCAATTTTTTCGGCAGCTCTTTTTACTACTTGAACAATATGATCGTCCTCTTTGTGCTTGAATCCAGGGTAAGCGACTTTCACCTCAACTTCTGCTCTTCCACCCATTTTTTCTGCCGTTTCTTCAAAAGCCGTTTTCATTTTCTCGACCTGTTCTTCCATCTTTTCTTGTTGAAGAGAGCGAGCCTCTGCGGCAATGGTTACATGATCAGCAACAACATTCGTAGCCCCGCCACCTTCAAACCGGCCAATATTAGCGGTTGTTTCTTCATCAATTCGGCCAAGAGGCATTCTGGCAATAGCCTTTGCAGCAATGGTGATAGCCGAAACTCCCTTTTCAGGTGCCACACCAGCATGAGCCTTTTTGCCAATAATATCTGCATTCACCTTTGCCTGTGTAGGAGCTGCAATGACGACATCCCCTACCTGACCGTCACTATCAAGAGCGTACCCATATTTGGCTTTGATTAAAGAAGAATCCAAAGCCTTAGATCCGACTAACCCCGATTCCTCTCCAACTGTAATGACAAATTGGATATCTCCATGTTCAATGTTATTTTCTTTTATATTGCGAATGGCTTCAAACATCACTGCAAGCCCTGTTTTATCATCTGCTCCCAGGACAGTGGTTCCATCAGATACGATATACCCATCCTTGACAGAAGGTTTCACACCTTTACCAGGGGCAACAGTATCCATATGTGAAGTGAAATAAATCGGTTCCACTTCAGGCTTGGTACCTTTTAATGTACATATTAAATTATTTGAACCAAAACCGGTTTTTTCCTTCGCCTGATCTTCAGTGATTTCCAGGCCCAAATCTGAGAATTTCTGTATTAAAATACTGGAAATCGCTTCTTCGTGCTTCGTCTCAGAGTCGATTTGGACAAGCTCCAAAAACTCATTCAAAATCCGTTCCTGATCGACTGCTGTCATTTTGTTTTCCTCCTTAGGTCATCCCATTCCTGTAACATAGTATTTGTCTTTTATTCCTTATCACTTCACTCTTTACTTTGCGTGATTAAGAATATATAAAATGAACGAATAAGTCAATTCATTCCACTTATAATGGCATATTTCCATGTTTTTTCTTCGGTCTTTCCTCTGTTTTATTCTTTAACATGTCCAACGACTTAATCAGTGCTTGTCTTGTTTCTCTTGGTTCAATGACATCATCGACCATACCAAGCCCGGCCGCAACATAAGGATTGGCAAATTTCGCCCTGTATTCTGCAATTTTTGCCTGTCGTGTCGCTTCAGGATCATCACTCTCTTTTATTTCTTTGGCAAAAATAATGTTAGCCGCACCATCCGGTCCCATAACCGCAATCTCAGCGTTCGGCCATGCAAACACTAAATCCGCACCAATCGATTTACTATTTAAAGCTACATATGCCCCTCCATATGCTTTACGTGTGATAATCGTGATTTTAGGTACAGTCGCCTCTGAATACGCATACAAAATTTTAGCCCCATGTCGAATGATGCCTCCATGCTCCTGCTTAATTCCCGGGAAAAATCCGGTGACATCTTCAAACGTAATCAAAGGGATGTTAAAGGCATCACACATCCGGATAAATCTTGAAGCTTTGTCACTGGAGTCAATATCCAAACCACCAGCCATAAATTTAGGTTGATTGCAAACTAAACCAACAGGCTTTCCTTTCACCCTTGCAAATCCTACTACAATATTTTTGGCAAACTCCGGGTGAATCTCAAAAAACGAATGCTGATCCACGACTTCTTCTGCAATCGTTCGTACATCATATGGACGTACAGGATCAAAAGGAATTTTTTCATTAAGATCAGGTAAATCTTCCTCCTGGTCATCTACTTCTTTAACTGGAGGTTTTTCCTGATAATTAGATGGTAAGTAACTCATAAGCTTACGAACGTAATCGAGGGCCTCTTCTTCATTTTCAGCCTTTAAATGAGCATTTCCACTCTTTGTATTATGAACCTTAGCTCCCCCTAAATCCTCGGAGCTGATTTGCTCGCCTGTTACGGTTTCAATTACCTTTGGTCCCGTAATAAACATTTTTGATGTTTTTTCCACCATAATGACAAAATCGGTAATGGCCGGGGAATAAACAGCTCCTCCCGCACTTGGACCCATAATAACAGAAATCTGCGGAATGACACCGGAATAGATAGAATTTCGGTAAAAGACATGGCCATATCCATCTAAAGATGCGACGCCTTCCTGAATTCTGGCACCCCCAGAATCATTCAGACCTATAAAAGGTGTTCCATTTTTAGCAGCTAAATCCATGACAGCCGCAATCTTCTTTCCGTGCATTTCTCCAAGAGCGCCGCCATAGACTGTGAAATCCTGGGCAAACAAATAGACATCACGCCCGTCAATTTTGCCAAATCCAGTTACAACACCCTCTCCAGGTGCATCTTTCATGCCGAAATCACTTGTACGTGGTTCCATGAAGGGATTTAATTCAACAAAAGAGCCCTCATCAAGTAAGTATTCAATCCGCTCCCTGGCCGTTAATTTCCCTTTGTCCCGCTGTTTCTGAATTTTCTCATCTCCCCCGCCAAGCTCAACAGATCGCCGTTTATCATAAAGCTCATTGATTTTATCAAAGATATCCATTACGAGTCCCCCTTGTGATTGCAAAGTTCGTATAATACGCCATTCGCTGCTTTCGGGTGAAGAAAGGCAATCTCTGCTCCATTCGCTCCCTTTTTTGGTTCTTCATTGATTAAAGGGATATTTTGATTACGGTAATGCTGTAGGCGCTCACTTAAATCAGTTACCTCCAGAGCTATATGATGGATCCCTTCCCCTTTTTTCTCAATAAATGAATGAATAGGAGAGGCATCTGATAAAGGTTCCAATAGTTCTATTGAGGTCTCCCCGATTTTAAAAAAGGCAACTTTTACCCCTTCTGATGGAACCTCCTCGACACCATGCAATTTTAAGCCTAAAATCTGATCATAAAAGGGCATCGTTTTCTCCAGGCTTTTTACTGCAATTCCAATATGGGAGATCTTCTCAGGAGGCTCCGTTCCCTTCATATCTTCCGGTGTAACCAGTTGTTTTATATAATTTGCAATATATTCCGTCGGTGTTCCCGGTGTAAACACCTTTTGCACTCCTTTTTCTTCTAAAAAAGGAATATCTTCTGCGGGAATAACACCTCCGCCAATGACAGGTATATCCTCAGCCTGTCTTTCCTTTAATTGCTCGACTACTTTAGGAAATAACGACCGGTGCGCTCCCGACAGTGAGGAGAGACCCACAACATCTGCATCCTCCTGTACAGCAGCCTGTGCAATTTGTGCAGGTGACTGTCGCAGTCCTGTATAAATCACTTCCATCCCATGGTCACGTAAAACCTGCGCTATAATCAGTGCTCCCCTGTCATGTCCATCCAGCCCTGGTTTTGCAATCAGGGCGCGAATTTTTTTACTCATGTGTATATCTCCCCTTTTGTCTCCATCCATGATTATTCAATAGTTAGCCCACGTATTCACCGAATTCTTTTCTTAAAACATTACAAATTTCACCAACAGAAGCATAGGCTTTGACGGCATTTAAAATAAATGGAATTAGATTTTCATTTGTATGTCGGGCCGCTTCTTCCAACTCACTTAAAGCTTGCTTTACGTGGATCTGATTCCGTTCTTCTTTAACGTTTTGCAGGCTTTTTATTTGGCTGCTTTCCAGTTCCTCATCCACTTTAAGTAAATCAGGATTAACCTCTTCATCCACTTGAAATTGGTTCAAACCAACAACAATTTCCTCTTCGTTTTCTATGTTTTTCTGGGTTTCATAGGCAGCCTGATGAATTTCCCGTTGCATGTAGCCTTCTTCTACTGCCTGTACAGCGCCACCAAGCTCTTCAATTTTGTGTAAATATTTTTCGACTTCTTCTTCCATCTGATCTGTCAACGATTCAACATAATAGGAACCTGCCAATGGGTCAACAGTATCCGCAACACCGCTTTCATGGGCAATAATCTGCTGAGTTCGAAGCGCAATTCGGGCAGACTCTTCAGTCGGTAAAGCCAACGCTTCATCCCTGGAATTGGTATGCAGGCTCTGTGTTCCGCCTAACACAGCTGATAGTGCCTGTAAAGTTACTCGTACAATGTTATTATCCGGCTGCTGAGCTGTAAGCGTTGAGCCACCTGTCTGTGTATGAAAACGGAGCTTCCAGCTTTTCGGATTTTCTGCTCCATAACGCTCCTTCATGATTTTTGCCCATAGCCTTCTTGCGACTCTGAATTTTGCTACCTCTTCAAAAAAGTTGTTATGCGCATTGAAAAAGAAAGCTAAACGTGGGGCAAACTGGTCCACTTCAAGTCCGCTGTTTAAAGCCGCATCCACATAGGCCATACCATTTGCCAGAGTAAAAGCGACTTCTTGAACAGCCGTCGAGCCTGCTTCCCGGATATGATAGCCGGAAATACTTATAGTATTAAACTTAGGCACGTACTCCTGGCAATATTCAAAGATATTCGTAATTAATCGCATAGAAGGCTTAGGCGGGAAAATATAGGTCCCTCTTGCAATGTACTCTTTTAAAATGTCATTTTGAATTGTTCCTGTTAGCGCTTCCTTAGAAACCCCCTGCTTTTCCCCAACAGCTATGTACATGCATAATAAAACCGAGGCCGGTGCATTAATCGTCATCGATGTACTGACCTGATCCAAAGGAATTTTATCTAATAAATCTTCCATATCTTTAAGGGTATCAATCGCAACCCCCACTTTTCCGACTTCCCCTTCAGACATTGGATCGTCGGAGTCATAACCAATCTGTGTAGGTAAATCAAATGCCACAGAAAGTCCGGTTTGTCCCTGATCCAGCAAATAACGAAAACGCTCGTTTGTTTCCTTTGCAGAACCAAAACCGGCGTATTGACGCATAGTCCAGAACCTGCTCCGGTACATGGTAGGCTGTATCCCTCTTGTGTACGGGTATTGCCCAGGAAATCCCAATTTTTCTACATATTTCTCATCTTTATTTTCCGGTGTGTATAATCGTTCTACTTCGATGTCAGAACTGGTTTGAAACGGGTCTTTTCGTTCGGGAAAACGATGAGTAGCCTTTTCAACCGCTTTTTCCCATTCCTGTTGAGCCTGTTTAGGATCTTTATTCATCATGGAACCTCCTTCACGTTGTCCTAATCCTAATAAATTCGATAAAAATTCATAAATTCCTATTAATAAGCGGAAATCTATTCTCGTTTTTTTCTTAGGTTAGCGTTACAGCATATAAATTTAGCTTAACCAAACCAAGGTGCCTCTTCACATGAGTTTAATACGTCATGTAAACGAGGCACCTTAAAATTTGAAATCCTTATATCGTTATAACCCCATATTTTTCGCAATGATATTTTTCATGATTTCATTGGTACCTGCATAAATCGAAGTGACTGCAACATCCCGATATCTGCGGGCAATTTCATATTCTTCCATATATCCATATCCCCCATAAAGCTGCATGCATTCAACAGCTGCTTTCTGAGCCAGGTCTGTTGTCCACCATTTTGCCATCGATACCTCGTCAACAATATCCTCACCAGCCATATGCTCTTCCACTAAGCGATCCACAAAGGTTCTTCCAATCGATAACCCGGTTTTCAGTTCGGCCAGCCTAAATTGGGTGTTTTGAAATTTACTGATCCTTCTGCCAAAGGCTTCCCGCTCTTTGACATAATCAATCGTTAAATCAAGCATTCTTTCAATTCCGGCTACCGTTTGTATAGCCACCATTAAACGTTCCTGCTGCAATTGATTCATTAAATAATAGAACCCTTTTCCTTCTTCACCTAATAAATTTGCAGCCGGAACACGTGCATCTTCAAAAATAAGTTCACTGGTATCATTGGCATGCTGACCGACTTTGTTCAATTTCTTCCCTCGTTTAAAACCCGGCGTACCCCTTTCAACAACAATCAGACTAATCCCTTTATGGGACGGATATGCTTTAGGATCCGTATTGCAGACCACTACGACTAAATCTGCAGAATACCCGTTGGTAATAAAGGTTTTTTCTCCATTAATAATGTAGTCATCACCATCACGGATGGCTGTTGTTTTGACAGCTGCTAAATCCGAACCCGCACCTGGTTCAGTCATACCGATTGCAGAAATCATTTCACCCGTTGTTGCTTTGGGCAGCCAGCGATTTTTCTGTTCCGCATTGCCGTATGTCTCAATATATGGAATGACGATATCATTATGAAGACCAAATCCTGTCAAAGCCGTCCCGATTTTCTCAAATTCCTCAGATATGACAACGGAATAACCAAAATCAGCGTTTAACCCTCCGTAATTTTCGTCAACTTGCGGACATAAAAAGCCTTGCTCCCCTGCTTTTTTCCAAAAGGATCGCGGAACCTGTTTATCCTGTTCCCATTTTTGATAAAAAGGTGCTGCTTCTTTTGCCAGAAACTTCTGTAAGGCCTCTCTGAAAATCTCATGTTCCTCTTTTAAAAATGGCCTTTTCACAAAATTCCCCCTGTCTTTAGTGAAATCGTAATAGGGCCTCCAAAATTAAGAGAATTACACAGTCTCTTCTTTTTTCCGGGATACTTTTTCAATAGCATTTTTATATTCCTTTTTTAATTCTTCTACGATTTCCGCAACAGGCTGGGTTCGATTAATAGCACCTACTCCCTGACCTGCACCCCAGATATCCTTCCAAGCTTTGACGTCCTTATTTCGTAGTTCTGAGAAATCTATGGTTTCCTTTTTCTTAAGGTTTGCAGGATCCATACCGGCCTTTTCTATACTTGGGACGAGATAATTGGCATTCACACCGCTAAAAGCGTCTGTATAGATAATGTCCTCAATGGATGAATCAACAATCATATCTTTATACGCATCCTGGGCTGAGCTTTCCTCTGATGGAATAAACCGGGTTCCCATATAGGCAAAATCAGCACCAAGCACTTCCGTTGCCAAAATATCTTCACCTTTTGTCATTCCGCCTGACAAAGCGATGGGACCATCAAAAAACTCCCGAACCTCATGTGCAAATGAAATCGGATTAAAGGTACCAGCATGCCCACCTGCACCACTGGCAACAAGAACAAGACCATCTGCTCCTTTTTCTATCGCCTTCTCAGCATACTTCATATTAATTACATCCGAGAACACAACTCCTCCGTATTGATGAACAATTTCGGCTACAGGTCCGGGATCTCCCAAAGAAGTAATGACGACTGGAGGCTGATACTTTTCGATTAAATTCAAATCTTCTACATAACGTTTATTTGACCTATGTACAATAAAGTTTATTCCCCATGGTCCTATTTTCTGATGAGGGTTTTTTTCTTTTAATTGTTGAAGTTCAGAGGTGATTTCCTTCATCCAATCCTCTAAAATTTCACCGGTTCGAGCGTTTAAGGCAGGAAAAGTACTAATGACTCCTGATGCACAACCATTAATCACCATTTTCGGATTATTAATTAAAAACATAGGTGCAATCATTACAGGAATATCTACGGAATCCCTCAATTCTTTTACAGTCTGATTAACCATTTCAATCACCTTTCTATATATAAGTTATTTCTCTTTCACACCGAATTGACTTAAGATTTGCTTTGTATGCTCTCCATGCTCAGGCGCTTGCGATCGAATTTTACCTGGTGTTTCAGATAGCTTTATCGGTATACCTGGCTGCTGAAGCGAGTTCGTTTGCTGAGGAATATTTTGAAGCATTTGCCGGGCTGAAACCTGCGGGCTGGCAATTACTTCATGAAGGGTATGAACGGGACTGACACAGGCATCCTTATCAGCAAACGCTTCCAGCCAATCCTTTAATGTCTTCCGGCGTATAACCTTCTGAATTTCATACTTCATGACATCCTGCTGATCAATCGGTTCTCCAAGCTTAGGGATAAATTCTTCTTTTCCTATCGTTTTACAGAAGTTTGACCAGAACTTAGGTTCCAGAGCACCGACGGATAACCAGCGATCGTCCTTTGTTTGATACACTTCATAACATGCAAGGCCGCCACTTAAAGTCTGCTTGCCCCTTTCCGGCTCGATATGGTTCGTTAAGTATCCGGGAAGCAGTATTTGCAGCCAGGAAAGCACTCCATCTAACATAGAGATATCAACAAATTGCCCTCTTCCTGACTTTCCTCTTTCAATTAAAGCAAGTAATATGCCAATTGCTGCAGGCAGTGCACCCCCACCAATATCCGCGATTTGAGCTGCAGGTACGACGGGTTTTCCGTCTCGCTCACCCATTAAATTCAATAAACCGGCATAGCTTATATAATTAATATCATGACCGGGCTTATCCTTATAAGGCCCTGTTTGCCCAAAACCTGTAATGGAACAGTATATTAATCCCGGGTTAATATCCCTTAATATTTGATAATCCAGACCCAGTTTTTCCATGACACCGGGTCGAAAGGACTCCACAACTATATCCGCCTCTTCCACTAAGCGTAGAAAGTATTGTTTTTCTTCATGACTTTTTAAATTTAAACAAATGCTTTTTTTATTTCTGTTCAGAGAATGAAAAAAGGCGCTCTTCTCATCGGTTTTTGGCTCGTAGGCTCTGGCATAATCCCCCATCATTGGGTCCTCAACCTTTATGACTTCAGCGCCAAAATCGGCTAACAGCATCGTACAGTATGGACCCGGTAATAATCGTGTTAAGTCCAGAACACGAATCGATTTTAATGGCACGATCTGTCCCCCTTACTCTCATTTCCTATGTCCGCGTGAACACCTAAGCACTTCCTCGCCCTGCTAAGCCCCCGCATTCTTCTTCGCTTTACTGTTCATCCAGTCTTTCTATAATGGTGGCATTTGCCATCCCATGACCTTCACACATCGTCTGCAGCCCATATTGACCGCCTGTTCTTTCCAATTCATGCAATAACGTAATCATCAAGCGTCCTCCACTGGCCCCTAAAGGATGGCCTAAAGCAATGGCGCCTCCATTCACATTTAATCTGTTCGGATCTGCTCCGGTTTCACTGAGCCACGCCAATGGAACAGAAGCAAAGGCCTCATTCACCTCAAATAAATCAATATCATGAATCGATAGTCCTGCTTTTTTCAGTACCTTTTCCGTTGCGGGGACGGGTCCTGTTAACATAAGGGTCGGATCAGAACCGGTTACGGATCTGGCAACGACACGAAAGCGGGGTTTTAACCCTAGTTCCTCCGCTTTTTCCCTGGACATCATAAGAATTGCATTTGCCCCGTCACTTATCTGACTGGAATTCCCTGCTGTTATATTCCCATCTTCTTTAAAGGATGGTTTTAAAGAACTCAGCTTCTCCAAACTTGTATCCTCTCTCGGACCTTCATCATCTGTCATAGGTGCAGAAGTTCCATCCGGGAGTTTTACTTCTAATGGCATAATTTCCTTATCAAACCGCCCTTCTTTTCTCGCCTGTATGGCCTTTCGGTGACTGTACAGAGAAAATTCATCGAGCTCACTACGGCTAAAATTCCATTTATCTGCAATCCGATCAGCAGATAGGCCCTGATGAATCATTTCATACCTGGAAGTTAATGCCTCACTGAAGTCAGCGTCCAGACGATTCGAGCCTATAGGAACCCGTGACATACTTTCCACACCACCTGCCACAACGATATCCATATCTCCACTTAAAATAGCCTGTGCAGCAAAATGTACGGCTTGCTGGCTGGAACCGCACTGACGATCAATGGTTGTACCTGGAACCTCTACGGGATAGTCAGCCATTAAAGCAGATATTCTGGCTATATCCAGCGCCTGTTCGCCGACCTGGGATACACAGCCTAAGATCACGTCATCTATCCATTCGGCGGAAATCCCAGCCCTTTTCACCACTTCCTTAAGCGGTTTGGCAGCCAGTTCATCAGCCCGAATCCCGCTTAACAGTCCGTTACGTTTACCCACAGGTGTTCTTACAGCTTCTACAATCACCACTTCTCTCATAAGCATTCTCCCCTCTCTTTGTAATCCCTTTCATTTTTCTGAATAGTTATGCCTTTGATGAAACCTTTGTCAGGATACGAAGCAAATAATCACTGATAAGATCAGCTATTTCTGTTTTACTTTTTAGTCCCTCAAAGGAGTACCACTCAATAACCGAATTCAAAGCTCCCAGAATTAGATTGCGAACAATTTTCACATTTACATCTTGAAAGACTCCTGCCTCAATACCATTCTGAATAAGCTGGTCAATATAACGACTGTATTGATCACGCAGGGACAAAATTTCATTTAACTGCTCACCGGAAAATAACTGTTCAGGCTTGGCGCCAATTTCAAAACCAGTACGCTCTTTAAGCAAATATTCAACATGAAGCGTTAAGACTTTATGCAATTTTTCCTGTAAGTCACTGTTTTCCGCTATAATGGTTTCTATATTATGTATACTTTGCTCCAAAAGCATTTTCTGGCTCTGGTAAAGCAGGTCCTGCTTATCCTTAAAGTAGTAATATACAGATCCTTTTGTCATCAGCAGCTTTGAAGCAATCTCCTCCATTGTTGTCGCATGAAAGCCTCTTTCACCAATGATGCTCACGGCTGACTGAATAATCTCTTTCTTCTTCTTTGCCGCTTTTCGTTCACGTAATGACATCATGCTCACTTCCCTGAAAAGTCAAATAATTTCGTTAATTCGATTCTATATGTTCATTTTTTGACTGTCAAGTTAATTTTCTAAAAATTAACTCACCTTTTAGTAATTATACAACTGATTGTAAACCGGACTGTATTGCTTTTCAGAGAGCTAATTTTCACATCTTGTCCTTTCTGTCATTTCACTGTAAAATATAAGAAGGAATATGTAAGGGGGACGAAAAGAATGGCAAAAGCGAAGAAGAAAAAGAATACTCAAAATACAGCTGTTCAAACGAAACCGAAAAAGTCAAAAAGAGAAAAGCGTATGAAAGTCGTTATATATTTAATGGTTATTGCCATGCTTTTAAGCTCATTGCTTGCCGGTGCAGGAATGTGGTTAACCTAAGTACTCCGAAAAAAACAAGCCCTTAACGTTTTCACTAAAAACGATAAGGGCTTTTGTTTATTTCAAAATGTGTTTTGTATGTTTTTTAATAATCAGGTATTGTTCAATTTCGTTTAACAAGGTAAATAAACTGGCGCGAACTTCGAATTCTTCTCTTGTTTTTGGCAGCTCTGTATGTCTGAACGTTTCACGTAATTTCTTCAATCTATCTAAATAAATATGCGCCGTGTTCCCAGGGTGAATACCCTCTGCTAAATCATCAAAGAAACCAGCCATTTCTTTTGCCTGATCATTTACACTGGAAATCCGGCTAATCAGCGGCAGCATTCTTTCCAATACCTCGAATTGCTTAGAGCGCATACGAAAGTAATAATGATACGTATGATGGCTTCGTAATAAATGATTTTCAACATCCTGGTAGGCTAAAGTACTCGCCTTCTCAAGATCATTGGCAGCTTCATTAAACTCTCTCCCTGTCCAGCTTTCATCACCTGTTTCTAAAAACCTGGCAATTTCTTTTAAAATGATTCTAAAATTTTCTTCCACTCTTTGTTGCATATTCTTTAAATTATCTTCAAGAGATGGCATATATAAATTCAGGATTAATGCCGTTCCAATTCCCACAGTTATTAAGACAACTTCATTCCAGATCAAATCTAAGGTAATGGAATTAGAACCATATAAATGCAAAATAATAACTGAACTCGTTACAATACCTTCAGTAATTTTTAATTTGACTGTAGCAGGTATAAATAATAACAGCAAAATTCCAATAGCCATTGGATGATAGCCAATAAGTAGTTCAAAGACAGCAAAACTGAATCCCATGGCTAACAAACAGGCCGCATAACGATGCCAGGAAGCCAGCACAGAGCGTTTTCTTGTCACTTTAATACATAAAATAACCAATATACCCGCAGAAATATAGTTTTCTAATTGAAGGAATTGTGCGATGAAGATAGCAATCGGTGTACCAATAGCTGTTTTTAATGTTCGGTAGCCAATTTTCACTGCAAAGTTGACCCCTTCTGTTTATATTTTCTTACTTATTATTTGGTATCTATATGCCGTTTACTCCTCAACAAAAGAAAAAGGGATGGCTGTTAACCATCACCTTTATACTTCTTCACAATATTCATCAAACAGGTTCTGCAGCTGGTTGACAACTTCATGAGGCTCTGAAGATTCAATTTCATGACGCTCGACCATTTTTAATATCTTTCCATCTTTAAGTAATGCAAAGGATGGAGAAGATGGTTCATATCCTTCAAAGTACTCTCGCGCTCTGGATGTGGCTTCCCGGTCCTGTCCGGCAAATACTGTATACAGGTGCTCCGGCCGCTTATCATAATGAACAGCGTTTGCTGCTGCCGGACGGGCTACTCCTCCTGCACAGCCACATGTTGAATTTACCATAACCAATGATGTACCATTATGTTTCATTGCTGCGTCAACTTCTTGAGGGGTCTTCAATTCTTCATACCCCACAGATGTTACTTCTTCTCTGGCTTTATCTACAATGTCCTGCATAAATAAATTAAAATCCATAAGTATTCATCTCCTTCCAGATGATCTAAGTATACCAATATCATACCAACATTGGATAATACTTTCAAATAAAATAAAAGGGCAGATTCCAAAGTTAGAATCTGCCCTAAATTCATGATTAAGATAACTGGCTGGTTTGATGGTTTTGTGTCTGGTTCTGACTTTGGCCGCCCATTCCAGTCATTTTCTGAGCCATTTTACCTACGCCATTACCTTGACGCATACTGTAATAAGCAGCAGCACCAATTCCAACGGATGCAAGGATTGGTAACCAATTTCTTCTTTGCTGATTGGCCATCCTATCAACCTCCTTCATCCCTTTAGAATTCCCAGTGAGTTAGAAAACATTTGAAGATAATTTTGTTAATTTCTCTTGTTTATAGAAGGCTATATGAACATTTGTTAATAAACAGAAGTGCTATCCGATGACATATTTTCCAGAATTTCTTTCAACCGCTTTAAGAAGTTTCCACAGACCAGACCATCTAAAATACGGTGATCAAGGGATAAACAAAGATTTACCATATGTCTGGCAGCAAACATTCCATTGATAATCACGGGCTTCTCAACAATGGATTCAACCTGTAATATGGCTGCTTGAGGATGATTGATAACTCCCATGGACTGTACTGATCCAAACGAACCGGTATTATTAACTGTAAATGTTCCCCCTTGCATATCATCCTGAGTCAGCTTTCCGCTCCTGGCCTTAGAAGCAAGGGTGTGGATATCTTTGGCAATGCCTTTAATACTTTTCTCATCTGCATTTTTAATAACAGGTACAAACAATTCCTGATCCTTTGCTACAGCAATGGAAAGATGAATGTCCTTTCGCTGAATAATTTTATCTCCAGCCCAAGTACTGTTTAATTGCGGATATTCCTTAAGCGCCTGTGCAACAGCTTTTACAAAAAAGGCAAAGTAAGTAAGACTGAAGCCTTCCTTCTGTTTAAACTCACTTTTCTGTTCATCTCTTGCCTTTACTAAGTCTGTTACATCAGCCTCTACCATCATCCATGCATGTGGAATCTCCTGCTTAGACCTGACCATGTTTTGGGCAATGGCTTTACGCACCCCAGTTACAGGTATTTCGATATCCCCGTCTCCTGCTGTAACAGAATCAGCAGGAGATACCGTCTGTTTTTCGGTATCCTTAACAGGCTCTGAGACATCTCCTTTTGGCTTTTTCGAACCCTTCTGGGAGTCTGGTTTAGGTATGTCACCTGTTTGTATGATCTTTTCTAAATCTTTTCGTGTAATACGTCCTCCACGACCAGATCCTTCAACATGATTCAAATCAATATCATGCTCCTGTGCTAAGCGAAGAACAGCTGGAGAATAGCGTTTTTTCATTGGCTTTTCCTCAGAATGATCCTCAGCTTCCTCTGTTTGTGGTGCTTCAGTTTCTTCTGCTTGCGTTTCAGTAGTTTCTGAACTTTCTTCCGTTTCTATATAACACATTAAGTCCCCAACAGAAATCGTATCCCCTTCTGTTGCAACAAGTTCCTTTATTTTCCCTGTAAAGGATGATGGTACTTCCGCATTCACTTTATCCGTCATAACCTCAGCTATCGGATCATATTTATTCACCTGGTCCCCTTCACTCACAAGCCAGGTACTGATTGTCCCCTCAGTTACACTTTCTCCAAGCTGAGGCATGTGAATTTTTTCCGTTGCCATTTTATCCCTCCTTTTTTACCTAAAATTCTGCTAGTTCCCGCATGGCTTTTTCGGTTTTTTCCGGATTGATCATAAAATACTTCTCCATTGGAGGCGCAAAAGGCATCGCAGGTACATCTGGTCCTGCCAGTCGTTGTACGGGGGCATCTAGATCAAACAAGCAGTTTTCCGAAATGATGGCTGAAACTTCACTTAGTATACTGCCTTCTTTGTTATCTTCAGTGACGAGCAGCACTTTACCCGTTTTCCTCGCTGCTTCAATAATCGATTCTTTATCAAGAGGATAAACTGTCCTTAAATCTAATATATGAGGGGAGATCCCCTCTTCCTCTAACTTTTCAGCCGCCTGAAGAGCAAAATGCACACCGAGGCCATATGTAATAACGGTAATGTCGGTTCCCTCGCGTTTAACATCTGCTTTTCCAATAGGTAATACATAATCGTCCTCAGGTACATCCCCTTTTAATAGTCGATAAGCACGCTTATGTTCAAAAAATAAAACAGGATCCTCATCCCTTATAGCTGCTTTCAGTAGTCCTTTTGCATCATACGGGGTGGATGGAATGACGATTTTAAGACCGGGCTGATTGGCAAATACCGCCTCCACTGACTGTGAATGATATAAAGCACCGTGCACACCCCCGCCATAAGGAGCTCTAATAGTAATCGGACAATCCCAGTCATTGTTAGAACGGTAACGAATTTTGGCCGCCTCGGATATAATCTGATTGACAGCAGGCATTATAAAGTCTGCAAATTGCATTTCGGCAACAGGCCTCATGCCATACATAGCTGCTCCAATCCCCACTCCGGCAATAGCCGATTCTGCCAGCGGTGTATCAATGACCCGTTCTTCGCCAAACTCGTCATAGAGACCGTCAGTAGCCCTGAAAACGCCACCTTTTTTCCCGACGTCCTCACCTAAAACAAAAACCTTTTCGTTTCGCCTCATTTCCTCCTGCATCGCTTGAGTCACAGCTTGAATATATGAAATTACAGGCATCGTTATCCCCCTCCTTTACTCTGCATAAACATAACGCAGGGCGCTATCCGGATCAGCATACGGTGCGTTTTCTGCGTATTCTGTGGCTTCATTGACCACTTTATCGATTTCTGAATGAAGCCCGTTTTCGATGTCATCGGTTAAAATGCCGTTTTGCTTTAAATAGTCGCCAAATGTAATTAAGGCATCCTTCTTTTTGGCTTCTTCCACTTCTTCCTTTTCACGGTAGGTCCGGTCATCATCATCACTTGAATGCGCGGTAAATCTGTAGGATACCGTTTCAATTAAGGTTGGTCCCTCTCCATTCACAGCACGTTGTCTGGCATCCCGGACAGCTTCATAAACGGCTAATGGATCATTGCCGTCTATGGTGATTCCCGGCATACCGTATCCCTGAGCTCGGTCGGAAACGGATTTACTTCCAAGCTGCTTTTCCAGTGGGACGGAAATGGCATATTTATTATTTTCAACCATAGTAATCACAGGTAATTTGTGTACACCTGCAAAATTTAAGCCTTCGTGGAAATCCCCCTGGTTTGAAGATCCCTCTCCCAATGTTACAAAGGAAGCAATATTTTTCTTTTCCATTTTGGCTGCTAAAGCAACTCCTACAGCATGGGGAACCTGGGTGGTTACTGGCGAAGATCCAGTTAAAATACGGTTTTTCTTTTGACCAAAATGACCTGGCATCTGACGCCCGCCCGAATTAGGGTCTTCAGCTTTCGCAAATCCTGATAGCATTAATTCCTTTGCAGTCATTCCAAAGGCCAATACTACTCCAAGATCACGATAATAAGGAGCCACATAATCCTGATCACGATCCAATGCAAAGGATGCTCCTACCTGTGCGGCTTCCTGTCCCTGACAGGAAATAACAAACGGAATCTTTCCTGCTCTATTTAGCAGCCACATTCTTTCGTCTATTTTTCTGGCCAAAAGCATGTGCCTATAAATATCCAGCACCTGCTCATCTGTTAATCCCAATGATTTGTGGCGGTTTTGTGCCATCAATACCCCTCCTTTTTAACTTCTGCTTACCATTATCCGTGTATCTGATTGCCATCAACGGCTAAAGCTGCTTCTCCCATCGCTTCCGTTAAAGATGGATGAGGGTGAATCGTTTCGGATAACTCCCACGGTGTGGCATCCAGTACTTTGGCAAGCGCCCCTTCCGTAATCATGTCTGTCACATGAGGACCAATCATATGAACACCCAGCATATCATCACTGTTTTTATCAGCTATAATTTTTACAAATCCATCTGATTCACCTTGAACGAGAGCTTTCCCAATGGCTTTAAAAGGAAATTTCCCTATTTTCACTTCATATCCTTGCTCTTTCGCTTTCTGTTCTGTCAAGCCTACACTGGCTGCCTCAGGATTTGAGTAAATACAGGCTGGTACTTCTTCCTGTTTCAATGGATAAGGTTCTTCATTTGCCATATGCTCTACGGCAATCTTCCCTTCATGTGACGCCACATGCGCCAGCTGCATACCGCCAATCACATCTCCAATGGCATAAATATGGGATTCTTTAGTCTGATAATATGAGTTAGTTTGTATAACTCCCTGTTCTACTTGAATATCGGTATTTTCGAGACCAATGTTCTCTACATTGGCTGAACGACCTACTGACACCAGCAATTTACTGGCCGTATACTCTTTTGTCTCACCCTTTTTTTCTGCAGAAATTTGAACACCCTTATCCTTCTTCAGCGTATCTGGAAGGACTTTAGCACCCGTTTCAATCTTGATTCCTTTCCTCTTCAGTAATCGGGTCATCTCTTTTGATATATCCTGATCCTCAGCAGGAAGAATACGGGCTGCATATTCAACAATTGTCACTCTTACACCGAAATCAGCAAGCATAGAAGCCCATTCGACACCAATTACGCCCCCACCTACAATAATCATTGATTCCGGAAGCTCCTCAAGTCCCAATGCCTCATCTGAAGTTAAGACAAATTCTTCATCAATATCTAAACCAGGAAGTGTATTTGGCCTGGATCCTGTTGCAATGAGTACATTTTTAGGAACAAGCATGGCATTTTCCTCACCATTGTTCATTTCAACGGATATCGTTCCTGGGACTGGTGAAAAAATACTCGGCCCTAAAATACGTCCAAATCCTTCAAAAATATCGATCTTACCTTTTTTCATGAGCGACTGGACACCTGTATGTAATTGATTGACAATCCTTTGTTTCCGTTCTTGCACTTTTGCGAAATTTACTTTTGGGGACGTTAGTTCAATTCCATATTCGTCTGCCTCCTTAGCCTGACGAAATACCTCAGCACTGCGCAATAAGGACTTGGATGGAATACAACCTTTATGAAGACACGTCCCTCCCAGGTTGCCCTTCTCAACGATAGCGGTTTTTAATCCAAGTTGACTTGCCCTTATAGCAGCCACATATCCCCCTGTTCCACCACCGAGAACAACTAAATCATAGTCTTCAGCCATGTTCTTTCACTCCTTTCTGTCTATATAGACTGTGGATAAGTCTTGGGGGTCTCTTCCCCGTTTAAAACACGTAAGGTCCCCTCAGCCAACGCCAGCAGTTCATCCTCTCCTGGGTACGTCCAAATATCCGCAATCCATTTCACCCTTTTTTTAATCATATCTACAAAGGAATCATCATAAGCGAGTCCGCCTGTAAGGACAATTGCATCCACTTTACCCTCTAATACCACCGATGCACTGCCAATTTCCTTAGCTACCTGATAGGCCATAGCCTCATAAACTTCTTCCGCTTCCTTATCACCATGCTTGATTCTCTTTTCCACTTCCCGGGCATCGTTGGTTTTCAGGTAACCCATCAGACCGCCATGACCAACAATTTTTTTCATCATTTCGTCTATAAAATACTCCCCGCTGAAGCTTAAGGAAATTAAATCACCGGCGGGTACTGTACCTGCTCTTTCCGGAGAAAATGGTCCATCGCCATGGAGACCATTATTCACATCCACAACCCGGCCCTTTTTATGGGCACCTACTGTAATACCCCCGCCCATATGTGTGACAACAAGATTCGTTTCCTCGTACCGCTTATTTAAATCTACGGCAGCTTTACGGGCAACAGCTTTTTGATTCAATGCATGAAAAATACTCTTACGTGGAATTTCCGGAACACCCGAATATCTTGCCAGGTGTTCTAACTCATCCACCACAACAGGGTCTACGATAAAAGCCGGAATGTTTAAGCCGGAAGCTATTTCATGGGCTATAATGCCTCCAAGGTTAGACGCATGCTTTCCATTATAGCCTTCCTTTAAATCCTTAAGCATCTGGTTATTAACGGTGTAAGTTCCTCCTTTGATGGGGCGCAGAAGTCCGCCTCGTCCGCAAACGGCATCCAGCCTGGAAATATTTATCCCTTCATAATCCAGATGCTCTAAGATCATCTGCTTCCTGAAATCATATTGATCAATCAGGTTTGGAAAAGAATTTATTTCATCGGATGAATGTCTGATGGTTTTCTCAAATATACACTGACGATTATCAAAAACACCCATCTTTGTAGAGGTTGAGCCAGGGTTGATCACTAAAATTCGAAAGTTCTTTTGCTGCAACATAATAACCTCCAATGTTTCACATGCGTACGTACACGATACGTTATTTCCTGGATAGTACGTGGTGTTCATTCTGCAAAAAAGTACTTCTGGTTTTGTGCAGACCTGAAATTCTCTCTTCTGCCATACGGTCAGCAGCAACATTTGCCGGTATATGATCACGCTTGGAAATCTCAAACACTTTTGTAATGTTGTCATAAAGGGTCTCGATTTTTTTCATTGCCCTTTCCCGATTATATCCATAAAGCTCATCAGCAACATTGATGACCCCACCGGCATTAATGACATAATCAGGTGCATAGACAATTCCCTTTTCATATAAAACGTCGCCATGTCTGGACTCTGCTAATTGATTGTTAGCTGAGCCGGCAATTACTTTAGCTGACAATCTGGATATAGTTTCATCATTAATCGTTGCACCTAACGCACATGGAGCATAAATGTCACAGTCCACATCATATATATCATCTGGATCGACAGCTTTTGCCTCAAAATCATCCACAGCTTTCTGAACGGCATTCTTATCAATGTCTGTAACGACCAGTTGTGCTCCTTCTTCATGAAGATGCCTGCAGAGCTGATGAGCAACATTACCGACTCCTTGTACGGCGACAACTCTCCCTTCTAGACTGTCGGTTCCAAAGGCTTCCTTTGCTGCAGCCTTCATTCCCCGATAGACACCATAAGCAGTTGCCGGAGAAGGATTTCCGGAAGATCCAAAGGCTGGGGAAATTCCTGTTACATAATTGGTTTCCTGATATATAGTGTCCATATCGTGTACCGTAGTCCCTACGTCTTCTGCTGTGATGTACCGGCCGCCAAGACCCTGTATATAACGACCGAACGCTCGAAACATCGCTTCACTTTTATCCTTTTTAGGGTCACCTATAATGACTGTTTTACCTCCGCCAAGATTCAGTCCTGCAGCCGCATTCTTATAAGTCATCCCCTTTGACAGTCTTAATGCATCAATCAAGGCATCTTCCTCTGACTCATAGGTCCACATTCTCGTTCCTCCAAGCGCCGGACCCAATGTTGTATCGTGGATAGCAATGATTGCTTTCAAACCTGATGCCTGATCCTGACAAAACAGAACCTGTTCATACTCATCATGTTCCATATACTTAAATAATTCCATAAAGACATCCCCCTCTTATTTGTTG